>CALAEV010000028.1 GCA_937892525.1 uncultured Clostridia bacterium
TTCTGTCAGCTTCGAAGAACATGTGCTCTGTACGGCAAAGACCGATACCTTCAGCACCGAGTTCGCGAGCTTTCTTAGCGTCAGCAGGAGTGTCAGCATTTGTACGAACTTTAAGAGTTCTGTATTTGTCAGCCCAAGCCATGATTCTGCCGAATTCGCCTGCGATTTCAGCGTCAACTGTTGGGATGATACCGTCATAGATGTTACCTGTTGAACCGTCGATTGAGATGTAGTCGCCTTCGTTATAAACTTTACCAGCGAGTTCAAACTTCTTGTTTTCTTCATCCATCTTAATGTCGCCACAACCAGATACACAGCAAGTACCCATACCACGAGCAACAACAGCTGCGTGAGATGTCATACCACCACGAACTGTAAGGATACCCTGAGCAGCTTTCATACCTGTAATGTCTTCAGGTGATGTTTCAAGACGAACAAGAACAACTTTTTCACCTTTTTCGTTCCAAGCAACTGCGTCTTCAGCTGTGAAAACAACTTTACCACAAGCAGCACCAGGAGATGCGCCAAGGCCTTTACCTGCAGGAACTGCAGTCTTAAGAACTTTAGCGTCAAACTGTGGGTGGAGAAGTGTGTCAAGGTTTCTTGGGTCAATCATAGCAACTGCTTTCTTCTCGTCAATCATACCTTCATCAACGAGGTCGCAAGCAATCTTAAGAGCAGCCTTAGCTGTTCTCTTACCATTTCTTGTCTGGAGCATATAGAGTTTACCAGCTTCAACTGTAAATTCCATATCCTGCATATCTCTGTAGTGGTCTTCAAGAGTAGCGCAAACTTTAACGAAATCAGCGTATGCTTCTGGGAACTTTTCAGCCATCTGAGCGATTGGCATTGGAGTTCTAACACCAGCAACAACGTCTTCACCCTGTGCGTTTACAAGGAATTCACCCATAAGACCTTTTTCGCCTGTAGCTGGGTCACGAGTAAATGCAACACCAGTACCACAATCGTCACCCATGTTACCGAAAGCCATCATCTGAACGTTAACAGCTGTACCCCATGAGTAAGGGATATCGTTATCACGACGATAAACGTTTGCACGAGGGTTGTCCCATGAACGGAAAACAGCCTCAACAGCACCCATAAGCTGTTCTTTTGGGTCTGATGGGAAGTCTTTACCAATCTTTGACTTGTATTCAGCTTTAAACTGATTTGCAAGTTCTTTAAGGTCTTCAGCTGTAAGCTCAACGTCCTGAGTTACGCCTCTGTCAGCCTTCATTTCGTCGATAAGCTCTTCAAAGTATTTCTTACCAACTTCCATAACAACGTCAGAATACATCTGAATAAATCTTCTGTAGCAGTCATAAGCCCAACGAGCGTTGCCTGACTTTGCAGCCATAACTTCAACAACTTCTTCGTTAAGACCAAGGTTGAGGATTGTGTCCATCATACCAGGCATTGATGCACGAGCACCTGAACGAACTGAAACGAGGAGTGGGTTTTCTTTATCACCGAATTTTTTGCCAGTGATTTCTTCCATCTTGTCGATGTACTCCATAATTTCTGCCTGAATGTCATCATTGATTTTTCTGCCATCCTCATAGTACTGTGTACAAGCTTCTGTTGTAACTGTGAAGCCCTGAGGAACTGGGAGACCGAGACTTGTCATCTCTGCAAGGTTAGCGCCTTTACCACCGAGGAGTTCACGCATTGAAGCGTTACCCTCTTTGAAAAGGTAAACAAACTTTTTGCTCATTTTTATACCTCCAAAAAATTATTAACAAATTTATGGTTGTGCCATTGGCACACTTAACCTTATACATTCTATCAAAAATGAAAATCTTTTTCAATAGTTTTATGACAATTTTTTAACAGTTTTGGAAATTGTTTGTTTATTAACAAAAATAGTGTGTTTTATCAATAGACTTTTGGTGTTTTTTATGCTATATTTATAATTGGTGATAAATTTGGAACTTTTAAGTTATGAAATCCTTAACGCCAGCGGCGAAGCTGACAAAAATTCAATACCAATGTTCAGTTATGATACATACCCTTGTTTTCTTGATTTAGCATTCCCAAAAAACATGAGTATTCATGACGTTATTGTGGTTTTTCCTGATAACACAGATGTTGATTTTACTGTTCTTTCAAGCCTTGACGGTGTTAATTTCTATAAAAAAGGCAAAAGCCCTAAAATAGCAAGATTTATTCGTATTTTCATTAAATATTACAGTGGTGCAAGACCTACAATCAACAATATTGAGGTACTTGGTGAGGGCTGCTCATTCCCTGCTAAAAAGACAGCTTTCCGTGAGCCTGAAATCTTTGAAAAAACTGCGTTTGCAAACCCTGTTACTGATGACGAAATTTTAGATGATGTCAAGGGTATTATTGGCAGAACAATAGGTGAAAAATACATTGAGCAATTTGATTTACGACTTGACAGAAGACTTAAGGAAGAATATTTTTCAGTTGCAAGTCTTCGTGGCAAGATTATTCTTACATCTAACAGTGGTTTAGGACTATCCTCTGCTTTTAACTGTTATCTTAAAGAGGTGTGTAACTGCCACGTTTCACGATTTGGAAAACAAGTGGATTTGCCTCATAATTTACCACAGGTAAACGGCAAAATCGACCGTAAAACAGAGTGTAAATACCGTTACGCATACAACTATTGCACACATTCATATTCAATGGCATTCTGGGGCAAAGACGAATGGCAGAAAGAAATTGACTTTTTAGCTATGAATGGTGTAAACCTTGTGCTTGATATACTTGGTATGGAAGAGGTTTACAGAAGATTTTTAACCAAACTCGGTTATCGTCACCGTGAGATTAAAAACTTCCTTGTAGGACCAGCTTATTACGCATGGTTTTACATGAGCAATATTTGTTCACTTGGTGGACCTATTCACGACGATTTCTTCTATGAAAAATGCCAAATGGCTCGTGAAAATCACAGAAGAATGCAAGTTCTTGGTATGGACATAGTTTTACAGGCATATACAGGCATTGTGCCACGAGATATACAGAAAAAAGACCGTGAAGTGCCTGTTATTGAGCAAGGCAAGTGGAAAGGCATTGAAAGACCTTTGATTGTAAACCCTGACAGTGTTCATTATGTCAAATACGCTAAACTTTTCTATGAATGTCAGAAAGAAGTTTTTGGCGATATTACTCGTTTCTTTGCAGGTGATGTTTGCCACGAGGGTGGAAAGCTTAACAAAAAAAGTGCAAAAGAAAGTTTCAGTAATGTTATGGAGAGTATGCTCTCGTTCAACAAGGACGCTATGTGGGTTGTTCAATGCTGGGCTATGAATCCTACTCCCCTTTTCACTAAATCTGTGAAACAATATCGTGACGAGCATATACTTATGCTTGACCTGAATTCCGAAAAAATCAACCATAACGCTAACAATATGGCACGAATGGCGAAATACGGTAATGTGCTTTTTGGACTTCTTAACAATTTTGGTGGCAGACACGGACTTTTTGGCGATTTGCCGTCACTTCTTAAAGATATTAAATCAACATCGACTCGTCCTAATTCCAAGGGACTGGCACTCACAAGCGAAAGCATAAATGTAAACCCTATTGTTACTGATTTATTCTTCTCTTGTGTTTGGGAAGATGTGGGGAATATTGACAACTGGGTGCAGAAATATGCAATTCGTCGTTACGGTAAAGAGAACGAAAACATAGCCAAGGCTATGGAGATACTCCTTAAAACTGCTTACGGTAATGACACAGGTGCTTTAAGCTTTGGTGCAACAGAAAGTATGTTCTGTCGTCGTCCCCTTGACCCTGAAACAAAGCTTCTTACGGCTCGTGGGGTCGTAAAAGTGCCATACTCAAAAGACGAGTTTGACGAGGCTGTTAAGCTTTTTCTTGCTGATTATGACAAGTTCAAGCACAACGAATGTTATGTTTATGATGCAGTTGATTTATTGAGACAATCACTTGCCAACAAGCTTTCACATCTTGCTAAAAAATGTGCATCTGCATACAAGTCAAAAGATTATTTCGCATTTATGGATTACAGCAAAAAGATGATGGAACTTGCTGATATGCTTGACAGAGTACTTCTTAACTGCAAGGATTTCTCATTCAGTTCATATATTGAGCCGGTTTGCGAATACACAGAAAAGCTTGACGATTTCACAAAAGAATTGTATATGATTAACGCGAAAGCTCTTATTACCACTTGGTATTGCAGACTTCTTGCCGACAAGGGTAATCTTCACGATTACGCGCACAGACAAATGGGTGACCTTGTAAACTCATTCTATAAAATGAGATGGGAAAAGCTCATTGAACAAGTGCAAATTGAGATGGACGGTGGCAAGCCACAAGAAATTGACTGGTTTAAGGTTGAATGGGATTGGGTGCTTGGGGACACACACTACACTAAAAAAGTTCGTGAAGATAGCTTGAAAGCGTTAGGGAAACAAATTTTGGAGAAATGATATGAAACGAAAGTTTAAGTTATCAAAAAGGGCTAAAATTTTTGTTGCTTGTTTATTTTGTGTTGCAATAGTTTTTCTTGGGTATAACATCATTCAAAATCAGCATTTTGAGGTTAATGAAATCACAATAAAAAGCGAGTCTTTACCTGATGATTTTCAGGGTTACAAAATTGTTCAGGTATCTGATTTACACAACAAAGAATTTGGTGAAAACAATATTGATTTGCTGTCAGCAATCAAAGAGCAATCACCTGATATAATTGTAGTTACAGGTGACATTGTTGATTCACGAAGAACTAATGTGCAAATAGCACGTGATTTTGTAAATAACGCGTCAGAAATTGCACCTGTTTATTATGTTACAGGCAATCACGAAGCAAGAGTCAAAGTTGAAAACGAAATCGACAATGTAGAACTCAACGAAAATGTTATTGTTTTACACAACAAAGATGTTCTCATTGAAAAAGGCGAAAGTGTAATTCAGTTAATCGGTGTTGACGACCCTGACTACAAAGCAGTTAATAATAGCACCGAATATATGAACAAACGGCTTGAAAAGTACTGTAATAACGAATACTTTAAGATTTTGTTATCTCACAGACCTGAACTTTTTGAGGTGTACGCTGAAAACAATATGAATGTTATTTTTTCAGGTCACGCTCACGGTGGTCAAGTAAGATTGCCGTTTGTTGGTGGTATTATTGCACCACATCAAGGTTTTTTCCCCACATACGACGCAGGTTTATTTTATGCCACAAATGATGCGACTATGGTGGTAAGTCGTGGGTTGGGTGATAGTATAATCCCTTTAAGAATAAATAACTCACCTGAATTGGTAGTTGTAACATTAGATAAAAAGTAAAGAGTACGGAGTATTAAAACTCTGTACTCTTTTTTTGATGTAGTAAGTTCTATAAATTTGAGTTTTCAAAAAAATGGTGGGAGAAAGCTCCCACCATCCATTATTTAATTACTTTTATTGTATTGATTTCGAATGGTTTGAAGTCAACTGTTACTGTATTATCTGTAACATTCAATTCCTCAATATTGTTTTCAAGCATATCGCAAAGGTATGCTTTTTTAATATCGAAACCAAATTTCACATTTGCAGTTGTACGCTTATTGTAATACTCACAACCACGAAAAATAATTGTATCTTCTTTTTCTGCTTTCTTTGCAGTTTCAAAGATTACATTATCTTGGTCAACTGTGAAGAATGAGTATTCATTCTGGAGAGTTCCCTTATTCTCCCCTACCTTTTTGCAAAGCATTGGAATATTAAGGTCATAAGCCTTTTGAATTGTACCTGCTTCACGGTAGTCCCCTGCGTGTGGGTAAAGTGAATATGTGAAATTATGCTCACATTTATCAGCATCAGGGTCAGGGAATGTGCCACATTTAAGCATTGTCAAACTCATTACACCGTCGTGAATTGCGTGACCGTATTTGCAGTCATTCATCAAACTTACGCCATAGCCATATTCTGACAAGTCGCAATATTTATGAGCGCAAACCTCAAAACGAGCAGCATCCCAACTTGTATTCTTATGAGTTGGTCTTTCAACTGAGCCAAACTGAATATCATAAGTTGCTTTATTTGTATTAACATCAACAGGGAATGCAGTTTTAAGAATAAGATGTGATTCTTTCCAATCAATATTTGTTTCAAAATCAATCTTGTCAATATTGTTGTAAAGGTAGATATTCTGAACGATAGTGCTGTTCTTGAATTTCTTTGTAACCTTAAGACCTGCACGCTCGCCTTCATTAAGGATTTCAACTTTTTCAACTTGGTCTGCTTCCCAATGCTTTTCAGTATAATAACTGCTAATTTCCCAGTTATCGTACTCGCGTGGATAGTCTTCATAAGCAGTAATTACATTACCACGTGTGCCTTTTTTAAGGACTTCACGGTTATTTCTCTTGTCACAAATGCTTGTAAATGTGCCTTTTTCATCAAGAGTTAAACGTAAGAAATCATTTTCAATTGAGTTTTCTGTAACTGCAATTTTTGAGTTTTCTACAACAGGATTAATTACCTTATAACCCTTTGCAGGAATGTTCTCAGCATAATACCATTTACCGTCAATCTCTACTGCACCGCTGTTTACGAATGAGTGTGGGTTGAAAACAACATAACCGTCAGTAGCCTCAACATTATTTGCGATTTCAGTTGTTGTATCGTTAATGATTTCATTACCAACTGCACCGATTTCTTCATATTGCTGATGTGAAACCTGGTAAACCTCTTTAATTGATGAACCAGGAATAATATCGTGGAATTGGTTAAGAAGAATAGTTTCCCAAGCATTCATCATATCTTCTTTACGGTATTTGTAGCCATTAAGGTGTTCGTCGATAAGTGAAAGAGTTTCAGCACGCTGGAACATAAATTCAGATTTACGGTTATATCTCTTATTCTTTGCCTGTGAAGTATATGTGCCACGGTGGAATTCAAGATAAAGTTCACCGTTCCAATGTGGGATTTTAGGATTATTTTCTGTCTTTGATTTGATGTCATCAAAGAATTCACCCGAATACGCCATAATTGGTGTGCTGGTTCCTGGGATACCGTGCTTTAATCTGTCAAAATACTCTAAATCTTTAGCGTAAGGTCCACCACCACCGTCACCAAAGCCGAATGTGATAAGTACATTGTCATACAAATCTTTCTGTTGATAACGGTCATAAGCGCCACGAAGTTGATTTGCGTTAAGCTTTGCATTATATGTAACATTTGTTGCAGGTTCAACGCCTCTGTGCTTATCCTGTGCAGTCATAAAGTGAGTGAAAACAGGGGTATTATCAATACCGTGCCAGATAAATGTATCATACGGCATTTTGTTCATTTCGTTCCAACCGATTTTTGATGTTACGAATTTATCAATACCACTCTTTTGTAAAATCTGTGGGAGTGCTGCTGAATAGCCGAATACATCAGGTAACCACAAAATTTTACTGTCAACGCCGAATTCGTCCTTCATAAAGCGTTTACCATAAATGAACTGACGGACTAAGCTTTCGCCACTACAAAGGTTACAGTCGGCTTCAACCCACATACCACCTTCAACTTCCCAACGGCCAAGGCGTACCATTTCTTTAACCTCTTCGTAAAGCTCAGGTGCATCCATTTTGAGATATTTATAAAGCTGTGGTTGGCTTGACATAAACTTGTATTCTGGGTACTTTTTCATAAGAGCAAGTACAGTTGAGAATGAGCGTAAAATCTTTTCGCGAGTCTGTGCAAGAGTCCACTCCCAAGCCACGTCAATATGAGTATGACCTATGCAGAATGCGAAAACATCACCTTTACGGCAATATTTGCCGTAAAATTCAGTTTTAAGGTAATCGATTGCTTTATCAAGAGAAGCATAATACTCTTCTGAATATGGTGAACGCATATCAATAAAGTTAAGAGCATTATTAAGATGCTTTTTAATTTCAAAGTAGTTCTTTGAATTTTGGTCTTCATATTCAAGAATTTCAAAAGGAACTTTTATATCATAATAAAGTTGCTTTGTTTTAGCATCTATGAGTTGAAGATTTGTAACAAAATCAACCCATTCGTCGTGAATACTACCTGAATAAGCATAAAGATACACTTTGTGTGTGCCTTTTGTAAGGAATACTTCACGGTGGTTTTTATCAATACCCTGCTGGAGTTTACCATCAACATAAGCGATAAACTGAGGGTTAATATCGCACCAACCAAGACGAGCATCAGAAGCTACTGCCAGTTGAATTTCGCCGTCCCAATGTGAAGGCACTTCAATCTGGTTATAAAACCAAGCGTGTTTGTCTTTTTTACCACCCCAACGGTTAATATAAGGTGTAAAAAGGGTAAAAGTATCGTCAATTGGAGGTAATGTGTTATCAAGTTTATAATCACACTCTTTATAGAGAAAATCTGTAATTGGAATATTCTCTTTTATAATGAGTTTTTCGAATTCTTCGAGAAACACATTTATTCTATCTTCAATAAAATCTTTATACATAGATTTTGCCCCCTACTCCCCAAAAATGTCGCTCATTAAGTAAAAAGAGCCACAAACGAGTATTGTTTCGTCTTTTTTGGTGTTTGAAAGAATATATTTATACCCCTCTTGTGGGTTATTTATAGATTTTACATTATCGCAATATTTTTCTGCAATTATTTTAAGTTTTTCACTATCTAATGCTCTTGGATTACTTGGTGTAACAGTTACAACAGACTTACAAAGTGGTGCGATTTTTGAAACATAACCCTCGCAATCTTTATCCGCCATAAGCCCTATAAGCATATTGATATTTTGCACATTATATTTGGTAAGAAAATTATAAAGTGCTTCGGCACAACCCTCATTATGACCACCGTCACGAATTATAAGTGGATTTTCGCCAATTACTTCCATTCTTGCAATCATTCTTGTATTTTCAATACCTTGTGCTATTGCATTTTCACTTACGCCTAAAACCTTTGCACACTCAATAGCATTAACGGTATTTTCAATTTGATGATTACCTGTAAGGCGAGTTTTATAAATATTATTGTTATAAGCAAAAACTGTACCAAGAATTGAATCGTCGAGGATTTCCACTAGTTTTGGATTTGTAATAATCAAACTGCAATTTTTGTTATCACAAGTTTCTGTAATAACCTTTAAGGCATCATCTTGTTGATTTGAAGATGTGATTACAGGCACATTTTCTTTGATTATTCCACATTTTTCAAAGGCTATTTTACTGATTGTATCCCCTAAAATTGCAATATGGTCAAGAGAAATTGAAGTAATTACAACGGCTTCAGGCTTTTTGATTACATTGGTTGCATCAAAGCGTCCACCAAGTCCAACTTCTAAAACAACATACTCACAACCGGTCTTTACAAAGCAAAGAAATGCAGAAACTGTGATTGCTTCAAATTCAGTTATAATAATATCTTTTTTATTCAATTCTTCTATTTTTTCACGGACTGCTGTAACACACTCTGCAAAAATATCTTTGTTAACATTTTCGCCATTAATCTGAATTCTTTCACAGAAATCAATAACATAAGGTGAAGTGAAAAGCCCAGTTTTGTAGCCCTCTGCTATTAGCATATTTGAAATCATTGTTGAGGTTGAGCCTTTACCGTTTGTACCTGCAATATGTATTGTTTTAACTTTATTTTGTGGATTGCCAAGCAAATCTAAAAGCATAGAAATACGCTCAAGTCCCGGTTTGATTCCAAATGCTAAAAGAGAGTGTATATATTCTACTGATTCATTAAAATTCATAAATTTATCTCATTTTCATTGAAATATCAAAGGCTTTAACTGAATGTGTTAATGCGCCAAGAGAGATAATATCAACGCCTGTTTTTGCAACCTCTGCAATATTGTCGAGAGTGATATTACCTGATGCTTCTGTTTTTGCACGGCCGTTAATATATTCAACGCATTCTTTCATTTGGCTCTCTGTCATATTATCGAGCATAATGATATCTGCACCTGCACTTACGGCTTCTTTTACTTCGTCAAAATTACGAGTTTCAACCTCGATTTTTACCATGTGACCAAGTTTAGAGCGTAAAATTGCAACTGCGTTTGTAATTCCACCACCTGCGTCAATGTGGTTATCTTTAAGCATAGCACCGTCTGAAAGGTTATATCTATGGTTTTTGCCACCACCACAAACTACTGCATATTTTTGTAATGCACGAAGTCCAGGAAGAGTTTTGCGAGTATCCGTAACTTGTGCGTTTGTGCCCTCACAAAGTTTTACTGCTTTGTTTGTTGCAGTTGCAATACCTGACATATGCTGAATAATGTTGAGTGCTGTTCTTTCTCCTTTAAGAAGACAAGCAGTTTTGCCGTTAAATTCTACGATTAAATCCCCTGCTTTAACTTCTTCGCCATCTTTTTTATGGACTGTATAAGTGAAGGTATCATCAAGGAGTGTGAAAACTCGCATTGCAATATCAAGTCCACAAAGAACACCGTCTGCTTTTGCTACGAAATATGAGTCATTTCGTTGGGTATCTGGGATTAAGTAATCAGCTGAAACGTCGATATAGTTAATATCTTCACTAATCGCTTCCTTTATAAGATTGTCAACATAAAACTGATTTAATTTCATTGGTCATTGACCTCCTTGAGAATTATATAAGCAACTGTTGCAAGACTTAACGCCTCGCAATAGTCAGGGGTAATTTTGAACTTACCGTTTTTAAGTCGTGTAAGAATTTCACGCACACGTTTATAACCGTTTCGTACTGCATCTTCGTTAGCAGTCATTACAAAGTATGAGCGTTGCATAATATTACGGATTTCTGTACGGACACCTTTAAGAAGTGGTGCACCGTCAAGGTCTTGCTTTTCAACCTCACAAACCTTTACTTCAGGGTATTTCATATCTATACAACGTACAATATCATCTGCACAGCGTTTACCGAATACAAGTGCTTCTAAAAGCGAGTTACTTGCAAGTCGGTTTTTACCGTGAACACCTGTGTTTGAACATTCGCCTACTGCGTAAAGTCTAGATACTGTTGTTCTTGAATTCAAGTCAACCTCAATACCACCCATAAGGTAATGCTGACAAGGGAAAATCGGAATTAAGTCCTTTGTAATATCAACATTATACTTTAAGCAACCTTTATGAATACCTGGAAAACGGTTTAAGAGATATTCTTTATCACGATGAGTAATGTCAAGATAGAAGTTATTGCTACCTGTACGGCGAGATTCAATAATAATTGACTTTGAAACCACATCACGAGGGGCAAGTTCAAGTCTTTCATCGTAACGGTGCATAAATCTTTCTTTGTTACAGTTAAGAAGATAAGCACCTTCGCCACGAACTGCCTCACTTATAAGGAACTGTTCATTATCATCAGAATTAAATGCAGTTGGGTGAAATTGCACATAGCTTAAATCTTTAATTCTAGCGCCAAGCTCAAAGGCAAGGCGAATACCATCACCAGTTGCAACCTTTGGGTTTGTTGTGTATTTATAAACACGACCTATACCACCTGTTGCGAGAACACAATAGCTTGCAAAAATCTCGTCTTGTCCATCATTTGTGAGAATGTGAGCACAGATACCACTTTTAACACGAGTAAGCTTGAAAACAGGAGTGTTTTCAACTATTGTGATGTTAGGACGTTTTTGCGCCTCTAACACCATAGCACGAACCATTTCTGCGCCTGTTGTGTCTTTATGATGAACAATTCTTCTTCTGCAATGTCCACCCTCAAGGGTCATATTAAGCTCGCCGTCAGGTCGTTTATCAAACTCAACGCCGTATTCGATAATCTTACGAACTTCGTCTGGTCCTTCGTGAACGAGAGTTGTAACAGCATCAATATCGTTAGCCTGCTTACCTGCAATCATAGTATCGTTGATATGCAAGTCAAAACTATCGTTCTCTAAGTCAAGAACTGCTGCAACACCACCTTGAGCAAGGGATGAGTTCGAGTCAGTATTGCTCTTTTTGGCAAGAATTGTAATATTAAGATTTTCAGGTAATGAAAGTGCCGTATTAAGCCCTGCTACACCACAGCCGACTATGAGCACATCACATTTTTTTGACATTAGACTTCATCTTCTTTCAAAAATGAAACAAATTTAAGTAAACATAGTTATACATTTAATATCATATCATATATTTTGTAAAAATAACAGATGTTTTTTAGAAAATTGTGAAGAAAACAAAAGAAAACAGCGAGGGAAGCTCTCGCTGTTTTGTGTTTATTTATTCAGTTCGTAGTATGGAACATAGTATTCAGTGTAATATTCTGTATGCATATTGCGAAGTTTTATTAAGTAAATATTATTTTCAGGGACTTCGTACCTTTGACCGTCAAACCAGAAATTTGCACTTGTTCCAAATTCTACAATTGTTCCATCAGTTTTTTCTAAACGAAATTCACGGTCAAATCCACCGTTATATTTTTGGTTATCTTCTTTACCTATTGCAATACCGTTGAGAAGTTTTACAATTTCTTTACATTCTTCATCGGTGAAAGTGTATATAATTTCTTGTGTTACATTTTGTGAATAAAGAGAAATACTTTTAACTTCTTCTACGGTCAGATTTTCAAAAGGTTTTGTAACTTGTAAAGAATTGTAATATATCAACGATTCTGCAATTATTAAAGCAATTAAGACAACCACCAGTAAAATAAGAATAAGTTTGCGTATACTATCATTTTGTTTTGTCATAATAACACCTCATTTATTTTATTTTCGGATTTCCGTCTTTTACTGCTTTGTAATATTTTTCATCTATGCTGTTGCCTTTCGTTTCTTTTTGTTTGTTGTATTCTTCATAGATTTCTGCATTATGTGTACCATCGCCGTAAGCTGTATCTGCACTACACAAATAATACGGTGGATTTGCATTTTCGGTAATCTGATTTTCATAAGCATCAATCCACTTTTTATAAATAGCGGATTGCTGATAATTAGTTGAGTCAAAACCTTGCTCAAGCAAATCGGTACTATATGTTCCTCCACCAGTTATAGTACCGTCAGGGTGTGCACTACCTCTAAAAATATAGTAATTGCCAACTTCAGGATAATAATCGACCTGACCTTCTTCAACATCAAGATAAATACTTCTTCTTAAAGCTGTTACACCACCAACTTTATAATACGACATTTCAGTTCCTTTTTCAATATTGCCCTTAATACTTTCTATTACCGTTACTTGACATTCAGTAAAGGGTCCACCGTAATAATCAATAACTTTGGGGAATTTATGAAAAAATCTGTCGTGATTATAATCATAAACTTTTTCAACATAACCTACAAAAACATAATCGTTCACTCCGATTACTTCTGGCAGATTATTTATGTTTATAGTGCTTTCAATACAGCCTTTGAAATAAGATATTTTTGTTGGAGTGTAGCTTAACCAGACAGCACAAAGTATCAGAATAACCAAAAACATCTGAATAACATCTTTTAATATACCTTTAAGTTTTTCCATAATTTTCTCCCCTTTCAACTATATACTCGTCAAATATCAAAAAAGGTTACAGATTTATATTTTTTAGCAGTATCGCGCAAGTCATAAAATCACATTTACTCTTGACAGTAAAAATCCCTTGTGATATACTTTTTCTGTAAATATTTGATATTATTCAGATAGGAGATATTACTATGGAGAGAATTAAGACAATCGAAACAAGAGACCTTAAAGAAAGCGCAGTTAAGGGTGGTTGCGGCGAATGCCAGACATCTTGCCAGTCAGCTTGCAAAACATCTTGTGGTGTTGCTAATCAGCAGTGCGAAAACGTTGAAAGCAAATAATTTTTAAGTAAATCTATTGCTGAAAACAGGTAATGCGTTTGTATTACCTGTTTTTTGTTGAGAAGGATAAATTATGGTACATCAATATAAATTAAATGGATACAACATTGTGCTTGACACTTGCAGTGGTTCTGTTCACGTAGTTGATGAAGTGGCTTACGACATTATTGCTATGTATAAAGAGAAATCTGCAGATGAAATTGTTAAGTACATAACAGAAACATACAAAAATGAAGAAATTACAGAACAAGATGTTCTTGATTGTATTAGTGATGTAAAATCACTTGAAGAAGCAGGCAAACTTTACACCCCTGACACTTACGAGGGTATGGCGTTTGATTTTAAGAACAGAAACACTGTAATCAAGGCACTTTGTCTTCATGTCGCTCACACTTGCAATCTTAACTGTTCATACTGCTTTGCTAGTCAGGGTAAATATCACGGCGAACGCGCTTTAATGAGTTTTGAAGTTGGTAAACGCGCTCTTGATTTTCTTATTGAAAATTCAGGAACACGCCACAACCTTGAAGTTGACTTTTTTGGTGGCGAGCCACTTATGAACTGGAATGTTGTTAAAGAGTTAGTGGCTTATGCTCGTGTGCAAGAGAAAATCCACAACAAAAATTTCCGTTTTACACTTACTACTAACGGCGTACTTGTCGATGACGAAGTTATTGATTTCTGTAACAAAGAAATGAGTAATGTAGTGTTAAGTCTTGACGGCAGACCTGAAGTTCACGACAGACTCAGAGTTGACTATATGGGTAGAGGCAGTTACGATTTAATTGTGCCTAAATTTCAAGAGTTCGTTAAGCGTCGTGGTGGTAAAAACTACTATATGCGTGGTACATTTACTCATAATAACATTGACTTCACAAACGATATTTTCCATATGGCAGACCTTGGATTCACCGAGCTTAGTATGGAACCTGTTGTTTGTGCACCTACAGACGCAGCTGCTTTAACCGAAGAAGATTTGCCGGTTCTTTTTGACCAATATGAAATTCTTGCAAAAGAGATGATTAAGCGTAAAAAAGAGGGCAGACCTTTCACATTCTACCACTATATGCTTGACCTTACCCACGGACCTTGCATTTATAAGAGAATTTCAGGTTGTGGCTCAGGTACAGAGTATATGGCAGTTACACCTACAGGTGACCTTTACCCTTGCCACCAGTTTGTTGGCGACACCAAATATTTGCTTGGCAACATTTGGGACGGAGTTACAAACAAAGATATTCAAAACGAATTTAAACTCTGCAACGCTTATGCAAGAGAAGAATGTAATGACTGTTGGGCAAAACTTTATTGTTCAGGTGGTTGTGCTGCAAACTCATACCACGCGTCAGGTAAAATCACAGGTATTTATGAATACGGTTGCGAACTTTTCAAAAAGCGTATTGAATGCGCAGTAATGATTCAAGTTGCAGAAAATTACGATAAATAAAAGGAAAAATTAAAATGGACACAAAAGGAAAAATTAAAATGGACACACCAATTTTTGACTTTGTGCAGAATTACATTAAAAGTAATACTGCCCGACTTCACATGCCGGGTCATAAAGGCGTGTCCTTTTTAGGCTGTGAATCAGCCGATATTACTGAAATCAAGGGTGCTGACGAGTTGTATGCACCAAATGGAATTATTCGTAAAAGTGAAGAAAATGCAACTTTACTTTTTGATACTGCAAAAACAATTTACTCTGCAGGTGGCTCAAGTCAGAGTATTAACGCTATGCTATATCTCGCATATTTGCGAGCTGATAAAAGCACAAGACCATTTGTACTTGCAGGGCGAAATGCTCACAAGTCATTTATATATGCACTTGCGAAGCTCGATGCGGATGTTGAGTGGCTTTATCCAAACCGTACACAAAGTCTGTGCAGTTCTATGGTTACTGCTGAAAGATTACGAAATGCACTTGAAAAACTCGACAGAAAACCTTTTGCAGTATATATAACAAGTCCAGATTATCTTGGTAAAATGGCGAATATTCCTGAGCTTTCAAAGGTTTGTAAGGAGTATGATATTCCTTTGCTTGTTGACAACGCTCACGGTAGTTATTTGAAATTTTGCCCACAAGATATGCACCCAATAAGCCTTGGAGCAGATATGTGTTGCGACTCAGCACACAAAACTTTGCCTGTGCTTACAGGTGGTGGATATTTGCATATTGCAAAGAATGATAAATACGGATTTTCAAAAAATGCAGTAAATGCTATGAGTATTTTTGGCTCAACAAGTCCGTCATATCTTATTTTGCAATCTCTTGATTTGTGTAATAAGTACATTGACGAAAAAATCCATGAAGATATTAAAAAATGTGCTGAAAAGTGCGAAAAGCTCTCACATATTATGATTGAATGTGATGTGTGGAATACTACAACCCCACAATTTTACGAGCCATTAAAAATTACTGCAGATTTTTCGGAATACAAAGGCAATTTTGCAGAGCATTTCAGAAAATATGGAATTGAACCTGAATATGCAGATGACGATTTTGTAGTATTTATGATTTCGCCACAGAATACAGACGAAGATTTCAAAAAACTTGAGAACGCTTTCAAAAATCTTGAACTAACTTTAAAAGAAGATTACAATGAAGATACAATCAGTTTTGTATTTGGCGAAAGAGTAATGACAATTCGTGAAGCGATTTTCAGCCAATGTGAAGAAATCAACATTGAAAAAGTTGTTGGCAGAGTTTGTGCAAGTCCTACTGTATCTTGCCCCCCTGCTATACCAATTGCAGTAAGTGGCGAAAAGATTACTTATGAGCATATTGAGTTGTTTAAGAAATATAACATAAATAAAATTTTGGTTGTGAAATAGAAAAGAGAGTACGAATTGTACTCTCTTTTTCGTTATTCTACTTTCAAATATTCTTGAAGAATTTCTTCAACTTCTTCCTCATTCGGAATATAACTTTCACTAATTTCATTACAAATCCAAGCAAAATAACAAGTTATCGCTTCAATAAAAGAAGTAAGTATTTCTTCCATGGTACTTTTTTCTGTTCTAACGGGCAGTCGAATTTCAGGAATATAATCAATATTCTCAAAAATAGGATAAGTGTCAAAATCCGACCAATAAAACAAATACCCAACTTGCTTACCATTACTTTTTTTCAAATAATGTTTATATTCAAAATCCACCCATAAAGTAATTGGCAAATTAAAGTTTTTCTCAACCCAAGAAATAAAGTTTTTTAGCTCTGTTTTTATTTCTTCTGATATTTCGTCATCAAAACCAATATCAAAACCACCTTTAATATCATCTGATGTTTGAATTGAAACTTGTTTTGCTCTGTACCAAATATTATTAGGATTCATGATATTCACCTCTTAACATAATGATAGCATTATTTAATACTAGTTGTCAATTTGAAAAAAATAATTAAAAAACTGTTGACTTTTTAGAATTCTAATGGTATTATATTTGGGCGACAAAAAGTCGATATGCGCCGGTAGCTCAGCTGGATAGAGTGTTTGGCTACGAACCAAAAGGTCGGGGGTTCGAATCCCTTCCGGCGTGCCAATAAAAGAGGGTACATTATGTACCCTCTTTTAGTTTTTTCATTTTTGAAGGTGAATGATATGAAAAGAAGAGTTTTAGGTAATATTGAAAATCGTAAAAACGTATCTGCAGAAATTCGCAAGGATTATATTGACACATTGAAAAAAATGGTTGATTGCAAAACTGTATTTACTGATAACTTTGAAAATCAATCAGATTTTGATAAATTCTATAAAGTGATTGAAGAGTGTTTTCCAAATCTTTGTGAAAAGGCAGAGCGTCTTACATTTGGTAGTGGTTGTTTTGTGTATGTTATAAAAGGCAAAAACGCAAAAAAGAATGTTATGCTTATGTCCCATCACGACGTTGTTGACGGCGACGACAAATGGGAAACTGACCCATTTGATGCAGTAGAAAAAGACGGTGCACTTTTTGGCAGAGGTACTATTGACACTAAGACTCCCCTTTTTGCAGAATTACAAGCCTGTGAAGAATTACTTTGCGAGGGCTATGAATTTGATGGTATTAACCTTTACATTGGTTCTTCAAACAATGAAGAAGTTTCAGGCGACGGAATGGTGCTTGCTACAGAATATTTCAAAGAAAACAACATACATTTTGAAGCGGTACTTGACGAGGGTGGCGCAATTACTACTGGTATGATTCCTACTGTTACTGCAAAAAGTGCTATGGTTGCAGTCCACGAAAAAAGTCGTCATGTATATAAATGCACAACAAAGCAAATTACAAAGGGTCATGGTGGATTAAACCCATCTGACGATAGTGCTGTTTTACGCCTTTCTTCATTTATCAGTGAAGTTGGTAATGCTAAAATCTATAAAGCAAAATTCCAGCCGGAAGTAAGGGCTACTTTTGAAACTCACGCTCCATATATGGCATTCCCGCTGAAATTCTTATTCAATCATCTTTCAGTTTTTGCCCCTGTAATTAAAAAGGTTATGCAGAAAATTCCACAAGCAAAGGCAATGCTTTCAACAAGCATTACTTTCACAACAGTTTTTGCAGGCGAGAAAGACACACCACAATTCAAAGCAAAAAATGCTGAAACCACTATGTTTTTGCGTTGTGTACGCGAAGATGATTTACTTGAGGGATTAGAAAAAATCAAAAAAATTGCAGAAAAATACAGCGTAGAAATTGAACAAGTTGAAAGAGACTACTGTGAGCCATCTTCATTCACAAGCAAACCATATTGCATTTTAAAAGAAGTTATGAATGAAAACTTCCCTGATGTTATTGTTGCGCCATTTTTACTTACTGCAGGTACAGACGCAAGACGCTTTACAGATGTGGCAGATAACATTCTTCGATTTGCTCCCATTGACCTTGACCAAAAACAATTTGACACTATTCACAGTGCTAACGAGCATATATATATTGATAATGTTGGTCAGTGCGTATGTTTCTACAAAGATTTTATTAAAAAAATTAATTATTAACTTTATGCAGAGCGTGAAAAACGCTCTGTTTTTTATTGACTTGAAAACGCCCATTTGATATACTATATTTGTATAATTTTATATTAAAATCACTTTTGTAAAGGGGAAAAATATTATGGCAAAAAACAGATATGTTGGCGATTATCCTGTAATCGGTATTCGTCCTATTGTTGATGGTCGTCGTGGACCTATGCAGTTACGTGAGAGCCTTGAAGACCAAGTTATGGCTATGGCTAATGCTGCAAAGAAATTATTTGAAGAAAATCTTTTCTATTCAAACGGCGAACCTGTAAAGGTTATTATGGCTGATACTTCAATCGGTCGTGTTCCTGAGGCTGCTGCTTGTGCAGACAAATTCCGTAAAGCAGGTGTTGACATTACACTTTCAGTTACACCTTGCTGGTGCTACGGCTCAGAAACTATGGATATGGACCCATACACAATCAAGGGTGTTTGGGGCTTTAATGGTACAGAGCGTCCAGGTGCTGTTTATCTTGCTGCTGTTCTTGCAGGTCATGCACAAAAAGGACTTCCTGCATTTGGTATTTACGGCCACGAAGTTCAGGACAGAGAACAAGTTGCTGAAATTCCTGATGATGTAAAAGAGAAACTTCTCCGTTTTGGCCGTGCAGCTGTTGCTTGTGCTACAATGAGAGGTAAGTCATATCTTCAAATCGGTTCACAATGTATGGGTATTGCAGGTTCAATTATTGACCAGGACTTTATGGAATCATATCTTGGTATGCGTGTTGAATCTGTTGACGAGGTTGAAATTCTTCGCCGAATGGAAGAAGGCATTTACAACGAAGAAGAATATCAAAAGGCTCTTGCTTGGACTAAAGAACACTGCAAAGAGGGTCGCGATGACAACCCTGAATCAGTTGAGTTCTTAGGCAAAGACCATAAGATTAAATTCACAGATGAAGAAAAAGAAAAGCAGTGGGAATTCACAGTTAAAATGTACTGCATTATCAAAGATTTAATGGCAGGTAACGAAAATCTTCCTGACGCATTCGTAGAAGAAAGAGTTGGTCATAACGCAATCGCAGGTGGTTTCCAAGGTCAAAGACAATGGACAGACCATTGGCCAAACTGCGACTATCCTGAAGCACTTCTTTCATCAACATTTGACTACGAAGGTGCTCGCGAGCCATACACATTGGCAACTGAAAATGACGTACTTAACGGTCTTGGTATGCTCTTTATGAGATTACTTACACACCGTGCACAGATTTTTGCTGACGTTCGTACATACTGGTCAGGCGAAGCAACTGAAAGAGTTACAGGTTACAAGTTAGAGGGTAAAGCAAAAGAATCTAACGGTATTATCCATCTTCTCAACTCAGGTGCTGCTTGTCTTGACGCTTGTGGCGAATGCACAGACGAAAACGGCAACGCTATTATGAAAAAATGGTGGGAAGTAACTGACGAAGACATTAAGAAGATGACTGACGCAACAGTTTGGTGTGAAGCTGGTTTTGACAACTTCCGTGGCGGCGGATTCTCAAGCCATTACACAACAAAAGCTGAAATGCCTTGCACAATGATTAGACTTAACCTTGTTAAAGGTCTTGGCCCTGTTCTTCAGATTGCTGAGGGTTGGACAGTTAATCTTCCTGACGAAGTTTCTGATACACTTATGGAAAGAACTAATCCAACATGGCCTTGTACTTGGTTTGCTCCACGTTGCGACGGCAAAGAAGGTTCTCCGTTCAAGACTGCATACGAAGTAATGCAGAACTGGGGTGCTAACCACGGTGCTATTTCTTACGGACACATTGGCGCTGACCTTATTACAATGTGCTCAATGCTTCGTATTCCTGTTTGTATGCACAATGTTCCTGAAGACGAAATCTTCCGTCCTGCTTGCTGGAATGCTTTCGGTATGGACAAAGAAGGTCAGGATTACCGTGCTTGCCAGACTTATGGCCCACTTTTTAAAAAATAAGGGGTAAAACATAATGGAAAACTTATCATATATGGAAATTCGTGAGCAGATTTGTGATATCTGCCATAAAATGTGGCAACTCGGTTGGGTTGCTGCAAATGACGGCAATGTTTCAGTAAAACTTCCTGATGGCAACTATATGGCTACACCAACAGGCATCAGCAAAAGTTTTATCACACCTGAAAAACTTGTTGTTATTAACGAAAACGGAGAAGTACTTGAGGGTGCACCCTACAAGCCATCAAGTGAAATCAAAATGCATCTTCGTTGCTACAAAGAGCGTGAAGATGTTGGTGCAGTAGTACACGCTCACCCACCAACAGCAACAGGTTATGCAGTTGCAGGTTTAAGCCTTGACGAATACTCAATGATTGAAACTGTTATTGCAATCGGTTCAATTCCACTTACACCTTATGGCACACCAAGTACAAATGAAGTGCCTGAGGCTATTGCACCTTACCTTAAAGAGCATGATGTTATGCTTCTTCAAAATCACGGTGCACTCACAGTTGGTTGCGACCTTATTACTGCATATTACAGAATGGAAACACTTGAGTTGTTTGCTAAAATTTCTCTTACTGCTCATCTTCTTGGTGGTGCAAAAGAAATTTCAAAAGAGAACATTGACAAACTTTTGTATTTAAGAGAAAACTACTACGGTGTTACAGGCAAGCACCCAGGTTACAAACATTATAATAAGGAAGATTAATTATGCTTAAAAATATTCCAAAAATTTTGTCCCCTGAAATGCTTAAAGTCCTTTGTGAAATGGGACACAGCGACCGTCTTGTTATTGCTGACGGCAACTTTCCTGCTGAAAGTATGGGCAAAAACGCAATAGTTCTTCGTGCAGACGGACACTCTGCTACAGAGCTTCTTGACGCTATTCTTACAGTATTTCCACTTGACACTTATGTAGAAAATCCTGTTTCACTTATGCAGGTTATGGCAGGTGACAATGTAGAAACTCCTATTTGGGATGAATACAAGGAAATCGTTGCAAAACATGACGACAGAGGCGCTAATGCTTTCGGCGAAATTGAGCGTTTTGCATTTTACGAAGAAGCAAAGAAGTGCTATGCAATTATTGCTACAGGCGAATCTGCGCTTTATGCTAATCTCATTCTTCAAAAGGGTGTTATCTGATGAAATACTGTTTAGCTATTGATATGGGTGCTTCAAGTGGACGTCATATTCTCGGCTACATTGAGAATGGCAAGTTAAAACTTGAAGAAATATACAGATTTGAAAATGGAATAGTAGATATTGACGGTACACTCTGTTGGGACATTGACCATTTATTTAATGAAATCAAAAATGGTCTTAAAGAGTGTAAGAAGTTGGGTAAAATCCCTGAAACTGTTGCAATTGACACTTGGGGCGTTGACTATGTGCTTCTTGACAAAGACAAAAAAGAGATTTTACCTACTGTGTCATATCGTGATTCAAGGACTATTGGTATTCCTGAAGAAATTGACGCTATAATTCCACGAAAAGAGTTATATGAGCGCACAGGTATTCAAGCAACAAGCTATAACTCAATTTATCAGTTATACTGTGATAAAAAGAGTGGAAAACTCGATAAGGCAGAATACTTTTTAATGATGCCTGAGTATTTCTCATTCAAACTTACAGGTGAAATCAGAAACGAGTACACACTCACAACAACCGGTGGACTTGTTAATGTAAACACTTTTGAGCGTGATGAAGAAATCCTTGAAAAATTAGGTATTGAAAAGAAAATCTTCACTCCCCTTTCATTACCTGGTACGGTTGTTGGTAATTTAAGTGAAGAAGTAAAGACTGAACTCGGTTTCGATACTACTGTTATTCTTTGTGCATCACACGATACAGCGTCTGCCGTGGCATCTTGTTCGGTTGGAGATAACGGAATTTACATTTCATCAGGCACTTGGAGTTTGATTGGTACTGAAAACACTCAACCTGTTACTTGCGAAAAGGCTATGAATAATGGTTTCACTAACGAGGGTGGCGTAGAGCATCGTTATCGTTTTCTTGAGAACATTATGGGTATGTGGCTTTTACAGAATATCCGTAAAAATCTTGACAAGAAATACACTTATGACGAAATGATGCAAATGGCTATGGATAGTGATTTTACAGAATACATAAATCCTAATGCCCCTGACTTTTTAGCACCTGACAACATGATTGAGGCAATCAGAAATTATTTAGGTAAACCTGATTTGCCAATTGGTGATGTGCTGAATTCAGTTTACCATTCACTTGCAAAAACTTATAACGAGGCTGTTAAGGTTATTGAAGAAATCAGCAACAAACAGATTGATGTAATCAACATTGTTGGTGGTGGATGCAAAGACAGTTATCTTAACTCACTTACTGAAAAATATACAGGTAAGAAGGTTATTGCAGGTCCTGTTGAGGCAACCGCTGCAGGCAACCTTATGGTACAGTTAATGTATCTTGATAAAAGTCTTGATTTAACAAAAGCAAGAGAGTTAATTAAAAACTCATTCAGTAAAAACTAAATAATTTAAGGCAGTAAGCACAATACTTACTGCCTTTTTTTAATCACTTTGACGAAAAAATATATTTTATAATTCTTCACTTTATTTTATTTCTATAATGTAGTATAATCTTTCTATAGGTTTTGGAAAGGGATGGTTAAATGACTAAATCTGAAATTATAGGAAAAGTTAAGAGTCTCCCCTCTTATGTTAAAAAAAACTGGAACACTCCTAACGAAGGGGAATATTTAACTCTTAAAGAAATGTTAGCTTACACCCTTGCACAAGGTGGCGCTTATGTTTTTGGGGCTGTGGCAATGTATATTACCTTCTCTGCAAGTTACTTTTGTGGAGCAGTTATGGGAATTGCCACCATTGACTTTTCAGTTATCAACATTATAAGTACAGTACTTGGCTATGTGCTTATGTTTATGAATCCAATAAATGTGTTGATTTATGAAAATCATGGTAGACTTGAAAAGAAAACAAAGATTTTTGCTCATCTTTGTTATAGTGGTAAGCTCGTAATTGGTATTGGTTGTTATTTCTTGCCACAAGGAATGTTTGAGTCAGTTATCAACGGACTTCCACAATTAGTTGGCAACATACTTGTTGCAGGTGCTATCTGGGACTATCTTCATTGGTTTATTCGTAGAAAGTTCTGTGCAAAATACGGAAGATTCAAGCCATTTATACTTCTTTGTGCAATTCCAAGTGCTTTTATGGTTTCTGCTATTCCTTATCTTCCTGTGCAGAATATGACTTACACAAACAAGCTCATTATTCTTCACTTTGCATTTACTTTAATGTCATATTTCTACAACAACTATATCGGTGTTAACACTCTTGTTACCTTTATGACACCTAACTCACAGGAAAGACAAAAACTCCATTCAATTACACCTATTTTATCTGGTCTTTTCTCATCAATTGTTTCTGCAATCTGGCCAATGCTTATTACATCAACCGGTGGTTACTTAAATCTTAAAACATATAAGGTGTTTATTCCTATTTTTACATTTATCGGTGCTGCAATGTCTTTACTTGCAGTTTTCTGTAAAGAAAGAGTTATTGAGCCACCAATGGAAAAACGCGCAAAGGTTACATTCTTCAAGGGTGCTAAAAATGTTCTAAAAAATAAATACTTTTGGATTACAAATATTTCAAATGTACTCGGACAATGGCACGGTCTTGTTGGTAATCTTCTTAGCTGGTGGTTTGTATATTCACTTCGTATGGAATGGTTCTCAGGTATTGCAGGTAACATTGTTGTTATGGGCATGACTTTTGGCAACATTCTTTGCCCAATCCTTACAAAACGATTCCAAAAGAGAAATATTCTTATTTCTTTCCGTGGTATTACACTTCTTACCGTTTTAGGTATTGCTCTTGCTGTTAAGATGGAAAATATTTTCATATTCTTATTTGCACTCTTCCTTAAAAACGCCATTGCTCCTGTTGTGGACGGTGTTAACGTTGGTCTTAATGCTGATATTCTTACTTACCATCAATGGAAATACGGCGAACGTGCAGATGCAATGTCAGGCGTTTTTGGTTGGTTCTTGAACCCTGTTACTGTGGCTATCGGTTATATTATGCCTTGGTTACTTTCAAGAGTGGGCTTTACATCTGACTGGGACGTACTTTTTGACACTCAAATTCTTAACAACGTATTTAACCTTTATACTTGGGGTTCAGTAATTGGTCTTGTGCTTTTGACAGCACCATTTATCTTCTATGATTTGACACGCGAAAAGCACGATATGTGCGTCAAAGAATTGCAGGAAAGGGTTCGTGCAATTGAGAACGAAAACAAAGCAGAAAGTGAGGCGGTTTAACATGAAGAAAAGACTCATTAAAGTTTTAGCTCTTGTTATTTGTATGTGCATCGCCTTTTCAGGTTGCAGTTCAGTTTCCACTCTTTTAAGTGGTAGTGACGAAAGCATTAAATTCAAGGTTGAAAATGGCGAGGCAACAGTTACTGGCGTACCTAACAAATCAACTGTTACAAAAATTGTGATTCCTGATGAATACGAGGGTGTGCCTGTTACAAAAATTGCTGATTTTGCTGCTACAAATCTTGAATATGTTACTGAATTTTACATTGGTAAAAATATTGAAGAAATAGGTACTTGGGCCCTTGAAAATAATCAGCATATTGCAGCGTTTGAAGTTGACAAAGCAAACGAAAATTTCTGTTCTGTTGACGGTGTAATTTACACTAAAGATATGAAAACTATTGTATTCTTCCCACCTGCTAAAGAAGGTGAATATGTTGTAGCTGACGGAGTGGAATCAATCCGTACAAAAGCATTTTACAAGTGTGGTAAGATTACAAAAGTAACCTTGCCTGACAGTATTAAATTTATTAACGAAAAAGCCTTTTTCCGTTGTGGTTCACTTGAAGACATCAATTTCCCAAACGGATTTGAACAAATTGGAAAAGATGCCTTTGCATATTGCACTGCACTAACAAAAGTAACACTCCCCGAATCTATTCAGGAAATTCAGGAATATGCATTCTACAATTGTACTAGTCTTTTAGAAGTAAATATTGACGCAAATGAAAGCAATGTATTACTTCGTGAGAAATGGTATCCTACAAACAATGGACTTGATATTGCAGAACTTAAGATTAATTGGAAAAAATAAATAAAAATTAAGAGCAGTCTTACGACTGCTCTATTTTTATGCTTTAAGTATTCTGTATTGTTCCGTTATTCTGTTCCATTTATCAACGTTTTCTGCTTTAAGTTTTTCAACTTCGTCGCAGACAATTTTTGCTGACAGATACTTTTCTTTTTCTTGCTTTGTTGAGTAATTCTCATATTCTTTCAATACTTTTTCCGCTTCATAAACAAGTTCAAGATTTTCACAAAGTTTTGAGTTATCAAAATCCTCATGTTCAAAGTCAGCAAACATTGCTCTTATTTTAAGTGCAGTAATCATATTCTTTCGTTTTTCTTCACTTAAATCGTAGAAGAGGAATGGTATTATTGAAAGAAGTGTACCGAAAATTGCATAGATGATTACAATGCGTACAAGTGGTGTTCTGAAATCTGCATTATACAAATCGTCATAGTTGTTTGTAAGACCGTAAGTTCTAAACACGAGTGGCATAAAATAACCTGTTGCAAGAGCTACAATGCTACCCATTAAAATACCACCTTGCTCAATAAAGCCTTCAAGTCTGTCGCCTGTTTTATACTGTTGATAATCCATCATATCTGCTTTCATTGCAGGAAGATAGATAATTGAAACTGCGCCAACCATTTCTTTTATAAAAATGCAGATAAACAACAACACATAGTTTTTATAAAGGAATAGCATAAGTATAAGGCAGACTACCTGAATCGAAAGTGATATTAAGCAAATTCGTTTTTTGCCAAGCTTGTTGGTAAGAGGTGCTGCAGCAACCATACCAGGTGTATAAGCCTCGCCTTTAATAACAGTCATAATTGAATAAACTGCAGGGTTGTTCATTCCGTAATAGAAAATCCATTGGAATATATAACCGTAGCCCTGATTCAAGAAGCTAAGCCATTGAGAAGTATTTATAATCCAGAAATATTTATTACGAGAAACCTTTTTAAGCCCCTCAAAGAAATTCATTTTCTGAACATATTGTTTTGGCACAATAACGCGCTCTTTTGTACCGAAAACACAGAGCATACTTACAATTACACCTATTGTGCAGAATATAGGAAAACCGATACGGTAGGTTTTCATATCGTCAAGTGGTCCTATAAGTGGCATAACGGGATTTATAACTGTTGGTGCAAAAGAGTAGATAATTGAACTGATTTCAATAATCCATGAGCGTTCTTTTGAGTTTGCCGACATAACCTGAACAAGCCCTGAATATGCTGAACTATAAAAGGGCGAAAAGAACTGCAACAAGGTATAGCACACAAAAACTGCAACAAGTTTTTCTTTGTATTCCATTGTTTCATAAGGCAGATACACGAAAACTGTACCTATAACTGCAGTTGGTAATCCAAGAGTCAATATGTATGGTCTAAATTTACCCATTTTACTTTTTGTATTGTCAAAAAGCATTGCTCGAGTTGGTGCAATAAGAAGCATAATGAGTGTTGAGATAACATTCATTGTCTGCAAATCCATAGCAGTAATGCCAATAGATGCGCCAACAATCATACTGCCTGCACTAAGACCTATCATACCCACTATAGCAGTAATGAAATATACGCCTGCACCACCAATTGAATATGCTGCAATCTCTTTATAAGGCACATAACTGCCCTCAGGTGCAGTTTTCCAATTAGATTTAACGGTTTTGACTCCGTTAGTTATTTTCCCAATAAGGTTAGTTGATTTTTTCATACTAATCCCCCACCAACTTATTCTATAAATCAATTATAATGCTTTTTTGTTTTAAAATCAATTATATACTTTGTTTAACGCTTGAAAAAGGCTAAAATTTGTTGTAAAATATTGTCATAAATTACATAAAGGAGATTGGAATATGGATTTTTCAATTTTTGACTCATTTGATATGAGTGTGTTCACATTCTTTGGCGAACAAATTCAGAGCGCTTTTATGAATGTTGTAGCAGAGTTTATTACTTTCTTTGGTGGTGGGGCTTTTGTTACACCAATGGCAGTTGTTGGTGCTCTTTTAATTCCATTCAAGAAAACTCGCAAATTTGGTATGGCTGTACTTTTTGCAGTCCTTGTTGGAACTATTTGTACTAACCTTATTATGAAACCACTTTTTGACCGTCCTCGTCCTTATATTTACTATGCAGACAACCCTGTGTTTATGGCTTGGCATGAGTTTGCAGGCGGACACATTGAAAGTGAAAAGTCATTCCCATCAGGTCACACAACTGCTGCATTTGAATTAGGCGTTGCAATATTCCTTGTTATGAAAAACAAGAAAGTTGCTTGGATTTTCCCTGTATTCTCTGCCCTTGTTGGTCTTTCAAGAATTTACCTTATGGTACACTATGTAACAGATGTTATTGGTGGCGTTTTTGTTGGTGTATTTGCAGGTATTATGGGCTATCTTATTATGAAAGCTATTATTGAAAAAACCAAAAACACAAAATTTGCTGAATTTGATTTAGCAGAAAAGTTTAAAAAGAAAAAAGCATAAATACTTATAAAAACAATCACTCGTGTCAAAACTTTACACGGGTGATTTTTTATGCACAAAAGAGTTGCTATTTCATTTTTTGGACTTATGGTTGTATTTGGTATTCTAATAATCAATATAGGGATTATAGGGCTTGGAATGGACACAAAATCTGCCTCAAGGGGTACAAGCACTAAAACTTTAACTCTTGGCACTTCAAGGGGTATGATTTATGATTGCAAGGGACAAAGGCTTGTGAATAGCCAATCCCATAACATTACAGTTTGTCTGCCTACAACAAGTGCTTTTAATACTATCTCAGAATTTGTGACAGATAGTGAAAAAACTGAAATATATGAAGGTTTATCAAAGGGACAGGTTACTGTTTTTTCTACCTTACAGAAATTTGACGAACAAGATATTCGCTCCACAGATATTGTTGAAAGATACTCCACTAATCAACCCTGCGTTCACTTAATAGGACATCTTGACGAAAATGGCAACGGCGCTATGGGACTTGAAAAAGCATACGACAGTTATTTGTCACAACAAAGTGGTGAAATTAAGGCGAAATGGAATGTTGACGCCTTAGGACATATACTTCTGGGCGAGAGTATAGAGTTTGAAAAAAACGGTTATCTCTCCCCTGCAGGAATTCAGTTGACTATTGACCTTGATATTCAAAGAATAGCCGAAAATGCGTTACTGCACCAAAATATAAATAAGGGTGCTTGTGTTGTGCTTGATGCCGACACCTGTGAAATACTGGCAAGTGCATCTGTACCTGAATTTGACCCAACTGATTTATCTGCGTCACTTCAAAATACTGACTCCCCTTTTATTAACCGTGCTTTAACACCTTATACTGTTGGTTCGGTTTTTAAACCCTTTGTGGCAGTTTCGGCAATTGAAAGCAATATTGATTTTTCTTACAACTGCACAGGAAACATTGATGTTAACGGCACTGTTTTCAGGTGTAACAATAGTACTGCGCACGGATTTCTTAATCTTAAAACTGCTATGGAGCAATCTTGCAACACATATTTTATTGCATTAGGGCAAAAAGTTGGTGCAGAAAAGTTAATTACACTTTGCTCGTCTTTGGGGCTGGGAAAAAACGTTGAGTTAGCCGATAATTTCAATCTTAAATCAGGCATTTTGCCATCAAGTGAGAGTATTACTTCACCTCAAGCCCTTGCAAATCTTTGTTTTGGTCAGGGCGAGTTATTAGTAAACCCTGTGCAGATGGCAGTAGCCTACGCTTGTTTTGCAAATGGGGGCTATTACCGTGAGCCTACGCTTATGAAAGGAATTTTTGATAAGAATGGTGAAATCATTCAAAAGGTACATTTACCACAAAAATATCGCGTATTAAACGACTCTACAATAAACAGAATAGACCAAATACTTGAAAGTGTTGTTACAAATGGTAACGCAAGCAAGGCTTATTCCGAAATAGTTACAAATCACGGAAAAACTGCTACTGCGCAAAGTGGTTGGTTTAAAGATGGTCGTGAAATTACTCACACATGGTTTTGTGGATATTTTACTCATAACAACAAAACTTATGTAGTTGTAATTTTCAAAGAAGATGGCACATCAGGTGGTGTTGACTGTGCCCCAGTTTTTAAGGAAATAAGTGAGAATATTGTGAAAGTTGGAAATGATTAGTTAGACAAATTCCAATTTATCAGACATTAACTGTCCTATACTCTAAAAACCCTTGATATTACTGGGTTTTTCGTTGATTACAAACTCAACTGTTATGTATTTTCCCTTGTTTTTGCCCTTATGAGCGAAAATAAGGGAAACTTTTTATATCTAACCGCTAACTACCTTATCGAGCAGTCGTGCGGAAGTACGCTTCGCCTCTCTTGTAGAGTGAGCGTAGACATTCATCGTGGTACTGACATCAGAGTGACCTAAAAGCTCCTGCACATCCTTCGGCGCCGCTCCGTTTGAGAGCAAATTACTTGTGAATGTGTGACGCAGTTGGTGGAAATGAAACCCTTCGAGTCCCTCTACCTTTTTGCTTGCTCGCTTACACATAATGCCGATGGTGCTTGGCGATTCATACGCTCCGTCCGGTCTTAGGCACACGAAGGAAATCTCCTTGTATCCCTCGGGAGTCTTCTCATTTCGCGGAATAGTATAGACCTCGTAGTATGTACGGTCTTTCTCCTTAACCTCAATGTAGTAGTTAAGGCAGAACAGTTCGCCGTATTTGAATCGGTTTTTGTGCTGTTCAAGTTTGGCTGTTCGCAGAATCTCTGCCAGGGTGTCACAGAAGTCCACCGTGCGGACTTTCCTGCGTTTGGTAGCCCCTATCTCGGTTTTGTGCCTTGCGTTGTTGTAGCGCATACTGCGGCGTACCGTAAGGTACTGCTTTTCAAGATTTACGTCTTGCCAAGTTAAGCCACAGACCTCGCCAATGCGAAGTCCTGTGTAGTATGCGATCTGTATGGGGAGCAGTGCGGGGTTGTCCTTTGCTTTTAGAAAATCCTCAAGCTTCAGATACATTTCGTGAGTCAGCGTCGGTATGGTAGCAACATCTCCGTTATCATCCGAGAACAATTCGTAATCATCCTTTTTCCCACGCCAAACGACGTACTGCATCGGATTAAAGGAAATCATACGCTTGGGGAATACTGCAAAGCGAAACGCGCTTTGCAGAACGGCGGAGAACAATCGCAAGTAACCTTTGCTGAGTGCCTTCGCTGTTGTGCCGTCCGGATTTACTCCGCCGAAGCTGAGCTGATCCATGAACGTCTGCAGATGGTCGGCAGTCACACTTTTCAGTTTTCGATTGCTGATGGGAAATTGCTTAATGCGGTTGACGGTGCCTTGATAGGACATTACCGTACCGTTGCTTAGATTGCCGGGCTTCAGTTCTTCCTCTACCCACATATCCAGCAGCATACCCACCGTTGCGT
>CALAEV010000029.1 GCA_937892525.1 uncultured Clostridia bacterium
GTGCCTGCTGGAATTCATATTCAAAGTCAGACACGGCACGAAGTCCTTTTACAACTGCCACTGCACCTTTTTCACGTGCGTATTCTGCAAGTAGTCCTTCATAAATGTCAACCTCCACATTAGGAAAATCAACAATACAACGTTTAATAAGGTCTGCTCTCTCTTCATAAGTAAAACAGAAGTTTGTTTTTGATGGATTTTTCATAACAACAACTATAACCTTATCAAACAATTTTGAACTTCTACGAATAATATCAAGATGTCCGTTTGTTACCGGGTCAAAGCTACCGGGACAAATAACGGTTTTCATATTTATCACTTATTCTTTCTGTATGCGGTAAGTTTTATTTTACCGTATCTATATTCACGGTGTATCCCAAACTCACCTGCTGTTTGTGGTAATGTTTCATCAAGTGCACTTTCGCAAATGATTACACCGTAGTCTGTCATCTTTTCGGCTACTGACGGTAAAACTGCGTCAATAATATTCTTATTATACGGTGGGTCTAAAAGTGCGATATCAAATTTATCACGACTTAATGAAATATACATTTTAGAGTCGCCACAAAATACACTTGCGCGTTTTTCAAAGCCCACAGTTTTAAGATTTTGTTTTACAACTTCAATTGAGCGATTTGCACTATCTACAAAAGTACAATGTTTAGCACCACGGCTTAAGGCTTCAATACCTAACTGACCTGACCCTGCAAATAAGTCAATAACATTTGCGCCTTCAAGTTCAAATTGGATTATATTGAACATACCCTCTTTGACTCTGTCAGTTGTAGGGCGAACATCCTCGCCCTCTAAAGTGACAAGTTTTCTGCCCCTTGCTTCACCTGTAATTACTCTCATAATCTACTCCAACCTGTCAACATATATTGACATTATCTCATTTTTCTGTCTGTTTGTCAAATTTTTTATTAAAAAACCGTCAAAATCAACCGTTTTTTAATGAAATAAGCAATTTTTCAAGGTCTTTTACGGTTTCTACTATGTATTCTGCCCCTTCATTTTCAATAATTTCACGGTCACGGAATCCCCAAAGCACACCAATAGATGGAAGTCCTGCATTTTTTGCCGTGATAATATCAGTATCTGCGTCACCTACGAAGATGGTGTTTTCAAGTTTACTGTTAAGGACTTGGAGTGCATAATAAACACCATCAGGGGCAGGTTTGTTTGGTCGGTCATCAACACTGCCTACAACCAAATCGATAGTATCACCAAACATTCTTCTACATAAATCCTGTGCAGCAAAATCGGCTTTATTAGTTACGATTGCAGTTTTAAAGCCTGCGTTTTTTACCGATTTCAACATATCGTTGATATTTTCGTAAGGTGCAGTTTTGTCCTCCATATGAATTTTGTAATAATCGCAGAAATCCTTAAAGCAGATTTCAAATGTTTCTGGGTCTGTATTCTGTGGTACTGACCTTTCCATTAAAAGACGGATTCCGTTACCTACAAATGAACGGATTTCGGCTAAATTGCGCAAAGGAAAGTTTTGCCTTGAAAGTGCATAGTTTACGCTATCTTTCAAGTCTTCAAGAGTATTTAAGAGTGTTCCGTCCAAATCAAAAACTATTGTATCAATCATTGTTTTCTCCGTTATAATAATTATAAATTTTTTCTGCAAGTTCCTTATTTATGCCTTTTACCTGCATTAAATCAAGAACTGTTGCTTCTTTTATATTTTTAATTGTTTTAAAAATTTTAAGAAGCTCTTGTGCTTTCTTCTCACCTATACCATCAATCTTAGTAAGTGATAATTCAAGACCACGTTTAGTATGCTTTTTATGATGAAATCCAATTGAAAATCTATGGACTTCTTCCTGAATTTCTGACACAAGGGTAAACACGCTACGAGTTGAGTTTATTGCGATTTCACCACCATCACCTGTAATGGCACGAGTTTTGTGTTTTGAGTCTTTAACCATACCGAAAAGTGGTACTTCAATATTCATTTTATCAAGAATTTCTTTAACTGCACTGACTTGTCCCTTACCACCGTCAAGCAGTATCAGGTCAGGCATTTTGCCAAAGCCCTCATCTGCATCTTTGTCTTTATGCAAAAGATATTCATTAAATCTGCGTTCCAGCACTTCACGCATTGAGCCGTAGTCATCTTGTCCCACAAAGGATTTAATATTGAATGTGCGATATGCTCGTTTTAATGGCTTGCCGTTTTTGAAAACCACCATACCTGCAACATTATCTTCACCGCCAGTATGAGAAATGTCGTATGACTCAATATATTCAGGTATTTTTTCTAATCCTAAAAGAGTTTTAAGTTCTTCAAGTGATTTAATTTCGCCTGATGTTTTACCTTTTTTCTGTGCAAGTTTTTCATAAGCGTTTTCGCGACACATATTGACAAGTTTAAGCCCCTCGCCTCTTTGTGGCACGGTAACTATACATTTTTTGCCACGCACAAGAGTTAAATGCTGTTCAACAAGTTCTATATCTTCAAACAAATCATCAACAAGCACTTTATGAGGTACTGCACGATTCATTCCGTAATACTGAATAAGGAAGTTACAACGAATATTCTCGACCATTTTGTCTTCGTCAAAAAAGAACTGTTCACTATCACAAAGTCTGCCCTTATCATATCGCAAAACTGCAATACAAATATCTTTTTCATTTGACGCAAGGGCAAAAACATCTTTTGAGTCACCTGTTTCGGTAACTACTTTCTGTTTTGTCTGCATATTCTCAATGGCACGAATCCTATCACGATATTTACATGCATTTTCAAAATCAAGATTTTCGGCACAAGTATTCATTTTAACTTTCAAATCTTTAATAATCTTTGAAATGTCACCATTAAGAAAATCGAGAGCATCATTTACTGCTTCGTCATATTCTTGCTTTGAGATTTTACCTGTGCAAACACCCATACATCTGTTTATATGGTAATTAAGGCAAGGTTTGCCTTTTTTGAAGTCACGAGGAAATGATTTATTGCATTGTGGAAGTCTGAATATTTTATTTGCCTCATCAACTGATTGTTTAACTGAATATGAGCTTGTAAATGGTCCTATATAGTCGGCTGTTTCATCATCTTTTTGCAATACTGCCGAGATTTTGCGATAAGGCTCATTTGTAACTTTAATGTAACTATAACCTTTATCATCTTTTAAAAGAATATTATATTTGGGTTGATTTTGCTTTATAAGGCTTGCTTCAAGAACAAGTGCTTCAAATTCACTATCGGTAAGAATATAGTCAAAATCGTCAACATTTTCAACCATTTTAAGCACTTTAACAGAGTGTTTATTCTGTGAACCGAAATACTGACTAACACGATTTTTTAGTTTTTTAGCTTTACCGATATAAATAATTTTTCCCTGTTTGTTTTTCATTATATAAACGCCAGGATTTAATGGCAATTTCATTGCTTTTTCACGTAAAATGCTAAGCTTTTCGTTCACAGAGTTCACCACCGTTCATTTTAATATGAGTCGTCGAGGACGCCGACCCCAACATTATAACATATAAACATAAAAAAATAAAGCACACCAACGGTGTGCTTCGTGTTGCTTTTGATTATTCAGCAAAACCTGATTCAACAAGTTTTACGAGTTCGTCAACAGCTGTTTCTTCGTCAGGACCACCTGCGAGGATACGGATTGTTGTGCCACCCATAATACCGAGTGAAAGAACACCAAGAAGGCTTTTTGCATTTACTCTTCTGTCTTCTTTTTCAACCCAGATTGATGACTTAAATTCGTTTGCTTTCTGAATAAAGAAAGTTGCTGGGCGTGCGTGTAAGCCAACCTGATTTTTAACTTCAACATCTTTAGTATACATAATTCATTCTCCCAAATGATAAAATTTCAAAACAACAGATAGAAACACCTTTGTTACTACTATATTATACCACAAAACTTGTCTCCGTCAACGAAAAAAAGTTGACTTTTGACTTAAAAACAATATTTCAGTTATAAAAACAAAAACAAGAAATTTTCAACATTCAAGTTTGTGTAAATTGACAACACTATATGAATGAAACTAATTATTTGCTCTGTGCTGAATTCTTGGTGAAGACGTAGTTAAAACGCCAAACTGGAAACCACAACTCTTGTAATATTCAATGATTTTTGGTAATGCGTCACGAGTTGTGCTTTTAGTATCGTGCATCAAAACAACAACTGTTGATGCAGATTTTGGATATTTGCTACAATTATTTAACTGTTTCTGAACAGTATTTGCACCTGCAGCATCGCCATTATCACAGTTCCAGTCAAAATAAACATAACCCTGTTCTGTAACAGATTTTGAAAGTCTTGTCATAATACCTTTTGAGTGTTCTTTGCTTACTGTGTTACTTGTACCACCAGGAAAACGTATAATTTTACTGCGCACACCAGTCTGTTCATAAACTAAATCCGAAATCTTATTAAGGTCGTTAAAATAGGCTGTATCTGATGAATAAATCTTTTTGTAATCGTGTGAATATGTGTGCAAACCGATTGCGTTACCACGATTTACGATGTCTTTCATTAAATAATTATATTTACCACCATTTTTAACAAAAAAAGTCGCCTTTACACCGTATTTATCGAGAGTATCGAGAATTTGCGGCGTATAAGACGACGGTCCATCATCAAATGTTAAATAAACAGTTTTTCCTGTTGAAGGTGTTGGAGTTGGCATTACAGGTTTCTTTTTTGCCGCAAGTTGTTTATTAAGGTCTTTAATCTTTTTATTGAGTTCATCAACCTTACTTTGATTTTCTTTACTCTGTTTTTCATATTGCTGGCTAAAAGACTCTGCCTGACTACTGTTTTCTTCTTTAAGCGATTCGTTTGCAGAAATTTGTTCATCTAACTTGGATTTACCATCTTCAAGTTGACTATTAAGCTCTGCAAGTTCTTTATTACTGTTAGAATATTTCACAGCAAGAACAACACTTGTTATAGCAGTAGCAAGAAAAAGCACTGACAAGATTACAACTATTAACTTGAACATTGATTGTTTATTCATTGTTTTCATAGTTTCGCCATCCAAATAAATTTATATATTTATTTTATAATATAAATTTACATATTTCAACAGAAATTTAAGATTTTTTCTGTTTTTCCAGAAATTTCTTATCACTATCTGTAAGTTCTGCAGTACCGAGCATATCAGGACGATATTTCTGTGTCATTAAAAGAGATTGTTCACGACGCCATTTATCAATATTTTCGTGATGACCTGACATTAGAACATCTGGAACTTTCATACCATTCCACTCATAAGGTCTTGTGTATTGAGGATACTCTAAAAGTCCGTTATAATGGCTTTCAAGTTCTTTTGCCTCGTCATTTGGAAGAACGCCCTCTAACATTCTTGAGATTGAGTCAGCAAGCACTAATGCAGGTAACTCGCCACCTGTAAGAACATAATCCCCTATTGAAATCTGTTCATCTACAAGAGAGTCAATAACTCGTTGGTCCACGCCTTCATAATGACCACAAAGAATAGTGATTTCTTCCATCTTTGCAAGCTCTTTTACTTTTTCTTGTGTTAAAACTTCACCACAAGGTGACATATATATAAGATGATTATTAACACTTTTTTCGCAGATTGCTTTATAACAGTTTGCAATAGGTACTGTCTGCATAAGCATACCCATACCACCACCGTAAGGCGCGTCATCAACTCTACGATGTTTATCTTCTGTGTAATCTCTTATATTTATGCAATTTATTTCTACTAATCCCTTTTCCCTTGCACGACCAATAATACTTTCTGAAAGCACAGTTTCGCACATCTGGGGGAAAAGTGTCATTATGTTAATTTTCATCGTCAAAAAGTCCTTTTATAGGATTGATTTTAATAATTCCCTCTTCAACATCAACAGATACTACCACCTGTTTAATGGCAGGAATAAGCACTTCACCTTTTTCGGTTTTAATGTGCCATACATCATTTGCACCTGTTTCACTTACATCACAGATTGTGCCTAAAGTTTTGCCTGTATTTTCGTCAATTACGGTACAGTCAAAAAGTTCTTGAATAAACCAAGTGCCTTTAGGAAGTTTAGCATCACTACGTTTCATATAAAGCACTTTATTTTTGAGTGCTTTTGCTTTATCAATGTCTTCAATTCCATCAAGCAATAGAATTGCGACGTTACCATGAGGACGAGCTGAAACTACTTTTATGCTATTCTCACCCTTATTATCAAAATATAAAGTTTTGAATTTTTTTACAAAATCAGGAGTATCACACCAAGGGTTAAAACGCACTTCGCCTTTAATACCGTGGGTTGATACAATTTGTCCTAATTCTAAATATTCTTTAATCATAAAATTACACCTTTTGGGTTATACCCTACAAGTTACAAAAGGGCAGACTAAGTCTGCCCAATGTAATTGATTAGTCGATATCGACCTGGACTTTTTCACCTGTGCGTGTTGCACCTGCTTTAACTACTGTTCTAATAGCCTTAGCAATTCTGCCCTGTTTACCAATAACTCTGCCCATATCTTCTTCAGCAACGTGAAGATGATATACAACGATACCACGCTCGTCAACTTCGTCAACAGTAACAGAAACAGCGTCAGGATTTTCAACAAGTCCTTTAACGATTGTAATAAGAAGTTCCTGCATTT
>CALAEV010000030.1 GCA_937892525.1 uncultured Clostridia bacterium
GGAGGACATTTCATCCTCTCGCACAGTTTGCACTGAAACTATGTAACGGCTTAAACTTTAAGCTCTGATTGTCCGTATGTTACTAACCGAGTATCGGACTATACTTTTTCGGTCAGATAATATGTGTTGGCATAAAGCCAATAAGTAAAAATATGTGTTTCAGATAATATTTAGTTGTAGGGCAAATACATTATTTACCAATTTACTATTATAAAGAACATTTGTTTACTTGTCAAGAACTTTCCCGAAAAAGAAAAAGTGGTGTCGGTTTTTCCCGACACCACAGGTAAGATTTTCTTATTCAATTAGTTGTTCTGATAATTCATAATAAAATGCTATTTGTAATTCAGAAACTTTAAAAGAGGTTTGCGTGCGATTAAAATATCGGTTAAAAAACTTGGTTTAGTAAAAAAACATTTTCTATTAATCAGGCTATTTTATTATCTAAACCCTCGTCCGTTGATTTCCTACGGACAACGAAGAGTTAGTTTCTAATCAAATAGATTTTGAAAACATCTTCTACTCCAGCTAGGTCGGTTAAAAGAATAATAGATACAAAATCTCCTTCATTCAAATCGGAAGCAGAAATTTGTGCGTCATTACATTCAATCATCAAACCTTCATATAATTGAAATGTAAATTCAGCACGATGATCTTCACCATTAAGTTGCAAGCCATCTACCGTAATAGTATCCGTTTCAATTTCTGTTATCTTACCATATAGGGTTTGAACATCAATTTGTCCTTCCGAATCGCTATCGAGATAACGATATCCCATTCCGTAACCGATTATAAAGCTAATAAAAATAGCGAAAAGAAGAAACGCTATGATTAGCAAGCTAACTACTTTAAATGGGGCGGGCATTGTCTTATTATGCGTATTTGCACCTTTCAAAACCAAGTTGATTTTTTTCTTATACAACCAACAATACACTACACAGATACAGGTTAATACAACTATCATACCTAAAAGAAATAGAATGTATACTGGTAAATTCATAACTTAGACTCCTTTCATTAAATGCCAAAACTTTCTTTGAAAATGTAATAATAGCTTCTTGTAACATCAACATTTCGTCCATCTGTCATAGTTAATATGAATTTCATGGCAAGTGTTGGTGTGATTTTTTTAACTTTATCTTTCGCGATTATTACAGAATTACTGATGCGCAAAAACTTATCAGGGTCAAGAGTATTGGCAATGCAGTATAACCTGTCTGTTGCATGATATGTATTATTTGCTGAATGAACTTCTACGATGTGACCGTAAGTTTCGAAATAAGCAATTTCTTCAACCGGAAGAATAATACGCTCATTTAACACAGTATCTCTAACAATCAAATTATCATTGTATCTGTTAGCTTCGCTTAAAACAAGCTCAGCATTATCGTCAATTTTAATTCCTCGCTCTAATAGCAATTTCTTTATTTCTTCATAACGTTCGTTGCTAACAGAAAGTTTAACTTTCAATTCTTGCTCACCTCAGTATCCACTGTGAAATTTCACAATGCTATTATATAGTTAGATTTTAATATTTTCAATGTCATTGGAACAGTTTGCATTTATAGACACATAATTTACAGTGAAGTAAACGAATCATTTACCAATAAAATATATATCTAAATTAAGCATCGGTTGATTTGAATATGCTATAATGCTAAACTATGTGTGAAAGGAGGTGCATTTTATGGATGCCCATAAACTAGGAAATTTTATCGCTACTCAACGAAAAGAACTAGGTTTAACACAATCAGACTTAGCTGAAAAGTTACATGTAACAGACAAGGCTATATCTCGATGGGAACGTGGCATAGGATTGCCTGACATTAATACTATTGAGCCATTAGCAACAGCGTTAAATGTAAGTGTTCTCGAGGTTATGAAAGCAGAACTTATTGTTGACACTATAAGCGAGCAAGATACTACTAATGCTATAAAAAATGTTTTTGAATTAGTTGAAAAGAAAAGAATTGAACGCAGGTCAACATATATGATATGTGTAGCCGTTGCGTTAGTTCTTGCACTATTTTTGATGATTGACAATTTTGATTTTTGGCTAGTAGTTGGTGTTTTCCTTCCAACTTTTGGATTAGTTTCTGGATTTGTATTGTTAGGATTTTCAATTTATAGAAAGAAAAGAAATTTACCTTGCAAAACTACATTTGTAACAGGCCTAATATTACTACTAATTCCCGTTGTTTTTATTTCCATACTGCTCGCAGGTTTCTTAATGGGAGCAGGGCCAACATAATAGTCCTTAATCTCAACTAAAAAGCCACGCAATCTATTTAGGATTGCGTGGCTTAAAATCTTTGTTAAAGCTTATTACAATTCGGCTTTGTATATAATTTGAGACGAAACTACCTCAAACATTAATACCGCACAAAGTAAAATTCCATCTCTTTCGTTTATTATATCTTTTAAAAGGATTTTATCATCATTATATACTTTGGGGAATTTTATTGTTGGATATCTCCACTCGCCGGTTGAGTTCACTTTAAATCTATATAGAATTTCTTCATGACCCTGATACTTTTTTAGAAATTTGTCAATTGAACGTCCTTCGCTTGCCCAATTAATAAGTTGCTTTGAAATATATATTTCTTCCCATGTCGTAAAGAATGGGAAGTGAGCCAATATGTTTCTTATGAATTTGACAAGTTCACTAACCATAACCGATTCCATTGGTGGTCTAGTTTTTTCAACAAAATCTATATGCTCCTTTATTGGAGGATATGATAACATTTCTGTGTATACAGAGAAAAAATCCTTAATTTTATGCAACCTTGTTTCTGGACTCAAATTCATAAAAGAGCAATTGTTTATTTCCTCATATAGCTCCATAAATCTATTGGTTGCTAAATTTAGAAACTCATACTCCTTGCTGTTCACTGATAAAATACAATCCTCGGGAACCTTGTTACATAGTTTTTTTATCCATTCTTCAAAGCATTTTACTCCTAGAAAAGAATTTAAACTTGTCACTTCAAAAATATCGTCTTTTGTTAAAACATCAACTGTTTCCCATATGTTATTCTGAAAAACGCGAATTTTATTTTTAGAAATTGGCATTGAAATAGCATCTTTTTTATCAAGGCTTCCATTCAACTTAGCAATTACATCAAATATGTTTGAAGTCACAAAATAATAAGTATCATTTTCTGCAAGGTAGTATGTAGTTATTGTAACATCATTATAAATTGAGGAACTCCGCCAAAACTGCATGTTTAACATTTTTATTCACCTTCATTCATTTACAAATGCGAAAACAATTGTATCTAATAATAGTTTCATTCTTGTCCAGTCTTTATGTACAAATGTCTTTTTACCATTTTCAATTTCCTTGCGTAATTGGTGAAACCTTACCTTTATATCATCTTTTTGTGATATTACTCCTTGATATAATGATTCTTCGTATCCGTTTCCGATTTTTATCTTTTTGCGTGATTCCCATTCAATCGGAAAATATGTCCCATTATTTTTAATAAGACTATCTGGCAAATATAATTCGATTGAGCAGGCTTTTCTACTAATACTATCTAACGTTGTAGTTCCGTTTGGTGCTAATGTCGGATATTTATGAAACATTTTAATGTCGGGATAAAGTAAAATTCTAAAATTACTAGGCCATTTTTTTATTTCATGTAAAAGTGCACATTTGCTATAATATCCTTCTGCGTCATTATCAAATATTGCAACAAATTTCGACTTTAACTTTGAAAAATAGAATGTCTTCAAATTTTTAATTACATAAGATGTACCGCCATCTCTTTTAGCTCCATTTTCATCATCAAAATCCATGAAATAGAACAAATCCGAGAGATGAGGATATATTTGGTTTATTGCAAATTCAAGTATGTCTTTATCACTTGTACCTTCTACAAGAACAATGGTTTTTTCTACATCATCTGTTGCTGATAAAGCTTTAGGTATACAATCGCTATCCCAATATTGTAAATTTGTGAAATCTAATACTATATCGTCGTTGTCATCGCAACTTTCCAATATTAATCTAAAGATATAAGCTATATGGATGAATTCTGTAAAAATACCATAAAACGATTCCGAATCGGTATCTTTTAACGAGTGATATATTATCTTATCACACTCAGTTCTTATATTTAATTCAGGAGTTATGTCATAATGGTTTATATTACCATTTTTCAACTCATAAGAAACGATTTTGTGCATTGCATTTTTCCATTTTTTAAAGGACACATTTTTTTTACAGCGTTCCATAGCTTTTTGCTCAAGTTCATCAAAATCCACTCCTAAATGATACAAAAAAGCGGAGTAATCAATTGCTTGGATGAAAGTTGAATTAAAAATCTTTTCTAAATTAGAGATACCAAAACCACGAGCATCAAGTCTTTCCTTTGCCTTTTTTACAGTAGTCATATATTCGTATTTGGTATACTTTACATCTTCCTCTTCCTCCAAATCCATTTTACAATCGGGAGTAATACACAAATCTTTTTTTGAGAAAAACAAACTAACAATATCAGCATTTACATAGTTTCTAAACCACATTAATGATAATTTATTAACACAAATACTAACATATTCACTCACAAAAAAACCTCCAAAATTATATATTATGTCTATAGTTTATATCATATTACAAGCTGTCATTAAAGAACATTATATCACATTTGTTTTTGTTTTCAATGTATGCACTTTTTCTGATTATAAATTTTTAAAATACTCAAACTGTTCTTGAATGGTAATGATTGCTACAACCTTTATAAGTCATTGAAAAACTTGTCGAAATATGGTATATTGAGAAATACAAAACAATCCTATTTGGAGGAACAAAGATTATGATGGCGTTCTTTTCTGAATTAAGTAGACAATATAAAGGGTTAGCTTTTGAAAAGTTTTTAAGTTCTATATTACAACAAAAAGCTTTAAAAATGAATAAAGAAATAGAATTCAATGTAGAACTAGCACGTATTGAATCCAAAACAGCCAAAACGGATGTTTATCTTTTTGATGCATATGCAAAGAACGGATTTGAAACAGGGGTACCAACTATCTTTGAATTTAAAATGCAAATAAATAATAGAATAGACAGTGTATTAGTACAGCTCTTGGCAAAACTAAAAGCAAACAATTGTCCTCCTAATACTAGATTAGTTATTATCACATATTCAGAGATAGAAAAGAACAATCCATCTCATTTGCAAATCAACTACAAAAACACCGAAAATATAAATATCGAAATTTGGGACAAGAATGTAGTAGATAGCTGGATTGATGAATTCCCGATTGACTACCAAAACACTATTGCATTTTTTGTTAATAAGACTGTTGCTACTAAAGATACACTAACTGATTTTTATATCACCGAAACAGATTTTGAAAAGAAAAATAAAAATAATATTGCCATACTTAAAGACGAAATCAAAAACAACGAGTGTTTTGCATTAGTCTTAGGTGCCGGTATTTCAATTGACCTAGGTGCAAAAAGTTGGGATGGATTACTCCAAGATTTTGAAATTGAACTTCGAAAAAAAGGTGTTATTCATGATACTGATAAAGTAAAGAAAAATGTTGGTAGTTCCTCTTTGATAACCGCGCAATTATGTAAAGACTTATATAATAATGATATTGATTTTTATTGGGCAATCCATCAAAGCCTTTATCCATCAATCGGTTCAAAACATTCATCAGAAATGGATGAACTTATTGAAATTATTAAATATTCTCATGCTAAAAAACATTTTAGAATTCTCACCTATAATTTTGATGATTACTTAGAACGACATTTAGAAACACAGGGAATAAAATACAATACACTGTTTAATGAGAATGGAACCATCAATAATTTGATATCAATATATCATGTTCACGGATTTCTTCCAGAAGTGAAAGCCAAATCACATATAAAGAATATTTACTCAAATTCAATATTCCTAACAGAAGAGAATTATAATGATTTATACAACAAACCTTATAGTTGGCAAATTTCAAGTCAGTTGTCATTTTTTAGAGAGAATCAATGTCTTTTCGTTGGATGCAGTTTGTCAGACCCCAATATACGAAGATTACTAGAAATAACTCGCAAAACCCAACGTAAACATTTTGCAATACTAGTAAAAGATAATATGGATACACACGATTTACTTGTCGCTTCAAATCATTTTGCTCGTTTAAATATTGAAGTAATCTGGGCCAATGATTTTACAGACATCAGCAAAATATTACAACTGTTATATTAAGCTTTTTTTGCGCATATAATCTATTAAATTGTTTGCTGATTACATAGTTTGTATATTCATAATCAATGTATTAGCATAAAGGACCAGTTGAAGCATATGACATCCTTATTGAAAGCAACTACGAATTAACTGCAATTCTTTTGGATGAATTTAGAATCCGTTAAGCTGAAGTTAATATTATTGAAATACAGGTGTAGCAAAATAAAAATTGCTACACCTGTATTCATTATCTATATATCAAATTTTCACTTATAATTTCACATACTCTTACTTCAATGTTTTGTGTACGGCGTACCCACTCAATTTGGTTCTCTTCTTTCAGTTTCTCTGTTACGCCTTCGCTATTTTTCATTCGTTTTATAAGATTATCAAACATCTGTTGTGCCTGAGTATCAATATCAGCGAGGTACTGCCATAGTATTCCTTCTGAAAGTAGTGTTACAAACACCACTTTCTTGTGTTTCAAAAGATAATCCTTATGTAACATACCCCATTTACCAAGTCTTATATTTTCTTCTTCAGGCGGTAAGATAAGGTTTGATATTAAAAGCAAAGAGAATGAAAAGCAACCAAAAACAAATATGTAGATGGCTGCTTTCCAATTATTGTAATCTCAAAAACAAATTTTAGTATTACACATTTTATTCTTGGTACTATACGCTTTTACCAACAAATAATACTTAATGAAAATTTAAGTAATTTCATAATATAATCATTCATTCTAAATTATATTATAGCTTTAATCTAAAACTTTCAGTTAGATGTAATTTTTGTGCATACTACGATTATTTAGGATTGTAAACGATTTTCAAGATTTTAAAAATATTTTTATCATATATTTACCTGCATTTTTATTCAATAATTTCAACAACTTCAAATAATTTGTTTAATTGAGTGCAATATCCTTCACTATTTTTGGCATCCATTGTTGGAAAAACATAATTACATATTTTTTGCATGTTATAAAAATCACCCTTTTCAAAGTATTCCAAAAAGTTTTCTTTAACGGAAAAATATTTTATTCCAATTACTTTATTTTCTTTTAAAATAGATTCATTGATTATGTATTCAAGTAATAATTGTGGAAGAATATATTCTTTCTTAAATTTTGCCTCATCTTCTTTTTCATAATCTATATAAGTAGAACAAACCAACACTAATGGTAGATTAATCAAAAATTTTTCGATGCAAGTTTCATATATACCAGCAAAATAATCAAAAAACAAACTCGTTAAATCCAATATTTTGTGCTTTCCTAGATTTTCATGATAAATTAATCTTGCTATTGCTAAATTAGTTATATTTTCATTCAATTCAGTCGCACAAATCTCTGATGAACTACCTAAATACAAGCATGGAAGTCCTGGAAAACTATATCTTTGGGTAGAAACGATATATCGACTTTCAAACGGAATATGAAACATTTCTTGTTTACTATATTTCTTATTTTTCTTTTTCCTACCCCGATATAATACGCTGTTGTTGGACATATCTTTTATAAATACCTCAATATCTATGCATGCCAATAAAGCTTCTTTGAAAATTTCGTAAGCTAAATTATGTCTTCCACAACAATATTCACTCAGTATGATATTAATATATTTATTGAATCTATTAACTCTGTTTAAAATATAATCATCCACATTACATAATATTAGTGTTTGAATATAATCCGTGAGAACCTTGTCTATAAAACTAGTATAATCTTTTTTACTATCAGTATGTAATGTTGTTCTCTTATAGAAATTCGACATTATTTTTATAAGGTTTTGAGATGAAAGGTTGTTTTTACTTTCTATAATTTCTTTTGTATTATTTTCAAACGATGGCACTACTTCATTTTTCTTCGGTACAATTTCTAAAGTCATCCCATATACATCCAAAATTTGAGTTAACATTTTTAACGTAGGTTGCATTGAAAAGTTTTCTATTCTTGCAATTGTTGTGTGTGAAACATCAATCTGCTTTGCAAGCTGATTCTGTGTCATCCCTTTTCTATTACGTAATTTCATAAGTTGTAATATTAAGTAACTAGAGTCACCTCTGCCGACTCCACCTATATCCTTGGGCATTATTAAGCTATCAATAGTTTTCATTTCACTTACCTCCTTACTTATTATTGTTCAGTTGAAATGTTAAAACTTCAACGATAAGTATAAGATTGCCAATATCTATAAATGATATGTACACATCAGCACCTTCTGGGATATCAGGGTCCGTAACTTCAAAATGAAATATATTGTCACTCGGAAAAACAAATGCACCGATACATTCGCGCCCATAAGTTTTTAAAACTTTCAATTTATTAACAAGAGGTTTCACTAATCCCTGAGGTACTTTGGGGCGAAAAAAATCTTCTAATGATTGACCTGTAATTGTTACTATTTCCATCATAACTAAATTCCTCCAGACATTCCGCTTGTTTTGTTCATATACTAACAAAATCGTTCTCGTATTGTTCATATATGAACAACCAAGACAAGTATATATTATTTGGATAAATATGTCAACAGATATTTGATGAAATCCTCAAATCTTATTATGAATTCTTTTTTGTTATAGTAAATATAAAAATGAATGCGAATAAGTTTAATGTTAATACGGTTTTCAATAAAAAGAGCATTCGCAACTATACATAATAGACATAGGCTATATTAAATAATTCAAAACTTCAATGAGAAACAAAAAAATTTTAATGATTAATTAATAGTATTACTCACCTTAATACAAAAGGTGTAACACCGATTAAATCGGTGTTACACCCTAAAAATAATTATGCTATATTTTTATTCTTCATTTTTAAATTCTCCTTATATTCCTTCTGTTTTAACCATTCTGCAAATTCTTTCTGCACTTGCTCATCTTTCCATTCTGCTAAAGTATCAGGCCATAATGCACGAGCAATTGCTTCAAGCTTTAACTTGTAAGCAAACACCTTTTCTGACGGTAGAATATGCTCCCTAGCAAAAAAGTAGTCAACAGAAATGCTGACTACTTTTTTGCTAATTGTTATATCATAGATTGTTTAGTTGTATATTAGTTCTGTTATAACAATCTCTCTCGCTCTTGCCTCAATGTTTTGCATACAGCATATCCATTCCATCTGATTTTCTTCTTTTAACTGTTCGGTTACGCCCTCTATTTCTTTCATTTTTTCTACAAGAATATCAAACATTTGCTGTGCCTGCTTTTCCTTTTCAGAACAGTATTGATACAGTTTGCCCTCGGCAAGTAGGGTTGCAAACACAATTTTTTTGTGGTTAAGAAGATAATCCTTATGCAACACACCCCATTTGCCAAGAGTAATATTTGCTTCTTCGGGCGGGAGAATGAGGTTAGGAATGAGATAATCGCCAACTCGTCTATAAGAAACATTATTAGTTTTCATAGTATTTGTCCTTTCTTTTTACTCTGTTTAAGCAAGGTAGGGAGCGTAGAATACTATGTTTGAAGCCGGTATTACTTATATCTTGAGTAAATCCCTTATGAACACTCGCACCAAAAATTCAAGAATAGAGGGATACCGTCTGGTATCCCTTATTTTTATCCCAACATAACATCTAATAGCATCATAGTAGCAAAGCCTGAAACAATTCCCATTGTTGCGAAATATGGTTGTATTTTCTGATTTTTTTGACATTCAGGTATAAGTTCGTGTACTGCAACTAAAATCATAGCACCTGCAGCAAAGGAAAGAGCGTAGGGGAGAATGGTTTCAACATATACTGTTAACAGAGCACCAATTACACCAGCAACTGGCTCAACCATACCTGATGCCTGACCGTATAAAAAGCTCTTTTTTCTTGAATATCCTTCGCGTCTTAAAGGTACTGAAACTGCTGCACCTTCGGGGAAATTCTGTAAGCCAATACCAACGGCTACCGATATTGCACCCATAAGATTTTCAGTAGAAAAATTGTTTTGAAGTGCGCCGAATGCAACGCCGACTGCTAATCCTTCAGGTATATTATGGAGTGTTATTGAAAGAATTAGCATAATTATTCGTTGGAGTTTTTCGTTAGGTTGAGATTTTGGATTGTTGGCCCTATTTCTCGCAAATGTAACTATTTTATCAGACGCCCACATAAATGTTGCACCAAAAAGAAATCCAACAGTTACAACAAAATATGCAGGAGTATTCAATATGGATTCTGCACGCTCAATGGCAGGCTGCAATAAAGACCAAAAACTTGCCGCAATCATAACACCTGACGCAAACCCAAGCATAATATTTAGTAATTTCTTATTAGTAGATTTGAATAAAACTACCGTGGCAGCACCTAATGCAGTTACAAACCAGGTGCCAAGCGTTGCTACAAGCGCCATAATGACAAAAGTATTCATATAGCACCTCCTGTATTCATTATATTTTCTGAATAACAAGAGGTGCATATTTTATGGTAATTCTTATTTTGTGTTGACAACAGAACAAATGTTCGATATAATTGTTTCATAAAATAACAAAGGGGATTTTTATGAAAAGAATTATTCTGCATTGTGATTTGAATAACTTTTACGCATCTGTTGAATGTGTTAAAAACCCCAAGTTAAAGGGCAAATGTGTTGCAGTTTGCGGTAGTGAAGATGACCGCCACGGAATAGTCCTCGCAAAATCTCAACCTGCGAAAATACTTGGTGTAAAAACCGGCGATACTATAATTGAAGCAAGGCGAAAATGCGGTAATCTTATAGTTGTACGACCTGATTTTGACGCCTATTATGATTATTCTGAAAAGGTAAAAAGTATTTATTCAAGATATACCGATTTAATTGAGCCATTTGGAATGGATGAGTGTTGGCTTGATGTAAGCGGTAGTGTAAATCTTTTTGGCGATGGATTTACTATTGCCGAAGAAATCAGAAACAGCGTTAGAGAAGAAACAGGTCTTACAATATCAGTTGGTGTTTCTTTTAACAAGGTTTTCGCAAAACTTGGTAGTGATATGAAAAAACCTGATGCTACAACCGTGATTTCAAAAGAGAACTATAAAGAAAAAGTATGGTGTCTTAATGCAAATGAAATGATTTTTGTAGGCAGAAGAACATTCAAAACTTTGCAGAAATATGGAATAATTACTATTGGAGATATAGCTTGTACTCAACCTGAATTTATGAAGAAAATACTTGGTAAAAATGGGTTTGATTTGTGGGCTTATGCAAATGGGTTGGATTTTTCACCTGTTTCACATATTGACAGTAAACCTATTCCACAAAGCATAAGCAGGGGAATAACCTGTATGGAAAGTCTATTGTCTGTATATGAGGCAGAAAGAGTAGTTGCAGAGCTATCTGTAAAAGTTTCTAAAAATCTGCGAAGAGAACACTTACTTGCAACAGGTGTTCAATTGGCAATAAAAGAGGATGATTTAACAGTTCAACAGTACTCAGATAACCTTGAATTTCCTACACATAACGCAAAAGAAATATATGAAATTTCACAAAAACTTTTATTTCAAAAACATATATGGAAACGAAATATTCGTGCCTTAACCGTAAGAACTTATAATCTTGTGAAAGAAGAAAATTATCAACAACTTCATATTGATTTTGATATAGATACTCACGAAAAGATATGCGTTATTGATAATACGCTTAATGGAATACGTAACAAAATAGGTAACCAAAAGATATTTAATGGTTGTCGTCTTTATGGTACAAAAATGCCGGTAAGTAAATCTGAACATTCATCTTTACCACCGGCAGGCCTTTAATATGAATATTTATGCTAACTCAAGCCATAATGTTTCGAGTTCCTCAAGTGATTCTTCTTTTGTCTTAATTTCTTCAAGGATTTCAGAAAGTTTAGTATAATCACTTGAAATATCAGGGTCGTTACAAAGTTCTTTCAAATTGTTAATTTCAGTTTGAAGTGCTGACATTTCTTTTTCAATATTCATAAGTTTAGCACGACGTTTTCTATCTTCTGCTTTATTTTTTCGCGACTCGTCATAAGCTTTAGCTGAGTCGCTTTTTTCTTTTATAACAGAAACTTTTTCTTCATCAATTACCGAATGTTCCTTATAGTAATCATAATTACCATTGTAAACAATGATTTCCTGTGGTTTCATTTCAATAATTTTAGTGGGGACAGAGTTAAGTAAATATCTATCGTGCGTAACCATGATTATAGTACCTTCATACTGACTTAAAGCTAAGTCTAACGCCTCTTTTGCCTTATAGTCAAGGTGATTTGTAGGCTCGTCTAAAACAAGCACATTCGAGCGTTCAAAGGTAATTATACACAACACAACTTTAGCTCTATTAGCACCACTCATTTCACGAATGCGTTTGAATACATCTTCATCTTCAATAAGAAAACGAGCAAGCATACTACGGATTTCATATTCAGTTTTAGTAGGAAATTTACGATGAACTGCTTCAAGTACGGTCATATTAAGGTCAAGCGATGACAACTCTTGGTCAAAGTAAGAAATTTTTACATTTCCACCCCAACGCACAACACCCTCATAAGTCATCTTTTTGAGAATTGCTTTAAGTAATGAAGATTTACCAACACCGTTTTTACCTACAAAAGCCACTTTTTCGCCACGGCTGACTTCAAGATTAAAGTTTTCGAAAAGAGTCCTTTTATCTATCCCACTTCCAACATTGATTTTTAAATTTTTACATTCAAGAATAGTTTTGTGTGGTTCAATATCAAAAGGAAAAGAAATGTGTAAATCCTTAGCTTTTGGATTTGGTTTAGCGGCTAATTCCATTTTTTCAAGTGCTTTAACGCGAGAACCAACGCTATTTATACTGCTGGATTTTGCAAGATTTTTACGAACATAATCGCGTAACTGTTCAATTTCGTTTTGTTGCTTTTCGTATTCCTTTGTAAGCGTCTTAATTCTTTCTTCTTTTTGCTTTAAGAATGAAGAGTATCCACCTTTATAGCGCACTAATTCACCATTTTCGATTTCACATATATCAGAAGCGACAGAATTTAGAAAATATCTGTCATGAGAAACAATAATAACTGCACCTTTGTATGATTCGAGATAGTTTTCAAGCCAGTTTAACATACTGAAATCAAGATGGTTTGTGGGCTCGTCCAGAATAAGTAAATCAGGGTTTTCAACAAGGATTTTTGCAAGCGCAAATCGTGTTTTTTCTCCACCAGAAAGCACAGAAATACTACCATCTAGATTAAATTCGCCAAAGCCCATACCATTGAGTACTGTGTTGATTCGAACTTCTGCATTATAACCATCACAAGCATCATATATGTTTGTAAGTCGTTCGTACTCAATTGAAAGTGAAGCGTATTCATCAGTATTTGCAACTGACATTTTCTTTGATATTTCTTCAAGTTGTCTTCTTGTATTAAAGGCAAGTTTCAAAGCGTTTTGAATTTCTTCGCGAAGTGTGTTTGAGGTGTCAAGTGCCTCGTTTTGTCTTAAATAACCAATACGGATATTTGGTTTAGTTGCAAGCATACCTTCATCATATTCAAGTGAGCCAGAAATAATATTGAGCAGAGTAGTTTTACCCACGCCGTTAATCCCTAAAAGTCCTATACGGTCCTTTTCATTAATGGTTAGGTTTACATTTTTTAATATGCTTTTGTCAAGAAAACTTTTGTTGATGTTCTGTAAAGTAATAAGCATAAATTTTACCCTATTTATCTGTAAGATTTATAATATTTTTCTTCCACATTCCTGTAAAATAGAATATACACGAAATTGCCGTAGCGAAAAGCCATCCGATAGGCCATGAGTACCAGATGCCTTGCTGTAAAAATATTGGCGATAATAAAAATGAAAGTACAACTCTCAAAAGTAAATCAGAGAAGGTTGAAACCATAAATATATTAACAGCACCACTACCACGAAGTACACCATCAATTATAAGTTTAATTGAAATAAATAAGTAAAATGGTGCAACTGTTTTTAAAAACGCAACACCAGCATTAATAATAGCAACATCATTACTGTTAACAAATATTCGCATCATAATATCAGGGCAGAAATTGTAGAGAATAAATAGGGGAGTTGTAATCACAAAAGAAACAATATATAAAGATTTTACTCCCTTTTTTATTCGTTCAACCTTGCCTGCACCAACATTCTGTGCAGTATAACTTGACATACTATTGCCAAGAGCAGTAAGCGTTGTAATTGTAAATGTATTTAGTTTACCTGCTGCTGAAAAACCTGCAACAACAATATCGCCAAAGGTATTTACGAGACCTTGAATGAAAATATTGCCTACCGAAACAAAACTTTGTTGCAATATACTTGGAATTGCAACAAAAAGTATCTTTTTTAGTATTTCAAATGAAAAGATTTCTACTTTGCCACAATTAAGCTTTTTAATCCGTAGTATCAATGTAATAAATGATAATAGTGATGCGAGTCCTTGTGCTATAAATGTAGCCCAGGCAACACCTGAAACACCTAAACTAGTAAATTTAACAAGTATGTAGTCAAGCGTCACATTAAATACAGAGGATAAAATTAAGAAGAAAAGGGGAGTTTTTGAATCACCTAAAGCAGTAAAAATACCTGTACATACATTATATAAAAATAAAAATAACAGACCTGAAGTATAGATATTAAGATAATCAGAAGACGCATTAAATAAAGTATCTGGAGTGTTTAATTTAACAAGTAAAGGTGATGAAAAAAATAGACCTGATACCGTTAAAACGATGCTTAAAAATAAAATTGAAATAAGGGATGTACTAATACAGGTTTTCATTTTCGAGTAATTCTTATTACCGAAAAATTGTGAAATAACAACGCTACAACCAATGTTTGAGCCGTTTGCAATAGCCATATAAATCATTGTGATTGTATATGAAATACCTATTGATGCAAGTGCGTCGCCACCAAGAAACTGACCTGCAATTATACTATCAGCAATATTATATAATTGCTGAAACATAACAGAAATTAGCATTGGAATTGTAAATTTTACAAGTACTTTTGCTGGATTACCCGTTGTTAAATCTCTTACCATTTTATCCACCCCCCATTTCAACCTCAAAAAAGGGACTGAATACAGTCCCTTTTTTATTTAATTATAATGTTTCAAGAATACTTCTTGCTACGCTTATACCGTTTGATGATGCCTGCATAAGTCCACGTGTAACTGATGCACCATCGCCGATTGCGTGGAGACCTTTAACACTAGTTTCAAAGTTTGTATCAACAACAACTTTATTTGAATAGAACTTAACCTCAACACCATAAAGAAGTGTTTCATCACTTGCAATACCAGGCGTAACCTTATCAAGTGCTTCAAGCATTTCTGCAATATCAACCATAATTCTATGAGGGAATACAAGCGATAAATCACCTGGAACAGCATCTTTAAGTGTAGGGATAAGATTGTTTCTGCAAAGTCTTTCCGGTGTAGTTCTTCTTCCACGTTTAAAGTCGCCATAAGTCTGAACAAGAATTTTACCATCACAAAGCATATTACTTAACTGTGCAATCTGTTTACCATATTCAATAGGTGATTTAAATGGTTTTGTAAAATTCTTTGATACAAGAAGTGCAAAGTTTGTGTTGTTAGTTTTGTATTCAGCAGATTTGTAAGCATGTCCATTAACAACAGCAAGACCATTATCATAGTATTCAGTTGCAACTTCGCCGGAAGGGTTAGAACAGAAAGTTCTTACTTTATCATCAAAAGTCTGAGAGTAGTAAACAAGCTTTGCTTCATAAAGATTTTCGTTTAAGAATTTCATAACTTCATCACGAACTTCAACACGAACACCAACGTCAACAGTGCCAACTTGAGTTTCAATATCGTGGTCTTTACAGATATGACTAAGCCATTCTGCACCTTCACGACCTACTGCTGCAACAATCTTGTCAGAATAATATGTTTCTCCACCAGCAACAACACCTTTGACCTGATTATCCTCAATGATAATATCAGATACCATTGTGTTAAAAATAATATTACAGCCATTATCTTCAAGATGTTTTTGAAGTCTGCCATAAATCTTATAACCTTCTTCAGTTCCCAAATGGCGAATTGGGCATTCAATCAGTTTAAGATTAGCATTGATTGCTTTTCTGCGAATTTCTTCTATTTCAGCACGTTTGTCAACGCCATAAACATTTGTATCAGCACCAAAGCTTAAATAAACATCGTCTGCTTCTTTTAATAATCCCATAGTTTCTTCATAACCAAGAATTTCAGGTAAATGACCACCAACATCAGGTGAAAGTGAGAGTTTTCCATCAGAAAATGCGCCTGCACCTGCAAAGCCTGTTGTAATAGAACAAGGTTTGCAACCAACACATTTTTTAGTTGTTCGTTTAGGACACATTCTTTTTTCAATTGAACGTCCTTTTTCAATCATTAAAATATTAATATCTGGCTTTTTAGCAAGTAATTCATAGGCACAGAAAATGCCTGATGGACCTGCACCAATAATAATTACATCATATTTATTATTCATAATAATCTTTCCTTTTATCTATCTTCTCTAAAGTATGATAATCCAAGTGAAGCAGGTGGTTGGTTTTCTTTTTTGTTCATCATACTTGTAACAATTAAAACAACGATTGTGATTACATATGGTAACATTTTTAAAATTTCACGTCCTGAAAATGAAATATTTCCAAAAACAAAAGCTGAAATATATAATGCACCAAAAAGGTATGAACCAATTATTGAAATATTTGGCTTCCACAATGTGAAAATAACAAGTGCGATTGCAAGCCAACCGAACGCCTCAATGGTAGATGCGTTTTCCCAACTACCCTTAACATAGTCCATAATATAGAATACGCCACCAAAGCCGGCTATACCACTACCTATTAAAATTGCAATATATTTATACAGTGTGATATTAACACCCATTGCGTCGGCAGTTGCAGTATTTTCACCTATTGCGCGAAGGTTAAGACCAACCTTAGTTCGATTAAAAATAAAGGTAGTAATCAAAGCAATAATGATTGCTAAATATACATAAAATCCATGGCCAAATAATACTTTAACAATACCGTCAGAGTTTTCGGCAAATGGCAAGCATTTAGCAATTATTTTGCCTGCTGTAGAAAAATTACTTTTATCAACATATGAGTGCATCAAAAATTGTGTTATGCCGTTACCAAAAATTGTAATTGCAAGACCTGTGATATTTTGGTTACAACGGAATGTAATTGTCATTACTGCATAAATTGCACCTGTGAGAGATGCAAAAAGAAATGCACCAAAAACAGAGGATAAAATTAGCAATAACCATGATGCATTTTCAGCTATTTCCAGGCTATTCATATATAAACTTACAAAAAGACATCCACCAACAGTACCGGTACACATTATTCCAGGAATACCAAGGTTTAAGTGACCTGCTTTTTCTGTAATCGTTTCACCAATGCAACCGAAAAGAAGAACTGTGCCAATTGCAATAGCACTCATTAAGAATGTAACTGTCATCTCTTAATTTCCTCCTTTTCTTTTTTTCTGAATACAAGCTTGTAGTTAATAAAGAATGAACAAATAATTACAGCAAAATAAACAACGCCAACAACAATGTTAGATATTGAATCATTTGTAAACATAAAAGTCTTTCTAACTTCTACCATACCTTTGGAAATAAAGGTGATGAAAAAGCTTGTAAGTATAATAATTAATGGGTTAAATGCTGCAAGCCAAGTAGCCATTATACCGGTAAAGCCCATATTGTTTGCTGATGATGTACTTATTGTGTGGTTAATTGAACCTGCAAGGACAAAACCTACAAGACCTGCAATTGCACCTGATAAAATCATTGTTCTGATGATAACTTTATCAACTTTAATGCCTACATATTTTGCTGTGTTAATGCTTTCACCAACAACAGTAATTTCGTAACCATGTTTTGATGAACGAAGATAAACATGCATTAAAATTGTAATTACTACAAATAAAATGATTGGTAATAAATATTTGTTTCCAATATCAGGAATATTACCATAAGAAATTGGAGCTAAAACACCAGAACCAGATTTAACCCAAATTGTAATGCATAAAGATACAAGACTCTGTGCAATATAGTTCATCATAAGAGTAAATAATGATTCGTTAGTATTAAACTTTGCTTTGAATATTGCGGGAATGGCTGCCCATATTGCGCCTGCGGATACACTTGCTAAAAGCATAAGTGGAATTATAACAGAATCGTCCACTTTACCACCAAGGTAAAACATACAAGCAATTGCTGCAAGGCAACCAACAAGAATTTGTCCATTACCACCTAAGTTCCAAAATTTCATTTTAAAGGCAGGTAGTAAAGCCATTGAGGTACCAAGAAGGAGGGAGGTATCTTGAAGCAAAAGCCAGAATTTTCGTTCGCTTCCAAATGCACCTGTAAATAATGATTGGAAGAAATCACCTAAATTCTTATCGGAAAACATCATAGAAATAAATCCACTTAAAAGAAGTCCTCCAATAATGGCGATGGAATAAATAAGAATTATTTTTTGAATTTTAATATTATCTCGTTTAACAATTCGAATAAAAGGTTCTTTCAAATTGTTTTTATTCTTTTTCATTCCGTCACCCCACTTTCTTTAGATTGTACCATCAAAAGACCGATTTCATCTTTTGTTGTTGTTCTGGCATCAACGATACCTGAAACCTTACCACCACTTAGAACTAATATTCTGTCACTAAGTGCCATCAATACGTCCAAATCTTCACCAACAAAAATTATAGAAACGCCTTTCTGCTTTTGCTCGTTAAGAAGATTATATATAGTGTATGATGAGTTAATATCAAGCCCGCGAACAGGGTATGCAGTCATTAAAATTGCAGGAGCAGCAGCAATTTCACGGCCAACAAGCACTTTTTGAACATTACCACCAGATAACTTTCTTACAGCAGTATGTGAATCTGGTGTATTTACCTTTAATTCATCAATAATTCTATCAGCAAGGTCTTGTGGGCGTTTTCTGTCAAGAAAAACTGACTTACCTTTACGATAACTACGAAGCATCATATTGTCAACAATATCCATATTGCCAACAAGTCCCATTCCAAGTCTGTCTTCAGGGACAAAAGAAAGGCGAATACCAAGTTCACGAATTTCCCTTGGAGTTTTATTTTTTAAGTTTATTACTTCATCTTCTTTGAAAATGATTTTTTCACTATTAACAAGTTCCTTGATTTCTTTTTTAGATAACTTTGTGAAGTCAATATCATTTCCTTTTTCATCTATAAATGCGTTTTCATTAGCAAGCTCCATAACTCGCTTGTATGTTTTATGGAAGAATGAAACAGGCTTATCTTTTTTAGGATGATAATAAATTAATGTACCACTTTCATATTTATTAAGCCCAGCAATTGCTTCAAGTAGTTCCTTTTGACCACTACCTGCAATACCTGCAATACCAAGAATTTCACCGCCGAAAGCCTCAAAAGAAACATTGTCAACTACATTGTAACCGTCAGGATTTTTCACTGTTAAACCTGAAACTGAAAGTCTTAATTTACTGTTTTCAGGCTCTGTACGGTTTATGTTAAGGTCAATCTTTTCGCCAACCATCATTTCAGTAAGCTCTTTTTCAGAGGTTTCTGAAGTGTTTACCGTAGCAATGTGGTCACCCTTGCGTAAAACTGTTACTCTGTCAGAGATTTCCATAACCTCATTTAACTTATGCGTAATGATAATTATTGATTTACCATCATCTCTCATTGCACTTAAAACTTTGAACAAACTTCTAATTTCTTGTGGAGTTAAAACTGCTGTAGGCTCGTCCAATATAAGAATATCAGCACCTCTGTATAAAACCTTTAAGATTTCAACAGTTTGCTTTTCAGAAACAGACATTTCGTAGATTTTTTTATCAAGATTTATGTTGAATCCGTATTTTTTTGCCATTTCTTTAATACGGTTATTTACTTCTTTAAGATTAAATTTTTCGCCTTCAACACCTAATGCAACATTTTGTGCTGCAGTAAAAATATCAATTAACTTGAAGTGTTGATGAATCATACCGATTTTGTGGTCAAATGCATCACGAGGGGAGCGAATAACAACTTCTTCGCCATTAATAAGTATTTTACCGGAGTCAGGATAGTAAATTCCTGCAACCATATTCATAAGGGTTGTTTTACCACAACCATTTTCACCGAGAATAGAAAGAATTTCACCTTTATATACATCTAAACTAACATTATTGTTTGCAATAACCTTAGCACCAAACTTTTTAGTAATGTTTTTTAATTGTAAAATAACAGTTTTGTTCATAACAAACTCCTTAATTAATAAAGGATATATATTTTGCTAATCATTCAAGAAAGGCGAAGTTTTTGCGCTTCGCCTTTCCCATTAATTAAGCAAGAATAACTTTAAAATAAATTATTCTGTGATAGCTGTAATACCGTCAATAATAACGTTGAAGTAAGGAGCTGAACGCTTTGCACTTTCATTTACAAAAGTGATGCCGTTAGCTGTTTCAACAACTTCTGTTTCAGGAACGAAATCGCCTGCATCGTCAACGTCGGCGATAAATGAAGTTAATGGCTTACCATCAACTGTGAATGTTGAGCAATCAAATACCTTAACTGAACCATCTTTAAGACCTGCTATAACAGCATCAAGTTTTTCCTGTGTGCCTTTTGCAGCAGCAGTACCAAGAGCTGTGATTTCTACTGAACCTGTTGCAATTGTACCTGTCCAGTCTGCATTAATTGCTTTGTCGTTCTGAACGCAATCAATGATGTACTCAAAGTATGGAGTCCAGTTGATTCTTGAAGCGATAATGAAGGTGTTTGGACATTTTTCAACAGTTGAACCATTGTAAGATACGTTAGGAATGTTTCTTTCTTCACAAGCTGTAGGAGCACCCCATGAGTCAGCATGCTGTGAAATTAATTTACAACCATTGTCGATAAGAGCGAGCGCTGTTGTCTTTTCTGCTGCTTCATCATACCATGAGTTTGTATAACGAACTTCCATTTTAACGTTTTCTACAACCGATTTAACACCGAGGTAAAATGATGTGTAACCTGAAATAACTTCAGCGTATGGGAAAGCACCAACATAACCGATTTTTGCGTTTTCGTCAGAAACTTTACCGTTTTCATCGCCGTAAAGTTCAACAAGTTTCATACCTGCTGCAACACCTGCAAGGTATCTGCCTTCATAGATTGAAGCAAATGCATTGTGGAAGTTTGCAAGACCTTCTGTGTGAGCTCTTGTACCAGTAGCGTGGCAGAATTCAACGTCTGTGAATTCCTTAGCTGCCTGAATCATATAAGGTTCATGACCGAATGAATCAGCAAAGATAAGGTCATAGCTTTCTGCTAAGTCAGCTGCCTGGTCATAACAAGCTGTTCCTTCAGGAATGTCAGTAACGATTGTGTAATCGTCAGATGTGAGACCCTTGTTTGCACAAGCCTGTTTGAAAGCATCGATGAAGTTCTTGTCATAAGTTGAAGAATCACCGTGTAAGCAGATAAGAGCTGCTTTTACTTTTTTTACATCAGGTTCATCCGGTTTTTTATCGCCACAAGCAGCAAAGCAAGTAACGATAAGAGCAATAGCCATTACTACTGCAAGTACTTTTTTGAGATTTTTCATAAAACTTTTCTCTCCTTTATTTTTTGTAATATTTTTTACAGCGTAGTGCTGTTATTACCTTGTGCCAAAAACTATTTCACCAGTTTCGTCATTCATTGAATCAATAATAGCCATTGACTCAACGCGAACACCTTGTGCTCTAAGTTTGTCACCGCCACCTTGATAGCCTTTTTCAATTGCAATGCCACAACCGGCAAGTTTTGCCCCTGATTGATTAACGATGTTAATAAGACCAATAAGGGCATTTCCTTTAGCAAGGAAATCGTCTACAATCAAAACAGTATCATTTTCATTAAGGAAATCTTTTGAAACAATAATGTCATATACGCATTGGTGAGTGAATGATTCAACCTTACTAGTATAAACGTCACCTTTAATATTTAATGTTTTAGATTTTTTTGCGAAAAGAAGAGGACAATTGAAAAACTGCGCCACCATACAACCTACACCGATGCCAGAAGCTTCGATTGTAAGCACTTTTGTAATGTCACAGTCTTTGTAAAGCTTTTTCAGTTCCTTACCCATTTCTGAAAGGAGATTAACATCAAGTTGATGGTTAAGAAAACTATCTACTTTAAGCACATTTCCTGCAAAAACTTTACCGTCTTTTAAAATTCGTTCTTCTAATATTCGCATAATTTTGCCCTCTATCATCAAGATACACATAATTATACTTCAAATCAATAAAAAAAACAATATTTTTTAATGTTTTATTCGTGGAATTTTTTAATAAATATTTGGTAAAAATAGATAAAAAGAAAATCATCAGATTTTCAATTAGGAGGTATAAAATGAAAAAGATTTTATCAATTTTAATGACAATTATGATGGTTGCAACAATTTTTACTGGTTGCAACAGAAATGAAAATCAGGGCACAACACCACAGAATAATGATGGTAAAACAACTGTCAGATATCTTAATTTCAAGCCTGAAATTGCAACTGTTTATGATGAGATTGCAAAAGCTTATAACAAAGAAACAGGTAATACTTTGATTGTTGAAACTGCTGCAAGCGGTAATTACGAACAGACACTTGCTGCAAAAATGGGTACAAACGAAGCTCCGACATTATTCCAAATTAATGGACCCAAAGGTTATGCAAACTGGCAGGATTATTGTGCAGATTTATCTGATACAGAACTTTATAAACACTTAACAGATAAATCACTTGCAGTAACAGTTGATGGTAAGGTTTACGGCATTCCATATGTAGTTGAGGGCTATGGAATTATTTACAACAAAGCAATAACAGATAAATATTTTGCATTAAAAGATAAATCAACTGAGTTTAAATCTATGGATGAAATCAAAAATTTTGATTCTCTTAAAAAATTAGTTGAAGATATGCAAAAAAATGCTGACAAACTTGGCATCAAAGGCGTTTTTGCTGCGACATCTTTAAAAACAGGAGAAGATTGGCGTTGGCAAACTCATCTCGCAAACGTTCCTGTATATTACGAATTCAATGAAAATAATGTAGATTTATCAGGCGATGCAACAAAAACAATAAATTTCAAATATTCAGAAAATTTCAAGAATATTTTTGATTTATATATAAATAATTCTACTACAGATAAAAAAGTTCTCGGCTCAAAAATAGTTGACGAGTCAATGGCTGAGTTTGCACTAGGCCAGTGTGCTATGGTACAGAATGGTAACTGGGCTTGGTCTCAAATTAATGGCATTGATAAAAATACAGTTAAAGCAGAAAATATTAAATATCTTCCAATTTATATGGGTATTGACGGCGAAGAAAAACAAGGCTTGTGCATTGGTACAGAAAATTTCTTTGCAATTAATTCTAAAGCATCTGAACAAGAACAAAAAGCAGCTGCAGATTTTATGTATTGGTTATTTTCAAGTGAAACAGGCAAGAAATTTGTTAATGAACAATTAGAATTTATTGCACCTTTTGATACTTTCACGGATGAAGAAAGACCTGAAGACCCATTAGCACAGGAAGTTATTAAATGGATGAATAACGCTGATGTTACAACTATTCCTTGGAACTTTACAGTATTCCCTAGTCAGACTTTCAAAGAAGACTTTGGTGCATCATTGTTGCAGTATGCACAAGGCTCTAAAAATTGGGATAAAGTTAAGGAAGATTTCACTAAGTCATGGAAAAATGAAAGTCAGTAAAATATAAAAAAGTCGCCCTGCTATTTTGTTGGGCGACTTGTGTCGCAAGGACGGTTTTTATGGAAAAAAATATGAAAAAGTATTTTCCAATCTTTTTGTTGCCAACATTAATTTCATTTGTTGTAGTGTTTCTTATACCATTTGTGATGGGCATTTACTTGTCCTTTACTAGATTTACTACTGTTGAGAATGCAACGTGGGTTGGTCTTAATAATTACATTAAAGCTTTTACACAAGATGAAAACTTCTTGAATGCGCTGTGGTTTACAATAAAATTTACAGTTGTATCTGTTATTACAATTAACATATTCGCATTTTTACTAGCACTTCTTTTAACTAGAGCACTTAAAGGTACTGCTTTTTTCAGAACAGTGTTCTTTATGCCTAATCTTATTGGTGGTATTGTTCTTGGCTATATATGGAATTTATTAATAAATTCTATTTTGGGTATTTTTGGCTATGATATAACATACAGTGCAGATTATGGTTTTTGGGGTATGGTGTTTCTTCTTAATTGGCAGTTAATTGGCTATATGATGGTAATCTACATTGCAAGTTTGCAGAATATTCCATCGGAACTTAATGAGGCAGCAAGAATTGACGGTGCATCTTCGTTTGGAATTTTACGACACATCACAATTCCAATGGTAATGCCTGCTGTGACAATTTGCTTGTTTCTTACCATAACTAATTCGTTTAAGTTGTTTGACCAGAATTTAGCTTTGACAGGTGGTGCTCCTGCAAGGGAAACATCTATGTTGGCACTAGATATTTTTAACACTTTTTACGGTAGAATTGGTTGGCAGGGTGTTGGACAAGCAAAAGCTGTAGTCTTCTTTATAATTGTTGCGTTGATTGCGTTTTTTCAACTTAAAATTACAGGCAGAAAAGAGGTTGAAAATTAATGAAACAAAAAACAAATATTTTCAACAGATTTTCTTTTGCAATGCTATTGCTGCTATCTGTATTATTTTTGTTTCCGATTTATCTTGTTATAATTAACTCTTTCAAATCAAAATTCAATATAGTAGGAACACCATTTGAATTCCCCAATGAAGACACATTTGTAGGTCTTGAAAATTATATAAGTGGAATTGAAAGTTCAGGCATTGTAGGTGCGTTTTTTAGAACACTATTCATTACTGTTGGCTCTGTTCTAGCTATTGTAATTTTTACTTCAATGACAGCTTGGTATATAACAAGAGTTAAATCAAAATTCAATAAAGCAGTGTATTATTTGTTTTTATTCAGTATGATTGTCCCTTTTCAAATGGTTATGTTCACAATGACATCTGTTTGTATCAATCTTGGATTAAACAATTTAGTTGGAATTATACCTGTATATCTTGGCTTTGGCGCAGGATTATCGGTATTTATGTTTAGTGGATTTGTAAAAAGTCTGCCAAAAGAAATTGAAGAAGCAGCCATGATTGATGGTTGTAGCCCTATAAAAACGTTTTTTATGGTAGTATTTCCAATACTCAAACCCACTGCAATAACTGTGGCGATTCTCAATGCAATGTGGATTTGGAATGATTTCCTTTTACCATATTTATTGCTCGGTTCAGCTGATAAAACTTTGTCTGTTGCAATTCAACTTACAATGCAAGGTGCATATGGGTCAATTGATTGGGGTGGATTTATGGCAATGCTTGTGTTGGCAATTATTCCTATTATTGCATTCTATCTCGTATGTCAGAAATATATTATCAAAGGCGTTATTGATGGCGCAGTAAAAGGCTAGGTGATTTTATGGCATCAATTTCATTAAAAAATATTAAGAAAACCTATGAAGATGGAGTAACGGTTATTGAAGACCTTAATCTTGAAATTAGAGATAAGGAATTTGTAATTTTAGTAGGACCGTCAGGTTGTGGTAAATCAACAACACTTCGTATGATTGCTGGGCTTGAAGAAATTACTGATGGCGAGATGTATATAGGTGATAAGTTAGTAAATGATGTATCACCCAAAAATCGTGATATTGCAATGGTATTTCAAAGTTATGCATTATATCCTCACATGAACGTTTATAAAAATATGGCTTTTGGACTAAAAAACAGAAAAGTTCCTAAAGATATTATTGATAAAAAAGTTCATGAAGCAGCAAAAATGCTCGATATTGAGCAGTATCTGAATCGAAAACCCAGAGCGTTGTCAGGTGGTCAACGTCAGCGTGTAGCGTTAGGAAGAGCTATGGTGCGAGAACCTGCTGTGTTCCTTTTAGATGAGCCGCTTTCAAACCTTGACGCTAAACTCCGTACAGAAATGCGTAGCAGAATATCAATGCTTCATAAAGAGTTACAAACAACTTTTGTTTATGTTACTCACGACCAGACCGAAGCTATGACAATGGGTGATAGAATCGTTGTTATGAAAGACGGTAAGATTATGCAAAACGATACACCACAGATGCTTTATAATCATCCTCAGAATATGTTTGTTGCTGGTTTTATTGGTTCGCCACAAATGAATTTTATTTATTGTAAAATTATAAGAAAGAGTGATGGTTACTACGCTCAATTCGAAAACTGTAATATTAAATTACCTGAAAGAATGAATGATGCGCTATCATTATATGCAAATAAAGAAGTTGTTTTAGGTATTAGACCAGAAAACATACACCTAGCAAAAAGTGCACAGAAATACACATTTGAAATGTATATAGATATTGCAGAAATGACTGGTTCAGATTATTATTTGTACGGAAAACTTGGTAGTGAGAAAATTATCGCAAATGTACCGTCAAATACACAAATCAAAAGTGACACAGTTTATAATATGGTTATTGATACAGACCGTTTGCACATTTTTGATAAAGTTAGTAAAAACTTAATCAGTGATTGACTTTTCAGTCAAAAAATAATAATATTATTCCTATATTATTTAATTAAGGGCGATTTGTATGAGAACAAGCGGAGTTTTAATGCACATCTCATCCTTACCTGGTAACACGGGCATTGGTACACTTGGCATTGAAGCATATAAATTTGTAGATTTTTTAAAACAAAGTGGACAAACATATTGGCAGGTTTTGCCGTTATGTCCTACAAGTTATGGCGATTCGCCTTATCAGTCATTTTCAACTTTTGCAGGTAATCCATATTTTATTGACTTTGATTTGCTTTGTAATAATGGGCTACTCAAAAAAAGTGATTATTCAAGAATAAATTGGGGCAAGAATCCTGAAAAGATTGATTTTGAAATACTTTATATAAACAGATTTAAGGTGCTAAAAAAAGCATATAATAATTTTGATTTATCAAATGTAGAATATGTTAATTTCTGTAATAACAATGCTTTTTGGCTTGACGATTTTGCCTTGTATATGGCTCTTAAAAACTCTTTTGATGGTAAGCCATGGAATGAGTGGCAAACTGAATTAAAAGTCCGTAAAACTGACGCTATAAGCAAAGCAAATGTAGAATTAAAAGACGAAATTGAGTTTCAGAAATTTATTCAGTATTTGTTCTTTACTCAATGGTTTAATCTTAAAGAATATGCTAATGAGAACGGAATAAAGATAATAGGAGATATTCCAATTTACGTTGCTGCCGACAGTGCTGATGTTTGGGCAAATCCAAAGCAATTTTTATTAGATAAAGATTGCAATCCAATTGAAGTTGCAGGTTGTCCACCTGATGTTTTTACTGCTGATGGTCAGCTTTGGGGCAATCCACTTTACGATTGGGAATACATGCAAAAAGATAATTATTCTTGGTGGAAACATAGAATAAAACATCAATATTCATTATGTGATGTTATTCGTATTGACCATTTCAGAGGGTTTGAGTCATATTACTGTATTCCTGCTGACGCTATAACCGCAAAAATAGGCGAGTGGAGAAAAGGCCCCGGAATCGAATTTTTCCGTGAAATTGAAAAAGACCTTGGCAAGATGAATATTATTGCAGAAGATTTAGGTTTTTTAACTCCTGCAGTAAAAAAGATGCTTAAACAAAGCAAATATCCGGGTATGAAAGTTCTTCAATTTGCTTTTGATACAGATGAAGAAAACGATTATTTGCTTCATAACTTTACAAAAAATTCTGTTGCTTATGTTGGTACTCACGATAACGATACCATTATGGGCTATATGACCAAAACTGCTCCAAAAAAAACACGTAAGCGTGCAAAAGAATATCTTCGTCTTACTCGCAAAGAAGGTTACAACTGGGGTATGATGAAAGCCATTTGGTCAAGTAATTCTGACACTGCAATCGTTACAATGCAGGATTTATTAGGAGTTGGCAACGAAGCACGAATGAATTTTCCGTCAACTGTCAAAGATAATTGGCAATGGCGTGCAAAATCTGGTTATTTAAGTGATGAACTGGCAGAAAAAATTAAGTACTATACTAGTATTTATCAGCGTCTGCCAAATGTGAAAAGAGGAAAAACTAATGTCAAAAATAGTAAATGATGCAATATCACTTGCTAAAAGTAAATATTTGAAATCGTTAAGTGAGTTAACACCTAATGAGTTGCACGATGTAATTTCAACTGCAGTTATGGGCGAAATTTCAGATGATTGGATGAATAGCAGAAACAAGAGAATAAAAGAAAGAACAGCTTTTTATTTTTCTGCAGAATTTCTTGTAGGTCGTGCAATTTATAACAACCTTGTTTCAAAGAAGTTATACGACGAAATTGAAACAGAGCTTAATAAGTATAATGTTTCACTTAATTCGCTTGAAGAAATTGAAGATAGTGCACTCGGTAACGGTGGATTAGGTCGCCTTGCTGCTTGCTTTTTAGAGAGCGCTGCAACTCACAATATTGCACTTGATGGTTATGGTATTCGCTACAAATACGGACTTTTCAAACAAGATATTCAAGACGGTTTTCAGGTTGAATATGCTGATGACTGGACAAAATGGGGCGACCCATGGTCTATTCGTAATGAAAACGATTCAGTAGAAGTTCAGTTTAAAGATATGACTGTAAAAGCTGTGCCTTATGATATGCCTGTTATCGGCTATAATACTGACAATGTGGGAACTTTAAGACTTTGGCAGGCAGAATCGCTTGTGCCATTTGATTTTGACTTATTTAATCAGCAAAAATATGACAAATCAGTCAATCTTAAAAATCGTGCTGAAGATATTTCTCGTGTTCTTTATCCAAATGATGACACTTATGAGGGCAAGAAATTACGACTTAAACAACAGTATTTCTTCTCAAGTGCATCATTACAGGACATTATAAGAAAATACAAGAATGTTCACGGTAGCGATTTCTCAAAATTTGCTGATTATGTAACAATTCAGCTTAATGACACACATCCTGTAATTTCAATTCCTGAACTTATTAGACTTTTAACCGAATACGAAAAAGTTGATTTTGATTACGCTGTGGAAATCACAAAGAATGTGTTTAATTATACAAACCATACCATTATGCAAGAGGCACTTGAAAAATGGGATGTAAAAACGATTAAAGACACTATTCCACAAGTTCTTGATATTATCAAAAAACTTGATAAAATGCTCAAAAAAGAACTTAAAAAGTCTAAAGTTGATAAAGAAAAAGCAGAAACAATGCAGATTATTCAAGACAAGCGTGTTCACATGGCTTATCTTGCGATTTTCTGTTCAAAATATGTTAACGGTGTTGCTCGCATTCATACAGATATTCTTAAAACAGACGTTTTAAAAGATTGGTATGAATTTTACCCTGAAAAATTCCAGAATAAGACTAACGGTATCACTCAAAGACGTTGGTTATTACTTTGCAATCGCGAACTTTCATCACTTGTTACTGAACTTTTAGGCTCTGACGAGTGGGTAACAGACCTTGATAAACTTAAAGAACTTGAAAAGTATGCTGATGACGAGAGTGTACTCAATCGTTTTATTTCTATAAAAGAAGCGAAAAAACAACAACTTGCAGACTTTATCAAGCAACACGATGGCGTAGATGTCGATGCGAATACTATTTTTGATATTCAAATTAAGCGTCTTCACGAGTATAAGCGTCAGTTGCTCAACGCACTTGCAATTCTTGAACTTTACTTTGAAATCAAAGAAGGTACACTTAAAGATTTTGTGCCTACAACCTTTATTTTTGGTGCAAAATCAGCACCCGGTTATGCACGTGCAAAAGGTATTATAAAACTTATTAACGAGATTGCAAAACTTATTGAAAAAGACAAAGTTGTATCAAAATATATCAAGGTAGTTTTTGTTAAGAATTATAACGTTTCTTATGCTGAAAAGCTTGTTGCGGCAGCTGATGTCAGCGAACAGATTTCAACTGCTGGTACAGAAGCAAGTGGCACAGGTAATATGAAACTTATGCTTAATGGTGCAGTAACCCTTGGCACTTATGACGGTGCAAATATTGAAATCGTTGAAGAAGCAGGGGAAGAGAATAACTATATTTTTGGTGCACGTGTTGAAGATATTGAAAAAGTAAAAGATTATTACTCTTCAAAAAATCTTTATGATAATGACAAGAAAATTCAACGAGTACTCGATGCACTTGTTGACGGAACATTGAAAGACAGCCAAACAAAGATTTTCAAAGAACTTTACGATTCAATTCTGAAAGGTGCATCCTGGCACGAGCCTGACCATTACTATTTACTTCTCGATTTTAATGATTATGTTGAAACAAAGAAGCGAGTTAATGCAGATTATAAAAACATAAAAGAGTTTTATAAAAAGTGCTGGCTCAATATGTGTAATGCAGGTAAATTCTCATCAGACAGAACAATTAAAGAATATGCAACAGAAATCTGGCATATATAAAAATAAGGGCTTGGAGAAATCTAAGTCCTTATTTTATAAATCATTTGACGATATATAGTTGCTATGTTATAATCATTACAATAAATTTTATGGAGTGATATTATGATTGGTAACATTAATTTATCACTAAAAAATTCACTAATAATTATTCTTGTTTTTGGACTATTGTTAGGAACTGTTTTTGTGTTTGGAGTGTCATATTGGTATGCAACCGTCTCAAAAGAAGAATGCATTGTTATTAATGCTACATATAAGTCTTTTGATGATTATCATATTAGAATGACTCATGAAATACAATTATCTTTTTTTGATTATGAACAACAAACAATTAATGACGACAGTTTCAATACTGATGAAATTATTAGTTTTCTTGAACAAACTCCATCAAATTCAAAGGCTGTTATGTTGCTCCATCCAAATTCTGAATTTATTCTTGGGTTAACAATAAATGATAATGTGATGTTTACTTTTGAAACAACTATGAAACAACTCGAAACTGAAAGAATATTTTTTGTAATTTTTGGGTGTTTATTATATTTGGGTTCAATTGCATCTGGAATTAAATTAATTACAATGAGAAAAAAGAAATGATTTGGTGATTTTTTTGGACAAGAAAATATTAGAACAATATATAAACCAAAAACTGAATATCACAATTTTCGATGAGCTTGATTCTACAAATAATTATTTGAAAAAGTTAGGTTCACAAGGCGAAAAAGAAAATCAACTCGTTATTGCTTTAAATCAGACAGGTGGTAGGGGCAGAATGGGTCGTTCTTTCTATTCCCCAAATGGAACAGGAATCTACTTTTCTTTACTTTTACATCCAGAATTTTCTGCCGAAAAATCACTCTTTTTGACAGTTATGGCTGCAGTATCGGTTGCAGAAACTGTTATGAAATATAACAAAAACGATGTAAAAATAAAATGGGTAAATGATATTTATATTGATGGTAAAAAGGTCTGTGGAATTCTTACTGAAGGAGCAATAAACTCTCATAAAATACTTGATTATGCAGTAGTTGGTATAGGTATAAATGTTATTGTACCTGAAAACGGTTTCCCTGATGATATAAAAGAAATTGCAACAGCTATTTTCCCAGGAAAAACAGAAGATTATATTAAAGAAAAAATCGTTGCTAACGTTGTAAACAAGTTTTTTGATATGTATAATGGCTTTGATACCAATTTTGTTAATAGATATAAAGAGTATTCATATCTCACTGGTAAAGAAATCAATATAATTCAAGGCGAAACTACAAGACCTGCAACTGTAATTGACATAACTGATGATTGTCATTTACTTGTTAAAAATGAAAATGGCGAAATTGAAGAAATTTCGTCAGGCGATGTCAGTGTGAGGTTAAAATGAAAAGAAGAAAATTAATTATAACCCTAACACTTTCTGCACTATTTTGCACCTTGATTTGTGTTGGCTCATTTATACGAGTTCCAATGCCAAATTTAATCCCAATGACATTACAAACGTTCTTTGTGTTGCTTACAGGACTTTTATTGCCCTTAAAGGCATCAACCCTTGCAACAGTAAGTTATATGGTACTTGGACTTGTTGGTTTACCAATCTTTTCAGGTGGTGGGGGATTAGGCTATATTTTAATGCCTAATTTCGGCTTTGTAATTGGTTTTGTTATTTCGTCAGTAATAATGAGTATTACTATAGAAAAACTCAAATATCTTAAATTATGGCAATATATAGTCATTTCTTTGCTTGGAGTTGCAATAATCTACATAATCGGAATTTTATATTTTGCGTTATTCACAAATGTATATAATAACAATGATTATTCTTTTGTTTGGTTTATTCAGACAGTTTTCCTGCCATTCCTACCAAAAGAGATAATCTGCATAACTTTAGCATCACTTACAGCATACAAAATAAGACCATATATAACAAAAATCCCACAATAACGTGGGATTTTATTTTATATTATTGTTTTATAAATCAAAGGCATTGATTCAGGCTTTTCAACACCAATTGTAAATGAGGTGTTGAAAAGCTTTTCTGCATTTTTAAGCCTTTCGTCTGTTTCAGCATAAAGAATTGCGATTGTATCGCCAACAGAAACTTTATCACAAGTTTTCTTTAAAAGAACAATTCCTGCACCATAGTCGATAGTGTCAGTTTTCTTTTCTCGACCTGCACCAAGTAAAACTGCACTTTCGCCAACAATTCGTGAGTCAATACTCTGAATATATCCGTCTTTATTTGCTTTGATTTCAAGTGCTTTTTCACATTTTGGCAACAAATCTGCATTATCAAGCATATCTGCATTTCCACCTTGTGCTGAAATGAGTTCTTTTAATTTGTTGAACGCTGAGCCGTCAAGCAAAGCCTTTTCAGCTTTATTGTATGCGACCTCATAATCCCAATCATAAGAAATACTTAAAATTGTTGCAGATAACACAAGGCACAACTCTCGTAACTGCTTATCACCTTTATTATTTAAAATATCAATAACTTCCTTGATTTCAAGTGCGTTGCCAACATTTGAGCCAAGTGGAATATCCATATTAGTAATAACTGCCGCCATATTTCGACCACATTTTTTACCGATTTTAACCATTAACTCGGCAAGTTCTGTGGCACTTTTTTCATCTTTCATAAATGCACCACTACCACATTTAACATCAAGTACTATATTTTTAGCTCCTGCAGCAATTTTTTTGCTCATAATACTTGATGCGATAAGTGAAATGTTACCAACAGTTGCAGTAACATCACGCAAAGCATAAATCTTTTTGTCAGCAGGTGCTAAATTGCCTGTTTGTCCTATAAGTGCAATACCGATTTCATTGACTTGCTTAAAAAATGCATTAGTATCAATAGATGTGTTATAACCATTAATACTTTCAAGTTTGTCGATTGTTCCGCCTGTATGACCAAGTCCACGACCACTCATTTTAGCCATTTTAATACCAAGAGAAGCACAAATTGGTGCTACTACAAGTGAAGTCTTATCCCCAACGCCACCTGTGGAGTGTTTGTCAGCCGTAATTCCGTCAATTGCAGATAAATCAAGCATATCTCCTGATTTAGCCATACTTTCTGTAAGATTTACTGTTTCTTCTTCGTCCATACCGTTAATGAAAATAGCCATAAGAAGTGCAGAGGCCTGATAATCTTCAATTCTTTCTGCAGTATATTCTTGAACAAAAAAATCGATTTCTTCTTTTGTCAGTTTTTGTCCGTCGCGTTTTTTCTCAATAATATCGTAAATTCTCATATTATTCTCCTAATTTAGATTTGTTGAAAGAATAGGGGAGAAGTTCATCTAATGTGTATTCTTTGATATCATTTTCACTTATTCCAACATACACTTTGAAATTGCCATCACAAAATTCTACCAATGCTTGTCTGCAAACACCACAAGGCATTGCATAATCAGTGATTTCACCATTTTTACCACCGACAATACAGATTGCTTTAAATTCTTTTTCACCGTTTGCTATTGCAGAGAAAAGAGCTGTTCTTTCTGCGCAATTAGTTACAGAATATGATGCGTTTTCGATGTTGCAACCCTTATAAGTATTGCCATTTTTACAAAGTAATACTGCACCAACATTATAGTTGGAATATGGTGCATAAGATTTTTCCATAGCGTCTTTTGCTAATATAAAAAGGTCTTTTTTGTCCATAAAATCACCTTAAATTAAAGTTATCTAAATTAACTTTACTGATATAGTTATATCCTTTAATCGTACCAAGATTTTCAGGTATAATATTTTTTGAATACATAAGCAAAGGCACTTGCTCTCTTGTGTGGTCTGTGCCTTTAAAAGCAGGGTCGCAACCGTGGTCAGCAGTAATAATCAACAAGTCGCTATCTTGCATTTTTGGTATAAAGTCATTTAACCAACTATCAAATTCTGTAATTGCATTTGCGTAGCCGTCAACATCTCGTCTATGACCATATTTCATATCAAAGTCCACAAGATTTGTGAACACAAGTCCATTAAAATCCTTGCTTAATAGTTCAAGTGTTTTTGTCATACCTTCAGTATTAGAATGAGTAAAGTGTTTTTCAGTAATTCCACGATTTGCAAAAATATCTGCAATCTTACCAACAGAAATCACATCAAAACTATTTGCTTTTAGTTTATCAAGCATTGTATTTTCTGGTGGCTCAACTGAAAAATCGTGTCTGTCGGCAGTTCTTGTAAACGGATATTCGCCGTTAAATGGTCTTGCAATAACGCGACCAACTGCGTGTTCGCCAACAAGTATTTTTCTTGCAATTTTACAGTATTCGTAAAGTTTTTCAAGTGGCACAATATCTGTGTGTGCTGCAATTTGAAATACGCTGTCTGCAGAGGTATAGACAATTAATTTGCCTGTTTTAATGTGTTCTTCGCCATAATCTGCAATAACCTGCGTACCTGAATAGGTTTTATTACAAAGGATTCCACAACCAGTCTGTTTTTCAAACTCTTCAATTATTTCATTTGGAAAACCATTTGGGTAAGTAGGCATAGGTTTTTCAGAAACAATACCTGCAATCTCAAAATGTCCTATAGTAGTGTCCTTGCCTTTAGATAACTCTTGTAAAGCACCGAATTTACCAATGGGAAAAGCGCAAGTTTTCAGTTCAACACCATCAATATTGCATAAGCCTAATTTTGACAAGTTTGGAATATTAAATTTTGTTGAATATGAAATACTTTTAAGAGTGTTTGCACCTAAATCCCCAAATTGCTCAGCATCTGGTGCATTGCCAATGCCAAAACTATCAAGAACAATAAGAAATATTCTGTTATATTTCATTAATAGCCACTACCTTGTTCATTTTTAATGATTTTTACTATTCTGCTTGTTCCAAGACGAGATGCGCCAAGATTTATAAAGTCTTCTGCGTCTTCAATTGATGCAATTCCGCCTGCAGCTTTAATTTTCTTTCCGTTAGTAGTATGTTTAGCAAAAAGTTCAATATCCTCTTTGGTAGCACCACCGGTTGAAAAACCTGTTGATGTCTTAATATAATCAGCATTCGAATTACTTACAATTTCACACATCTTAATTTTTTCATCTTCAGTAAGAAGGCAAGTTTCAATAATAACTTTTAAGATTTTTCCGTTACACACATCTTTTATAGCATTGATTTCATCAAGAATTTCATTGTATTTCTTATCTTTTAACCAACCTACATTGATAACCATATCAATTTCGTCAGCACCATTTTTTACAGCATCTGATGTTTCAAAAACTTTTGTTGCAGTAGTAGAATAACCATTTGGAAATCCAATAACGGTGCAAATTGCAAGTCTATTTCCTGCATACTCTTTTGCTTGTTTTACAAAAGATGCAGGAATACAAACAGATGCAGTTTCGTATTTCATTCCGTCATCACAAATTTTTTTTATCTCTTCCCAAGTTGCATTTTGAGAAAGTAATGTGTGGTCAACCTTTGATAAAATTTCTTTAATATTCATTTATTTACCTCCACATGTTTTACACATAGTATATCCATCGTTTTTATATTGCTTCAATTCATCGTTTGATAACTTAACTGTTTTTTTGTTTTCCTCTTTAGTTCTGCCTACAAAAGTACAATCTGGTAAATGTATTTTCTTACTGCTTGTGTTAAGCACATAAGTTTTTCTTACAATATTATCATCTGATTTTTGTGTAGTCGTATCGACTTGCGTTATAGCTTCTTCATAGGATTTAGTAGTGGTCTCTTTTTTGCTTTTAGTGGTAGTCTCTTTTGAAGAAGTATCTTGATTAATATTATCTTCTTCGCTTGTAAGGTCATCATCTGTAAGCTCTTCAAGTAAAGGTATATAATCTTCTTTATCTTTTTTATCCTCGGTTACAACTTCTATAAAAGTATCGTCAAAAGTTTCATATTCAATGATGTTTTTTCCATTTTCTGCAATAACTTTGAGATATTCATTTGTCTGGCTTATTTTAAATATCAAAACAACAAGCAACACACATACTAGAAAGAAATATATAGGTATTCTTTTTACGGATTCATCAATATCTATAAACTTTTTGAAAATAGTAACTATCTTCTTTTCTTTATTATCTTTATCCATTTTTACACCTCATTTTAATATTTTAACATTTAAACTGCTTATTTTCAATAAAATAACAAAAAGAAATTAAATGAATATGATGAATTAAGGTGTATATACACCAAATAAAATAAAGGAGTAGGAATATGGAACATTTTGAGTTAAATTATGATTGCACAAACTTACCAAAATTACCTTGCGATATGGTTGTTGCAATGGCTTATGTACCATTTCAGACAGAGTTAATAACATACAAGAGTGATGATGCACTTTGTAATGGAACACTTTTTCCTGAATTAGATAAAAAGTTCTATGGAGGTAAATGTTGTGGATAAATGTAAACTTATGCGTGAAATCTCTGCAGTAGAGTTTGCTGCATGGGAACTTCATTTATATCTCGATACACATCCTTGCGATGAAAAGGGAATAGAAATGCAGAAAAAGTATGTTGAAAGAGCAAAAGAATTAAGAAAAGAATATGCTGAATGTTATGGACCATTAAACTATAAAGAAGGCAGTGGGCTTAATTGGGTAAAAAATCCTTGGCCATGGGAATATATGAAGGAGTGTGATTGTTAATGTTTCAATATGAAAAAAAATTACAATTTCCAGTAAATATTAAAAATCCAAATCCAAAATATGCACAAATCATTATAAGCCAATTCGGTGGCCCTGACGGTGAACTTGCAGCCTCAATGCGTTATCTTTCACAAAGATATTCAATGCCATATGCAGAGCTTAAAGGTCTTTTAACAGATATTGGTACCGAAGAACTTTCACACTTGGAAATGGTTGGTGCCATAGTATATCAGTTAACAAGAAATCTTACTATTGATGAAATCAAAAAATCAGGTTTTGACAAGTACTTTGTTGACCATACAACAGGTGTTTACCCTGTTGCTGCAAGTGGTGCACCATTTACTGCTGCGTACTTGCAATCTAAAGGTGATGTAATAACTGATTTACACGAGGACCTTGCTGCTGAGCAAAAGGCAAGAACAATTTACGATAACATTCTAAGACTTGTTGATGACCCAGATGTGCGTGAACCGATAAAATTCTTGCGTCAACGTGAAATTGTTCATTACCAAAGATTTGGTGAGGGATTGCAACTAGTAACTGACAGACTTGACAGCAAAAACTTCTACGCTTTTAATCCAAGTT
>CALAEV010000031.1 GCA_937892525.1 uncultured Clostridia bacterium
ACTTCCATTTATATAATCAACTCCTTTATAATCCCATCATTTCTTTAACTACTCTATCACTCATTTTTACAGTACCAACAAGAACAATCATATTGAATATAAGTTCACCGACATAAGTCCAAACCTGATTTACTGCCGCCGCAGTTTCATCAACAACAGGTGGCGAAGCTGCAAACAAAGAGAAAATTATGCAACCGAGTACAATGATTGCACCCTCCAAACAAACTGCAGCATAAGATTTAATAAAACTCTTACCGACAGAGGACGAAGGTTCTCCTGAAAATGAAGCAAGAGGAACCGGAGCAATAGCTGTATAAAGGTAAATCTTAAAGAATCGTCCGTAAACTGTCATAATCATAATGAATGAAAGTACAGTTATGAAAAGACTACCTATAAGAGTTACTGCCCATAGAGGCACACTTTCCCAAAATCCACTTTCTTCGATAGCTTGAATAATTGAATCAGGTAATACTGTTTCTTCAATAGATGCAAGTCCTGATGTTGACATAATCTTTGTAACTATCCCCTGCACAATATCAAATAATGCCGTCATCAATTCCAGACCATAGTCGATAGATGCTTTTGCAAGAATAAATCTGATAAACATTTTCAATGCTATTTCAGGTCTTTTCATTTCTGCAAAATTACCACAAGTTTTCATTACACCTACAACAAAAAAGAGCACTAAAAGCGAATAGCCAATCGCCTGTAGTGCTCCATAAATGTTTATAATAACATTCCATATAGTACCGTCTTTGAATTCTTCGGGGCTTTGAGTGATGAGAAGCCATATTTCACTTAACTTGTCATTCCAAGTTGCGAGTGCATTTTGCAAGTTTTGCACTACCCAATTGCTTGATTCTTCCATCAAAGACCTCCCTTATAAAGTATTTGGTTGGCAAAGTTCATCTCTGCCAACCTTCAATTTTTTAGCCTACAATAAGGTCAAGAATTTCTTTTGCAAAGGTAATTACAATACCACCGGCAACAGTAAGAAAACCATTGGCTCTCTGTGATGGGTCGTGGGATTTAAGAGAAAGACCAACCTGAACAATACCAAAGCCAAGAATAATAAGACCTACAGCTCTTATAAGTCCAAAGATAAATGTTGAAAGATTGTTCACAACAGCTACTGGGTCATCTGCAGCAAAAGCAAATATACCACATACAAAAAGCAAGGCAAGGCAAAGGATAACACCTACATAAGCCTTAAAACCTTTTCTAACCTTACCCTCCAAAGGAGCTTTATTCTTTTTAATTAAATTTTTACTCATCTTTATTCCTCCAATTTCAATAAATATTCTTCAATTTCTTCGCTTGAATAAACATCAACATCTACTTCCGATAAATCTTCGACGTTGATATCTTCAAAATCATCATAAAAAAGTTCATAGTTTGAATAATCATCAAAACCATGAACATAATTTTCACCCTTGCCATCAGTTGTATCTTTAATATTAGGGTGTTTTAAAATATCATACTTTAAGTCTTGAACAGGCCTTTCACCTCGAATAAAAAGAAGTGCACATTTGTTATCAAGCATTCGTACTTCATCAGGTGTTAAAAGTTCTCTCCCTACAACTTGATAGTTAGTTGAATAACTACTGTTTCTTCCTCGTGATTGCCCATAAGTGTTTGTATCAATAGTTTCTTTACCTAAGAGTTTCGAAACATATTCGTGTGTTGATTGCTCATTGCCACCAAGGTACAAGAACTCGTCACAGTTACCTACGATTGATTCCCATTGCTTTTCAAATAAGGCTTTAAGCTGTGCCATATTTTGAATAATGATTGATACTGATATTTCACGAGAACGCATCGTAGAAAGCAACTTATCAAAATCATCCGGTAATGCTATATTTGCGAATTCATCCATTACAAAATGCACGTGAACAGGGAGTCTACCACCGTGTACAAAGTCTGCCTGATAATACAACTGCTGAAACAACTGTGTGTAAAGCATGCCAACTATAAAGTTAAAACTGGTATCATTTTCGGGTATAAGAGCAAATACTGCTGTCTTCTTATCCCCTATTTTATCGAGTTCAAGTTCATCCGTACAAGTCATACTTGCAAGAGAATTAAGATTAAACTTTTCAAGTCTTGCAAGTAAGGTAATCTGAATAGATTTCAATGTTTTAGCAGAGCCACTATGATATGAACGATAATATTTAAGAGCAATATGGTCAGGTTTTTCTTTTTCAAGTCTATCGAATATATCATCAAGTGGACTTGTAATAATCATATCTGTCTGTTCTTCAGGAATGTCCCCTGCTCTGATAAGGTCAAGAACCATTGAAAAGTTCTGTTCTTCAGGGGGTGCTTCATAATGAAGAAATGACACGAGTGCCTTTAACAACATACTTGCAGCTTGGTCCCAAAATGGGTCATTACTTTGACTACCTTTTGGAGTTGTATTCTTAAAAAGATTAGTAACTAATCGCTGAATGTCATTATCATTATGAATATATACAAATGGGTTATAACAATCACTCTTATCCATATTGATAAGGTCGAGTACTTTTATGTCATAACCTTGTTTTTTTAACATATTACCAGTATCACGAAGCAACTCACCTTTAGGGTCAAGAACTATAAAAGAGGTGTTTGCCTGCATAATATTTGGTTTTGCATAAAATCTTGTCTTACCAGCATCCGAACCACCACACACCAAAACATTAAGATTTCTTCGATGTTGTCTGCCGTCAAGTCCTATTGATGTATTTTGAGTTAGAACTTTGTTTTTGGAAACTTCCCTATCCATATATTTCTTCTTTATGATATCGGGTTTTCCCCATTTTGCAGAACCATGTTCTTCTCGTCTTCTATAATTTTTATCATTTGATATATAAATTCCAAGACCAAGGACATACGCCATAATGAAAATGAGGACAGTTTTTAAGCTGTCCTCACAAATAGAAATATTAAATGGGTTACTAAAAGCAATTGATAAGTTCTTAATTATATCTACAAGTCCACCATCAACATATGGAGCAACCAACAATCCAAACCAAATTACAGGTATCAGACCACAAGAGTAAAGTATGAGATTTGTTTTAGAGAATTTATCTGTCCTCACGTTCAAATCTCCTTTTTATTTGATATGGTGCATCAAGAATTTTCATCAAAAGATTGTCAACATCTTCTGTTGGCTTTTCTTCCTCAATTAACATGTTGCGAAACTCGTTAATACCATTTATCAGCAAATCATGTTCAAAGGAGTCCACCAGTATTACTCTTTTATCAACTCTCATACAGAACACACCACCTTATCTGTCGTTGTGTTCTTTATTCTTTGGTTCAAATGCTTTATTAATTGTATTTGTAATTGTGTTAGCATGGTCACGAACTTGTGAAAGTTCTGCTCTCTTTTCTTTTGCGTCAAGATTAACAAACCTATTACTTACACCCATAATAGGTTCTGGCTCAAAACCAGTTCTTGAGGTTGTAATGTATGAAATAGCTTGTGCCAAGAATTCAAGATTATCTCTATTGAACTCTCCCTTATCAAGTCTTGCAAATGCAATCTCTTTTGAAAGAGCACGAACAATTTCATCTCCTTCCAATCCCTGACGAATAAAAATCTTCTTTGATTCAGGTTGATAAATTGCGTTTACATGTTCCGGAAGTTGGTTGCTGATTTCAACAGGAACAAGAGAAGTTGTAATCATTTCCTTTACCACTTTACGAGCATCAGGGACTTTTGCTTTTTGTGTTCTCGGTTTTGCATTGGTTTGCGAAATATCAAACACCTTTTTTGCATTATATGGAATTATTGTTTTCCCTTCATCATTTGTGTACTCTTTACCGGGTTCAAGAATAACAATACCTGACTCCCCTTTTTTTATAAATACGTGATTCTTTTGCCAAGTTTTCGAATCACAAAGTCTTGTTGCATCAGGATTTTGGTAAGCAACTAGAAGCGCGTTACTTACAGAGTATCTGTTAAACCTGCTTTGCACATCAAGATATGCCATTACAGACTCCGGATTATTAAGTTCCTCTGTTGCTTTTTCAAGCATTTCATAAGCCAATGCACGATTTTCATTTCTCTGTTTTATCCAATCTTCTTTTGAAAAAGATTCCATTGTTGTTTGCTTTTCATTACCAAAAAGTTCATCGATTTCTGCCATTTGTTTTAGCTCCTTTCTTTTTTGTTTTTGATTTCTGTTGAGTAAATTTTTCATTTGCTACATTTTTTCTTTCTTCTTTTATTTCATTAAGTTGTGCTCTTACTGAAGGTCTGGAAGATTTTTCATCCCGTGTATGGCGTTGGATTTCGTTGATTCCGGAGGTAGGCTCGGACGGACGGGATTTTCCCGTCTTCGCCATAGAGGGGTTTTCAAGCTCACTCTTTTCTTTCTGTTGAGGTTTAGCAAAGAGTTCATCAATAAACTTATCCTCTATACTCTTTTCCGGTATTTGTTTTTCCTTTGGCTTCTTAATATCACCTTTTTCTTTTTCAAGACTTGCACGAACAGTTGCTTTATTATTTGCACCTAAATTAAATCTTTGGAAAATACGATTTACTTTTGGTGCATCTTCTGCACGAACCATAATGTCACATTTTTCATCTTTTGATTTCCTATCATTAAGAACATGGTACATTACGCCATATTTTTTTGCCTCTTTGCAAAATTTTAACAATTCCTTTTTATCAATCTCAAAGACTTTAATAGGCTTTTTAGACTTTAACATAGTGTTAAGTGATGCCTTGCCTTTTGTCCTTTTTGTGTCTTTAAGAGAGGCTAATATGAGCTTAACAAGTCGTTCTGCTCCATCCATTGACATCTTCCCTGCAACCTCAACACCTTGTAATGTCATTCTCACTATTTGTTCTGCTGCATCGCCTGAAGCGTTCATCTACACTCATATCCTTTCGTTCTTTATCGTTCATAATTTTATTTATTTTCTCTTCAATTTTTGGTTCAGTATCCTGAATCCTATCACATATACAAATATCTTTTCTTAAGATTTTCATTCGTTCTGAAAGAGTTGATATAGCGTTCTTGATTTCAGCAATTTCTTTCTCATCGTTATTTCTTATTGCAACTTTTAATTTGTTACGAAGTGCTTTTCGTCCTTCATCACATTCTTTTAATTCGCTTTCACATGCTGACTTATATTCAGTTAATTGTTCATTAGTTTCAATATCATTGCCACACAAAAGATTCTGTTGTTCAATGAGCTTATCAAGTTTTCGCATTTCATCAATAAGATACTTATCTATCTCTCTGTTTGTTTTTGGATTTGTCCTTACATACTGAACAAACGTCACAAAAAAAACATAAATCTGTTGATATGTCGGTTCAACAAGTGGCACAAAAAATTCCTCAAAAAGATCGTCCTGCTGAGGAATTTCAATGCTATATTTTTTCCATTTTGACATAATACGTTCTTCAATACTAGCAACCGTATAATCTTGACCAAGTGTTTTTAATCTTCTTGGTCTTTCAAAATTAGGATGTGATATTGTTGGATATTTTCGATTAAAATTAAATCTATATCCAAGTTTTTTCATTTCAAAATAAAATCCTTTTGTACTCGTTGTCTTCAAAATACATTCATCAATATCTCTTTTAATTATTGAATCTTTTGTCCATTCATCCTTCTTTTCTGCCACATACAAGTCATAACTTTTATGACTTCTATTCTTTGGTTCTTCAATTACAGATAATCCATATTCACGACACAACTCATCTGACTTTTCTCTTAACAAGCGATAACTTTCTCTGCACACATTATATTTTTTACCATCACGAAACGAAACAGAATTTATGACAAAGTGATTGTGAATATGTTTCTTATCAATATGTGTTGCAACAACAACCTCATATTTTTCTCCCCACATTTTTTGGGCAAGTTCCACTCCTATTTTGTGTGCAATGGTTGGTGTCACTTCTCCCGGTACAAAAGATTGATAACCATGAAATGCCACAATACCATCCGTCTTTCCATACCGTTTTTTAGTTTCACTCATATGCACTCTTGCTTTTTCCTCATTGCAATTTAACGCAGTTACATAATACTGTTTTTCAGTTTTATAATCTTGCATTGCATAGTCCATAACATCTCGAAGTACTTGTATATCCTCCTCGTTATATAATGTTTTATCTGGATTAGAAGCATAAGAAATAACTCTGTCAATTCGTCCTTTTACACTCCAAATTTTAGTTGTTGCCATTACTTCTCAATAGTAAATGCTGCATTAATTTTTTCTTCAACTATCCATAATCTATCAAGAATTTCTTTCAATTCTGTTTTATTAATATAGCCATAAGTATGCGTGCATTTTACAAGTTGGTTAAGATTATTTCCTACAACACGAAGTTCTTTTATTAGTTCCGGATAATCAGGAGTTGGAGCCTTTGGAGGCTTGTATCCTTGGATGAGATAGCGGATTAGATTCGACTTTGGTAAACCTGTTTCTTTACACAAATTACAAAAGCAACGATATTCTTTCTCATTGAAATAGACTATCACTTGTATTGGTCTATTTCGCATTAAATCAATCCCTTCCTTATATATTTCTTCAAAAATATAGCAGCTATATTTAAAGCAAATGCAATAAATATAACTGCTATTTATCATATTAAGTTGTTTTAAAGACATTATTATTCATTCGGGGTGTTAGGGGTAATAACCCTTAAAAGACGGATTTGACTATTCAAATCCAATGCTTGCTAAAACTAATGCCACAGGCATTAGTTCCTTTACAACATATAGATTAAGCAAAAATTACTCGCAAATCTTTTACAAATTGTTTTGCATCTTCTTCATCCCAATTACGCAAATGTACATTTTGATATTTAGAATATTTCTCATCGAAAACATCGATAAGTCTTGCTTTTTCTTCTGACTCATTAAAAATCTTATCAAGAAAACTTTTCATAAAATCTAATGGATTGTTTTCAATTTGATTCGCAGTTTGGTATGGCAAATTTAACATTCTCTCAATAGAAACCGCACAACTATGAGCATTATACATAACAGTTTTACCTCTTTTCATTTCATAATAATTATCCTTTTTACAATAAAAAGTATTTATCATATTATATAAAAAAGTTAACACTTAACAAATTTTACTTGCTAATCCCCATTAAGAACTCCTCCAACTTTTCCAAAAGATAATCTGTAGCCTGTCCACTTTCTAACTCAAGCATTTTAATTAGGTCGTCGTTTGTAATATCAAGAATTAATTTTCCATGTTCTTTTAAACAACCTTCAGCCGCAAACTTAGCAGATTTAGAAAATCCCTTTCGTGAAATAATGATAGCAACATTTCTTAATGCAGCATCGAACAGATATTTCTCAGTAATATAAATAAGATTCTGGTCTATTTCGTCTGAATAATTCTTAAATTCAAAAACCACGAAGTGAGAATTATAATGTTGTACTAGCATTTGCCAAAATGGATGCATACTTTCTTCGTTGTTCTGATTTGTTTTTAACGAACCAATCAAATCCATTCTAAAATGTTTATCATTTGTCTTATGTTGGCTGGTCAACCTATTGAAATAGTTTATTTCAAAAAGAAAACGTATTATTTTCTCACAAGTCTCTTCGTATTCACTTGAAAATTCTTGTCCATCCCCGCAATCCTTTAATTTCTGAATAAGCGTTTTTGTTTCAATATGTTCCTTTTCCGCATCTAGAACAATTTCTTCTTTTGATGCTACTTCTTCTTTTTCAAAACGCATAAATAAGCCAACGGAGTCTAACTTATCAGAGCATTTTCCCTCTATATGAACAATAGGGAAATATGTAATCTGAGAAAGTAATTTTAATAGAGATGGATTGTTTTTGCTGTAAAACACCAAATTTTCAATATCCCAAACGACAATATGATATCTTTCAAATATGTCATCTTTTTCAAAACTAGGAATTCTACTTAATACAATTAATAACACTAACTCTTCTCTCGGTATTTTTTGTTTCATTCTCTTCATTACGGTAGTATTCAATAAGGAAATTGCCGCTGAAGGAGAAACAACCTGACTTTTATACGACTTGCAATCAACCCAAATTTTTTGAGTTCCTTTTTGTACAACAAAATCCCAACCGCAATCTTTGCTCTTAGACGAATAATCACTTAGCTTGTATCCGAATTGCTCCAACAACTGTTTGCTATACAATTCAAATGCAGGACCAAAAGCTCGTGCATCCATGGCAGGACTAATATAGCCTTCATCCAACGCTTGCTGGTATGTGTACGCAAACACAACATTTTCTGGTGTAAAAAGCCTATGAGATTTCTTTTCATATTTTGAAGAAAAAACAATTACTGTCTTTTCTCTACAATCAAGTACTTTATAAAGTGATTTAGATATATCAGTTTCATAAAAAATTATAAACGAATACTTGTTTAATTCTTCATTTGGATGACACAATATTCTTTGTTCTGTAGTTAATGTAATTCTGTCCCTATCAATCAATGCGAAGTCATGATAATTATCAAAGAGGTTATATTCTACTTGTTTCTTTAACTCCATTCTGTTCGTAATAAGGAGAACCCTTACTGGGTTTTGTTTGTGCAGCATTTCTACTGTCTTTGCAAGAACTAATGCTTTGCCACTCCCTGACACCATTTCAACAACCATATGTTTCTGGTTACGAGCCAAGGCCTTTTTAATCGCTTCCACTGCGTCAACTTGATATTCTCTCATTTGGAGTGCTTTCATTTTTCTCCACCCTTTTATTAGATAATCTTAAAATTTTAAAACTAGATGTATTTTGATTATCCTATCATCTTATTTAAATGGATTGCTTCGAATTTCATCTGGTTTAACCATAGAATATTCAGGATATTCCATCAACGGTTCTGAAGTTAAAAAGCGATAGCCTACTACCCAATCTTCTGGCCAATCTTTTGGAAGGATAATCTGGTCAGCACCACCATCAAGAACTGTACCAGAAAGAAGAGTAACAGGACCAACAACGCCTACATTGATTATTGTGCCTTTAGGTACAACAATCTTTTCTTCGATATACAATGCATTTTTCCATTGCGGGTCCAAAGATAGCCTCAATTTTACATCAATTCTTGACTCAGCAAACTCAGTTGTCGCAAATGAACCTCTTTGTCTTGCTCCACCTTTTCCAGATGGTGGGACACCATAAACACGATATAGAACTATATCTTCAATTACTTCATATGTATTGTATTCTTTATTTTTAAAAGTCTCTATTAGGTTTAGTGGAAGGGTTTCTTTGTCAACAAGTCTTATATTCGTTTCATCAAGAATTGTCCTATACCTTTGATTTGTATCTCCTGATTTGAAAAACAAACCGAGTTTTATAAGTTCTTTAATATCCAACTTATATTACCACTCTCTTTAAAATTTATTTAATCTACAAAATCATAATCCCTTGATGCCTTCAAATAGTTTTGACAATCATAAACATCTTCATATTCATGTATGTAGACTGGTTTAGTTAGTTTAAATGCTCTTGTCAAAATGGAGCAATAAGGAAGTTTTGCAGATTTTTGTTGTCCACTAGTTGGAAATACATAATTAAACCCCATTTCAGAAGCTTTAACTGATGCACAAGAAAAATATCTAATTCCAATTAATTGGTCATAATTCTCGTATTTCTGTGAAGAAATCTCGCTACGAACCCATTGCATTAGCAACTGTGGAATAATATATTCTGCAGCAAATGGATCGTTCTTGTTAGTCCTTATATAAGAACTTGCCGCAATTAAAGGGTACCAAAGTAAATATGCCGACCTAACTTCTTTATCTTTTAACAATCTGTAGTCAATACGACGTTTTGTTGTTTCATTATTTACCAACTCAGCAAAATCTTGTGGCTTTACTCCCAATTCAATAACACTGATATTAGTATTAGAATACTCTATTGTTCTCTCTAATTTAAAAACAGATGCTAGCACAAAATCGTATTGTGGATTAACATGTATTTCTTCACAACACAAGTCTAAACATGTTCCTAAATATAAACTTGGATAACCAGCTATACTATATCTGCTCGTGGACACTCGCGAACGCATAGTATACGGTGTATGAAAAACTCTACATCTTCCATAAGGTTTATTATCACTCACATAAGCCACACGAAACAGCTTTAATTCATCATTTTCCAAAAACTGCTCCATTGCACTTTTTTGATAAATCCGTAAAGGCTGTTGCATTAGAATACTCATTATCTGCTTAAAACTTATATATGACTTTGAAGGAAAACCATTCAAATAATCATTAACTGTTTTAATTATTAATCCACACACTTTTTTAATGTTCTCAACATTTACACAAACAGTTCTACCAAAAACATCCTTTTCTGACGACAACATTTCCAATTGATTAATATAATGATTAAACAAACTATTTAATGTCGATGAAAAATCATTGCCATCCCAACGTATAGGTAAATATAAGTTCTCGTCTTTTAAAATAGATTTAAAGGTCGCATCTGAAATATCTAATATCATAATTTCAACTCCATAACTACAATATATTTTTGCTTATATACATTAAATCGTCAAAAGACAGCATTTTGTGACAATAATTTTCATTTTTATATAAAACGATTTAGAGCTGTACCACAAAAGTTATTTACCTATCTCTTTCTTCTACTTTTCTTTCAAGGCTTTCTTCCAAAATTTCTCCATCAACAATTTCGTTGTCCCTATGGTCCATATCAAGAAGTGCGTTAAGTTCTGCCAACCTCTCCATTTTCTGTGAGAGTTCTTCTTCCTGCGGGAACGGTCTTTCAACCTCTGCTTTTGCATTTTCAAGCTGAACCTTAGTATCTGCAAGTCTTTCTTCGCAAACCTTTAATTTATCAGGCATTGAAGATATAAGGTTATCAAGACGGGTGATATTACCGTAAATATCAGCACCGAGAGATACAGAATGTCTGAGAGAACCTACAAGAGTTAATACATATTCTTTTTCAAAAGAATTGAATGACAGTTCCATATTAAAGCCACGATAAGAACCGATTGCTTTCGGTTCAGGTGATGTCATCGCCTTACAAGCCACCAATATCGCTGAACCTGCACCTTTCTTTTCGTCATAGGTAACATCTTCAACAATCATAGGTGAGAAGTTATCTGCATTAAGGAAGGTGTTTTCTTTTGCCCTTTGAATATCTGCATTGTATCCGGCAATTCTTTCTTCGCCTTGCTTTATCTGTTGCGGATAGAACTTTATAATTCTGTCCTCAAGACTGTATCTCTGACTTAAATGGTTCTGTTTCAAAAGTTTGAGTTTTGATACAGCCACATCCAAATCCATTTTTTCTTTGATATACGGATTACCCGTTGCAAGAGCTTTGATTTCGGCATAAGATAACGCCTGCTCGTCAACATCTTCTGCTGAACGCACAGGCGATTTTGAGGTCATAATCTGACCTATAAACTTTTGCTTGTTCTCAACGAGCTGATAAAGATAGGCATCAAAGGTCTGCTCAGTAACATAACTGTAAATCTCAACTTCAGGGTTTTCATTACCTTGTCGAACTATTCTTCCTTCACGCTGCTGCAAATCTGCGGGACGCCACGGACAATCCGTGTGATGAATGGCTATGAGCTTCTGCTGAACATTAGTACCTGCACCCATTTTTGCAGTTGAACCTATAAGAACACGAACCTGACCTGAACGGACTTTTTCGAAAAGGTCTTTTTTCTTTGCTTCACTATCTGCATTATGAATGAAGGCTATTTCACTTTCGGGTACACCTCTTGCAATGAGCTTCTTCTTGATGTCATCATAAACATTAAACTTACCGTCATTATGCGGAGTAGAAAGGTCACAGAAGATAAGCTGTGTTGATTTCTGTGGAGTCGTTCGCTCCCAAATGCCATAAACATTATCAACACAGGCTGCAACCTTACTGCCAGGGTCATCAGGTAACATTTCATTGAAGAGTCGTTGGTCGAGTGCTAACTTTCTGCCGTCATTTGTAATGAGAAGCATATTATCAACACTTGAATCAACCATTTTGTTCCTTACCTTCTCGGCTCGTTCCGAAAGAGATTCAACAATCTGTTTCTGATGTTCTGTCGGTTCAACTGCGATATTATGAAAGTTTGCTTTAGGAACGGGAAGATTAAGCATATCAGCCGTCTGTATATCTGCAACTTGTCTGAACATCATCATAAGTTCGGGAAGATTATAGAACTTGGCAAATCGTGTTTTTGCTCTGTATCCTGTACCTTCGGGGGCAAGCTCAATAGCAGTAACAGTTTCACCAAAGGTTGATGCCCAAGAGTCAAAATGCTGTAAATGCTTATCTTCAAGTGCTTCATACTGAAGGTATCTCTGCATTGTATAAAGCTCTACCATTGAGTTTGAAACGGGAGTACCCGTTGCAAAGATTACACCCTTGTTTCCGGTCACTTCATCAAGGTATCTGCACTTCATATAAAGGTCAGAAGATTTCTGTGCTTCGGTTTGAGCAATACCGCCCACATTCCTCATTTTTGTATATAAAAAGAGGTTTTTGAAATTGTGAGCTTCGTCAACAAACAATCGGTCAACACCGAGTTCCTCAAAGGTAACAACATCGTCTTTTCGGCTTTGGTCATTGAGTTTATCGAGTTTTGTCTGCAATGATTTCTTTGTTTTTTCAAGCTGTTTAACGGTGATTTTTTCACCTCTGTCATACTTTATTTGCTGCACACCGAGAGTAATTTCATCAATCTGTCGCTGAAGCATTTCTCTCTGTCTTTCAATACTGATAGGGATTTTCTCGAACTGTGAGTGTCCTATGATAATTGCATCATAGTCACCCGTAGCAATTCGAGCACAGAACTTTTTACGATTCTTTGTTTCAAAGTCCTTTTTAGTAGCAACAAGAATGTTTGCCGACGGATAAAGCTGAAGATATTCGGATGCCCACTGCTCTGTAAGGTGGTTAGGAACTACAATAAGAGATTTATTGCAGAGTCCCAGCCTTTTACTTTCCTGTGCAGCCGCTACAATCTCGAAGGTCTTGCCGGCACCAACAACGTGTGCAAGAAGAGTGTTACCACCGTACATAATACGGGCAACAGCATTTATCTGATGAGGTCGCAGAGATATTTCAGGGTTCATTCCCGAAAATGTGATATGACTGCCATCATACTCACGAGGTCGCATAGAATTGAATAAATCATTGTAAATTCTAACAAGTCTTTCTCTTCGGTTCGGGTCTTTCCAAATCCAATCCTGAAAGGCTTGTTTTATCATTTCCTGCTTACCCTGAGCAATAGCAGTTTCTTTTTTATTGAGAACAGGTTTCTTATTTCCGTGTTCATCTTCCACATAATCAAAGATACGAACATCCTTAAGATTAAGAGTATCTTCAATTATCTTATAACCGTTTATTCGGGTTGTACCATATGTGTTGTTTGCAACAACATTGGTACGGTCATAAGATTTGTTCGCAATAGTCCATTCACCTGTAAGCTCGGTATATTTTACTTTAATATTCCATTGAGCATAACGAGGTGTCTGCAAAATTTCATACACAAATCTCTCAACATCTTCAGGCGGGAGCCAAGTTGCACCCAAACGAACAGAAATTTCACTTGCTGTCAAATCCTGTGGCTGAACCTTTTCAAGCATTTCCACATTGTTCTTGTAATCATCGGGGTAAAGCTCTGCAGTTCTTCTTGCAAGTTCAAGTTTCTTTCTAACATTTCCTGAAAGATATTTATCCGCAGGAAGATACCTTGCATCATTACTGTGTTCAGATGTGTATTCCGGATTTAAGAAGATAACACCTTTGAGTTCTTCAAAGAGTTCCTGTTCTGTCTTTCCCGTAAGCTCACACATAAATTCCATATCAACCTTTGCTTTTTCACCGATTGATACAGCGAGTGCCTCACTTGCAGTTGAAACAGATGTTACCTTAATATGAGGTTTGATTGTTCTCTTTGTAAACATATCCGCTTTGCGTTTGAGTTCGCCATTTTCACCGATAATTTCAAGTGAACAAAGCAAACAATATGAACTGTCATCAGCAAATGCCAATCTGTTTGCTCTTGCATTGAGAAGTCCGTATTTCTTTGTAAAATCGTCATACAGGGTGTTTAATCTTTCCTGTGCAGACTTGATTGAACTGTCAGGGTAATCATCTGTCTGTAATCGTATAAGCTCTCTTACACAATCACGGATTTTAATCATACCCTTAATTCTGTTTTCGGCTGTTGCAGAAACATCAACAGGGTTCATTCTGCTGTTTTGACGATAATATATCTTATCTTCAACAACAGTAAAACTGAAGTTTTTTACATTCGGGTCTGCGGGAACTGAATTATCTTCAACCTCACCGATTTCCGAAATATCAAACTCTGTTATCTCCGCGTGAATATTCTGTACTGCTTCACTTAAAAGGTCAGAAAGATTTCTGTCCTCATACGGCTTACAAGTCAAGGAATGACCGAACTGTGAGGACTCCATAACCATCTCACCGAGAACCATTTCAGGATGGTCTATGAAATACTTGTTGTATTCATTACCATTCTCATCTCGGTCAAGGTGTACCCAATCGGGTTCATCATTTACAAGAGTATCTCTTTTCTGCAAGAAGAGAATATCAGAGGTTACCTCTGTACCTGCGTTAGCCTTAAATGTGTTATTAGGCAAACGAATAGCGCCGAGAAGCTCGGCTCTTTGAGCAATATACTTTCTTACATTTGAATTTCTCTTGTCCATAGTACCCGAAGAAGTAATAAATGCAATTACACCACCGGGGCGAACCTTATCAAGTGTCTTTCCGAAAAAGTAATCGTGTATGAGCCAATTATTCTTGTCATACTTTTTATCAATTACCTTGAACTGACCGAAAGGCACATTACCAATAGCAACATCAAAGAAACTGTCGGGAAGTGATGCGTTTTCATAACCCTGTACCGTGATACCGGACTTCTGATATAACTGCTGTGCAATACGACCTGTCAAGCTGTCAAGCTCAACACCGAAAAATTTACTCTGCTGCATATTGTCGGGTAACATGCCTATAAAGTTACCTGTACCGCAAGACGGTTCAAGAATATTACCTTCACTGAATCCCATATTGCCGAGTGCTTCATACATAGCACGGATAACTACGGGAGGTGTATAGAAAGCAGTAAGTGTACTTTCTCTTGCTGCAACATACTCTTCGGGAGAAATAGTTACAATAAGCTCCTTATATTCATCTGCCCAATTAGCTTTGCTTTCATCAAAAGCATCAGCAAGACCACCGAATCCAACATACTTTGAAAGTATTTCCTGTTCTTCGGGAGTTGCAAGACGGTTTTCAAATTCAAGTTCGTGCAAGAGATTGATTGCAGCCATATTATTACGGAATTTCTCTTTCGGTCCGCCAACACCTAAATTATCATCCGTTATTCTGAAATTGTGTTTCTCACTATCGGGAATAGTCGGATGAAGTGTTGTTACTTTTTTTGCCTTTTGTTCCCAAGTGGGAGGAGTAAGAGTAGGTTCTTCTGTCTTAATTGTTTCCACAACAATATCATAGGGAAGACCATTTTCTACTGCGGGGTATTCAGCAACCTTTTCAGTAGTATATTCCTGCTTTTCAGGTGCCAAATGCTCACGAACAAAACCGATTTTTTCAACTCTGTTTATAGGATAAATTGATGTTGTGTCCCTCATTGACACATCACCGAATACGGGGTCAATCTTTTCAATGACAAATGTGCTACCGTCAATTATGACCTCTTTGCCTATAAGTTCTGAATCAGGTATATATGAGCTTTTTTCTCGTTCTTTTTTCAGCTCATCTATCAACTGAAGAGCCGTTTTCTTATCTTCGGGTTCTGTTTCTTCGGCTGATACAATACTTTCCAATTCTACAATAGCTGAATCTAAAGATTGCGGGTTTTGCAAATCAAAAGCAAGTTTGTCTGCCGCATCATCTTTTGTTTCACCGATTTCAAGTGTATCTCTGAAACCGTAGAAATCATAGTTTTCAAAAAAGTCAACAAGTCTTTCTGAAAGAGTTCTTTCAAGATACGGACTTAGGATTCTCTTAAATCCTTGTGGTGGTGGGTCTAAATCTTCAACAAATTTAGTTGAGATTGTATTACCGTCCTTATCCTGATACAGAACAACCTCCATAGGTGTACCGTAGTAATTTTCATCCTTAATGTCCTTAACAAACTGATATTCACTTGTGTATTCGATGCTTTCACGAACCGTACCGTCTGTATGAAGATAATCAATTCTTCCTATCGGTTTACTTTCAACAGGGTCTTCCTTGTTTTGAGAAACAATAGTATAGGTTCTTCTCTCACCGTTTTCAAGCGAACAGACAGCAACATCAAAACCTCTGTCAGTAAGCATATTAAGGTATATTTCAAGTCTATGTTTTGGAAAACCAACCATAGGTGTTCTTTCATCTCTGCCTATTTCTCTTGATGTAAGCACAAGTTCAAACATTTCTGCTAAAGTTTTTGCGTCATCATTAAATGCTTCAAAGAAATCTCCAACCTGATATAACAAAAACTTGTCAGAATTTTCAGTTTTTTCAACAAGATAACTACGATAAAGTTGATTATATCGGTTATCAACAAAGTTCACTTTGTTTTCTTTACAAAGCTCTTTAAAATCATCAAGAAGAGCATCTTTAATACCGAGTACGGAACCGTCATCCTGAAAGACAAATACTTCATCAATAAGAAATGAGTAAAAATCATTACTACTCCACATATTGTCGTTATCTCTCGCTACGAGAACTCCACCTTCGTAAGTGAGGTCAATATCATCGATTTTTAAAGCAGAAAGAATATCATACAATACTTGGGTTTCTTTGGTTTCCGGCTGAACAAAAGTCAATACAGGCTGTTCGTTTGGCTCATCTATTGTAGGAATAGGATATCTTTCAACGACACCTTTATCTACTTCCATTACAACAATATCAATGTTGTTTTCGTTTAGTTCCTTTACGCAATAGCCAAGATTAAAATCAATAACTTCACAACAAGGTGTAAAAACATTTCCGTAAAGACTCTTTCCTGTTGCTTTATAGTGTGTGTGCTTTGAAATTGTTTGAGCATCTTTGCTAAATGCAATATAAAAGCCACCTGTATGCATAAAAAGTACACTATAAGGATTTTCTCTTTTTACTTGCTCATATTGAAACAAGAAATCTGGCTTATTACTTTCATCAACCTCTGTTTCGGCTTCGCTTTCAATAATAGGTCTTTCAATCTCTATTTCAACTCTTAAGTGATTGTTTGCAGGGTTTTCTTTTACCTTCTTCTCAAAGTCTGCCTTTGAAAATTCCTTGTTGAATAACGGATATTGACTGTCATTAAGAATTACAGGGTCTTCAAGTGAAAGAATAGTGTATTCATCTGCACCGATATATACGGTATCACCAAGGTTATATTCATACCTATATTCTTTAGGTGGTCCTTTTTCATCGGGAGCCTCACGAATGAACTGTCGAATTTCACTTTCTTTTTTCCATGCAATTTCTTTTGCTATTGTGTTCTCAAGCCACTCAGGATATTTCTCTTTTTCCTTTGGACTTAAATATCTGTCATATTTTATAAGCTCGGAAATACGTTTTTCAACATAACTCCATTTTAGGAGATTTCTTCTCTTTGGTTCACTATAATGGTCATAAATCGCAATCCCTTTTGCATCGTGATTATCCCAAAATCCTGTACCGGGAATTGCATTAGTTCCTCCACCTATGCCATACTCTTTTTTCAGAAACTTAATATTTTCATCTTTTGAAAGACTTTCAGTAAATTGACGATAAATACGCATCTTGCTTTCACTGAAATTACTACCTGCACCAAGCACATGGTCAATAGCTCCTTGTGGTAATGGAAGAAAAGCATCACCTTTTGTCTTTGTTCCGATAAATTCAATCTGAGTTTGTTCGCTCGGCAAAAGTAATGCAATAGGCTCTGTCCATTGTTCCATAAGCATAAGACCAAAAACAGAATCTTCAACTTGGAACCATTTCTCCCAAGATTCTCTCAATTCTGTTCCGTCATTACGCCATAACCTTATAGCATCGGAATACGCTTCAAAACCAGCTTTTACACCATTTGAAAGTGTTGTTTCATAAGGAATAGAATTAAAGAAAGACTTAACAAAATCGCTACGTTCATTTGAGTCTTTGTGACTCTCATAGAACATAGCGATTTCTTCTGCATATGGAGTTAAAAAAGATTTTATTAACTCACTTTTTTCTTTATCCTTATGGAAATATTCAATACCATTCCAACGGGCATTAAAGTCGTGCCCACTTAACTGTAAATCAGTTCCTTCAGTACTGTTTCTTCGGCTGTTATCTTGATATTGTTCATCAAGCCTACCCATTTCATTTGGTTCGTTGCTTTCAGTTCTTCCGTCACTCCCTGTGACTTCATCATCTGTTTGGTCAACTGTTCCAGCATCTGTTCGGCTTCCAATTCCGTTGCCTTCAAGGTTCTCATCAATTCGCCCTTCGCTATCAACTGAGTGAAATAGACTTTCTTGTGTTCCTGAAGGAATTTCTTCCTCAGCATACCGTACTTCCCAAGAGTAATGTTCTCCTCTGTTGGTAAAGTCAGATTTGGAATTTGATAATCCCCCACTTGTCTGTAAGTCATCTGTGACATAATCATTGCTCCTTTCGGTTTCGTTTTTTGTCTTTGCATCCTCATCATACTCTGTTTCTTTTTCTTTGACAAATGTGCGATTTCTTTTTTTCTCATTTTTTTGAATATTTTTCACTGTGTTTTCGATTTCTCGAAGACCCATTTCTGCAATATCACTTACTGCAACACCCATTGCAATAACTGTTGACGGAGTATTGAAATTAAAAATATCCTCAAAATCTTCTCGGTCATAATATTCATCAGCGTTGATACCGCACCTTGTCATCATCATATATCCGATACTTGAAGCAAGAGCATTTTTGAAAACAACCGAAATATTGTCATCGTCAAGTTCTTCTAGAAAACTGCCATACACACCATCTTTCAAGGTTGAGATATAGTCAAGAACATTATCCACAACCATGTTTCTTGAAGTATCATCAATTACACTTTCAAGACCACCTTCGGCAACATCACCAAAGGCATTTGTAAGAGCTTCCGATATTTCATTGTGATAATTGTCTTTAACCTCCCAACGAAGAACTTCATAATCATAAAACGAGTTTGTGTCGGAAACATCAAACACATACCGTAATTTTTGGTTATTACCCGAATAGTCAAACAACGCAATACCTTTTGCACCTCGATTAACCCAACGATTCATTTTTTCATTCCAAAAGCCTATTTCTGCACATGCAGTTGCATCAGGTCTTTGTGAATGAATCAAAAGCTGGTCATAGAAATTATATTTAAAGTTATTGGATGCAGTTCTCAAAAAGGAAGTCCAGTTATCAAAACTGTTTGTCACTTTACCGACTTCTTCATTAAACATAGCAGTGATAATCTGCAATTTACTTGCCATAAACTATCACCTCTTTATTCTTCTTTTTTAGCAAGGAAAGAATACACTGTATTATTTTTAACACATTCCTGTAATTCACAAACGAGAAGAATATCTGTAAAACTAATATCCTTAATAACAGTAAGGTCACTTGGTGTAAGTTTTTTTATCTGTTCTTCAGTATCAACACCTGCAGAGACGAGTTTTTCAATAATCTTAACTCTTTTCTGTGTTATGCTTATTGTTTTTGCCATTTACTTTTTCCTTCCTTTCATAAAAATCTTCATATACTTTTTTCCAACAGATATTACACACATATCCGTTTCGGAAATTACAGTTTACACAGCCAAGTTTTTCTTCATTTACTTTCATCTTTGTATAACCATCATCTCCCCTATTAAAAAATTCAGGGTGACTTTAAAAGCCACCCTTGTAGTTTTATCTGCCAACATACCAATCATCGTAAGCAGAATCTTTGATTATAATTGTGTTTGATTTATATTCTTTCTTCATCATACCTGATGGTGTCCACATATCGCTAAGTTGTATTCTCACAATATAGTCACCGTCAGGATACCAAAGAGGCGTAAAATGAACATTTCCGTAAGAACCGTTAACAGGGAATATCCACTTATCACCAGAAAGAGTAAGTGTAGTAATATTACCGTTTTCCTTTGAGTAACTGTACTCAGGGAACATTGCTATACCATACTGCGGAAGAGTATATGAGTCAGCAGGTGCAGTTGAAAAACCGCTTTTCGATACACTTACTCCGTTGTTAAGTGACGTTGTAATGCCGTAACCAGAGTTCATATACCAAACGCTACCATTTTTCGTTGCCGTCTGAGTATTTTTAGGTTCAATCTTAATTGTGTTATATGCAAGACCCGTATAATACTCTTTCTTTACAAACTTTCCGTTTGAATAAATCCATTCCCACCACTCACAAGCAGTTCCGTAAATTGATGTGTTTGCGGGTATTGAAAAACCTGACGGACCTTTCTTTTCAAACTGAGTGTCAGGAGTCTGTACCCTTATATAAGGTATAGTTGAGTAATTCCTTATAACCTTGTTATATGATGCACCGTCATCGATAATCTCTGCCGTTATCTTAATATCAGCACTGTTTAATCCCGTTGGAACCTTCCACTTGAAATAAATATGGTTATTGGCTATACCGGGAACAACAGCCTTTGTTTTGGTATGAGTGTAAATAAGAGTTGAACCCTTATACACACAGAACTTGATTGAAACATCCTCCGCAGGAGTGTAATCGTCTGAATACGAGTTTTTAAGCCAATAGCTTGTTATTACTTCCGTCTTTTCTCTGTAATCTGCATTAGGAGTAATCGGTTCAAGTGTCAAAGGATGTTTTACCTTACAAGCAAGTATCAAATCATTATTATTGCCGTTTGATTCATAATCCGTGTTGTAAATACCCATTCCTTCAAGGTAAACACCGCCCCAAATGCTGATATTTCTCTTATTCGGCACAACAAATCTGTATCCGTCAACAGTAATTGACGATTTTGCAGGGATTGTATAGACACCGTTTATCTGTGTCTTATCATTATTGAACCCTTCCACATACACCTTAGCATCAGTATTATTTTTTTATGTGTATCTTACAAGAACACCTTGACCTGCCCAGAGATTATTAGGGTCAAGAATTTCATTCGTTGTGTAATCAATCAAAGTAATATCGGTTAAAGCAACATCAGATTTTATAACAGGCAAATCATACCAAGTTTCTTCAAATGTATGTGTTTTGTCACTTACCCACCAAGTTTCAAGATTAAAACGAAGTTTATTTTGACTCGTTACAGGAACAGCATATGTGCCAATTGAACTATTGAGTGTTATAGGTGAAGATTTTGAAATACCAATCTTGTTCTTTGCAGCATCATATCCGTCATTTGAGGTGTAAACAGTTGACCATTTTGAACCACTATAATGATACATTGACCCTCTCAAGTACTCCGTCGCACCCCAAGTGTTATCTGCTGCATATTTGTATGCTATCTTAACACGCTGACCGGAATAAAGTTTTCCACCTGAGCCCGAACTTCCATCGTATGCTACAACATTTCCTTCGTAGTTATATGCACAAACTTCTGTTCTGTAAACAACTGGCTTTATTGGGATATAAAAGGTCTTGACAGTACCACTTTTTAAGACATTGCCTGAATCATCAATCCAATCCGTTTTAGCCTGAATTTCAAAACACTGCTGCCCTGCAGTTATCTTCTTGTAATTGCCCGTAAACTGTATTGGAAGCCATTGTGATGATGAATTTGAACTACTGAGCGTAACATCTCTTGTGTTCCAACTTCCACCAGCATATCTTACATACTGTCGTACTTTTATATTTTCTTCCTCTGCAGGAAAATACACATTATACCAAACTGTATCACCGATTGAAGGATAGTCAGTTTTATACACATAATCATCAAAGACATTACCCGTTGTAGTACCAAAAAGTGTTGTTTTATTTCCTTTATTACCACTATATACATAGCACTCTTTTACATTTAACGAAAGATTATATTCCCATTTTGCATAAAGAGTAACTACTGCACTATCAGTAGTTGTTAGGTCTTTAACATACTGTCCATTTGAATAATTTATTCCTGTTCCGTTTGCTTCGGTGTTCCACCCAGCGAATTTATATGCTGTTTTTGTAAATCCGTTTAATGTTAAGTTCTTTCCAACACCACAAGTCATAGTCATGGAACTTGTCGAACCACCGTCAGCTCCATTACCATCAAACTTAATGGTGTATGTTATATCCTTTAAAGTGGAATCTTCTGTTTGATTATATGCAATACCAGCACCGTAACCTTTGGTTAAAAGACCATTAAATGTTTCTTTTTTGGTTGAAGCAATTTCTGTGGCACTTGACCATAGTCCTTGTCCGTCAGGAGTAAACAATTTATTAGGCCATATACGGTTAGTATAATTTGCAATAAATCCCCAAGTAGATGATGTACCATTACTTGTACCACCTGTACTAGCACCACCTAAAACACTACGACCACAATAAGCTATTTCTGAAACCGTCAATGCCTGATATTCACCTGCAAGACAAACATCAAATAACGGTTCAATAATAACCTTGTCGCCATTATTCATATTACTTACACTACCAACACCAAGTTTTGAAAGCACCTTATTGATATTAGCTTCATAGCTCTGCCAAGTTTCTACCCCACTTGGATTTGGAAGTGATGTTATAAACTCCATCGCACTTTCTTTATAACAATTTGTTTGATTATATGTTGTTGTCAAACTCTTGTTTTTGTTAGCGTTTATTTGTTTCTTATTGTATTTTGTAGAAAACTTTGCAGAAGTTGAATATGCATTGTTACCATTAGATGTATTTCTAAAAACATCTATGACTTTAGAAACTTTCATGTTACCCGATGAATTGACTGCTGAAAAACGATAGCCAACAACACAAGCTGAATCACTTGTAGAACGAATAACATATCCTGTTGAGCTGCCATTTACAGCATCCGTACTACCCACTGTAGAATCACCGTCCCAAGAAAGTGCAAGTGCAGAATATGGTATTACTGAAAGTAGTGTGCAAAGAACGAGAAGAATTGAAATTACTTTTTTAATATCTATCAACTTCCTTTCTTAAAAAATAAAGGGCCGACTTTGAAAGTCGAGCCATATTAAATTATATATTAGTGTGAATGACAAGTTTTACCTTTTACTGACTTGCCACATTCAGGGCACTTTGTATCAACTGTAAATCTAACACAAGTGTTACCAGAACCCGTACCTCCCTTTTTACCACATATCTGACAATATTCACAAGGGTCATTTTTTTCTAAATAACTTTCACACCTTGTAGGGTCATAACAGGCATTTCCCCATTCATCATAAGTGTAGAAACTCTTACATGAATGAGAACCACAATAAGGACAACCTTTATTTTCAAGACTTAAAATAAAGTTATGCGTTTCTTTGCTGTCACAATGATGTCCTTTTGTACCACAACTGTACTCTTTCACACTATCATTACCATTATCAATAATTTCCGTGTTATTTCCTTGTGATACTCCTGAAGGATTTCTCTGTGTTACAGGTTCAGCAGGTTTTACTGTGTTTGTCTGCTGATTACTTGGTTTCTGTGTAGTGGGCTTTGATGTTTCAGGTTCCTTTAGTTGGATAATCTCAACACCCTTTTCAGTGTCATCTTCAGTTTCTTTGAGATTATCAATAATATTATCATCAATGATTACATCACTGATAGTCTCTCCAAATTCTGTTGTTGGTTCTTGAGTAGGTTTATCTGCATCATTTCCTGCAAATCTACCTACTATAAATACAACAAGAAATAATATTGCAACAATACCGACTACGAGAGTCAAAACAACCTTTTTGTTCTTTAATTTTTTCATTTTTGTTTCCTCCTACGATTTAGAATTTTTCGGTTAGTATCGATGTTACCTCTATTGGGATATTAGCAGATGGAAACTGATTTCCTGCAAACAACATTGGTATAGATATTGTATAATTCACAACAAGTTCCAATTCATTTGCTTCACGAAAACTGAGTATAGGTTCAGTTATGTGGTACAGTTCATTGCCCTCTGCATCATAACTATATAACATCCCGTCATTTATTTCCAATGTGCAAAATGAAATAAGTTCAGTACGAAATTCATCCGTATCCAATATTTCTGTATAGTCATTGCCTTGCTTAATACTGTTATATATTTCAGTTGAATTTTGTGTCACAAAACTATCAAGAACTACCTTTGTGTTTTCTCTCATAACATTAACCTTTGTAATGGACGCTGAATATGTGAAGATTATAGAGAAGATTGCAACAAAAATGATTATAAGGACACAAGGAAGAATATACCCTTCTGCCTTTTTTGATTTCAACAAATTCATAAATGACACCTACTTCCAATACTTTTCGGAAATACCTGACCTATGACTTGTTACGGTCACTGGTATCCTGAACATACCAAGTCCTTGAATATAAGTCTCCATAGAAACATAAACATCCATTTGGTCACCAAGTTGAACTCTCTTATAGTGGGCATTAAAGTAGCTTTCTGCGTCAGTATCTACTTGAAAATCAAAAAACTGATTTCGTAAACTTTCAACTCTTTCATCAAACTCACTATCAAAACATCCATTAAAAGTTGCCGTTTCAATTAGCTGACCTGATATTTCATCAAGGTCCTGTTTGAGTGTCATAAATTGAAAAATATTAAGAACAACTACAACCACCATCAATATAGCAAAAATACCAACTACAACATCAATATAACCTTCAGCTTTTTTTGAAGTAATTATCTTTTTCATATTCCACCTCCGTTAAGCAAAAAGAACACCGACAGATGAAACTATCTGAGCAAGAATAACTACAATATATATAAGCATAAAACAAAAGAGAAGACACATAGAAAGTTTCTTTACTTTCTTCGGTATCTTCTCTGCTTCAAGTTTTAACTGTTGTCTTTGAATATCTGCAAACTTCATTGAAAGTGAATTCCAATATACTGTGTTTATATCACCTCTGTCAATGGAAATAAGACCACGACACACATCACTCATAAGTGGTGAACCTACTCTTGCTTCAAGTCTTGTGATAGCAACTTCAGTATTACCAGAACGAATATCTGCAGCAGTAATATCAAGTTCATGTTTAAGTTCAGGTCCTGCATTACGAGCAAATGACTCAATCATTTTAAGAACATCCTTATCGTGCATAAGTGCTTTTTCAATCTTAAACACAAACCTTGGGAGTTCATATTCAATTTTTGCTCTCTTTTTCTTTATTCTAACAGATATTCCTTTTATATTCATTCGATACAGAATAAAAGCAAGAAAAAGTATAATCGGTGACAATATCGGAAATATGAAAAGCATTGGAATAGCAAACACACCAACAATTAAAGATTTTACAATCGCATTTGCCATAAACATTTCAGGTGATATATCCATTTGTGCTGTTCTCAAATCTGATTCCAATTGACCTCTTTTATAATCATTAAGTCTTAATTTTCTTGCTATAAATGAAGCAAATGAAGAAAGCCAAACATCAATACTGCTCGTTTTCTTTTTCTGCTGTTTTACGAGGTTATTTACTGCTTTTGATGTTCTTATATATGGGATACGGAAATAGTCTGCAAGAATCAAATAAAGGGCAATACCAAAAAGTATGCCCACAATAATTTTAATCATTGTTTTCTACCTCCCTACGCCTTGTATTCCACAGGTTTTGTGAACTTTAACATAAACAAATATGTTACTACTATCACAACACCACATACACCAAGAACGATTTTGCCCGGTGTCTCAAATATGAGAGTATGAAACCAATCTTTATTGAGAACATAAAGCAAAGGAATATTACCAACTACAAGACCTACCATTGTGTAATATTCTGTTCTTACAGCTGACATCATGGTATTTAGTTCATTATTAACAATACGAACATCGGTAAGTTTTGAAACAATAGGTTGTAAGGTATCTTTCATTTCTTGATTGTCCTGACACTGTATAAGAGTATCTACCCATTCACGAAAGATTTCATCATCAACCTTGTTTTTCAGGTTATATAATGCCTGTTTAATACTTGAAGATACTGCCATAGCGTCACCTACAAACGCTGTAAAACTTTCTTTAAGTGGTGGTTTGATATATGGTAAGTTTTCTTGTACTGCAGATACAATATCACCATCTCTTGAATATGAAGTAGTAATAATTGAAAGTGCAGTTTCAAGTTCTTCTTTCGTCTGCTTCTCATAAATAGAAATAATATTACGAACATAAATAAAAGGAATCATTGCAAATGATACTGATAAAGCAGGAATAAGGAATACATTATCAATCAAAACAGCCACAACTGCACCTACAGCAAAAAGAACAAGTGCTGATGAACATACTAATGCAAACTTTCCTTCTTTACCACAAGATGCCAAAGCAGATTGGAGATACATAAACTTCGCACCCAATCCATTTTTCTTTTTACCTGCTCGTAATGCTCTTGCTCTGTCACGTAGATTAGGTTTCTTTAAAAGAACCGAATTAAAATCTTCTGTAATCTGTTGTGGTGTTAAATTTAAAAAGCAAACAATTGCTATGATAATAAAAACTGATGCAATCATTGGGAGTATCATTTATAATCAGCTCCCTTCTTTAAAAATTTATTGAGTTCCTCCTGTGGTACACCAAACTGCAGGAGTTTCTTTTTCAAACTATCGGACATTATTTCAGGTTGTTCAAAATACCCTTCTGTTACAAATTTACCATTTACAACTTTATTTTTAGTGATGTGGAATCTAAAAAGAGTATGGTAAACCCTCTCTCCATTGGATAATATTTCGCACTCGGAAATATCCATAATCTTTCTTTCGTTGTTTTCCAACTTATGAGTATATACAACTATTGGAAATGCCTGTCCAGCCTGCATAAGTGAGGTTTTAAAATCAATTGGAAAACGTTTTTGACAGAGAAGTGCTATTCGCATATGTGCTGAATCTGCTGCAAAGGCGTGAACTGTTGATACTACGGTATGACCTGTAAGACTTGCTTCAACTGCAGAATAACACTCTACATCTCGCATTTCACCTACACAAACAATATCAGGATTAAATCGAAGTGATGCTACAACAAGGTCTTCTTGTGTTATATCAAACGCAGGATTATCAGAAGGTCGTGAAAGAGTGTGAACAACATTGTTAACTACCCTGCCATTCTTTTTTCGGACAAGGGCAAGTTCTCGTGAACCCGTCTCAATGGTGAAAACTCGTTTACCATCAGGAATAGTTGTAAGTAGTGCATTAAGAAGCGTTGTTTTACCTGAACTTGTTGCACCAGCAACAACGGTCGAAACACCATACCTTAAACACATGCATAGAAAATCCACCATCTTTTCTGTTGCATTACTGGAAGATATTATTTGCTTTTTATTAACTCTTGACGGGTGCAAAAGACGTATTGAAACACTTACTCCCACTTCATCATCAACAATAGGTTCTTTAAGTGCTGTAATACGGGTATTATTCGGTAAATGACCTTGTGACATAGGAGTAGAGTTATCAATTATCATACCTGAATGATGTAGAAGTCGTTTTACAATGTCAATAGCATGCGATGGTGAATAAAAATGTTCTTTCACCTTTACTGTTCTACCAGATGTGTAGGTAATCGCAATATCATTCCAAGCATTAATATTGATTTCCTCAATATTATCTCTACCAAGATATTTTGTAAGAATAGAGTATTCTGCCATTTCAGAATAAAGTTTATTGCTCAACTCATTTTGTGTCATATTATCAACAACATAACCACCATCACGCAAAAATTTATCTATATATGACTTGAGCTGTGGTAATTTTTTACTATCAGATAATGACGCCGCATAACGGGAAGAGATATGCTCTTGAATCATTGAAAGCAGCGGCACAAACTCAATGTATTTCTGCATTTATATTTCTCCAATCAATTAAATTATTCTATTCACAATTTTTGAGAGCACTGCACGATATTTTTTGTCTTTTGCTCTTTCATACAAAAGTCCGTCAAGTTGTTGACTTCTTACCTGCTTACTGAATGGCAATATATATTCGATGTTTTTCACATTAGTTCTTACATCATCTATGGGAGAATAAAGTTCGTTCTCATTCACATTAAGAACTCTTATTGCTCTTTCACCATTAGTACCGAGCAATTCTTCATTAGATGCAAGATAAACCATACTTTTAAGGTCAGGTGAAAGAACCATAATAACCTCTTGTGCATTTCTCAATGCAATTTGTGATATAAGGTCATTTTCTTCATCTGTGCAATCAACAAACACATAACCTACCATATTATTAAGCACTTCAAAGAATGCATTAACCTTATCCTCTGTTAATTCTGCAAAATCGTATTTATTCTCCCCTGCTTTATATCCAAGGCAACCAAAGTTGTTCATTGATTTTACAGTTACCAAGTGATTAAGGATATCCTCTTCATAAATATCCGTTTTATCAAACATAGAACCAAGAGAAAAAATACTGTCAGGTGTATAGTTAGGAAACAAAACACCCAAAGCCGGAACTTCTAATGATGGTGAAATATATATGACTGCTCCGTTTGATGTAGCACAGTAAAGTTCTTGTGCCAATTTTAAAGTGACGGTTGTTTTACCACTACCAGGAGAACCAATTACTGCAATAATTTTAGCCATTTTTATCAGCCTCACTTAAATTATTTTTGGCAATAAAATCATCCTGCGCTTTAAGAAATTTATTTGCTGTCACATCGTCACCTCTATAAACAAGAGCCACATGCATTACTGCACTTTCTTCATAGTTAGCCAATACTTTGGCTTGTTCTACTGACACAAGAACTGTAATTGTTGTTGGGAGTTCAAAACTGCCATCTTCGTTTTGTATAACATCGTTTTCATCAATACCACCCGATGTGGTTGTAGTGATTACTTTGACATATTTAAGAGATGATGGAATTTCTGTATTATCATCCTTATCAGTTACACAAATACTTACAATATCACCATTTTCAAGTTTACCTGACAGACCACCTGCAAAAGAATTGATTGTAATACTCATTGCGACCTTATCACCTTTGAGTGATGATAAAACATCATTTGATGTATTGGCATTATCTGTTACCTTATTCTCTGTTGCAAAATCGCCTTTAAAGATGTCAGCAGTTGCATATTTACCGACAACCATTTTTTTATCCTTAATCACATTATCTGGCAATGCTGAATTTGAGATTTTAACAACTTCAATATCCGTATCTTTAATTTCTGCACCGTGAGAAACATCCACTATAAACCTGACAACCTCTGTTTTTTTATCCGAGATATTATTCACCAGAGGTGACACAAGAAATATTACTGCCACAGAAAGAATAATACAGACAATACCTACCGCTGTTCTGTTTTTCATTGTGTAATTCCTCCTAAATTATAAAATATTATTGAACTAAATTTTTGAGTGATATATAATCTTGTTTATCTAACAGTATATTTGCAACATAAAAAAATGTAATAATTGTTAATTACATGATAAAAATTGTTTACAATCAAAACTATGACACAAATATTATATAGCAACAATAAAATAAAAGAAGACCTTGATTAAATCAAAGTCTTCTTTTATTAAAATTCACAATAATGTTGATTTTCATGAATCTCCTTATTTCTTTCGATTCTTAATGAAATCAATTGTTCTGCGAAATAATCTGCCTCTACTTCCTCACAATCAGTCATGCTCTTTCGCTTAGGTCCCAAAAAATCTGCATGAAGCATAATATGGCCTAGCTCGTGCGCCATTAATCTTCGCAATTTTTTCATTTTATCAAAGTTAATTTTCCCATCCTCATCACGGAGATTCATATAATCTTCTGGTATTGAAATTATAAAAACACCATTATGAGTTCGATGGGTTCTTGCACATTCATCTGTGATGTGCTTTAAATATTCCACTTGAATTTTTGTATTTGAAAAACTCGACCTCAATAACATAGCCTTGTTTAATAAAAATTCAACCGTTTCTTTATTAGACTCTTCTTTAGCTTCAGCCATCAAATTCCTTAAAGACTTAAACTCATCTGCGTACAACTTCTTACGCACATCATCTTGTAATTTTTCGATAGCAAATGTTGCGTGTATTAACTGATATTTTTCAGATGCTGCATTAACATCTTTAGCTAATCTAAGTATTTCTTCTTTTCGCGCATCTTCAATCGCCATGTATTATGCACCCCATTTTCTGTTTATAACAACATTCAACAAAGCATAATAATCCATTGCTTCTGATTCTGATTGGCTGATTTCTTCACTGTCACTTCGTCCGATTAATTGTACATCAAACATATTTTCCAAGTATTGCTTTTTTTCTGCTATAGATGCTAAACCTATGCTATCCAAATAAGCATCTGCCTCATCAATGTCTGCTGACAATTCAATCATTACTTGATTTATTAACTTGTCCATTTATCATCTTTTCTCCAATCGAAAATAAATTCTTATGTAGTATAACAAAACTTTTAGTTTTTTTCAAGAGTTTTTTTAAATAAATCCCATTTTTTTCAAATAATCAGTCTGTAATAGTCTTTCAACGATATCTTCTTGGTTTCTTCTTAACAATTCAAACGTTTCAGAATCATATTTCAATCGATTTTTCACTTCCACGAGAAGAATACCATCATATTCAAATCTTTTAAAAAACTCAGTAATGTCTTCATCATTAGCGGAAAAATAATAATCAATACATCCATCGTCAAAAGTTTTTACCAACTGGCTTACAAAAAACATAAAATACTGTTTCAACAAAGCAGCATCCTCAGTAGAAGAAATAAATGAATACGTGTCTGCTATTTTATTGGCTGCTGTTTCAATCATTTGCTCATTTAGTATATTTTTATACTTATCTTCATCGTCAATTACACTTTGACCAATTGACTGAATCATTTTTTGCATTGATTGAACAACAAGATAAATATTGTTTATTTCAGGGCTTAAATGATCTTTTTCCTTTTTCTCTTTAAGAATCCTTAAATATTCCCAAAACATATTAGCCCACTGTTTCGTCAAATGCATTTTAATCTCATCAACAGTTTTAAATGATGTCACAGCATAAGTTGACAAATTGTAAATGCTATCAATAAACTTAAATATATTAATATTATCAGCAGCCACAAATTCTACTAAATCAGCTGTTTTATTAAACTTTTCTCTGTTTTTTTGATATATACGATATTCGCTCAAAACTCCGTCTTCAACAAAAACAAATACTGGAATATTACTATTAACTGCTGTATTAAACTCTTGTTTTGTAACAGATATATAATCTTCAAACTTTTCGAGTTTATCTTTATCTTCAGATGCAGGTGAACCATATCTTCCCCCGATAATCAATATGGCTAAATCTGAATGTTGCATTGCTTTGTAACAAGATTTATCCAATTCTTCACCATATTCGTAACCAATGTCTCCTGCTTCAAAACGTAATGGTTGAAACCCATATTTAGATACAAATCCACCCAACTCTTCTCGAACATACTTCAAGTCATAAAATGTTGAACTAATAAAAACACGTGGCTCCATTTTTAAACCTCCTTAATTTAATCTTATATCTTATATTTTACAACAATTTTCTGACAATTTCAACAAAAATAGGTTTATCTTGGAAAAATTATTGAATTGAGTAGAGCAAAATAATCCATCTTTTTTTGTTCATCATTATTCGTTTCTAAGCTTTCTGTAATACTTATTAACTGAATTTGAAAAGTCTTTATTAAATATTCAATCTTATCATCTAAAGATATAATACCCATCTTTTCTATATACTTATCTGCTTCAATTACATCATCAAATAAACTTATCATGACTTTATCATAATCATACATACTTATTCACCATTTTCCATTTTTATTATATTATTATAAATGAATAAATTTGATAAAATATTACTAAGCAAAAAGCAAAGCAAAATGAACATTTGTATTATGTTTCAAAATTCATGAATTATTAAATCTTTTATTATATGCGTTATCAACTATACATTTAAAGGATAAATCTTTAGTTGTCGTACAAAAAACACTTTAATTTAAATATAACATTTATCAAATCAAATAATCATGTTTAGTTATCACTTACAATTTCATAAGAAGTACATAGCCATAAACCCAACTGACAAATATGGAACCAATGGAAATGCTTTTCCTTTTGTATTGGACTTATGGCTAAAATATATGTTGCAAATAATTGCAAGAATAAGACCGATAACAAGACCGGCTACGCCCTTTCGAAAACCTAAAACGAAAGCACAGGCAGCAGAGACTTTAACATCTGCTCCACCAAGTTTATTTTTACTTACCATAGCACAGAATAACAACATGCCACCAATTGCAAATCCACTCAAAAGCATCGTTGGAATATCCATAACATTATACCTATAAATCCTGTGACAAAAAGCAAAACAGAAAAGAAATCCTTTACCTCATGAGTCTGTATGTCTGATACCGAAGCATAGAGTAAGATTTGCAAAAAGATAATGCCTTTAACCAGTTCTATTGACCATCCAAAAACCATTAGTAAACTTGACACAGCAATAATACTCAAGCAATGATATATTGGGTTTTTTTTATCTTCTTTCTTGTATCCCGGTGTTCTGCTTATAATCAACTGTGAAATCTTATGAATAAGGAAATAAAAAAACAGAATTGATATAGATATAAACAGCACGTTTAATACTGTCTGAAAATTAAAACCAACTACATCTGTTAATGAAACAAGACGTATCGGTCCTAGTGGTTGTACAAACTTTGTCATATTATCAGTCCTCATAAAACAGTGAGGCAGATAAATCTGCCCCACCAGAAATGTTATTTAACCTGCATAACTAAACATCGCATCTACTCTTTCTTCAACAGCCGGAGCCATAACGTCGTTAAGGAGAGAATAAAGGAGTGTAAGGATAAGTGCACCGAGCACTACAGCAATAAGCACCTTAACACCAGTATCTACATAAGCCTCTGCTTTTGTACCATCGAGAACTGAATGTGCTTTTGCACTCAATGCTGCTTCCTGAACAGCAAAAACATCTTTTACTTTTTGAACAGTTGATTTTACAAGTGATTTAATCTTTTTCATTATGTATTGCCTCCTCTCTTAACCTGCGTAGTTAAAAAGTCCTTCAACTCTTGTCTCGACTGTTGGCATGATTGTTTCGTTGAAAAGTGCGTAAAGAAGTGTAAGAATGAGAGCACCGAGAACTACGGCAATAAGCACCTTTACACCGGTATCTACATAAGCCTCTGCTTTTGTGCCATCGAGAACTGAATGTGCTTTTGCATTCAATGCTGCTTCCTGAACAGCAAAAACGCCCTTAACTTTCTGAACTGCTGATTTTACGAATGATTTAATTTTTTTCATATTGTTTTACCTCCAAATTTAGATTAGTTGTTTTCTGAAATTTTTTCGTCATAAGCGTTAAACAAATCTTCTTCCATTTGCTTTCGCACAGAAGAAGTGATTGGATGACAAACAGGTTTCTTTACTTCTTCACCCTGTTTCATCCATGAAGTCTGAGGCATTGTTATATATCTGCCTTTTTCATTTTCACAGATACCTACGCCATGAATAACAAAGCCCTCATCAATAACCACATTAGCATAAGCTTTTGTTGGTCTATCTCCTTTAAAAATCTTTTTAATTTCTACCTTAATATTCATTGTTTGTCCTTTCTTTGTACTGTTAAAAAGAATATTTATCTTTAAATTCAGTATAGTAAGTTTTTAATTTAAATGGTATTTTTGAGAGAGAAAATATTATCGACTACCCTTATCTTTTATTCGCTGTAAATAGCGATTGTAATATTCAAGAGCTTTAATTACATAGTCACATTGTTTTTCTTTCGGAATACTATGAGGAATATGGTCTGTTATGCGATTATCCCTGAATGGAGATTTTTCCTTTTGATTAGGTTTCTCTTCATCCATTATTACATCGATAACATCTTTTGATAATTTGCCTTGTTCAGCAAATTTTCGCATTCGCAATGTTTGTGCATGTGATGGAGTTGCATCCGCATATTCAATGGCTTCAAAAGCCCATCTCTGTGAATCTTCCGAAAGATATGACAGTTCTACTGCAGGTCGCATTGCAATTTGCTTTTCATCTACGAGTTTGAGCAGTGGTGAAATAAGATTGGTTAGACGAATATATCTTTGAACTTGTCGTTCACTTTCGCCCACAGTTTCTCCTAACATTTCACCCGCTCTTTTGCCTTCTAACTTGTCGCCCGTTGGTCGAGAAGTTAAGTCTGTGCGTTGTCCTTGTCTTTTTATGGCTTCAAGTCGCATCTTATATGCAAATGCTTTTTCAGAAGGTAAGATTTCTTCTCTTTGCAAATTACTATCAACCATTGCAAGTGTTGCCTCATCTCTTGTAAGTTCTTGAACTCGTGCAGATATCTTTTCTATGCCTGCAATTTCAAAAGCTCTTTTTCTTCTATGACCTGAAACCATTTCATACCTTCCCTCTTCAATAGGTCTGACTAATATTGGCTGAATCAACCCTCTTGTTTTAATACTCTCAACCAGTTCATTCATACCATCATCGTCCTTTACCTTATATGGATGATTTGGAAAGTCATTAATTACAGAAATGGGAATTTCCATAATTACCTCATGTTTGATCTTGGCTTCGTCATATGTATCTAATTTTGATATATTTTTCTTTTTTTCCACTTTTTAATATTCCTTTTCGAAATTTATTTTGTAATGTGAAATATCATCCAAAAATCTTCGTAATAATATGGAATACTGGAATTACAACATTAAATGCTAAACCTTGTCCCACAGTGTATAAAATTGCCATAGGCATTTGCATCATCTCACTTCCCTTCTTTTATAAATTTAGTTAGTCATTTCCATAAACATATTGCTGCATAAATGATAACCATTTCATTTTTGAACTACCTAAGTGTCAGAGCAGCTTACTCTGCCTCACGGGAATTCCACCCCTCTTTCTGTTAGAGCCGTTCTCATTGCCTGCGACGGTTTTATCACGCTCGGACTGTGACTAAACGGGAGTACCATTGTCATTCCGGTCCTCATCGCCTTACTTGTGGCTAACAAATATTTTGTAGTATGGTTTTATCGCTCGCTTAAAGAAAATTAAGGTCATGGCGCACTCACTACCCAGGCTCTTTCCGAAACTGAAGTACTTAGTTTGTTCTATTCAATTTTTTCAAGATAAAAAGTTACTTTTCGTATAGCAACTTTTTAAGAGAAATATTTTCCCTCTCAAGGGAAAGGCATTTAGAAGGCCGATTTTTGCAACTTTTTTGAAAAAATTTTAAAAAAAGCAAAAAAATAAGAACACACCAAAATTGATGTATTCTTATTCGCATTAATAAAACAAAAAAAGGATATACCACCTATACGGGTGATATATCCCTATATTATTTATATTAGAACCACAGGTTGACTTTTATATCTTTCCAGTTAAGAACACGATGCCTTGTGGAAAAACTATACAAATAATTTTTCGCATCATCAATTGTCAAAACGAAGGTGTCAAGCCGTAATTCATTTGTTTTGCCATTTCGCTGATTACTGCCTGTCCATCGGTTAACAAAGAAGGGAAAAATTATCAATTACAAATCGTACCTGATTATAAGATATTTATGTTAATAATACAAAGCTACTGGATGAACAACATAAATTTTCTTTTGGTCTTTAAACATACCAATCATGATTTTATTTACAGTATCATACAAATCAGCAAAATCATTGTTTTTCTTTGCTGTTTCATCGGCAGTAACAATATTTGTTACATATCCAAACACCGAAAATTTTCCCCCATATTTGAATGCAACAATATCGGGATTATCTCTAAAATTCTCATCATCAAGGGGTACTAGCATATTCGTAGTTAATACGAACCTATCATAAGGTAGAGTATTTCTAATCATCTCAATAGTTTTAGCCGTTTCCTTTCGTTCTGGTTCAGATTGGTTCACTGTAGTTTTCAATGTTTCAATTTGCTGTTTTACTAGAACGGGCATAGCACTTCCTTTTGGAATGGCCTCTTTAATTTTAGCAATCTCTTGTTCTAATGTTTTTTTACTCTTCTCGTTTGTAAATTTTACAGGACCGTCTTCAGAAAACAGAGTTTGAAAATATTTAAAATCCAAAAAGGTTAAAACATCATTTACTAAAACCATGTCCCCTATTTTTGGGTCTTCATTTTTTATTAGTTTGTTTGTCTCGGCATAATTAAGAATCAAGTCAAAAGCATAATCGTGCAGAACCTTTTCTTGTACATTCTTAAGTAAATCCCTAGTAACATCTGTGGCTTCATCTGTACCCACCACATTACCATTAATAGATGCACCTATACCTACAATTTTAGCACTTACATCACCAGATAAATTAGCTTGAGTTCCTATCGTATCAGATGTCTCTTCAGTATGTTCGATTTCCTCTCCGCCTTTTACTAACAAGCCTCTTTCTATTTGAGCTAAAAATGAATTGACTGAATCTTGATTATAGTATAAAAATCGTTTCATAAATACCACCTAAAATCTCTATTTGAACTATTTATTAAGCCAACAATTGTATTTGTATTATACCATAAATTGTAATTGTTGCAATACATACAAAAGCGCTTTCCGATTTAGACGGGTTTTAAATACAAAAAGAGAACAGTATAAACTGTCCTCTTTTGCTATATCACATTTTAATTTGTCGTAAAAGTGTCGTAAAACTTAATTATATAATTCTATGCATCGCTCAAAATCGTTGATATTACGTGGTTTTTGAGAATTTTATCAGTCAAGTGGTTTCATTGTGGGGAAGAGGATAACGTCGCGGATTGCCTGACTATCTGTAAGTAACATTGTCATACGGTCAATACCGAAACCGATACCGCCTGTTGGTGGCATACCGAGTTCAAGTGCATAAAGGAAGTCCTCATCAGTTGTATTTGCCTCTTCGTCGCCGAGTGCGAGAAGTTCTTCCTGTGCCTTGAAACGTTCTCTCTGGTCGATTGGGTCATTAAGCTCTGAATAAGCATTTGCCATTTCCCAACCGTTCATAAAGAACTCAAAACGTTCAACATAGTTAGGGTCTTCAGGCTTTTTCTTTGTAAGTGGAGAAATCTCAATTGGATGGTCCATAACGAATGTTGGTTGAACAAGATGCTCTTCAACAAATTCTTCAAAGAAGAGATTGAGAATATCGCCTTTTTTATGGTGTGGTTCAAACTCAATATGATGTTCTTTTGCTACTGCGTGAGCTTCTTCAGTTGAGTTGATTTCATTAAAGTCAACACCTGAATACTTTTTAACTGCGTCAAGCATTGTGATTCTCTCAAACGGCTTACCTAAATCCATTTCAATACCGTTGAATGTGATTTTTGTTGTGCCAAGAACTTCTTGTGCTACATAACGGTAAAGATTTTCAGTTAAATCCATCATACCGTGGTAGTCAGTATATGCCTGATAAAGTTCCATAAGTGTAAACTCTGGATTATGACGAGTGTCAAGACCTTCGTTACGGAATACACGACCAATTTCATAAACTCTTTCCATACCACCAACGATAAGACGTTTTAAGTAAAGTTCAAGAGAAATACGAAGTTTAATATCAGTATCAAGTGCGTTAAAGTGAGTTTCAAATGGTCTTGCTGCTGCACCACCTGCATTGTAAACAAGCATTGGTGTTTCAACTTCCATAAAGCCTTCACCATCAAGATATTTACGGACTGCGCTGATAATCTTTGAACGGTTGATAAGAGTCTGTTTTGATTCCTGATTCATAATAAGGTCAATATAACGCTGACGATATCTCATATCAGTATTTGTAAGACCGTGGAACTTTTCAGGAAGAATCTGCAAGCTCTTTGAAAGAAGTGTTACTGCAGTAGCGTGAATTGAAATCTCGCCTGTTTTTGTTTTGAACACTTCGCCTTCGATACCGATAATATCGCCAATATCGAGTTTCTTAAAGCCTTTATATTCTTCTTCACCGATGCTATCTCTTGCTACATAAGACTGAATGTTGCCTTTAAGGTCCTGAATATTGCAGAATGATGCTTTACCCATAACGCGTTTTGACATCATACGGCCTGCAACACGTACAGTTTTACCTTCAAGAGAGTCAAAATCTGCTTTAACATCAGCGCTATGATGAGTCTGGTCATATTTTGTAATTACAAATGGGTCTTTGCCCTCTTCTTGTAATGCTTTAAGTTTTTCCTGACGGATTCTTTGCTGTTCGCCTAAATCCACTTCAGGTTGGTTGTTTCTAATTTCTTCTGCCATTTTAATTCCTCTATTATTTTAAGATTTCAACAATTTTGAATTCCATAGCACCTGCAGGTGTTTCAACTGTAACTTTTTCGCCAACCTTGTGGCCGATAAGTGCTTTACCAACAGGAGATTCGTCTGAAATCTTACCAACTGCAGGGTCTGCCTGTGCAAAGCCTACGATTGAGTAAGTATATGACTTTCTCTTTTTATCTGTAATTTTAACTGTTGAACCAATATGAACATGTTCATTGCTAAGAGATTCAACGTCAAGAATTTTTGCATTTTTAAGAATATGCTCAATTTCACCAATACGAGCTTCAAGCTTTGCTTGGTCGTTCATAGCTTCATCATATTCGCTGTTTTCTGACAAGTCACCGAAAGATTTAGCAAGTTTAATTTTTTCAGCAGCTTCTTTTCTACCGTTGACTTTTAAGTCTTCAAGTTCTGCCTCAAGCTGTTTGAGAGCTTCTATTGTAAGTAATGTTTCTGCCATTTTTATTTCTCCTTATAATTGGAATTTTTGGGCATAACGAAACAAGCAGTCCTGCCGCCCATATAGAACATATTATATTAAAAATTTACCATTGTGTCAAGCAAAATGAATATCTTTAACAAGCTTTTTTTCATTGTTTACCATTACATTCTCAAAAATACATTCACCTAATGAGAAAACTCCGCAAAGCTCATATAGTGCAGAGTAAAAGTCGTATTCATTTATTCCTTTTGGAGTTAGTTTTCTATAAACGTCATTTGCCAAAAGATTTTCACCATTTGAAATGTTCAAAAAGTCGTTTGTGGTATCTATGCTCATAATATTTCTGACTGTATCTATTTTGATTTTTGCATTGTCAAAGTCTGAAAGTAAAGATATGCAAAGACCAGTTTTTTCAAGAATGTCATCGCACAAATCCATATATTTTTCTTTATTCTCTGTAACAACGGTAAGTTTTGATGAACACATTGACAAACGAGTTGTAAAATCGGTAAAATCTGCGTTTTTATCATAAATTGCTATATGGTATAAATCTTTTTTGCGTTTATTGTTTTTTATTATCTGTAAAGCTGTATTTTGAAAGACTTTATTGTATAAAAGGTCACTTTTGAATACACCTATTCCATTATCTTCTGGGATTTCAACATTATTATTCAATATAAGTCTTTTACTGCATTTACCGGTATTTTCAATTACTCTATCCCAATCAATATTTTCAGAAATTTTAACATCGAGCACATAAAATGGTGCACCTTTGAAGACCGGTATAGTTTTAATAACATAATCATCCTGTACTAAAAAACGAAATATTCTTTCAAACAAGGTAAGTTTTTTCTTTTCAACATTTAAAATGCAAAACATAAAAATCCCTCCGCAACAAAATATGCGAAGGGATTGAATAATATTTATCAGTTACTTACTAATGCAAGTGCTTTTTGGTATTGTGGGTCATTTGCAAGATTAAGCATTGGAAGTCTTGAGTTTTGTTCTGCTGTAAGTTCAACCTTATAGTCAGGTTCAACACCTACACCATTAAAACTTTCACTCTTATAAGGAATAATCTTTGCAACTGTAAGTGCTACTGCACTACCATCGCTCAGCTCAAACACCTTTTGCATTGTACCATTTCCGGCAGTTTTTGTGCCTACAAGCTGTGCGATTCCAAAGTCACGCAAGTCACAAGCAAAAAGTTCTGCAGCACCTGAAGTATTACCATTTACAAGTATAGACATAGCAAAACTTCTGCTATCTGAATCTGACGTAAAGGTTTCAACTGTTTTACCGTCTTTATCAACTGCAGTTGCCAATGCACCTGTACCTTCAGTTGCAACAGGAGCGATAATATCAATACACTTAACTACGTTTCTGATAAGTCCTGTGTTTGTATTACGCACATCAAAGACAATGCCTGTTACAGAGTTTTTACTCATATAATCAAGAGCGTCTTCAAGTTGGTCAGCAGTTGTGCTGTAAAATGAAGTAATCTTAATATAGCCGACTTTATCGGTAACGCTGTAATAAACTGACTGTGCAGAATAACCACGAGCAACAGAAACTGTTTTTTCAGTATCGCCTCGCTTGAATGTTACCTGAACATTAGTAAGTTTTTCACCATCAAGTTTTTTAATAAGCTCTTCATAATTTGAAGGTGTTACCTTAACGGAGTCAACAGCAGTAATAACATCGCCTTTCTGTATTCCCTGAACTTGTGCAGGAGATTTTGCAGAAACTTCTGAAACATAAATGTTATTATTCTGACTGTCATAAACTGCGATAATACCGATGCCACCTTTATTACCTTTATCTTCGTCAAGGTAATCAGCATACTCTGTTGCAGTCATATAGTAACTGTAACGGTCACCTATGCCCTCAACAAAGCCGTCGGACATCATAGTATTAAGGAAATTTTCATTTAACTCGCCAAAGTAGTTTTCACGGACTAAATCGTCAATTTCTGATACTGTTGAATAAAGGTTTGAACGGTCGGCAACATCTTTGATAATTCCGTTATAAATTTGCAATGAGAATGTCATTGTAAGCGTAACTGCTAACGCAACTGACAAAAAAATCAAAGAAAGTGCTAAACCTAATGATATTTTTTTATTCAAAGGACATCATCCTTTACTTTGTTTTATTACCACATACTTAAACGAGTGGTGATGGGAGATATTTTTCAGGATTTACAGGGCTACCGTTGAGGAGCATCTGGAAATGAAGATGTGAGCCTGCAACAGGGTTTGAACTTGTAGGTCTTGGATAAACTGCTGTGCCTGTATTACCAACAAGAGCAATAACATCACCCTGATTTACGCGCTGACCTGCCGATACATAACGGACGCGACAGTGAGCGTAAAGTGTTCTCATACCGTTACCGTGGTCAATGATAATAACATTACCACCTGTTGTCTGTGAATATGATTGAACAACTGTACCTGAAGCAACAGCATAAATCTTTGCACCATTTGTAGTGTGATATGTTTTACCATTTGTAAACACACGGTTTGCAGGAGCACAGAAGTCAACTGATTTTGAACCACGAGAGCTATGCTGTGCGTAAGTTGCTGAATAATAAACTGATTTATCCTGAATAGGACTTATGTAACCTTTTGAAGAACGACGGAAATTGTGATTGCCACCACTACTTACATAACCGTCACCGGTTGAGCCTGAATTACCTGCATCAGCCTGCATCTGTTTTTCCCATTCTCTGAACTCTGCTTCTGCCTTAGCTTTTTGCTTTTCACCATAAGCTTGGTTATTCTGATATTTTTCAAGAAGGTCGTTTTGCTTGTTAATATTAGAAGTCAGTTTGCTTTCATCTTTCTGAAGCACTGCCATTTCTTTATCAAGAACTGCTTTTTCAGCTTCAACTTCTTTTTTATCTGCCTCAACCTTAGCCTTGCTTTCTTCAATTTCTGTGCGTTTTGCAGTTAAATCTTCAAGCATTTCATTAAGTTCCTTAATTTTCGCTTCAAGTCCTTCAACTACTTCGTTATCATGTTTTGCAATCTGACGAAGAAGTTCGCTTCGAGTAAGGAAATCTTCAAAGCTTGTTGCACTTAAAAACACTTCAAGCTCACTTGTTTCACCAGCCATATATGAGGCACAAAGACGCTCGCCGAGAACCTCATAGGTTTCGTCAATCTTTTTATTCTGTTCCTCTGTCTGTGTTTCGATTTTTGTAATTTCGTTACCAAGTTCTGTTATGCGTTTTTGAAGAGATGCAATCTGTGCATTAAGTTCATTGACTTTAACTCTTAAGGGATAAATTTCTTTCTCTTTTGCTGCAATCTTTGAACTTATAGCATCATTCTGTTCGTCAAGGGCGTCAAGAAGCTTTTGCACATCTTCTTCCCCTGCTTCATTTTTTGAGATATAGTCTTCCCAATAATCAATTCTATCTTGAAAATCTGACTCTTTTGTAGCAGACACAGGGAATGAAACTGAAGTCACAAGTAAAACAAACGCAAACACAAATGAAAGGATTTTTTTACTATTCTTCACTTACAACACTCCCCTGTTCTTTAAGATATTTGCCCATTGAAATAAGGCTACCAAATGAACCGGTGAAAATACCCACAGCCATAAATGCTAATAATATGTAACCTGCGTAACTGCCAAATGCAACAGGTGTGAATATTGCGAGAACATCGCTGAATACATAAACCATACCCTGATAGAGACCTGCTAATACACCAAAGGACACAAGCCCTGCAATAACACCCAAAAGCATACCCTCAATCATAAATGGCCAACGAATAAACCAGTTTGTAGCACCAACTGCTTTCATAATGCTGATTTCAAGTTTTCGTGAGAACATTGTAATACGGATTGTGTTAGAAATAATAAACAATGAAACGATAAACAACAATGAAACCATACCGATTATAACTGCTGTAACACCTTTTCGAATACCGATAAGTTTATCGGCAACATCACTGTTTTCGCGAACAGTATCAACAAAGTCTAATTTCTTAATACCATCAACAGTTGCTCTGAACTGAGTTAAATCTTTTATCGTAACTTTATAAGCGTCTGGAAGTGGATTTTCAGTAAGTCCTTCAAGAAGTGCTGCATCGTCACCCATTGCAAGTTTTTGGGCTTCAAAAGCATCTTCTTTCGGTACAAAAATGCAATCCGAAATGTTATTCATAGTTTTAAGCTGATTACCAATCTGTGAGGTTTGTTCATCAGTTGCTGCTTTATCAACATAAACCATAACAACATTTTGACGCTCAATAGTATCAAGCAACGCGTCAATGTTAAAGAAAATCATAGCACCAAGCCCTATAATTACAAGACACGCCATAAGAACTGAAACTGACGCCAATGACATAAGACGATTTACCCAAACATTACGGAAGCCTTCTTTTGTAAGATACTTTAAACTTGCACCTTTCATTGCTCGTCACCTCCGTTTTCACTGCCAAGATATTTTGAATAATCAACACCATCAGTAGTTAAATCATCACTATCAATGCCGTAATTCTTCATAAAATCTTCAAGCTCTTTATCAACATTTGGTTGTTCATAATATGTTTTGTTAACTTCTTCAATTATTTCAGGTGATTTTACTTCTTCACGAAGTTTCTCTACATTCTCCTGAATTTCTTGTTCAGCAGCAAGCATCATTTCTTCTTTTGTTTCAGGCTTGTTTTCTGTTTCAGTAATAGGTGCTGTTTCAACAACCGTTTTCTGTTTTGCACCTGTATCTGACACAACTTGTCCCTGATTAATTGTAATTACACGATGGTTAAAACGACGTACTAATTCGTGCTCATGAGTAACCATAACTACTGTTGTACCATTATTGTTGATGTGGTTGAGCAAATCAACAATTTCATAAGACATTTCAGGGTCAATGTTACCTGTAGGCTCGTCAGCAATAATAACACCTGCATTATTTACAAGTGCACGAGCTAATGCAACTCTCTGCTGTTCACCACCTGAAAGCTGTGTTGGTAATTGTCTTGCCTTTGATGTAAGACCAACAAGGCTTAACACATAAGGCACTCTTTTTCTAATTTCTTTTTCTTTAGCACCGATTACACGCATAGCAAATGCGACATTATCGAAAACTGTCATATTAGGAATAAGACGGAAATCCTGGAAAACAATACCCATTGTTCTACGGAATTTTGGAATTTCACGCTTTTTAATTTTGTTAAGATTATAATTATTTACAATTATGCTGCCGTGGTCTGCCACCTGTTCACGCATAATGATTTTAAGAAATGTACTTTTACCTGCACCAGATGAACCAACAATGAAAACAAACTCGCCATCATTGATTGTAATAGATACATCACGAAGTGCAGCAGTACCATTATCATATGTTTTTGAAACATTTTTGAATTCAATCACAATATGCACCTTATCCTTTGTATATTTTAACTTCTTTTTAACTGTTTTCACCCACAGTTACACATTATAACTAATAGTTGCATACATTATACCACAAAATATTGTGTTTGTGGGGATTTTTAAGAAAATTTAACATTTATCGTTGATTTGCATAAAAAAAGGATTATTAAATATGCAAGATTAACAAATGAAATAAAAATAACGGGGGTCAAAACCCCCGTATTGTCATTTTTAGTATTTTATTGGATTTGCATCAAGATATTTCTTAACCATCAATGCTACTTTAAATACGATTGCGTCATCAAATTCTCTTAAATCAAGGCCTGTAAGCTTTTTGATTTTTTCAAGACGATAAACGAGTGTATTTCTGTGAACAAAAAGTTTTCTTGATGTTTCAGAAACATTCAAATTGTTTTCAAAGAATTTTTGAATTGTGAAAAGTGTTTCTTGGTCAAGACTATCAATTGAGCCACGTTTGAAAATTTCACGAAGGAACATTTCGCAAAGTGTTGTAGGAAGCTGATAAATAAGTCTTGCAATACCAAGATTATCATAAGTTACGATTGTTTTTTCAGTATCAAACACCTTGCCTACTTCAAGAGAAACCTGTGCTTCACGGAATGAGCGAGCCAAATCTTTAATACTGTCAACTGCAGTACCAATACCAACAAGAACGTGAGTATAGTACTCTGTTCCTAATGAATCAGCAATTGAACGGGCAAGCTTTTCAAGGTCTTTTGTATCAACATTATTCTTAACTTCTTTAACAAGAACAATATCTGTTTCGTTGATATTTACGACGAAATCCTTTGTTTTATCTGGGAACAAGTCCTGAATAACATCAAAAACAGACACGTCATTCTTTTCGGCAATTCTGATAAGAAGAACAACACGTGTAACATCGTTATTAAAATGAAGTTCACGAGCTTTAATATAAATATCACCAGGCAAGATATTATCAAGGATTACATTCTTAATAAAGTTACCTCTGTCATATTTTTCATCATAATACTGCTTGATTGTTGAAAGAGAAACTGCAATAACAGAAACATATCTGTTTGCAACTTCATCATCACCCTCAACAAAAACTGCATATTCAGGGTGCATATGAGCACCAAATACTTTGTAAGTATAACCATCAGCAACAGTAACATCAGCTGCTGCGAATACTTCTGAAACAGCGTGAGTCTGAATCTCACCTATTCTGCCAAGTTCACTACAAGAAATAACAGTACCTGTTTCATCAATAACGCCGAAAGTTCTGTCAATAACATCATCCATTTGATGAACTATTCCTTGAAATAATCTGTTGGACATATTTTATACCCCCAAAACGCATATACGAAAAACACATTATGCAATTTCACAATTAGAACACTATGTATTTTACACAATAAAATGCGTTTTGGCAAGTGATTTTTTTATATTTTTTGATTTTTTTCAAACATTTTGCCCAAAAATTGACGGATTTTTTGGTTAATCTACGCATTTCCACGCATTTTTTGCTTAATTTTTTATTGTATAAATTGACCAAACAATTTATGATTTTTGCACCTTTATAAGCTCCTCAGGTGTAATTTCACGACATTCACCCGGTTTTAATTGAGGGTCAAGTTCTAAATCCCCCATTTTTGAACGATGAAGCTCAACAACTTTATTGCCAGTAGCAGCAAACATTCTTTTTACCTGATGATACTTACCCTCACAAATCATAATTTTGATAAGAGGGGTTTCGGTATTCTCTAATATTTCTACTTTTGCTTCTTTAAGGGTTGTCCCATCAGAAAGGGTTATCCCCTTTTCAAGTGTTTCAATGTCACCTTGGGTAAGTTCGTGCTGCAGTCTTGCAAGATAAGTTTTGAAAATATGATTTTTAGGTGACAATATTTTATGAGCAAAATCACCGTCGTCAGTTATAAGTACAAAGCCTGTTGTATCTTTATCAAGACGACCTGCAGGGAACAAGCCTTTACGATATAATTCGTCAGGCACTAAATCAACAACTGTTTCATCATTTTCACTGTCACTTGCAGAAATTACACCTTGTGGTTTGTTCATCATAATATAAATATGCTTTTTAAGGGTAATCTGCTCACCATCGATTGCAACAGTATCAATATTCAAGTCCACTTTAACAGCGCTGTCACGCACAACAGTACCATTAAGTGTTACTCTGCCTTTTTTAATAATCTCTTTTACATCACGACGAGATAGTGTGCCTTGTGATGCTAAAATTTTATCAAGTCTTTCCATTGTTTTTCTTCCACTTACGGCATTGGAAAACCGTGCATAAATCCATCTAACTCAACAGAGCAGACATCACCACCGATTACAAGTCCATCATAAACTAAAATATTGGTGTGAATGCAATCTTTGTTTTCGTAGCCTTTATAGTTTTTAATTTTATAAGTCCAGCGTTTCACACGCATACCTGCATAAACCGTAAGGTCAAATCCTTGTGCTTTTTGGATTTCATTATAGGCGTTATAAGTATCATCAAACTCTGACGGAATAATCACTTCTTGCACCTCAACAGGTTCTTCGTCAATCTCCCAACCGTATTGAGAAAGAAACGCCATTCGCTCATCATGGGTAGCTGCTTTTATGCTCATACCACTTTTACCTGTTTCTTTACTATCTTGTGACAGAACAGCCAATGAAATTACCGTTATTATAACAAAAAGCACCAAAAACGCAATTTTTATATGCTTTGACTTTATTGAATAAACAAACATAGATAAACACCTCGAACACAATTTATATAAATAAATATGCGGCGAGGTGTTAAATTATCATATTAATATTAAATTATTCGTTACCTTTTCTAGTCTGTGACGCTGCTGCACGAAGATGCTGACGAGCACGACGAATTTCGTTAACTGAGTTTGTAAGAGTTTCGTCAGCTACTGCTACGATATTCTCAACATATTCGCTTGCGCTTGTACGCATTTCCATAGACCAGTTTCTAGCCTGCTCTGTAAGTTCAGTTGCAGATGCTCTTGCCTGTTCAACAATTTCATTTGCAGTTTGTCTTGCCTGTTGAAGAATTTCTGCTGCCTGAGCTTCAGCACCACGAGTAATTTCATCCTCTGAAATAATTTCTTTTGCGCGAAGATGTGCTTTTTCAATGATTTTGTCAGCACTATCTTGTGCACCTGCAAGAATTTCTTTTCTTTCAGAAGCAATCTTTCTTGCCTGCATAAGTTCATCAGGCATATTGAGTCTAATGTCTTCAATAGCTGTTTTAATAGCCTGAGCATCAACAAGAAGATTTGATGTAAACGGAACTGTTTTACCTTCTTCAAGTATGGTTTCGATTTCTTCAAGTAAGTTTTCTATTGTCATTTACTTACACCTCTTTTAATTCTTTTAACTATATCATCACGAATTTCATGAGGTACAAAGTCACTTATATCCCCACCTAATTCGCAAATTTGCTTAACTGCGCTTGAACTTAAATATAAATTTTCAACTCTTGTGTTAATGAACACAGTTTCAAGATTTTCATTAAGTTTCTTATTCATTTGTGCCTGCTGGAATTCATATTCAAAGTCAGACACGGCACGAAGTCCTTTTACAAC
>CALAEV010000032.1 GCA_937892525.1 uncultured Clostridia bacterium
TTATGCTCTTGACATATACTCGCCTGTACGAGTATCAACGTTAATCATTTCGCCTTCTTCAATGAAGAGAGGAACTTTGATTTCTGCACCTGTTTCAAGAGTAGCAGGTTTTGTAGCGTTAGTTGCTGTGTTACCTGCAAAGCCAGGGTCAGTCTGTGTTACCTGAAGCACAACAAAGTTTGGTGGTTCAACACCGAAAACACTGCCCTTATATGAAAGGATTTTACAAACCATATTTTCTTTAACAAACTTAAAGTTGTCGCCAAGGTCTGAAGCATTTACAGGAACCATATCGTATGTTTCCTGGTCCATAAAGTAGTAAAGACCACCGTCATTGTAAGAATATTCCATATCTCTTCTTTCAATGACTGCTGTTGGGTATTTTTCAGTTGGGTTGAATGTTCTTTCAACAACACCACCTGAAATAACGTTTTTAATTTTAGCTCTTACGAAAGCAGCGCCCTTACCAGGTTTAACATGCTGGAATTCAACAATTTGGTAAACGTTACCATCCATTTCAAATGTTACGCCGTTTCTGAAATCACCTGCTGATACCATAGGTATTATACCTCCGTTTTTTTGTTTTTATACACTATAAATAATACAATAAATTTTATTGTATTTCAAGTCTTTTTGTAAAATCAAGGCAGAATTATATAACTCTCTGCCTTACTTTCTGCCATTTTTTCGTAAAAAGTAGGGTCTTCGGTCTGATTTTTAACTGTTGGAATGATTTTTATAGTAGAAAAGTTGTTTTTTGCTTTATCATTCATAACTATATAAGTGTTCTCAATAAATGAAATATAATCACTGTTTTCAGGTGGGGTGAGTAACGGCGAGCAAACAGGCGCAGATGTGTCAAAAAGACTGCCACCCCATTTTTCTTGGTCACCATCAGTTGCGCAAAGTAGTGGCATACCTAATATAATAGGTCTGTCACCGGCAGATTTTACTGCGTTTTCAATAAAGCCCATAAGCACAAGATTACGGTTAAGAGTTTTATCATCTGCAGTATATACAGGTGTTGCATTTTTTCGCGCAGTAGGAAATTCCACAGATTGAAGATAGATACAATCTGCTCCAAAGTTTGCAACTTCTTTGATTACTGAACAAATATAGTTTGTTGCTTTCGTGTTTGTAGGGTCAAGCCATACTCTGCCACCGTTGATTGCAGAATTGTCAAACCAGATTTTAGTTTTTTCTGCATTTTCATATACATAGGCATTAAGTCTTTGTGGGGCAACAGTATCTTCAAAACAGTAAATGTTTGCGATTAGTATAAATCCATCTGACTTTATTTTATCAATTATAACAGAGTCAATAACATTTATATCAGATGAATATGAAAGTAAAGACGAGTTATAGGTCAAAACGCCCTCTTGAGTTTTAAAATCAAGCACTACTGCATTAAATCCGTTTCGTTTTGCTTCATCAAGTGCTTTTGAAAGGTCAGTTATTTCACCTAACACCTGATTTTCAATATATGTTGCACGGATTGTGCCAAGATTATCGGCAGTAATGGTTGGTGCAGTATTTTCTTCTTGCTGTGGTAAAGGACGAGTTGATAGGTTATAACAGAATTTAGCAAAAATGAAAGTAAATACAAAAAGACATACCAACAAAACGCCACCTAAAATCTTTTTAGTGCGCTCTCTTTTTTTCGCTTTTGGGGTTTCGTGAATAGGTCTGTCCCCACGGCGAGAAGGGTATTTTTTTGAAAATCCGTAGTACCCCTTAAGTCTTCTAGGGGCGTTTTCATTTTTTGCCATAGTTAATCCTTAAATAAATATTGATGAGCCTGAAATTCCTATAAACGCAAGGGAAAGTATAGCAGTATAAATAAACATTGCCGGAGTCCCCTTAAAGCAAGCAGGAATAGTTTTATTCATATCAAGGCGCTTAAGTCCGTTGTTGATAAGCAATACTGCAATAACATAAGCAACACCGGCGCCAAGTCCTGCGCCTACTGCTTCAAACGGTGAGAATGCAGAACGATAGTTGATGAAAGGAACTGCCAATACAAGCGTATTGAATGCAGCAATACCAATTCTGCGTACGGTTCGTGGAGATACTTTACCATAAATCAATACAACTGCCATGGTAAGCACATAAACAAGAATCAATACACCCATAAATATAATAGCATGTAAAATCTCGTTAAGATTGTGAATAAATGCTATTTTGTCAAGAAGTACGCATACAGTTGAAACAACTGTTGAAAAATATGTTATAAATATTGCCATTGGTACTAATTGACGAGGTTTTGCACTCATTCGCACGGCTTCGCTTATGCCGTAACCACCGTTGAAAATAAGATTCTGAAAAATCATAACATAAAGGGCAGCCGAAATAAGTTTTAAGAAAATACTCATTCCTCATCACCTCCGTCAGTTTTTTCAGTTTCTGTGTCAGTACGACTCTTATATTCTTCAAGTTCAGTAAGCATATCTGAGAAATCGTCAAGATATGTACGCTCATTTTCGTTTCTTGGGCGTGGCTCACGACGAGGTGCGTCAGTTTGCTTTTTTAGTTTTGAAGGTCTATCTTTTTTCTTCTTTTCTTTTTTGATTTTTTCTGGTTTTTCAGTGGTAATCTGTACTTCGTTTTCAGAAATATCTGTAAATTCTTTTGTATTAAATTGGTTTTCTTCTGCTTTAAGCTTACGCTCTTTACGAACACGAATAAACGCAGATTCAGTTTCGCTGGTGCCTTCACCATAAGGGTCAAAATCATCCTTCATAAGTTCTTTGAGACTACCACGAAGTGAACGACGAATTTCAGATGTGTCAAAGGCACGGTCAGGAGATTTGTCAGGATATTTTTTCATAACAAAGGCTTTAAGTCCTGCTGCTAAAAATCCGATTATAAGCAGACCACCGAATGGTGTTGCAAGTGCAGAGAATTTAACAGGCATATTTATACTGATATCTGCAATTGAGCCATTTGCAAATAACTCACGCAAAAAGCCTACAAGAATAGTAACTGCGCCATAGCTTAATGAGGCAGAAGCTGCGTCAACAAAACTATCTTTTACATTATTTTTAACGGCAACGCGTTCGCAATGCAAAGCAATAAGAGAGTTAACAGCCATAAGTGGCAAATAAATACCAAAGTTAATTGATATGTCAGGGAAAAATTTGTTTACAAAAATCATTATTGGGAAAATAACGCCTACACCGAAAATTGCATACAATACAACTCGCCAATAACGACGCACATTTTTAAGTAATAGTGACGCTAACACTTCGCAAACAATCATTTCGATTGCAGTAACAACTGCAAGGAAAATTGAAAGTCGCAACGAAATTGCAATTGCAACAACAGGGCAAAGACCAATTGCCTCAAAAAGCAACGGATTTTTAATAACAGCGCTGTTGCGAATACGTTTGAAAGTCTTATTATTACTCATCTTCGCCACCTCCTATAACAAAAGGTGCTTGCTGGTCTGTTACAGTATTTTCTTCAGAAATTACTTCTTCAAGGCTTTCTGCTTCTTGAACGGTAACTTCTTCTTCACTTTCTTCAACTGGTTCTGTTTCTGTTACATCTTCTGTGTTTTCTTCAGGAATGTCTGGGATTTCTTCAAGCACTTCGTCAGGAACAACAGTTACAGGTAGTTCAGGTGCAATAATTTCTTCTTCAACAATCTGTGATTTTTCTTTCTTTGTTAAAGGAAGTTTATCAAAGAAATCTGAAATAGCACAAGTTATAAGAATACCGAAACAAGCACTTTCTTCAACTGCACCTATGTATCGGATTACCATACATATTACGCCACCGGCAAAGCCCCACACAGCACGTGCAAGTGGTCTTTGTGGCATAACTGATGGCACAGAAATAAAGAAAACTGCACCGAAAAGAAGCATACCACCACAAAGTTCCATAATAAGCGAAACGAATCTGCCTGTGCCAACTCGTGGGAATAAAACTGACATAACAATTACTGCAAGTAAAAATGTAAGTACAGGAACACTGTCTTTTGGTCTGCGAATAACAATAAACACAAGTGCACCTAAAAGGATTAAAGCGCAACCAGTACCCATAGCAGAGGGCACATTACCAATAAGAACTTCAAATACAGAGGCTACATTGTCACCCATTGAGATATTCTGTGAAAGCAATTCTGTAATAGATGCGTCTGCCCCTGAGTAATTGAAAACTTCTTCTTTCCAACAAAGAATTGCAAAACAGATTGCAACAGATGCAGGAACAAAAGGTGATTTTTCAGGCGAGCCGAATGGTAACACACATACTAAAACTGCAAATGCAGATGTAAACACAAAAATCCACCAAGGAGCAGTTGCAGGCAACATTAAAGCAACTGACAAGCCAATTACTATTGGTGTGAGATATCTTGATGAAAAATCAATTTTCAACAATTTTTCGCCGAATCTTACAAAAAGCGTACTTGTAATTATTGAAATAAGAGAAAGAGTAAGAGCAGTAATTCCACTTTTACTGATTGCAAAGATTAAAAGGGCAGAAAGCATTATCGCATAGTCAAGTGCGACTCTGCGTGTTTCTGTCAGTTCATATTTTTTTTGAGGTGTTGTAGTGCTTGTCAAAACGCATTCCTCACTTTTTCCAATATTTATTTATTGCACAAAGCCAGTCCCCGTAATATGATAGATTAAGAAGTATTTTCGGTATTTGGGGGTAACAAAATGACTTTTGAAGTACTTAACGAAACCACTATTCTTGTTGAACTCACTTTTGAAGAAATGAAAAAATATCATATTACATACGAAAATCTTGATTGCGATAATAACGCAATCAAAAATATTCTTAATATTATAAAAGCGAGCGATAAATTTAACGATAGCGAAAAAATCACCATTGAAGCATTACCTGTAAACGACGGAGGGTGTTTTTTTATTTTAACCTTTACACCAAAGAAAAAAGTGAGGTATAAAATGAGAAAACTCTCAAACAATTCCGTTTTTAAGACAGATAATATTGATAATCTGCTTGATTTTGTAACTGCATTAAAGTTAAGACACACTAAAAACCTAAAATATGAAATATATAAAATGAATAACTCTTTTTATATGCACATTCCTGAAAGAAGTCAGAAGCTTCACGCAGTTATGGGGGAATTTGGGCAGATTTCAGATGTTATTCCTGAAAAAATCAGCGAATACGGTGTGCTTTTAGGTTCGGTAATAATTTAATTATTTACAGAAATTTTCTTCTGCAATAGCTTTGAATTTTTCGATTGTACCTTTTCTGTCAGGACTTGAGAAAATAGCATTACCTGAAACAAAAACATTTGCACCTGCTTTTGCAGCAGTTGCGATAGTTTTTTCGTTAATTCCACCATCAACCTCGATTTCACAGTCAAGACCACGACGGTTGATTTCTTCACGAAGTGCTGAAACTTTTACCATCATATCTTCCATAAAGCTTTGTCCACCAAAACCTGGCTCAACAGTCATAACAAGTACCATTGAAAGCTTATCAAGATATGGGAAAATATCTTCAACAGGTGTTTTTGGTTTAACTGTAAGAGATGCTTTAACTCCGTTTGCAAGAATTTTATCAATTGTTTCGTCAATTGGTGAGTCGCATTCTGTGTGGAATGTAATAATATCTGCACCTGCTTTGCAGAAATCGTCAATATATTTAAGCGGCTCACTAATCATAAGGTGCACATCAAAAGGTACTGTTGTCGCTTTTTTAATGCACTTAACAACAGGCGCGCCAAGTGTTATGTTTGGAACAAAATTACCATCCATAACGTCAATGTGCATATAGTCAGCACCACAGTTCTCCATATCTTTTAATTCTTCTGCGATTTTACCGTAATCACAAGAAAGGATTGAAGGTGAAATTTTCATCATAATAAAAACTCCAAAAAATAATTATAGTATCAAATTATTATACCATACTTTTAGTAAAAATACAATACAAATATGCTTGTGAAGATTGTCATTGAAAAAGTGAAAACATTGTATTATAATAATCTCATCAAATTTTTGAGGGATATTATGAACGAAAATACAAAAGCAAAACTTTCACTTATTATATCAATGTTCGTTTTTGGAACAATTGGTATTTTCAGAAAATATGTGCCACTTTCTTCAGGTCTTCTTGCTATTTCAAGAGGGTACATAGGCGCATTATTTTTGATTTTACTCATTTTTATCAAGAAAGATAAAATATCGTTCAAGGCAATCAAAAGTAATCTGTTTTTATTATGCCTTTCAGGTATATTTATCGGCATTAACTGGATTTTGCTTTTTGAGTCTTATCAATACACATCAGTTGCAACTGCAACGCTTTGTTACTATATGGCACCTGTTTTTGTAATAATCGCATCACCGTTTTTATTCAAAGAGAAAATTACGTTGAAAAAGGCGATTTGTGTAATAGTAGCTCTTGTGGGTATGGTGCTTGTGTCAGGCATTGTTGAAACAGGATTTACAGGAATAGGTGAGTTAAAGGGTATTCTTTTAGGCCTTGGTGCTGCCGCGTTTTATGCGTCAGTTATTGTGCTTAACAAGAAAATTAAAAATGTACCAATTTACGATAAAACAATAGTACAATTGGTAAGCGCAGCAACAGTTTTAGTGCCATATTCAATACTTGTTGAAGATAATTCGCAGGTAGAAATTACGCCAATTGTTATTATTATGCTTTTAATTGTTGGTGTTGTGCACACAGGGTTTGCTTATGCACTTTATTTTGGCACAATCGAAAAGTTGCACACACAGACAGTGGCACTTTTCAGTTACATTGACCCTATTGTTGCAATCATTCTTTCGGCAGTTATTTTAAGTGAGAAAATGAGCATTTTCGGCGCTATTGGTGCAGTGCTTATTCTCGGCTCAACTATGGTAAGTGAACTGACTTTCAAGAAAAAGTTAGGGAGGTAATTATGAATAAAAAATCAATTAAAAAATTTGCTGTGATTTTCGCAGTAATTGTTGCATTGGTAGGAGTAATTGCATTTGTTATTATGGGGGTAAAGGATGTTATGAATTACGCACAACCGGCTAAAAGCGAAAGTGGAAAATATCTTTTTGCATACTTTGTAGGTAACGAGCCGGAGCAAGAGAGAATACACTTTGCAGTAAGTAAAGATGGTTATAATTTTGAAGCACTTAACGGTAATCAACCGGTCATTATTCAGAATCTTGGTAAGCGTTCAGTCCGTGACCCATATATTCTTAAAGGTCAAGATGGATTTTACTACATAATCGGTACAGATATGAAGAGCGCAGAGGGTTGGACCTCAAACCACGCTCTTGTTACTTGGAAATCAAAGGATTTAATCACTTGGACAGACGAAACGATTATTGATATACGTGATTTTGGTGGCACATATTCAGAAACAACTCGTGCTTGGGCACCACAAGCAATCTGGGATGCAGAAAAACAAGCATATATGGTTTACTGGGCGCACTCAACTGTATGGAACGATGTTGCACAGATGTATTACGCATATACAACCGATTTTAAAACACTTACAGAACCTCAACTTTTGTATGAGCGCCCCGGAATTCAGACCATTGACGGTGATATTGCATACAGCGAAGAAAAAGGTCTTTATTATCTTTATTTTAAGCACGACGAAGACCAGACAATCGCTTATGTAACAAGCGAGAATCTTACAGGACCATATACAAGTGAGCCAGTAGTTGTATCACTTGCAACAACAGGCGTTGAAGGTAGCGAAATCTATAACATAACAGGTACAGACCAATGGGTTATGATTATGGACGAATACGGCACAGACCGTTTCTTTATGCAACAGACAAGTGATTTTGAAAACTTTAAGCCAGTGAAGGCAGAGGATTACAGTATGGAATTCTTCCCACGCCACGGCTCAGTTGTAGCAATTACAGACGACGAGTATAAAGCACTTGTTGAACATTTTGGTAAGTAATCAAAAATTAAAGGGATGCTTGGGCATCCCTTTTTAATTTGCATATTCACTTTTTACTGTTCTCATAACCTTTGATGCAATTGGTACTGCACTTCTAATACTTGAGGTTGTGTCTTCAACTACAACAATAATTGCAAATGGCATATCTTCATGTTGTGAATAGCCAACAAACAAGGCATTTGGTTTTGCACCCTCATTGTCACTTACTTCTGCAGTACCTGTTTTGCCACACATTTTCATTTGTGGGAAATAACTATCACCATAGTAATTCTTAACATTTGAGCGAAGCAAATCATCAAGTTTGATTGCAGTATCCATAGTGAAATACTCGCCAAGGGTTTCAGTTGTTGTACGGTATGTGACTTTGCCCTCTGGGGAGATAATCTCACTTACAATCTGTGGTGACGGTGCAACACCGTCATTAGCAATCGCACACATTATTGTAAGCATTTGACAAGGATTTATAAGAGTGGTGTATTGACCAATACCTGCCCAACCTAAATCAAGGGCATTAGCCTCAGTAAGACTTATTTTACTTTTTGCACAACGGATTTTATCACTTACCATAATATTTGTGCTGTTAAAGCCTAATCTTTCTGCAGTAGCAGTCATTTTTTCGTTGCCCAATTCATAAGCAATTTCTGCAAATGCCACATTACAGGACTTATTAAGCGCTTCTTCAAAATCCACTTTACCGTGAGTACCGTTACAGATTACATAGCCTTCACCAATCTGCACTTTACCCTTACAAGTAAAAGTACGGTCATAAATGTCAGGTATATTCTCAATAGCACAAGCTGAAGTAATAACCTTAAAGGTTGAACCAGGTGTGTAAAGTCCTGAGAAAAACCTATTCATATAAATACCATCATATTTGCCTGTTGTGTCGGTATTAATATCGGTAGGTTTATTTAAAATATCATAAGTTGGATTTGAAACAATACAGATAATCTCACCTGTTTTGTAATTCATAACTCCAACAGTACCTTTTTTGTTGCCCAACGCCTTATATGCAGTTTTGCACACTTCTGCGTTAAGTGTAAGTTTAATATCGTTGCCCTTGCCGTAGCGTTTAAGGTTATAAACGCCATCAGTTAAGGTGTAGCCTGTAAGCTCATCTTTGAAAGATGTCTGAATACCACTTGCAATATATCCTGCACTGTCGCCAACGGTATGCAAAGTGCCAAGACGGATATATTTGTTGCTATGGTAAACGCGTTTGCCATTTTCTGTGGTTACAAGAAGTTCACCATTAATATCGGTAATATCACCTGCAGTGGCAAGAGTGCCGTTTGAGTATAAATGCTGATTTGCTCTGTTCATAGCCCATACATTTGAATTTGAAACAAGGTTATAAAAGAGTAATCCACACCCTGCAAGAAAGAGTAAAATCAATGCGTAAAGAGTTAATGCTCTGCGTGAAATAGATTTCATTGACGAACACCTCCATATCTGTAAGTGCTACGGTCAACTGCTTTGATGAAAGCAAGAAGCATCCAACAACAAATTATACTTGAGCCACCACGGCTGATAAATGGTAGCGTTACACCGGTAAGTGGAAGAATATCATTTACGCCGAATACATTAAGTGAAGCTTGGAAAAGCATAAGTGAAGATGCTGCACAAGCACAAATTGCATAAAATGACGAACGCGCATATTTTGAATGACGTATTGAGTAAACAAGAAGTGCAACATAAGAAAGCAAAATTGCACCTGCCATAATCATACCGAACTCTTCACAAACTACACCAAAAACAAGGTCTTCTGTTGCTGCAAAAATATTTCGAAGTTTACCGTTGCCAAGTCCAACGCCGAAAAGTCCACCACTTGCAGAGTAAATCATTGTTCGTGTTTGTTGATAACCTGAAGTATCAAAATATTCCCAAACGTGACCGTATGCTGCAAATCGGTTTGCAACATACGGACGGAACATAAGAACAATAAGTCCACCCATAAGGGCAATTGTGCAAACAAGCACAAGAGTTCTCACGTCACCTGAACGCATAAATGAAATTACAACAAATGTGAAGAAGAATATAAGTGCTGTTCCAAAGTCGTACATTAAGAATAATGCGCCAACACAGGCAAATGAGAAGATAATAAACTTGGTTAAGCTCTTGTTAGATTGCAGTTTTTCAAGTGTAGCAGCGCCCACAAAAATAAAGACAACTTTTACAAGCTCAGAGGGCTGAATTGATATTCCACCAATATAAAGCCAGTTTTTTGCACCGTTTGTAAAACTTGCAAAAACAAGTGTGAACGCTAAAAGTCCGACTGCGCCGATTGCTGCAGGAATACGAAGGAATGAAACTCGTTTTAAATCACGCAGTAACCATTGTAAAAAGACAAATCCGAAAATACCAATAAGTATTGCAACAAGTTGTTTGAGTGCTTTGTCAGGGTAAACGCTTGTGGTTATTGAAAGACCAATGGAGGTAAGCAAAAACGCGATAAGTTCAACTTCAAACCCCTTGCGTTTAAGAATGAGACGAGTTCCTATAAAATAAATGTATTCAACAAGCATATAAATACCGAAAGTGAGAATTATGCCCATTTTATGTTCACTTGACGCTTTACTTACAAGTGTAAAAAGACAAGTCAACTGAAAAAGAGTAATAACAAAAAGCATTATTACAAGACTTACGTTTTTAGTTCTTTTAAGCATAATTTCACCTTCTTTCTTTAGTTTTATACTCTAGTTTTCTTCATATAAAAATGCAAAATCACCGATTTTTATAACATCTCCATCGTAAAGGGGAGTTTCAGAGAAGATTTCTTCACCATTAAGAGTAGTTTTTGTGACTTTACCGAAATCTACAATAAACCAATGATTATTCTGCTTGAAGATTTCTGCTTGTCTGCGCGATACATAAGGTGCAGAAATTTCAATATTGCTACCCACTTGCCTGCCGATTGTAATATAATCACCGTCAAGGTTGAACTCGGTATTATCAACAATATTTACAAGTCGTGAGCGAGTAGAAACTTCATCTTTCTTGTGCGAAATATCGTTGTCTGCCTCACTACCCATATAGAATTTCATAATGGCTGTGCCGAAAGCAATAACATCACCGTCAGAAAGTTTTTCGCTTTTCTCAATTTTATTACCGTTCACATAAACGCCGGTTTTAGATTCGGTATCAAACACATAAAATCCGTCTCTTCGCAAAGCCACAACGGCGTGGGAACGTGATACAGTTGAGTTTGTAAACACAATATCACAAGATTTACTTCTGCCGATAGATGTTTCGTAACAGGTTACAGGGTGTTGCTCGTCATTTGCCATATTTACAAGTACTGCGTAAATCTTTTTATCAGGGCGCAGACGGATAAGTGATAAAACGCAGTTCAATATAACTGCAATAGCAAGAATACAAAGAACATATCGCATTAAATATTCAAGACTTTCCATATCTGCACCTCCTAGTAAGATTTATAGGTATTATACTATATCTAGAATAACTTTTTCTAATATTCTTGTCAATGAATTTACAAATAATGTAATTGAATTTTAACTTTTTTGTAATAAAAAAACACATGTTCGAAAATGAACCTGCGCTTTTTTGGCACCCCTTGCGAGAATCGAACTCACATCTAATCCTTAGGAGGGATTTATTCTATCCATTGAACTAAAGAGGCGTATTTGGGCGAGTTAAAACTCGCCTTTATATTTTCATTTTTATTCTGCTATGTAGTTTTTCGACCAATTATCAATAACTTTTGCAAATTCATCGCCTTTCATAGCTTCAAGACAAGTGGTACGGTTGTTTTCGTAATATCCGTAAGTTTTGTCAAAAACATCTATTCTCTGAACAAGGAAAATGTAGTCATCAAGAGTGATTGTTGCCGTTTTGCCTGACTCAATCTTTTTGACTTCATTAAAGAAGCCTTGTGGGAATGTACCATCAGAAAATGCGTTGATAAGCGTACTGTGCACCTCGGTATCTTCACCTAATGACACAACTGCTTCCTCAATAAGCGTACCCTCGTTGATAAGTGTCACAACAGAGTTATATGATGCGATTACAGATTTCTTTTGCTCGTCTGTCATAGCAACGCTTGTGCCTGTTTCGTCAACATTGAAAAGATAACCTGTAACAAAACGGATTGCTATATAGTTTTCTTTGAAATACGCCTTGATTTCCTCTTCGCTTATGTTGCTGTAATAATCGGCAAGGAGTGCAGATTCGTATTCTTTTGAAAGTTCGATTTTATATATTGTCTGCTTTGAAACACCAATTTCGTTGTAATAACTGCCGTAAAGATGCCATAGATTGTTCACAGCAGTTGAAAGAGCACCTTTAACTTCTGAATCGATTGAAAGACCGCGATTTTGGAACTCTGAATTTATTGTTACATATCGTGAAATTGCGTTTTTAATTGCATCTTCGCCCACTTCACCGTTTTCGTCTTTTGGGAGAGTGTTTTCAAAATATGTATAGATTTCATTATCAATTTTCACACCGTTTACCTTAACTTTTGCAGGGCCTGAGCAAGATGTAAGCACAAGTGCAAGGGTAAGTGTTGCAAGAAGAAGTGAAATAACTTTTTTCATTAGTCTTCCTCCTTTGATTTAATGTAATCAAGATAGAGTTTATCTTTAAGAAGGCGCTTTTCGTTCTGGAGACGACGCTCTTCTTTAACTTGTTCTTTGTTTTTACCGATAATTCCGTTGCGTAAAAATGCGACGAAAAGCATAGTAACTACGGCACCTACTGCACAACTGATAAAATCTACCATTGTATCGGTATTTCCCTTTTGAAGTGTCATACCATAAAGCTTGTCCATTGAAAATTCATAGATTTCCCAACCCACTGCAATACTTAATGCAAACGCAAGTGAGAAAAGTGATGACATAGCAGGGCCTAAATCCCCACGCTTACGGTAGATAATATTTGCAAAATCGTAACCAAACCAAGCAGAAAGCACGCCTGATGCACAATGAGTTACAATATCAAAATGTTCAAAGGTTGTACGGTTGTTAAGAGTTGAACCAATACACACAGCAATAAAAATGAAAAGAGAAAGCATAGTTTGTGTTGATGCTTCAACTTCAATTATAAATGATTTTTTACCGAAAATCTGAAAGAAATCCCACAAGTGAGTGAAGATGATAGCAAAAATCGCCTCTAAAAATTCCACAACTGACCCATGAAAAAGACCATAAACACCCCAACCAAGAATGATAATTCGGAGTGCAATCCATAAAATTCTTTGATTTTTTGGTAAATAGCCGTATGCTTTAGTCATTTTTTTAACCACCAAATTTTATTTCAATAAAATAATATCATAAACACCTTGATTTTACAAGGAAAGTATTACGAAAGAACAACCGTCAATCTGCACCTCTTGGTTTTCAGGATTGTTTCCGTAAAGTGCCTTTGGATTTGCGTAGTAGTCAGGTAATCTGTAAGAAATAGGGTGCTCGTTGCGATTTACAATTACCATAATATCGCCGTTTTCGTTGTGACGACGGAATGCAACACATCCAAGCATTGAAGAAACAGGGGAGAAGTAGCCTTTTTCGAAAACAGGATTTTCTCGTCTTATTCTGCCCATTGTTTTGTAAAAATCAAGCAATTCTTTATTCTCGTTGCCCCAAGGGTAGCAGCCACGGTTAAATGGGTCTTTGTAGCCTTCCATTCCTGCTTCGTCACCATAGTAAACAGACGGAACACCAGGGAGGGTAAACTGTAATGCAACTGCACATTTAAGCAATTCTACACCCTTTTGATATTTATCGCCAAGTGAGTGTTCTGACTGCCATTTTCTATCACGGTATTCACAGCTTTCACCTGCAATTTTTGTGATTGCGCGTTCAGTATCATGAGTGCCGATGTGATTCATCATAACATCAAGGCATTGTTTTGGGTAGTTTTCAACAATCTGCATAATTGTTGACATAAAATACTCTGCCTTGCCGTTGCGACAAAAATCAATAATTGCATTTGCAAAGGGGTAATTCATAACAGAGTCAAACTGACTGCCTAAAAGATAGCGCCTGCGGCTACCGTAACTGTGTTTTGTAGTTGCATCTTCCCACACTTCGCCCATAAGAAGTGCGTCAGGTTTTGTCTCTTTTAATCTTGCACGTAATTCATCAATGAAAATGTCAGGTAATTCGTCTGCAACATCAAGACGAAAACCACTTGCCCCTGCTTTGAGCCACTTTTCGATTATGCCACCCTTACCATTGATGAAATTACGGTATTCTTCGCCCTCTTCAATAACTTCAGGAAGTGTTTCAAATCCCCACCAACTTTGATATTTGTCAGGGAAGTTTGTGAACTTGTACCATTTATAATATGGGCTTTCTGCTGAGTTGTAAGCACCAAGAGTAGAATATCTGCCTTTTTTATTGAAATAAACGCTGTCGTCTCCTGTGTGAGAGAAAACACCGTCAAGAATTATGCGAATACCGTGTTTTTTAGCAGATTTACAAAGACTTGTGAAGTCTTTTTCTGTGCCAAGTGTAGGGTCAATTTTACTGTAATCGGCAGTATCGTAACGATGGTTTGAGTGGGACTCAAAAATGGGGTTGAGATAAATACAATTAACGCCTAAATCTTTAAGATAAGGCAGTTTTTCTTCTATGCCCTTTAGGTCGCCACCAAAAAAATCGTTATTAAGGACTTTACCTTGTGGTGTTGGTCGCCATTCAGGCTCATTGCCCCAATCATCACGCATAATACGGTCAGCTGGCACATTTTCTTTTTTAGCACCTGAGTTATAAAAACGGTCAGGGAAAATCTGGTAGATTATTCCACCTTTAAGCCAGTCAGGAGTAGTGAAATCTTTTTCAGTAACGGTAAGTTGCCAGTCTTTTCGCGCAAGATAATTGCCTGAAAAGTCGCCGATTCCGTCTTGAGTCTGTAAAATTGAACTTCTGCCGTAAGATGAAAGATAGTCGAAGTGATACCAATAAAGACCTTCTTTTTCAATCGTGGTGTAAATATCCCAGATTTCAGCATCATCGCCACACATACCTGCCCACGACATAGCATATTCCTCGTAAACGCTGTCGTCACGACGAAGCATAAGTAACGCGCCACTACAACAAAATGAGCGTGGGAGCACCAGACGAAGATGAATTTCTTCGCCGGCTTCTATGCTACCAAATTTATTTTTGAAGAATAAATCCCTTGAATTGTAAGGAATTAATCCCATAATTACACCTCAAAAATCATAATCAATATATTTTATCAAAAATAACGCTATAATGCAAGAATTAAGTGAAAATGGAGTTTATTTCTGTTTAACAAATTGGAGTTTGTAGGGGTGTTGCCGTAGGGGCGGATACCATCCGCCCGCATTGAATTAACCATACACTTTAGAACGGGCGGATAATATCCGCCCCTACGACCGACCCATATTAGTAACATATCGCACCGACAAACTCAAATTTACAGAGTTGATTTTATTGCTACTGTATGGTAAAATTACAGTATATTAAAATTATAAGGGGAATTTTGTATGTGTAAATTATATGCAGAGTTAAAACACAACGGTTCTGTTGTTAGTTGCAAAGATTTTGAAAACGAATACTTTGATTTTAAGTATGACGAGAAAAAAGGTAGTATCAAAGCAACTCTCACAGCTAAAAAAGACTTTGAAATGGTAAGTCTTGCTCTCAAATACGAAAAAGATTTTGACGACAACGATTTATTCTATGCTAACGGTTATCAGGCATGGACAACATCTCGCGAGTTCTCAAAAGAAGATACTTTTGAAGGACTTTTTGAGCCTGCAAGAATCACAAAGTTTACTGCTCATTTTGCAGGACTTTCAGGAGACTATCACTTTGAAAAGTACGGTGAAAAAGGCAAGTTCCACGGCTATACATATTGCTACTTCCGTGAAAAAGGCGAGCGCGACATTAAACTTTACGGTTCAAAGAGTGAACGCAAAGGTTACACAATTTTCAGCGTTGATATGAATGATGATGAGTTCTATATTAAGAAGGATGTTGAAGGTCTTAAGCTCGTTGCAGGTCAGGAATATGAAATGTTCGATATTGCAATTATTGAAGGCGATATGGACAAAGTTATGGACAAATATTTCTTCGACTTTGTTGGTTGTAAAAAGCCTGCTATCGACCATCTTTCAGGTTACACATCATGGTATAACTACTTCCAGAATATCAATGAAGATATTATCTTGCGCGACCTTAACGGTCTTGACAGAGCAAGCGAAGAAGTTAACATTTTCCAAGTTGACGACGGCTATCAGGCAGCAGTTGGCGACTGGCTTATTACTGACCACAAAAAATTCCCTCACGGTATGAAATATATTGCAGACAAGATTCACGAAAAGGGCTACAAAGCAGGTCTTTGGCTTGCACCGTTCTCTGCACAGGTTTCTTCAATGGTTGCTAAAAAACACCCAGATTGGCTCCTTCGCCACAACCGTAACGGCAAAAAGATGCTCGGATGTCAGGGCTGGGGTGGTGCTTATACACTCGATATTTACAACGAAGAAGTTCGTGAATATTTAAGAAAAGTTTTCGATACAATCCTCAATGTATGGGGCTTTGATATGGTTAAACTTGACTTCCTTTACAGTCAGTGTATTGAACCAAGAAACGGTAAAACTCGTGGCGAAATTATGTGCGACGGTGTAGATTTCCTTCGTGAAGTTTGTGGCGACAAATGGATTCTTGGTTGTGGTGTACCTCTTGGTACTTGTATGGGCATTTTTGATGCTTGCCGTATTTCTTGTGATGTTAACAAGAATTGGAAATTTGAACTTAAGAAGAGTTTGAATATCAACTCAATCGTAACAGGTATCAGATTCAACAACGAAATTCCATCATCACAGAATGCTATTACTAACACAATCTTCCGTAATCATCTTGACGGCAGAGCGTTCTGTAACGACCCTGATGTATTCTTCCTTCGTGATATCAACATTGGTTACAATATGGACCAGAAACTTCTTCACGGTAAGGTAAACTCAATTTGTGGTAATGTTCTTTTCGTTTCTGACAACGCAGGGGACTTTGATGACGAAAGAATTGAATACTTGAAGGATTTCTTTAGAAATAAAGATTACAAGGTTAACTTTGCAGAGTTTGAAGACGATGATGTAATTCGTCTTGACTTTACAGAAAACGGCGTTGATAAAACATTAAGACTCAACCTTGACTCAGGCGAAAGCAATGTTCGTGAGTGCCTTTAAGGAGTAAGAATATAATGAAACTTGCAGTTATCGGTGGTGGCGGAGTCCGTTCAATGTTTTTAGCAAAAAGCATTGCGGGAAGAGCCGAAAAGATGGGTATAACACAGCTCGTCTTTATGGATAACAATGAGCAAAAGCTAAACATTTACGGTAAGATGGCGAGAGAGGTTTCTCGCCGTCTTTGTCCGTTTATGGACTTTGTTCTTACAACAGACCCAATTGAAGCAATTAAAGATGCAGAGTATGTTATTACAACAATCCGTGCAGGTGGCGACAGAATGAGATGTCGTGATGAAAGAATTGCTCTTGACATGGGCATTTTGGGGCAAGAAACAACAGGTGCTGCCGGTTTTTCTTTCGCCATGCGTAGTATTCCTGCACTTAAAGAGTATTGTGAGTTAGTGAAAAAATATGCAAAACCTGGTGCTATGGTATTTAATTTTACGAATCCAGCAGGTGTTGTGTCCCAGACACTTCGCGATATGGGTTATGATTTTACCTATGGTATTTGTGATGCTCCAAGTGGAATGTTAAGACGATTTGAAGAACTTTATGGTTACCCTGAAAATCATCTTGACGCGCTTTGCTATGGGCTTAATCATTTGTCATTCTTTGAATATATCAAGGCAGACGGTGTTGGTATTACAAGTAAAATTGTAAGTGATGATGAGGCATATAAAAATACAGATTTGCGCTATTTCGACAAAGAGTTTTTAATGCGCAAACAGTATGTGCCTAACGAATATATGTATTATTTCTACAATCGTGAAAAGGCAGTTGAGAATATTCTTAACGCACCTATGACACGTGGCGAGCAGATTGCAGATATAAACGAAAAAATGACAGAAGAATTGTCGCACATTGATATTGAAAACAATTTTGAAAAAGCCCTTGAAATCTTTGAGTATTACTACGGGCTTCGTGAAAATTCATATATGGCAAGTGAAACAGGTAATAAGCGTGAAAGCAAGTGGCATTTTGATATGTATGCCCCTGACGACGGTGGCTATGCTGGTGTTGCCCTTGGAATTATTGATGCTAAAAACGGCAAGAGTGATAAAAAGATTATTGCTTGTGTGCCTAATACCTGCAAATCGATAGATTTTCTTGAAGAAACTGATACGGTTGAGATTTCTTGTGAGATTAAAGACGGAAAAGTTACTCCAATTAAAATAGGCAATGTGCCTTTTGAAAATCGTGAGATTATTACAAGAGTAAAAGCGTATGAACGACTTGCGTCAAAGGCGATTATAAATTGCGACAGAGAAAGTGCAGTGGATTGCTTGTATCTTCATCCACTTGTAGCATCTTACTCACTTGCAGAAAGATTAGTTGACCAATATATTGAACTTAACAAAGATTTTACAGGAGAATGGAAATGAGTTTCGTAGCGGCTTTTGGAAAACTGAATGTGGATTTGCTTTATTCAGGTATGCCACGAATCCCTAACGAGGGCGAAGAAATTTACTCAAAAGATTTCAAGGTTTGCCTTGGTGGGGGACTTCCTGCAACTATGATTAACTGTTCAAGACTTGGTATTCCTGCGAAAATCGGCACATTTTTGGGTGACGATATGTTTTCACAGTTTGCAAAAAGCGAACTCGATAAAAGTGGCACACAATATGAAATCTTTGAAAGCAAAAACTATCCACTTAACGTAACATCGGCGATAATTACTGACCGCGACCGTACTTTCGTATCTTATGGCGGTGCAGAAAAGTACACCGACGAAATGCTCCAGAAAATCTACAATTCGCTTAAAGGTGCAAAGGTTGTAGGTGTGCAAGAAAATATTTTGCCTGTTTATAAACAACTTAAAAAAGACGGTGCAATTTTAGTGCTTGATACAGGTTATAGCGAAGATATGTCCGTTAAAAAGTATAAGGATTTAATCAAAATCGCCGATTATTATACACCTAACATTGATGAAACTGAAAAAATGACAGGCACAAGAGAGCCACAAAAAGCACTTGATTTTCTTCGCAATTACTTTGAGAAACCAATTGTAAAACTCGGTAAATACGGTTGTGCAGGGTATGATGGTGACTATTTTACGGTAGATAACATTGACGAATTTAAGTGCGTTGACGCCACAGGGGCAGGGGACGCGTTCCTTGCAGGCTTTATTTACGGACTTTATAACGATTTTGATTTCAGACAATGTATTCTTGTCGGTAACATTACAGGCGGTAAGTGTGTTACAGGTGTTGGTTGTTTAACGGAGTATGTAACAAAAAAACAAATTGCGGAATATATTGAAAAATACAGATATTTAATAAAGTGAGTGTTTTATATGAGTAACAATAAAATGGATGTTTCCGGACAGTTGGCAACAGCATCTATTTGGAAACTTATAATCAAATTAAGTGTTCCTGCAATTCTTGCACAGATTGTAAATCTTCTTTACAATGTGATTGACAGAATTTACATAGGTCACATGGAAGATGTTGGCACAATGGCTATTACCGGTGTTGGACTTTGTAACCCTATAATAGTGTTGATTTCTGCATTCACAATGCTTGTGGCTCAAGGTGGTGCACCAAGAGCTGCTATCCAGATGGGTAAAGGGGACATAAAAAAGGCCGAAAAAATTCTTGGTAATTGTCTTGTGTTACTCCTTGCATTTTCTGTAGTTTTAACTGTTTTGTTTTTGGTGTTTGGCGAAAGACTTTTAATGCTTTTCGGTGCAAGTGAAGATACAATTATATATGCACTTCCATATATGAAGATTTATGTTGCAGGCTCAATTTTTGTAATGCTCTCATTAGGTCTTAATATGTTTATTACAACGCAAGGCTTTACAAAAATTAGTATGGCAACGGTGCTTATAGGTGCTGTTTGCAATATTATACTTGACCCTATATTTATTTTTGCATTTGATATGGGTGTTCAGGGTGCTGCGCTTGCTACTATAATTTCTCAAGCTGTTTCAGCAATATGGGTTTTATCGTTTTTGCTTGGCAACAAAACAAAGCTTAAAATCAGAAAAGAAAACCTTGTGCCTTCAGCAAAGATTCTTGCACCTGTATTTGCATTGGGTATTTCACCTTTTATAATGAATGCAACTGAAGCAGTAATAAATATTTCATTTAATTCATCACTTCAAAAATATGGTGGCGATATTGCAGTCGGTGCTATGACAATATGCACTACGGTTTTCCAAATGGCTTGGGTACCTGCACAAGGTATAGGCCAAGGTGCACAGCCTATAATCAGCTATAACTATGGCGCAGGTAACGCAGATAGAGTAAAACAAGCATTCAAAGCGTTTTTGACTATTTGCTTTACTTATGTATTTGTGTTTGGTATGGCAATCGAAATATTTCCACAGTTCTTTATTGGAATTTTCAATGACAACCCTCAGCTTGTTGACACTGCAACCTGGACTATTCGCCTTTATGGTTGTGCTATGGTGTTCTTCGGTATTCAAATGGCAGTTCAGCAGACTTTTATTGCTCTTGGCAAGGCAAAAGCATCGCTTTTTATTGCATGCTTGCGAAAGGTTATTCTTCTTGTGCCACTCATTTATATTTTGCCTAATTTCTTTGAAAACAAAGTCTTTGCAGTGTTCCTTGCAGAGCCTGTATCTGACGCAATTTCAATTATTACTGCATCAATAGTGTTTGCAATTGTTTTCAATAAAGAAATGAAACAAATGAAAGCAAAATAATACTGTACTTTTTTGTTTTATTGTGTTAAAATGCAATATATACATTTTAGAATGAAAACTTTATTTACATAAAGGGGAAAAGAAAATGGAAAAAGAAATTTATGCTCTTGCCTTTGATATTGGTACAACAGGCGTTAAAACTTGTCTTTTTAAGATTGGCAAGACAATTGAGCTTTTAGAGGCAGCAACAGAAGGTTACAAGCTTTATATTATGCCTAACGGTGGTGCAGAGCAGGACCCTGACGAATGGTGGGGTGCAATGTGCTCAACATCGAAGAAAGTTATTGAAAAATCAGGTGTTGACCCTAAAAATATTTATGGTATTTCTTTCTGCTCACAGATGCAAGGCCTTGTTCTTGTTGATAAAGACGGTAATCATGTTCGTCGTGCGTTCAGTTATATGGACCAACGTGCAACTGAAGAGGTTAAAAAGGGTATTGCTTATGGCCCACAGATTGCAGGTGGTAATATCTTTAAGCTTCTCCCATCACTTGCAATTACCGGCGCAGCTGCATTAAGCGTTAAAGACCCTGTATGGAAATATAAATGGACAGAGGCAAATGAGCCAGAAAACTTTGCGAAAGTACATAAATGGCTTGATGTTAAAGAATATCTTATCTGCCGTATGACAGGTGAGTTTGTAATGACAAAGGACTCTGCTTTCGGTGCTCTTCTTTACGACCTTAAAAAGAAAGATTGGAGCCCTACAATTTGTAAACTTCTCGGTGTTGATATGAAACACTTGGCAAGAATTGCTGATTGTACTGAAAAAATTGGTGAGCTTCGCGAGAAACAGGCTGAAGAGTTAGGCCTTGTTCCTGGTATTGCAGTATTCGGTGGTGGTGGCGATGCTACACTTATTGGTGTTGGTGCGGGTGCAACTGAACTTGGTGACACACATGTTTATCAGGGAACATCAGGTTGGGTTTCAACAGTTACTGACAAGAGTGTTGTTGACGCAAATACTATGATGGCTGCAGTTGTTGGCGCTGCTGATGGCATTTACAACTACTTTGGCGAGCTTGAAACAGCAGGCAAGTGCGTTGAGTGGGTTAAAGACCATTTAGCACTTGATGAAATTGATATTTATCTTGATAAACAACACGACCTTAAACTTAATAAGTCAGATATGGAAGTTGTTTATACTAACCTTTATGACTATATGATGGCAGTTGTTGACTCAATTCCTGCAGGTAGTGGTGGGGTAATCTTCACACCTTGGCTTCACGGTAACCGTTGTCCATTTGAAGACCCAAATGCAAGAGGTATGTTCTTCAACATTAGTCTTGACACAGGCAAAACAGAAATGATTAGAGCCGTTGTTGAGGGCGTTTGCTTCCATCTTCG
>CALAEV010000033.1 GCA_937892525.1 uncultured Clostridia bacterium
AAGTTAAGTACATCTGTGCTGCTTTCCCATCAGCTTGCGGTAAAACAAACCTTGCTATGCTTATTCCACCAGAAGGATATCAGGCAAAGGGTTACAAAGTATGGTGTGTAGGTGACGATATTTCTTGGATTAGAAAAGGTCCTGACGGTCGTCTTTATGCTATCAACCCAGAAAACGGTTTCTTCGGTGTTGCACCTGGTACAAACGTTAAGTCAAATCCAAATGCTCTTGCTTCAACAAAGAAGGGCACAATCTTCACAAACGTTGCTCGTAATCTTGACGACAATACAGTTTGGTGGGAAGGCCTTGACAAGAATCCTCCTGTAAATGCAGAGGAATGGACAGGAATCAAGACAAATGGTGTTGAATGGAAAGCAGAAGGCAAAAACCTTGCTCATCCAAACAGCCGTTTCACAGCTCCTGCTGTAAACTGTCCATGCATCAGCTCTGAATTTGAAAACCCAGCAGGTGTTCCAATCTCTGCTTTCGTATTTGGTGGCCGTCGTGCAAAGCTTGCTCCACTCGTATATCAGTCACGTGACTGGAATCACGGTGTATTCGTTGGCTCAATCATGGCTTCTGAAACAACAGCAGCTGCAGCAGGTGCAGTAGGTGTTGTTCGTCGTGACCCAATGGCTATGCTTCCATTCTGTGGTTACAATATGGGTGACTACTGGCAGCACTGGATTGACATTGGTAAGACTCTTGATGCTGATAAAGCACCAAAAATCTTCAATGTTAACTGGTTTAGAAAAGACGATGAAGGCAACTTTATGTGGCCAGGTTTCGGCGATAACCTTCGTGTTCTTGAATGGATTATCAAACGTTGCGAAGGCGAAGTTGACGCTCAGGAAACAGCAATCGGTTATCTTCCATACGCTAAAGACATCAACATTGAGGGTCTTGAAGGCGAAGTAACAGTTGAATCACTTGAAAGCATTCTTGACGTTGATAAAGACCTTTGGGCAGCAGAAGCAGAAGGCATCGCAGAATTCTATGCAAAATTCGGCGACAAACTACCTGAAACACTTAAAGCAGAGCTTGAAACACTCAAAGCAAACCTTAAATAAAATTAATTATAGAAAACGGAGCTTCGGCTCCGTTTTTTTATTTACTAAATTTGAGTTTATCGGTTTGACGTTTTTTAAGATTTAATTAAGAAATACAAATTTTTACAGAAATATGTTGACAAAAGAAAAATATGGGTGTACTATGTAACTGTGCTAATTGAAATAGCACAGTTATTACAGATGGATTCAGGAGGTGATACAGGTGAATATATTTCTCGATTACCATTCAAGAACCCCTATTTATGAGCAGATTAAAGAACAAATCGTGCTTGATATAAATAGGGGAGTTCTCAAAAAAGATGACCAGCTACCATCTTTAAGACAGTTGTCTGCGCAGTTAAGTATTAATATTAACACTGTCAAACGTGCTTTATCAGAGCTGGAAGCACAAGGGGTAATTTACTCTGTTGCGGGTAAAGGTATATTCATCAGCGGAAACGCAGAATCACAGAATATTTATCTTGAACAATCTTTAGATGCAGTAAAAAATGCACTCATAAATGCAAAACAGATGGGTGTAAGTGAAGAAAAAGTTACTGCAATCCTTAAAGAAATATATAAAGGAGTTGAATAAATTGATTGAATTTGTAAATATAACTAAAAAATTCGGCGACTTCACAGCAGTTGAAAATATATCATTCAAGGTTGAGCCATCATCAATTTACGGTCTTATCGGCTATAACGGTGCAGGTAAAACCACGCTTCTTAAAACTGCTGCAGGCATTTATAAATCAGATGAAGGCACAGTTCTTATGGATGGTGTAGATACTTTTGATAACGACACAGCCCGTCGTGAAATGTTCTATATTCCTGATGACCTTTATTTTCCAATGAACGCAACAATCAACAGTATGGCAAAGTTTTATGCTGATTATTATCCAAATTTCAGTTACAAAACACTTAATAATCTTGTTGAGGTATTCGGTCTTGACCCTAAAAAGAAAATCCGCGGATTTTCAAAGGGTATGCAACGTCAGACAGAAATAATTCTCGCATTGGCATCCCACCCTAAATATATGCTTCTTGACGAAACATTTGACGGTCTTGACCCACACAAAAAAGAAGTTACAAAGAAACTTTTTATTGAATATGTGGCAGAAAGTGAATGTTCACTAGTAATTTCATCACATAATCTTTCAGAACTTTCTGAACTTTGTGATAATGTTGGCCTTATTAACGGTAAACAGCTTGTAATGGATTGTTCAGTTTATGATATTTCAAAGAATTACAGTAAAATCCGTCTTATTTTTGACCGTGATATTACAGAAAAAGATTTCAAAGATATTAAGTACAAATCCCTTGAAATTGACGGCAAGGTTGCAATGATTATCTTTGATAAAGAAACAGCCGACGAAAAACAGAAGCTTAACGCACTTCTTCCTATGGCTATTGACGAATATCAGCTTACAATGGAAGAAGTATTCTTAAACGAAATGGAGGACAAGAAATATGACATCACAAAAATCTTTGAAAAATAATGTAAACTTCAACGATTTCAAAAGAAGTCTTAAAGGTTCACTTCTTTTTCCTTCAATTGCGCTAGTTGTTCTCTTAATTTCATTTGCATTCCCTGTTATTCTTTATGTAACAAGTGAAGAATTCCAAATGATGATATCTCACGAAGAGGTTTCAATGTTTGTTGCATCTAATTCACTTGGTAGAGAGTTGTTCACACTGTTCCCAATGGGTATGGTAATTTGTGGAATGATGACAGCAATTAAGTCTTTCTATTATATGCTCAGAAAAAACCAGGTCAATGTATTTTTTAGTTTAGGTGTAACACGAAAGACAATGTTTGTAAACAGAACAATATCAGGCATTATCTCACTTTTTGTTTCTGTGCTTATTCCAATGTTGATTATATATATTGTGAATATCACAACCTTTGGTTATGTAGCCCACGCAACTGAACTTTTCTTGTATGCAGTTTCAATGTTCTTTGTTAGTGGACTTGCAGGTTTTGCAATTGGTACAATGGCAACAATGATAAGTGGTAATATTTTTGAGGCTGTTCTTACAACATTTACAGCTTCTGCAATTCCTGTGCTTACTGTAAATGCAGGTTCAAGTATTGTTTATAGTTATCTTAACGGATTTTCGAATAGTGGCGACGGAATTCCTTGGTTTGGACTTATCAGTCCTTGGAATATTTGCAGTAGTATATTCTTTGAGCCGTCAAATATGGGTTATAACGATACAAGAAGCCCTGTTGATGTTTTTTTACTCATTACACGAAATGGTGTTGAGGCAGGAAAATATGTTATTCCTGACTCTGCCAAGGTAGATTTTGGCTTTGTAGCACCTGTTGTTTCTTGGTTTGTGATTTCAATTATTGTTCTTGGTGTAGGCTATATTCTCTATAAAACTCGTAAAGCAGAACACGCAAATTCTTTCGGTCATTTTGCAGTTTCAAGAGCAATCAACGCAACCTTCGTTTTCATGTTCTTAGCATTCTTTGTTTGTGAATTATGTTACAACATCAGTCCTCTTGTATATTTTATTATTTTTGCAGTTGCAAGTGCTGTTGCATACTTTATAGTTCAGATTATAATGACAAGAAAACTCAAAACAACAGTTAAATCTTTCAAGTGGTATGGTGTTCTTGTAGGCGCTACTGCAGTATTTTTAGCAGTTATTGTTTCAGGACTCTTCGGCACATTCAACAAAACCCCTGAAAAATCAGAAGTGAAGAGCGTTTCTATTTCAGCTTATGACCTTGACCCTTATGTGCATTACCTTCATAATGATGGCGACGAAGATTTTGTTGAGGCAACAAGCGATAATGCAAAAGAGGCAATTATCGGCCTATTTGATAAAGTTAAAGATGAAAAAGTACAATATAATGATGACTGGTTCTTAGGTGTAACCTTTGCATTCCGCGATAATAATAATGAGCTTAAATATCGTAATTTCCATATCAATTCAGAAGAACTTTATGTTGAATATCTTAAAGCAGTTTATGGTTCAGATTTCTTTGACGAGATTTTGAAGGAATATCTTATTAATGACCCTCCTGAAAATGAAGATGAAGAAATGCAGGAATACTACACTGAAAATGGCGATGTTTACTATTATTACGGAGATACAAACAATTCAGCAGGTTATCTTAAAACAAAAACATGGACATTTATTTCAAATACAGGTGTTTATGAACTCATAGAAAGAGAAAATGTTGAATCACGAAGTGTTCCTAAAGTTGATTGGATAGAAGATTCAGAAGCACTTTGTAAGGCGCTTTATAACGACCTTACAAAGCAGAGCTATGAACAACTTTTTGAAAGAAAAGAAAAACCATTAGGCATTTTAGCAATGAATGATGTTTATAACGACTTTATGGGTGCAAATTGTATGCACGACCAAACTGTTACTACTCCTGACTTTGCTATAGAAATTCAAAGCAAATACGCACTTGTGTATAACGGTATTCCTGTTTATGCCGATATGGTTGAAACTGTTGCATTCCTCAAAGATAACGGTTATAAGGTAAATGGTCCTGAATTGACAATCAAAGAGGTGCTTTATACTGATAGTCCTCTTAGCATTGGTAATGCTTTGCAAAAATTCTATGTAGCAAATGAAAGCACTTATGACAAAGAAAGTGGTTATCATTATTGGATTTTTGAGACCGTTAAAGATGTAACATTTACAAGTGGCGATTTGATTTGGAGTACATTCAGTGCGACAAGCTCATTTATCAATAATGAATCGTTGGAAAATGTTGAAATGCTTAAACGAGTATATAAAGATGCAGGTCAACCTCTTTCAAGTATAACTGATAAAGCAAAGGCAGAAGCAGTTGTCAATAAAGCAGTTCCAAAGTATATGACATCAGGCGACAACGGTAGATATATTTATATAATCTACGAAGAAGGACCAATGGTGTGTCAATATCTCCCAGAAGCAAATGTAAGCGTATTAAAATAATTTAACAATATAAAACGAGGGTTATGTAACCCTCGTTTTTCTTTTGGTGTATTTATGCGTGAAAATAAAAAACCTTTCGTCATAGACGAAAGGTTTTTGCTTTGCATTTGTTAGATTTTCTTTAATCTGTCAAGGTTTTTAAGGATATGTGGAATACCCTTAAGAATAATCTTAAGACCTTTACCGAGTTTGTCATCATGAATAATCATGATAAGACCTTCTGCCATTTCTGGGCTGAAAAGACCGAAACTCATTGAAATAAAGTTCTTGATTGGAAGCTGAGTAGCAACTGCACCAGCCATTGTATCTGCACCAAGAAGTTTGATGAGAAGACGGTAGATTCTGCCACCCCATTTGCTGTCCTGTGAGTCCTCAATTGTGTTAAGAACTGTGAATGGAGCATTCTTATCTCTTTCTGATGGTGGTAATTCTTTACCGTAAACTGCCTTGAATGCGTCAGCACTTACATTCATAATGTCAGCACCGTAGTAGCAAGGAGCACTCTGCTTGTAGTCAGGAACTTCTGCTTCAACTGTTGATTCAACGTTGATTGTTGCTTCAAGTTTAATATCACGGCTTGATGCACCAACAAGAATCTTGAATTCGCCACTTTCAACGTGCCAGTCGTTAATGTTTACATTGTAGTAAGCAAATGCACGTTTGTCGAGAGTGATTTCGATTTCTTTTTCTTCGCCTGCCTTAAGGAATACTTTCTTAAAGCCCTTAAGCTCTTTAACAGGACGGTAAATTGTGCTTTCAACGTCATTAACATAAAGCTGAGCAACTTCTGCACCGTCAACGTTGCCTGTATTCTTAACCTTGAATGAAACTGTAACTGTGTCAGTATCTTTAATGCTGTCTGCAGATACCTTCAAATCACTGTATTCGAATGTTGTGTATGAAAGACCAAAACCGAATGGGAATGCAACTTCCTTGTTTGCTGTATCATAATACTTGTAACCTACATAAACGCTTTCTCTGTGTTCAACAGAAACTGTTGTGCCAGGGAAGTAGTTGTAGCTTGAGTTATCAGAAAGTGCTAATGGATATGTTTCGCTGAGTTTACCACTTGGGTTAACATCGCCAAAAAGAATATCACAAACTGCACTACCACCAGCCTGACCTGTAAGGAACATATTAAGAATTGCAGGAACTTTGTCAGCCCAAGGCATTTCTACTGCTGCGCCACCTGAAAGTACAACAACTGTGTTAGGGTTAACTTTAAGAACTTCTTCAACAAGAACATTGTGCATTGGTGGGATTGAAAGATGATGTCTGTCAGCACCCTCTGTTTCGTATTCGTCAGTAAGACCAACGAATACAACTGCAACATCAGCATTCTTAGCAGCCGCTTTTGCTTCAAGAATAAGGTCCATTGATTTCTTTGCCTTGCATTTCTTGAGTTCATAACCCTTTGAGAATGTAAGGTTAATGCCCATATCTTTCATTGTCTGGTATGCATTGTCAAGTCTGATTGGGTTAATAAGTGATGAACCTGCACCCTGATAACGAGGTGTGTGCGCCATTTCACCAATAAGAGCAACTTTAGCATCTTTCTTAAGAGGAAGAAGATTGTTGTCATTCTTCATAAGAACCATACACTGACTTGCAATTTCGCGAGCAATATTGTGATGTTCATCGCTGTCATATGTATAAGTGCCACCAAGAACTGGCTCTGCTTTCTTTGTAAGTTCAATAATCTTATCAACCGCAGCGTCAAGAACAGCTTCGTCAAGTTCGCCGTTATTTACTGCGTCAACAATAAGCTTTGTGCCGATACCTGAAGATGTTGGCATTTCAATTTCCTGACCTGCAATAAGACCAGGAACTCTTTCGTTTTCTGCGCCCCAGTCAGTAATAACAACGCCTTCATAACCCCAGTCATCACGAAGAACATCAGTAAGCAACCATTTGTTTTCAGCAGCATAAGTGCCGTTAAGACGGTTATATGAGTTCATAATAGTCCAAGGTTGAGCCTTTTTAACTGCAATTTCAAATGGAAGAAGATATGTTTCACGAAGTGTTCTTTCGTCAACAACTGCATTAACTGTCATACGACGAGTTTCTTGGTTGTTAGCAGCATAGTGTTTAAGAGAAGTACCAATGCCCTTGCTCTGAACACCATTGATAAATGCTGCAGCCATTTCGCCTGCAAGAAGACCATCTTCTGAGAAGTATTCAAAGTTTCTTCCGCAAAGAGGAGAGCGTTTGATGTTTGTACCAGGTCCTAAAAGAACTGATACCTGTTCTTTTCTGCATTCGTCGCCGAGTGCTTCGCCCATTTTGTAAAGTAAGTCAGTATCCCATGAACAAGCAGTAGCAGAAGCTGTTGGGAAACAAATTGCAGGCAATCCCTTTAAAACATCTTTGTTTTGTTCAGGGTCGCCCTTTTTACGGATACCGTGAGGACCGTCGTTAAGTGAGATTGACTTGATGCCAACTCTCTCAACTGGTTGGCTGTGCCAGTAGTCAAGACCGTCGCACATACTTGCTTTTTCTTCAAGTGTCATCTGTGCGATAATGTCAGCGTGTTTAAGAGCCATAATTCTTTCTCCTTTTCAAAAGTATATTACTTTTAATTAACATTTCTATTATATATCAACACTATCGGTTTCGTCAAATAAAAGTTTTTCTGCCGAAACTGTGTCGATTGCTTCAACATTTTTAAGTTTTCTTTGAATGTAAATATTTTTACGCTCTGCTTCTTCCAAAGTTTTACCTGCATCTTCAACTTTTTTCTTTGCTTTAGCGAGCAAGTCCCCAAATCTTTCGTACTGTGCTTTTGCTGCACCAAGAATTTCACGAACTTCGTTTGCCTTCTCGTTAATAGCAATTGTCTTAAAGCCCATTGAAAGAGAGTTAAGAAGTGCTGTGATTGTTGAAGGACCTGCAATCATAATATTGTAGTCATTCTGTAATTTTTCAGGAAGTCCTGTTCTTGATGATGCAATTTCTGCATAAAGCCCTTCAGTTGCAAGGTACAAAATTGCAAATGGTGTTGTGTCAGGCACATGAATATATTTTGTAATAGTTTTTGCTTCTTCAACAACTCTTTTTTCAAGTTCTTTTCTTGCAATTTTAACTGCGTCTGCATCTGCACGGTCTGCAGCATCACAAAGTCGCACATAGTCTTCCATAGGGAACTTTGAGTCAACCGGTAAGAAAATATCTTTGCCATCTTTCTCGCTTGATGGAATACGAATTGCAAACTCAACTCTGTCAAGTGAACCAGGTACAGTAGCAAGGTTTTTCTCATACATATTAGGAATTGTCTGGTCTAAAATACCTTCAAGCTGAACCTCTGCCCAAGTACCACGAGCCTTAACATTTGTAAGCACACGGTTAAGGGCAGTAACATTTTCAGTAACACCTGTTGAAAGTGTCTGCATTTCGCCCAATGATTTGTGAAGATTTTCAAGCTGTGTGGCAACAGTTTTGAAAGAAGAGTCCAAACGAGTAGTAAGCGTTGACTGAAGTTTTTCATCAACAGTAACTCGCATTTCTTCAAGTTTTTTCTCGTTAGACTCCTGCATTTTTGCGATTGAAAGTTCAAGAGTTTTGTTCTGCTTGTCACTTTGCTCTGCATTCTTTTCGCTCATAGTAACAAGCATTTCATTCATTTTTTCGCGATGCTCAAAATTGCCCTTGTTCATATTGTCAATGCGAGTAGACATATCGTCAAGACTCTTTTTAACATCTTCACGGATTTCTTTATTGGAATTTTGGTTTTCAAGGCGGATTCTGTGGAATTCATCACCCATATTCTTGTTTATGTAATCAATTTTTTGTTCTAATGCCACATTGTTGTCAGTATTCTTTGTGTTTTTAAGTACAATTAAAAGAATGGCAACAGAAACAATTGAAATTACGATAGAAATTATCAATAAAATATCTGTCATACGAGATTTTCACTCCTATTAAGTAAAATATATACCTTATTATATCAAAATAATATAATAAAAGATAGTTTTTTATAAAAATTTTTATGAAATTGTAGCCATAAATTATTTTCTTTGATATAATAACTTTTGGTGAATAAAATGAATAAAAGAATTGTTGCTCTTTTTTGTGTGGCTGTGATAGTGATTGCTTCTTTCGCATCTTGCAAAAAAGAAGATACCACAAATAAATTCTTCGCTTGTGGAATTACTGAAATGCCAGAACATTTTGACCCACAGATTGCCGAAAGCGAAGTTGAGAAAATGATATCTGTCAATACATTTGACGGTCTTTTTAAGCTTGACGAAAATAACACCCCCGTTAAATGTGCAGTTAAAGATTATAAAATCTCAACTGACGGACTTGTTTATACATTTTATCTTCGTGATGATATGCAGTATTACATTTCAAGTGGTGTAGAAGATTTTCTTGAAGAAAAAGGCGCGACAATCAATAAAAGTGTTACTGCAAAGGACTTTGCATTTGGTATAATTCGCGCATTACTCCCTGAAACTGATGCTCCTGATTTTGAACTTTTAAGTGCAATTAAAAACGCCGTAAAAGTCCATAATGGCGAGTTAAGTGGTAATGAAGCAGGGGTTAAAGTAATTAATGATTATACGCTTGAAATTACTCTCGAAAGAAAAGATAGTAATTTCTTATATGCTCTCACTCAACCTGTGTCCTTCCCTTGTAATCAGCAGTTTTTTGAAATTACTGCAGGTAGATACGGATTAGATGAAGAATATATAATTTCAAATGGTGGATTTTATCTTTCATCAATAAGTGAAGACAAAAATGCAGTTATAAATAAGAATACAGAATACAATGGTACATTTTCGGTGCTCCCAAGTGGAGTGGGCTTTTATTTGAATGCAACAACACTTGATATTGCTAAAAAAGTTGATGACGGAACTTATGATGTAGGCTTTTTCTATGAGGATAAAGACATTGATGAATTAGGTCGCTCTGTTGTAAAAACTGAACTTAAAAATGTTGCTTGTTCCCTTGTTTTCAATATGGCAGACGAAACTATACAGAACAACAGTTTGAGAACAGGACTTGTATCCTGCGTTGACATTTCTCTTGTTACTGAAAATCCATTAAAGTCAGTTTTACCGTCATATTATAATGTTGATAACAGTAAGTTGGAGTCACTTCCATACAATATTGATGTTGCAAGAAATAATATGCTTAAGGCGTTTGATGAACTTAAAATCAAAACCCTTGATATAGAAATAATTTGCACTAAAAAGTATGAAAATACTGCAAAAGCACTTGTAAACAACTGGCAGAAAAATATTGGCGTTGAGCTTAATGGTATTGTAACAGTTCTTGAAGAAGCAGATTTTAATAAGCGTGTTGCAGGTGATGATTTCCAAGTTGCAATCTGTTCGTTGACAGTTGATAGCAATAATCCGTCAGAGTTTTTATCAATGTTTACAACTGACAATGAAATGAACATTTCAAATTATAATTCGGACGAGTTTAACAGACTTGTTCGTGATTTAAAAAACTCACCAAACAACGAAAAAACAGTTTATTGTCAAAGCTATTTGCTTAAAAACGCAGTTGTTTTACCACTTTTTGAGGAAGCAACGATTTATGCAGTTCATAAAGACGCAAGTGGAATTTATTTTAGTGGTGAAAGCAGCAATATGTATTTTTATAAAGCACAGAAATAGGGAGGAATATATATGGCAGTATTAAAACCATTTAAGGCAGTAAGACCTAAAGATGAATACGCTTCACAGGTTGGTGCTTTGCCTTACGATGTTATGAATTCAGAAGAAGCAAGAGAAATGGTAAAAGATAAACCATACTCATTCTTGCATGTTGATAAAGCAGAGGTGGATTTGCCACTTGGTATTGATATATATTCAAAAGAAGTTTACGAAAAGGCAAAAGAAAATCTTGACGCATTAAGTGAAAAGGGTATTTGCAAACAAGATGAAAAACCAATGCTTTATATTTATCGTCAGATTATGAATGGTCGTCAGCAGACTGGTATTGTAGGTTGTACTGCAGTTGATGATTATATCAACAATGTAATTAAAAAGCACGAATTTACAAGAGCCGATAAAGAAGCAGACCGTATCCGACACGTTGATACACTTGACGCAAATACAGGTCCTATTTTCTTAACACATCGTGAAAATAAGACAGTTTCAGATATTACAGAAAACTGGAAAAACACTCACGCACCTTGCTATGATTTCGTAAGTGATGACGGTGTTTCACAGACAGTATGGGTAATTGATGACGACGCAGTTATTGACACTCTCGTTAAAGAATTCGCAGAAATTCCATATCTTTATATTGCTGACGGTCATCACAGATGCGCTTCTGCAGTGCGCGTAGGTCAGCGTAGAAGGGGAGAAGGCGAGTATGATAAAAATGCAGAATTTAACTTCTTCTTGTCAGTTATTTTCCCTTGCGACCAGTTAAAGATTATGGATTATAATCGAGTAATGGCAGACCTTAACGGCAACACAAGTGAAGAATTTATTGCAAAAATGAGCGAAAAATTTGTGGTAGAAGAAGCAACTACAAGCCCTTATGCACCAGAAGAACGTCATACATTTGGTATGTGTCTTGATAATAAGTGGTATAAGGTAACTGCAAAAGCAGAGTTTATCAATGAAAATGACCCTGTTGAATGCCTTGATGTTTCAATCTTGCAAAATAATCTCATTACACCAATTCTTAATATTACAGACCCAAGAACAGATAAACGAATCGACTTTGTTGGTGGTATTCGTGGTCTGGGAGAATTAGAAAGAAGATGTGCTGAAGGAATGAAACTTGCATTCGCAATGTACCCAACTTCACTTAATGAACTTATGGATATTGCCGACGCAGGTCAGGTTATGCCACCAAAATCAACATGGTTTGAACCAAAACTCTTATCAGGATTATTTATTCATAAGTTATCATAATGAACGAGTTGCCAAAAAGAAAGAATTTAAGATTAGAAAATTACAATTACAATGGAAATGGTTGTTATTTTATAACGATTTGTACTTATAATAAAACCCATTTGTTTGGCAGATATAATGTAGGGGCGATTCACTAATCGCCCGAAAAACACGCTGAAAACAGATGCGTTGATTTGAATTTATACGGTCAAATTGTTGAAAATGCAATTATAAGATTACCTGAACGATATAATGAAATTGAAATTGTTAATCATATTGTAATGCCTAATCATATACATTTGCTTATTTCAATAAAGAATGATATTGATTCGGAGCGGGCGATTCGTGAATCGCCCCTACAACGCACTTTGTTATCAAAATCAATTGGTTATCTTAAAATGAACGTGAGCAAAGAAATTCATAAATTAAATCCTTTGATTGATGTATGGCAAAGGGGTTATATAGACCACATAATTCGTAATCAAACGGATTTTGAATATCATTGGAACTATATGGAATACAATGCGTTGAAAGAATATAAATAAAAACCGTTGGGATGTGATAAAATGCGCGAAAATGAGCACGATAGCGAAAAGTATTTATTGCCATACGAAACAGGTTCAAAAAGCATAACAAAAATGTTGCCGATACTATTGGCGATGCTATTTTGCTTATCAATTCCAGGGTTTCCTATATGTATAATAATTCGTAATATCATTAGAGATGGAATAGAAAAAGATTTTCTTAATAATTTCTTGTGTATTATTCTTTTTGGCTCGTTTTTTGTGTTCTTTATTTATATTTTTACTTTTGCAGCTCATACTAAAATGGTTATTGATTTTGACCGAATGGAAATATGCTCTATTTTAAGAACGAAAGTAATTTATTGGGATGAAATCGAAAATCTAAATACTTGGGTAATAAAGCCACCTAATACAAGATATAATCGTGGTTATAATACTGGCAAGTTTATTAAATTAACTTATTGCAAAAAAGGTTCGCACAAAAAGAAAACCGTTCAGATAGGAACTACCGACGAAAACTGCGAAATATTAAAAAACACAATATGGTATGCTTATGCGAAATATCATCCTGAATGCAGACAAGGGATTGAGTAATATTATATAACAATAAAACAACGGTGGGGTTTACTTTCACCGTTATTTTATTGTCAATTTGCACAAAAACATATGTGACAAATTGTAAATTTGTGCCAAAGGACGAAAGTTAAAAATTTAACAATTTAATATTGACTTTGCCTTTTTGCTATTGTAATATATTCACAAATCAAAGCGTATTTGATTGTGCAAAATACATAAAGAAAAGGCGAATACTCAAAAATGGCAAAAATCTTAAAACAAATGAATCCAATTAAACTTATTTCACAGAAAGACGGAGCAAAAAGAATAGCAATAATGTTTATGAGCATTTTGCTTATGGGTTTTGCAGTTTCTATTTTTTCATATTCAGGAATGGGTGTTGACCCATTTACAGCACTTAATATGAGTATAAGTGCAAAATTCGGTATCAGCTTCGGCTTTTTACAGATGTGCGTGAATGGTATTGTGCTTGTATTAGTGGCACTTACTGCAGACAGACTAATAAATGTTGGCACAATTGTAAATATGGTAGGTGTTGGTTATGTGTGCGAGTTTTTCACAAGCTTTTATAATCAGTTTTTACCAAAAGAAAATCCATTTGCAGTAAGACTTGTACTTATGGTGTTAGGTGTATTCCTTTTAAGTCTTTCAGCCTCACTTTATTTTAACTGTAATGTAGGCGTTTCACCTTATGACGCATTAGGATTTGTAATGGAAGAAAAAATAAAAGTTAAGTATAGATGGTGTAGAGTTGCAACTGACCTTATTTGTACATTAGTAGCTTTCTTGCTTGGTGGTCCAATAGGTATAGGTACTGTTGTTACTGCCTTCTTTATGGGACCTGTAATTTCATTCTGTGACCATACAATTTCAAAGAAAGTGCTTCAGGCAAGATATAGATTTTTACACCACTTCACAGTTATAAGATATTACGATTTCAGTTATATGCAGGATAATCGAATAGCATAACTTTTTTCGTAATATTTCGAGGCACTTTACACATTGTCTTGCAAAAAATTATATTCAGAATATATTTATTCAGGGTGGAGGCTTGCCTCCACCATTTTTTTATGCAATAAACAAGAAAACTTTATAAATCTTTATTTGATATATTTCTTTCAAAAGATAACAAATAAATATTGACATAATAGGTCGAATATGGCAAAATATTATCAAAGGGAGGATTTATTATGGATAATAAAAAAATAGTAAAAATCGTTATACTTGCAGTTGTTGTTCTTATTGTTGGTGTGCTTGTTTTCTCAAGCTTTACAGTTGTTTCAGCAGGTCACACAGGCGTTGTGCTTACATTTGGAGCAGTTGAAGATACTGTACTTGATGAAGGCTTGCACTTCAAAATCCCATTTATTCAAAGAGTAGTACAGATTAACAACCGTACTCAGAAAATCGAAACTGAGGGTTCTGCATCATCAAAAGACTTGCAGATTGTTTCTTATGTTGTTGCAGTAAACTACCATGTAAACGATGATTCTTCTGCATCACTTTACCAGAATGTTGGTACAGATTACGGTTCGGTTATTGTTGTTCCTGCAATTCAGGAAAGTATTAAGGCAGTTTCAGCACAATATACTGCTGAAGAGCTTATTACAAAGCGTCAGGCAGTAGGCGACCAGATTAAAGATGCGTTGTCAGAAAAAATCAATCAGTATGGTCTTACAGTTGAAATTTTCAATATCGTGAATTTTGATTTCTCTGAAGAATTCAATGCAGCAGTTGAGGCAAAACAGACTGCTCAACAGAATGCTTTAAAAGCAGAACAAGACCTTGCTCGTATTGAAGTTGAGGCAAAACAAAAGATTACTCAGGCAGAGGCAGAAGCAGAAAGTATTCGTCTTATTCAAGAAGCACTTGCAAAATCGCCTGACTATGTTGATTACATAAAATGGAATAAGTGGAATGGCGAATTACCAACTGTAATGGGCGACAGTGGCGTACTTATCAGTATGGATGAGCTTGAAGGCAAGAATAATTCATAAATAAGCAAAACAAAAAGGGTACTCGATTGAGTACCCTTAATTTTTTGTCCAATTATTTATGTGCATTACAACAAGAACAATCGCCTGTGCAACCACCAAATTCTTTTTTACCTTCTTCTGTATCTCTGTAATACTGGGTGTGAGTATCTCTGTGGTTTGTACTATTCCAGATTTCTTCTGCAATAGGTGCCCATTCTTTTGCATACTCATCACATTTACTACAAAGCTCGTCTGCACTTTCCTGACGGATTAAGTCAGAAGATTTCGCGCCTGTTTCCTTGATAAGTTCGCGAAGTCTTTCGGGATTTTCAAGCATTGGGCAAGGACGAAGATGGTTATCGTTAAACGGCTGATTTTTATAATAAGCCATAAACAACGGACTTTGCAATGCCTCAAGTAATGTGTGAGTACGAATGTTTGAGTCAGAGAAGTGAATAAACACACAAGGTTCAATATCGCCTGCAGAGTTTACATGGAAGTAGTTTCTGCCACCTGCAATACAACCACCAACATATTCACCGTCATTCTGGAAGTCCATAATAAAAATAGGCTTACCTGTTTCACCGTTACGCATTTTCTTGTTCCAGAAATAAAGTTCTTTTCTTTGTTCTGGTGTAGGAATAAGCTCTTTATCTGCACCGTGACCTACCGGCATATAGTTAAAGTTGAGCATATATTTTGCGCCTTTGCCGATAATAAAATCAACAAACTCATCACTTGTAACAGTAGGTAAATTTTTTCTTGTATAGCAAACAGATACACCAAAAAGACATTTTTTCTTTTTAAGTAAATCCATTGCTTTGAGTGTGGTCTGGTATGCACCTGCACCACGACGCCAGTCGTTTGATTCTTCATTACCCTCAAGGCTTAATGCAAGGGTAATATTACCACATTCATTTATAGCGTCACAAAGAGCCTCGTCAACCAAGGTTGCATTTGTGAAAATAAGGAAAATACAATCTTTATTGTTTCTGCAGATTTCAAGAACTTCTTTTTTCTTAATAAGTGGCTCGCCACCTGTAAGCCAATAGAAGTGGCAACCTAACTCCTTACCCTGACTCACGATGCTTTGCATTTCTTCAGGACTTAAATTAAGGTGATGACCATACTCTGCCGACCAACAACCTTTACAGTTAAGATTACAAGCAGAGGTAGGGTCAAAAAGAATGTTGAAAGGAATATTGCATTTGTATTTTTCACGGTTTGCTCGTACTGCTTTTGTGCCGTAATAACCTGCATCAATACCAAAAGAAAGAAGCATCTGTTTAACAACATTTCTGTCAATGTCATTAAGAATACTTAAAGCAAACTGAGTCCACACATTGTCTTTATCAAGAGCCATTTCCTGAAACTTCTTAAAATTTTCAGGTGGGAAAATCTTGTTAAAGATAGGTTCAATCTTATGACTTAATTTTACAATATTAGCGTGTGGGTCTTTATCCACATATTTAAGTAATCTGTCAAGGGCTATGCCAAGACTTTTCTTTTGAAGATTGTAAACTACTTTCATAATGCTTCCTTTCATAGTTTTTAGAAATCATACATTACATATTTTATTGTAATTTCAAAACAAAGTCAACAATTTATTTTTTGATTTATTATATTTTAGTCATTTTAAGGGAAAAATAAACAGAAATGAAAATAAATTATTAAAATAGTAGAAAAAAATTGTAAAATATGGTATATTAAAATTTATCTATAATATAAGGGTGAAACTTAAATGAACAGTAAATCTTATACTGAAATTGCAAAGGGTGTAAAACTTCTTTGCGTAAACAGTAACAAGTTCAAAACAAATTGTATTAAAGTAGATTTTTACTTGCCTATAAATGAGCAATTTCCGGCTCTTAATGTACTTGCATCTCTTATGGGTCACACTTCAAAAAGATACAATACAGTAAAAACTTTCAACTCAAAGGTTGAGGGTATGTATGACGCTTGTTTTGACGCATCAATTGCAACCATAGGTGAAAAGGTTAGAATGCGTTTTTCAATGGAAGTGCTTGACGACAAATTCACCCTTGACGGCAATCTTATTTCAGAAGAAGCAGTAGATTTTCTTGTTGATATACTTGCAAACCCTAATTGTGACGAGAATGGCTTTGACGAAGAATTTACGGCTCGCGAAATCAGATTTACTCTTGAAAATATTGAGGCCCTTAAAAATGATAAACGCGCTTATTCGGTAGCACGACTTCGTCAGCTAATGTGTGAAGATGAGCCTTACGGAATTGATCACGAAAAACTTGCTGAAAATGTTAAAAAACTTGACAGTAAAGCACTTTTAACTGCATATAAAAAGATGCTTACAGATTCAACTGTTGTAATTACTGCTTGTGGTAGTATTGATAGTGAAATGCTTGCAAACAAATTCAAGGATTTTGCCAACAATATTGAAAACAGAAACCCTTCAAAACTGGAAACAATTTTTGTTACAAAAGCCGATGGAATCCGTTATTTTACAGAAGAAATGGAAGTTAATCAGGCAAAGCTTGTTATGGGACTTCGTGCAGGTATGAATAATGCCAATGACAACTACTTCCCGTTACGAGTTATGACCGATATTTTTGGTGGTGGACCATATTCACGCCTTTTCCTTAATGTTCGTGAAAAAATGAGCCTTTGCTATTATTGTGGCGCAAGACTTGTGCGTGAAAAAGGTATAATTCTTATTCAAAGTGGTATTGAAGAAGAAAATTACGAAAAAGCAGTTAATGAAATTTTCAATCAACTTGAGATTATGAAAAAAGGCGAGTTTACTGACGAAGATTTTAATTCGTCTATTATTTCACTTTGCGATGCTTTCAAAGGTGTTGAAGATTCGCCTGTTGCAATTTGTAATTTTTACAGTTCACAAGATTTTGACGATGAAATTGTAAGTGGACCAGAGTTTGCAAAAAAGATTTCGCAGGTTACTCGTGAACAAGTTGTTGAGGTTGCAAAAAAAGTAAGCATTGACTCAGTTTATCTTCTTAAAGGGGAGGGTGCAGAAAATGAGTAATATCAAAGAAATCAGAAATGAACTTTTAAAAGATAGTTACTATGAAATTGACCACTCATCAGGCTTTAAGATTTTTGTGTACCCTAAAGAAAACTATTCTTCAACTTATGCAGTTTTCGGTACTAAATACGGTTCTATTGACACTTGCTTCAAAAAGGATGGCGAAAAGGATTTTACAGAAGTGCCTGAGGGTATTGCTCACTTTTTAGAGCATAAATTATTTGAAAGTGAAGAGCTTGACGCCTTTGCAAGATATGCAAAAACAGGGGCAAGTGCAAACGCTTACACTTCATTTGATAAAACTTGTTATCTTTTTCAATGTACCGGTAATTTTGAGGAGTCTCTTGAAATCTTACTTGATTTTGTAAGTAATCCGTATTTCACAGAACAGACAGTACAAAAAGAGCAAGGTATTATCGGTCAGGAAATCAGAATGTATGAAGATGAGCCCGGTTGGGAGTCGCTTTTTGTACTTCTTCGTGCTATGTATCACAATCACCCAGTACGCATTGATATTGCAGGTACAGTTGAGTCAATTAGTCATATTACTGCAGACCTTCTTTATGAGTGTTACGACACATTTTATAACCCTGCAAATATGGCGCTTGCAGTTGCAGGCAATGTAACAGTTGAGCAAGTATTAAAAATTGCAGATAAAATGCTTAAACCAAAAGAAAGTAAAAAGGTTGAGCGTAAATTCCAAGTTGAACCTGAAAATGTAGTGAAAGATTATGATGAGCGCCATTTGTCAGTTGCTATGCCTATTTTCGCAATCGGTTTCAAAGAAAATGTTAAAACTCCTGAAAGAACATTAAAAGAGTCAATGGAAAGTGGAATTTTACTTGATATTATTGCAGGTCCAACATCTTCACTTTACGAAGAACTTTTGAAAGATAATCTTATAAATACAACTTTTGATACAGAGTATTTTGAGGGTTACGGTTATTCTGCACACATCTTTAATGGTGAAAGCAAAGACCCTAGGGCAGTTCGTGAAAGAATAAACGCAGAAATCACAAGAGTTATGAGCGAGGGTGTTGACCGTGAAGCGTTCCAGCGCATTAAGAAAAAACACTATGGTAGTCTTATAATGGATTTTGACAATATAGATTCAATCAGTAATTCAATGATTAGCGCATATTTCAATAATGAAGGTCTTTATGACCAATTAAAGCTTCTTGAAAGCATAACAGCAGAAGATATTGATAATCGACTAAAAAAAGCATTTAACATTGAAAATTCTTCAATGTCAGTAATAAAGTAACCTGAAAGGAGTAATCTTTATGAAATGGTTAACAGGTTATACAGAAGTCAGTTTTCCGGGTCTCAATTTAGATTTGAATGTATATGAAAATCTTGTTGAGTTTACAATTCCCGGTTGGGATATTGACATTACAATTAAATTTTACGGTGTAATTATTGCATTTGGCTTTATTCTTGCAGTACTTTTTGGTGGCAGAATGGCTTATAAATGGAAAATGAGCATTGATAAAATGCTTGATGTTCTTATTTGGGGAACATTAGGTGGAATTGTTGGTGCAAGACTTTATTATGTTATTTTCCAATGGGACAGCTATAAAGGCGACTTACTTTCCATATTCAAAATATGGGAGGGTGGACTTGCTATTTACGGTGGTATTATAGGTGGTCTTATTGCTGCATATTTTGTATGTAAAAAGGTTGATTTGCCATTCTTAAAGCTTCTCGATTTAGCAGGTATGAGCTTGCTTATCGGTCAGGGTATTGGCAGATGGGGCAACTTTACAAATCAGGAAGCATTTGGTATAAATACAGATTTGCCTTGGGGTATGACAAGTGAAAAAATCGACGACTACATAAATGCCCATTATGGAAGTCTCGCAGAAAGTGGTATCCTTATGGAGTCAGGTAGTCCTGTTCACCCAACATTTCTTTACGAGTCAATCTGGTGCCTTTTAGGTTTTGTAGTCCTTTATATTGTGTGTAAAAAGTTCCATAAGTTTGACGGTCAGTTAATTCTCGGTTACGGTATTATTTACGGTCTTGAAAGAGCAGTTGTAGAGGGACTTCGTACAGACAGTTTGTATATAGGTAGTTCAAATATACGCGTTTCTCAGCTTGTTTCATTAGCACTTGTGGTTTCTTGTGTTTTATTGACAATCGTAAAACTTATTCAGGTGAAACAAGAAAAAGAGGCAGTTGTTAAGGCTTATAAGGAGAAAAACAATGTATAAAATTATTGATGGTAAAGAGGTTTCTGCATCTGTCAGAAATGAGATTAAAGCAGAAGTAGAAAAGCTTAAAGAACAAGGCAAAAAAACAGGACTTGCAGTTGTAATTGTAGGTAATAATCCTGCTTCACGCGTTTATGTAAATAACAAGAAAAAAGGTTGTGCCGAGGTAGGCATGGAGTCATTTGAATATGCACTCCCTGAAGAAACAACAACTGAAGAATTATTAGCATTAGTTGAAAACCTTAATAATGACGACAATGTTGACGGCATTCTCTGTCAGTTGCCATTGCCAAAGCAGATTGATGAGAAAAAAGTACTTAACGCAATTTCTCCTGATAAAGATGTTGACGCATTTCATCCTGTAAATACAGGTCATATTATGATTGGTGACCATTCGTTTTTACCTTGCACACCTGCAGGCATTATGGAAATGCTTAAATATTATGACATTTCTGTTGAGGGTAAAGAGTGTGTTGTAATCGGCAGAAGTAATATTGTTGGTAAGCCTATGGCTATGCTTTTATTAGGTCAGAATGGTACAGTTACAATATGTCATTCAAGAACAAAAGACCTTGCAGAAGTAACTCGCCGTGCAGATATTCTCGTTGCTGCAGTAGGTATTGCATATTTCGTAAAAGAAGATATGGTTAAAGACGGTGCAGTTGTAATTGACGTTGGTATGAACAGAAACGCTGAGGGCAAGCTCTGTGGCGACGTTGATTTCCAGAATGTAAAAGATAAATGCTCATTTATTACCCCTGTCCCTGGTGGTGTAGGACCAATGACGATTACAATGTTGTTAAAGAACACACTAACAGCATCCAAAACGCATTTAATGAATAATGAATGATGAATATTGAATAATGAATAATTGTAGGGGACGATGTTTACATCGTCCCGATTTTTATATATTGACATATACCCCCATAGGGTATATAATAAAATCATAAAAGGAAGTGATTCTGTGAGTAATACTTGTGAATGTTGCAAGACAAAAATCCGTAGTGAAGAAGAGTACAAAGCGCTTATCAATCGTCTTAACCGAATTGAAGGTCAGATTCGTGGAATCAAGGGTATGGTTGAAAAAAACGCCTATTGTACGGACATAATAGTACAGGTATCTGCAGTCAATGCTGCTCTTAATGCATTCAATAAAGAACTCTTATCAAATCATATAAAAACTTGTGTTGCTGACGATATTAAAGCAGGAAAAACTGAAACTGTTGACGACTTGTTGTCAACCTTACAAAAACTTATGAAGTAGGTGAGCAAATGACACAATTTAATATTACAGGTATGAGTTGTGCTGCTTGTGTTGCACGAGTTGAAAAGGCAGTCAATTCTGTTGATGGCGTAAACTCTTGCTCTGTCAGTCTGCTTACTAATGCAATGGGTGTTGAGGGCTCTGCCGATTCAAATGCCATAATAAAAGCAGTTGAAAATGCAGGTTACGGTGCAACTCTTACAGACAGCAAAAATACACCGTCAAAGTCAAACGATGACGACACACTAAAAGACACAGAAACACCAAAACTAAAAAAACGACTTGTGGTATCTTTAGGCTTTTTGGCAGTTTTAATGTATATCTCAATGGGGCATGTAATGTGGGGTTGGTATTTGCCTGAAATTCTTGCAACAAACCCACTTGCAATAGCACTTTTGGAATTGCTTTTAACAATTATTGTTATGATAATTAACCAAAAGTTCTTTATAAACGGATTTAAAGGCCTTTTGCATAAATCACCTAATATGGATACTCTTGTAGCCCTTGGCTCAGGTGCATCATTTGTGTATAGTACTTATGTGCTTTTCAAAATGACAGCAGATGTTGGAATGGCTCACCATTATCTGCACGAGTTCTATTTTGAATCTGCTGCAATGATTTTAACGCTCATAACAGTAGGCAAAATGCTTGAGGCTCGTTCAAAGGGTAAAACAACAGATGCACTTAAATCTTTAATGAAATTAGCACCAAAAACTGCAACCATTTTTATTGATGGCGTTGAAACTGAAGTGCCAATTGAACAAGTCAAAAAAGGCGATGTTTTTGTTGTCCGTCCAGGTGAGCAGATTTCAGTTGATGGTGTTATTCTTGAAGGCCACACTGCAGTTGAAGAGTCTGCACTTACAGGTGAAAGCATTCCTGTTGATAAAAATATAGGGGACAGAGTTTCAGGTGGAACAATAAATCAGTCAGGATTTATTAAATGTGAAGCTTTGCGCGTTGGTGAAGATACAACCCTTTCACAGATTATTAAAATGGTAAGTGACGCCGCCACAACAAAAGCACCAATCGCAAAAATTGCTGATAAGGTTTCAGGTGTATTTGTGCCTGTGGTTATCACAATTGCTGTTATTACAATTATTGGTTGGTTGATTGGTGGGCAGAGTATAGGTTTTGCCCTTGCTCGTGGTATTTCAGTACTTGTAATTAGTTGCCCTTGCGCTTTAGGACTTGCAACACCTGTTGCTATTATGGTCGGTAATGGTGTGGGCGCTAAAAACGGTATTCTTTTCAAAACTGCAGTTTCCCTTGAAGAAACAGGTAGAGTGAGTACAGTAGTTCTTGATAAAACAGGTACAATTACTGAGGGTAAACCCAAAGTTACCGATATAATTCCAATAAACATAAGTGAAAAAGAACTTTTAAGTTTCGCTTATTCACTTGAAATAAAAAGTGAGCATCCATTAGCAAAAGCAATCGTTGAAAAAGGAAATGAACTGAATATTAGTGCAACTGAAATTGAAAATTTCACTTCTCTTGCAGGTAACGGAGTAAAAGCCCAATTAAACGGCAAAACCATTTATGGTGGTAGCCTTAAATTTATAAGTGAACAGATTACACTTACAGAAGAAACAGTTAAAAAAGTCGAAACTCTTGCAGAAAATGGCAAAACACCATTACTTTTCAGCATTGACAACAAACTTTTGGGCATAATAGCAGTAGCCGATACTATAAAAGAAGATAGTCCAAAAGCAATTAAAGAATTACAGAATATGGGAATTCGCGTTGTTATGCTTACAGGGGATAACGAAAAAACTGCCAATGCAATTGGTGCACAGGCAGGTGTTGACCAGATTGTTGCAGGGGTACTCCCTGATGGTAAAGAGAAGGTTATTCGTACCCTTAAAGATAAAGGCAAGGTTATGATGGTGGGCGACGGCATTAACGATGCACCAGCACTTACACGTGCTGATATGGGTGTTGCAATAGGTGCTGGCACAGATGTTGCTATTGAGTCTGCTGACATTGTACTTATGAATAGTAAACTTTCAGATGTACCGGCAGCAATCCGTTTAAGCCGCGCAACACTTAAAAACATTCACGAAAATCTTTTCTGGGCATTCTTCTATAATGCAATCGGAATTCCACTTGCTGCAGGTTTATTTATAAATCTTTTCGGTTGGGAGCTCAATCCAATGTTTGGTGCAGCAGCAATGAGTTTGTCGTCATTCTGCGTTGTGTCAAATGCGTTACGCTTGAATTTTAAAGACATTCACAACAATAAAAAAGATAAAAAAATTAAATTCAGATATAAGGAGAAACAACCTATGCAAATCACAATGAAAATCGAAGGTATGATGTGTCCACACTGTGAAGCACACGTAAAAAAAGCACTTGAGGGTGTAGCAGAAGTTAGAGAGGCAATCGTAAGCCATAAAGACGGCACAGCAATAGTAACTCTTGACGCAGATGCAGCACCTGTAACTCTCAAAAAAGCAGTTGAAGAGCAAGGCTACAAAGTAATTGAATAAATAAAACTTGATTCTTTTCCCACAATACTGCGTGTCATTCGGCTCGCAGTATTTTTATACAGCTTCGCCTTTGACACATTGTCTTGCGAAAAAATAATTCAAGTTTAGTTGGTAGGCTAGCTCTTAGCCTTTGCAAAAAAATAGGCTCCCCTGACAAGGGGGAGCCTATTTATGATATTATTAGGGTTTTTATTTCTGTTCAAAGAATGATTTGAATGCACGGTATGCCATATAAACGTCAAGTTTTGAAACAACCTCAAGTGGTGCGTGCATCGAAAGTACCGGCACACCAAGGTCAATTGTATCAATGTCAAGATTAGCAACATACATAGCAACTGTGCCACCACCACCTGCGTCAACCTTACCAAGCTCGCCAATCTGCCATACAACATTGTTTTCGTTGAGCATTCTACGGATTTTGCCCATATATTCAGCAGACGCGTCAGAAGTGCCACTCTTACCACGAGAACCGGTATATTTTGTAATAACAACACCGTTGTTTACATATGAGCAGTTCTTTCTCTCACTAACTTCTGGGAAAGTTGGGTCAAAAGCAGCGTTAACATCAGCAGAAAGACATTCTGATTTTGACATTACTCGCCATGGTTCACCACCACCCATTTTCGCTAAGTCAGAAATGAAGTATTTCATATATGATGAATTAAGACCTGTGTTGCCGTCAGAACCGATTTCTTCTTTATCAGTAAGAACTGTAAGACAAGTGTATTGAGGATTTTCCACATTGAAAATTGCCTGCGCAGCAGGGTATGCGCATACTTTGTCGTCGTGTCCGTAAGCACCGATTAAACTTCTGTCAAGACCAATATCACGTGCCTTAAAGGCAGGAACAAGTTCAAGTTCAGCACTTAAGAAGTCGCCTTCAGTAATACCATATTTTTCGTTAAGAATTTTAATAATGTTAAGTTTAACCTTGTCAGCACCCTCGTCTTTTGAGAAAGGACGGCTACCTATAAGAATGTTGAGTTGTTCGCCTTTGATACCCTCACTCATTGTCTGCTTCATTTGTTCTTGAGCCAGGTGTGGAAGTAAGTCAGTAACTACAAATTGTGGGTCGTTATCGTCTTCGCCGATTGTAACTTTTACACTTTCTCCGTTTGCTTTAACAACAACACCGTGAAGGGCGAGTGGAATTGCAGTCCATTGGTATTTCTTAATTCCACCGTAGTAGTGAGTTTTGAAATATGCTAGTGAAGAATCCTCATAAAGTGGATTTGGTTTAAGGTCAAGGCGAGGTGAGTCAATATGAGCAGCAGATATTTTTACACCCTCGCTAATATCTTTTTTACCCATAACACAAAGAATAATTGCCTTGCCACGATTATTAAAATAAACTTTATCGCCTGCATTGTATTTCTTTGTGTTGTCAAATTCTGTGTAGCCAAGTTTTTCTGCCTCTTTTACGAAAAACTCAACAGATTCACGTTCGATTTTTGCTTCGTCAAGATACTTTTTATAGCCCTCACAGAAATCGTCGGCAGCCTTTACGACTGCATCGTCAACTGTTTCCATAGCGTGTTTTGGCTCATAAAAAAGTTCTTTTTTCATTTCGTTTAAGTCCATAATATCTTCTCCTTTCAAAAGGTCAATTTATAATTGAATTTGTGCCACAATGGGACGAATTTCTACATTTATATCGTATGGTGGGTAATTCCACAATACAAAATCAGCACGAGATGTGAAAAAACTCTCATCTTTCTGTGCGTTTATGCGTTCAAGTGCTTTTTCTTCTGTAATATTGTCACGTTTCATAATGCGTTCCAGTCGTATTTCCTTTGGCGCAATTACTGTAACATTAAAATCGCAAAGCGAGTCTAAACCACTTTCAAAAAGCGCAATAGCATCAATGATTATGCCACGATACCCTACTTCTTCCATATCTTTAATAATAGATTTAATTTCTTCAATCACGGCAGGGTGGGTAATCTCATTTAACGCATTTGTGCTTTCTTTATCTGCAAAAGCACGAGAGGCGAGCAACGGACGATTTGTAGTACCGTCAGCGTTTATAACATCTGTACCAAAATGCTCTTTTAATTTATTTTTGACATTTACATTGTTGTTTATAACTTCACGAGCAACTTTATCTGCGTCAATATGATAACAGCCATAAGCCATCAACTTTTGTGCAACGGTACTTTTTCCTGCACCAGTAAGACCAGTAAGACCAATAATTTTCATTATATCACCTTTATTTTAAAGCCAGCAGCTCTTATGAGTCTGTTATAAACTGCCAATCCCATACCTTTTGTATCAGGGCAACGGGCATAAACTTTTTTAGCGCCCATTTCGTCTAATTCGCGAAGTGCATCAAAAAGACGGGCAGATTGACTATAACCGTCATTTTTATCGCCGTATGTAACTGACGGACAGTTGAGCTTTTCGTTTTCGCCGTCAAAACAAAGGCAAGTAATATTTTCTTCATTTTCGCAAAGATTTTTAAAGGTTTCAAAATTACTTTTGATTATTGTAATATCGGCGCTTGGTGCATAATGCTTGTATTTCATACCAGGGGAGGCCGCAACTGCACCTTCTTCAAGTCTATTAAGCACAGCGTCATCAACTACAATTTCACCTATAAGAGCAGTCATTTCTTCAAGTGTTACACCACCTGGACGAAGAAGTCTTGGTGGCTCCTCTGCAAAAGAAATAACAGTTGATTCAACACCGATTTCACAGTTTCCACCATCAATAATAAGTGGAATTCTACCGTTCATATCGTCAAAAACATATTTTGCATTTGTAGGGCTAGGACTTCCTGAAAGATTTGCCGATGGTGCTGCAAGAGGTAAACCACAACTCTCAATAATTGCCCTCGCATAATCACTTTTTGGCATACGGATAGCAACTGTGTCTAAATTTCCTGAAACAACATCTGAAACCTTGTCGCTCTTTTTCATAATCATTGTAAGAGGTGCAGGCCAAAATGCATCTGCCATAACCTTGACTTTTTCAGGAATTTCTTCAACCAAAGGCGCTAAATCTTCAAACTTTGCAATGTGTACAATAAGTGGATTGTCACTTGGTCTGCCTTTTGCAACGAAAATTTTTTTAACTGCATCTTCGTCGAGTGCGTTTGCAGCAAGTCCGTAAACGGTTTCAGTAGGAATACCTACAACTTCACCGTTTTTAAGAAGCTTTGCAGATTCCTCTAATGCTTTTTCATATTCAGTTGTAATGTTAATTACTACTGTTTTCATAACTTTTTACTCGTTTGCTTTTAATTTTTCTGCAGTATCTGCAGTTATGAGTGCATCAATGATTTCATCAAGGTCACCATTCATAATCTGCTCAATTTTGTAAAGTGTAAGACCGATTCTGTGGTCACTTACTCTGCCTTGGGGGAAGTTGTAAGTTCTAATTCGTTCACTGCGGTCACCGGTACCAACCTGACTCTTTCTTTGTCCTGCAATTTCAGCGTCGTGCTTTGCTTGCTCAATTTCAAGAAGTCGTGAACGAAGAACTTTAAGCGCCTTGTCTTTGTTTTTGTGCTGACTTCTTTCGTCCTGACACTCAACTACCATGCCGGTAGGCAAGTGAGTAACACGGATAGCAGATGAAGTCTTGTTAACCTTTTGTCCACCTGCACCACTTGAACGGAAAACATCAATTTGTAATTCAGCAGGGTTTAACTCGAAGTCAACATCTTCTGCTTCAGGAAGTACTGCAACAGTAACAGTTGAAGTCTGAATTCTGCCCTGACTTTCAGTTTCAGGAACACGCTGAACTCTGTGAACACCACTTTCAAACTTAAAGCGTGAATACGCGCCGTCACCGTCAACTGAGAAAATAACTTCCTTATAACCACCAAGTTCTGTTGGATTTTCGCTGAGGATTTCCATTTTCCAACCACGTGCTTCAGCATACATTGTGTACATTCTGAAAAGTGAGTTTGCAAAAAGAGCTGCTTCTTCGCCACCTGCACCACCACGGATTTCAATAATAACGTTTTTGTCGTCATTAGGGTCACGAGGGAGAAGAAGAATTTTTAACTCTTCCCAACAAACATCAAGTTGCTCTTTTGCAGTTTCAAACTCTTCCTGCACCATTTCTTTGAAATCTTTATCCATGCCACCTTCGTCAAGTAACATTTTTGACTCTTCGAAGGTATCTTTATAACTCTTGTATTCACGGAACTTCTCAACGACAGGAGTTAACTGTTTTAACTCCTTCATCAACTTTGTATAGAGCTGTTGGTCACTTACAGTCTGGGGGTCACACAACTGCTCGTTGACATTTTCAAATCTTTCTTCAATACCCAATAATTTATCAAACATCTTCGTTCTCCCTGATTACTTTTTTGATATTCTTTTCAATTTTTATGCGTGGTACCATAACTTCGCGTTCGCATTTAATACAACGAATACGAAAATCCATACCTGCACGAAGCACTAAAAACTTTTTTTCTCCACAAGGATGTGGTTTTTTCATTTCTAGAATATCATTAACTCTTATGTCCATAAAATCTACCTCAAAACATATTACATTATATGATATCACAAATAATATAAAAATAAAATACCTTTTTTATTCTCTTTTAATGGTTTCTTTCATATTCTTTATTATCAATTCTAAAATAAAGGTGAGATATATGAAAAAATACTATCCAGAGGGAATAATTTTTGAGAACAGAGGTAACAAAAAGGCGATGGAGTCAATCGGCAATCTGCGAGAATGCTTTTTTGCTGAAAAAATACTTGAAGGCAAAGTGACAATGTGTGACCGTGAGCATAATCTGTATGTGGATTTAGGTGTGATTAAGGGGGTTATCCCTCGCGAAGAATGTGCAATAGGTATTTCTGACGGAAGTGTGCGTGATATTGCAATAATTTCAAGAGTAAACAAGCCTGTATGCTTTAAGATTATTGATTTTATGGATGACGAACAAGGTGTGCGTACTGCAATACTCAGTCGTCGTGCTGTGCAAGAGGAATGTATGGAAAATTACATAAATAATCTTGTGCCGGGTGACATTATCGACGCTCGTATTACCCATAACGAAACTTTCGGCTCGTTTTGTGATATAGGGTGTGGAGTTTCTGCGCTTTTACCTATTGACAGTATTTCTGTTTCTCGTATTCCACATCCAAGCGTAAGATTTTCTGTGAATACGGTAATAAAAGCAGTTGTGAAGAGTATTGACGAGTATGGCAGAGTAACCTTATCCCTTAAAGAACTTTTAGGCACATGGAAAGAAAATGCAGAAAATTTCAAAGCAGGGCAAACGGTAGGGGGAATAGTACGCTCTATTGAAAAATACGGAGTTTTTATTGAACTTAGCCCTAATCTTGCAGGTCTTGCTGAATATACAAGCGATGTACAAGAGGGAGATTCAGCAAGCGTTTATATAAAGAGTATCAATCCAGAAAAAATGAAAATAAAACTGGCTATTGTTGACAGTTTTCCTGAAAAAAGTGGGCCTTTACCATTCAGGTATTATTATGAGGGAAACCACATTAATAACTGGCAGTATTCACCTGAAAACTCATCTAAAATAATTGAAAGTATTTTTTAATAAAAAAATGTTGTAAAAAGTAAAAAGATATGTTAGAATATTCCTAGTTATATTTAATAACGGAGGGATTTTATGAAAAAACTTAAAGTTGCGTTAAGTCTAATCCTCGCAATAGCATTGACTTCTATTATGGTTTTACCTGCATTTGCAGCAGGTTCACAGAACTGTAATTGTGGTCACGCTCCTGTAATTCAGGTACGCGGTATTGGTGAAACACTTTATGACGCAAACGGTAATGAGATTTTCTCAACTGAAAACATTATTAACGGTATTATGCCTGTGCTCCCACAACTTGGTGAGTTTCTTCTTGACACATCAAATGTTGATTTATTTGTAAGCGCAGCAGAAACAGCAGTTAAAACAATCTTTGGACCTGTTATGTATGATAACAACGCTGCAAGACTTGTTAAAGATGCTGACGGTAATGATACTGTAATTTCAGTTAAGTGTGATAGTCGTCCTGTTGAAGACTATATGAACTTCGATGACAATTTGTCAGAAGAAGGCAAGCTTTCAAAGGCTCTTTATGATGAACTTGGTGATGACCACGTTTATTTCTTCACTTATGACTGGACAGGAAACCCTGTTGAAATCGTTAAAGCCCTTGATAAATTCATTGATGATGTGAAAAAACAGTCAGGTCACAATAAAGTTTCAATCAATGCTGAAAGTATGGGTGGTGCAATCGTAAACCTTTACCTTAATACTTACGGTTATGGTGATATTGAAAACCTTGTTATGGCTAACTCTGCATTCAATGGTCTCGAAATGATGGGTCAGCTTTTCACAGGTAATGTTAATATTGACGCTGAAGCACTTACATACCTTCTTGTGCAAGAAATTTTAGGTAATGCAGAGTATTCAGCATTAGTACCATACCTTCCTGTATTTGAACAGATTGTTCCATTAGTTAACGATATGATGCAGGACCCTGCTACAAAGGCAAAAATTTATAATCAGATTTTCATCCCTGTATTTGCATACATGCCATCTTTCTGGTGTCTTGTTCCAAGCTATCGCTTTGACGAAGCAAAAGATATGATGTTTGGCGAAAACACAGCTGCACTTGGCGAAAAACGTGCAAACGCAGGCTCAAAGCTTTTACAGATTGTAAACAAAGTTGGTAATGCTGGTAAGAATACTGATAACACAGTTAAAGATATGGTTGGTTATACATATATACTCGATTTAGGCTTCCTTGGTCAGAAAGAAATCGTAGTTGAACCAAAAATCAACTCTTACGCTAATGTTACAAATTATAACAAATATATTGCTCCTGTTACTCCATCAGCAAACTGGAATAGTGACGGTGTAATTGAAGTTTATAACGCAAGTGGTTGGGCAACAGCTGCAGATATGGGTTATACACTTGGCGAAAATTACATTCAGGCAGAGCTTACTGATGTTGCAAACTATGTTTCACCTGACACAGTAATTGACGCTTCAACTTGTCAGGCTCCTGATAATACATGGTTTATCAAAAACTTAGGTCATATTAAGTATGACGAAAATGACGGTACAGCAGACTTCTATATCTGGCTTCTTACAGCAACTGAAGAATATACAATTAATACAAATGCTGAATATCCACAGTTTATGTATTATGATACAACAATTCCTGAACTTATGACTTGGGAAGAAAAAGCTGAAAATGACGCTAATAGTGGAATTACTATTCCAACATTACCTGGTATTGATTTAGAAGGTCTTGCAGGCGCTCTTGACCAGGTTCTTAGTGGTTTAGAAGATTTGTTAGGAACAGACCTTGGTGACATTGACCTTGGTAGTCTTGATTTAAGTGCAATCACAGACCTTCTTGGAAATATCAACCTTGATAGTATTCTTGGAATTCTTGGCTCATTTGACATCAGTGGTATTACAGGTATTCTTGGCTCACTTGGTGACTTGCTCGGTGGCCTTTTAGGTGGTGGCGAAGCACCTGCTCCAACTCCTACTCCAACTCCTGATGGTGATGATGGATTAGGCGACACAACACCTGAAACACCAAGCACAGACACACCTGATACAACACCTGACCAGAACACATCACACGTTGGTTCTTCATCAGTTAACAGAACACAGACAACAACAGGTCTTGTAATTGAAGGCGAACCTATTTTCAGTGCAGGTAATAGCGCTTGGATTATCCTCTTTGTAATCGCAGCAGTTATTGCAGGTATTTTGATTATCAAACTTTAATCCCTTGTAAATAAATTAACGGCAGAGAAACGCGTTATCTCTGCCGTTTTATTTTGCAAAAAAATATTAATATATTTGTCAAAACATCTTGAAATATGAAATAAAAGTTTTTATAATTATAATAGATAAATTTTGGTAAGTGAGGGGTACTCATAATGAATATTTACGAAGCAATAAATTCGCTTGTAGCTTATGGCGTAAAAGAGGGCTTAATTGAAGAGTGTGACAAAGTCTGGGCAGTAAACAGAATTCTTGAAATTCTCCAGATGGACAGTATGGAAACTCAGGCAGAAGTTAAAGATGCTGACCTTCAAGATATTCTTAAAACAATTCTTGATTACGCTGTGGAAAAGGGACTTTGCGAAGATTCAGTTGTTTATAAAGATTTGTTTGATACAAAGGTAATGGGTGTGTTAACTCCAAGACCATCAGAGGTAATCAAAACTTTCAATGAAAAGTATGAGGAGTCTCCGGAAACTGCAACTGATTGGTATTACCACATTTCTCGTAAATCTGACTATATCCGTGAATACAGAATTAAAAATGATGTTAAATGGATTACAAAAACACAGTATGGTGATATTGATATTACAATTAACCTTGCAAAGCCTGAAAAAGACCCAAAAGCTATTGCGGCAGCTACAAAAATGGAGCAAAGTTCATATCCAACTTGTATGCTTTGTAAAGAGAATGAGGGCTATGCTGGTCGCGTAAATCATCCGGCAAGACAAAACCACAGGGTAATTCCTCTTTGCCTTGACGGTGTAAATGCCTATCTTCAGTATTCACCTTATGTTTATTATAATGAGCATTGTATCGTATTTGATGAAGCACATACTCCAATGAAAATTTCAGAGCATAAATTCAGAAGGCTTTTTGATTTTGTTAAGAAATTCCCTCATTACTTCCTTGGCTCAAACTCTGATTTGCCAATTGCAGGTGGCTCAATTCTTACTCATGAGCATTTCCAAGGTGGCCGTTATACATTTGCTATGGAGAAAGCAGAAATTGAAGAATATGTTGAGTTTGTTGGCTTCGAAGATGTTAAAGCAGGTATAGTAAAATGGCCTATGTCAGTAATAAGACTTCAGGGTGAAGATACCGACCGAATTTGCACACTTGCAGGTAAAATTCTCGCAGCTTGGCGTGATTATACTGATGAAGATGCGTTTATTTATGCTTTTACAGATGGTGCAATTCACAATACAATTACTCCAATTGCAAGATATACAAACGGTTATTATGAGCTTGACCTTGTTCTTCGTAATAATATTACAACAGAAGAATATCCTGACGGATTCTACCATCCACACCCTGAATATCATAACATCAAGAAAGAAAATATTGGTCTTATCGAAGTTATGGGACTTGCAGTGCTCCCATCTCGTCTTAAAACAGAAATGGCAGTGCTTCGTGATGCAATACTCCAGAACAAAGATATTAAAGCAGATGAAACAATTGCAAAACACTATGATTGGGCAGAAAAAATTAAGGCTAAATATAGCGATATAAACGCAGAAAACTGCGACGCTATTCTTCGTGATGAAATTGGTCTTGTTTTTACTGCAATTCTTGAACAATGTGGTGTGTTCGACAGAAATGAAGAGGGTAAAGCACAGTTTAAGAAATTCATTTCAAGTGTAAAATAAAAGCACAATATAAAACAAAAAGGAGAATGGACTTGTCCATTCTCCTTTTTAATTCGGCATTCAGCATTCCGAATTCAGCATTCAATTTAGTCCCACTCTGTGCCTGTGACAGTTTCAAGGTCAAGACCTTTTGTATCGTGAGTATTTTTAATAAGTGCAATAATAGTGATTACAAAACTTGGTACAAGCAAGCAAAGAGCAACTGTGCCGATTACACCATCGCCAAAAATAAGGGCGAGAATTGTGTTTGTAATAAAGCCGATTGCATATCCTACAAATCCGACAACAGTTTGTGCTGCTGTTGCAGAAGAACGAAGATTTGTTGGCGCAGATTCACTTGCCATCATAATAAGTACATCATTTGTTGAATAATAACTACCAACAAATGTACCACAGAAGAAACCAACGAAAGATGGATTTAGGTTCATTTTTGCACCAAGAGCAAAAACGACAAAGCTGACAACGCAGTTTGCTGCAACAGTAATTGCTGCTGCTTTTCTGCCTTTTTTGTCAGATATAAAGCCCATAATAACCTGTGAAAGAGCCATACCGATAGGGTAAAGAACAAGTGCCTGACTAACCTGATTGACACTTACAAGGTCCAAAAATTCTTTTGCATTTGAGCCATATACACTCTGGGCATAACCGTGGGTAAGAATTGCCTGATAGTTCATACTACCAATAACGCCAATACCTGCAAGGGCAAAGCAGATAAATACCCAACGGAGTTGCTTGTGCTTCATACCGAATTTAAGTGCATCAATAAGACCACCCTGAGAATCCTGAGCCTTTTTCTTTGCTTCTTCTGCTTGTAATTCTTCTTCAGTCATTTTAAGATAACGAAGACGAGACTCAATAAAGGCGTCAGTTTCTCTTGCACAAAGAAGAGCAATAAGAGAAACAACAATACCAACTATTGCAGGAATCATATAAACATTACGCCATTCGCTTGCATTCTGCATAAGCAAACGACGAAGAACAGGCACAAGCATAACTGCCATATTTGCAAAGAATTTGACTACAGAATATGTAATAGCACGACTTTTAGCAGGTGCAGATTCCATAATATAAACAACGTGCATATCGTGAGGCACAAAGAAAAGAATCATACATGCACCTATAAAATACATAATTGCATTTTGTGAAAGGAAAATAACAAACAATGCAATTGCCATTCCAAAGGTGTTGATAATAAGGAATGTCTTTCTGCCAAAACGGTCTGCAAGTGGTCTGTAAAGAAGACCTAAAATCTGAAATGGAATTGCAACAACATTCAAAAGATTAAGAATGGTAACTGCACTTTCGCTTTTGAAAAATTCATTGGCGATTTCAGTCTGCATAAGAGCATTAATTTGTGATGCAATTTCATCAACTGCGTAAATAAGCGCGATTATAAGCACAAGGTACCAAAAATATGTGTTACCTTTAGGTCTTGCTTTCTGCTTTTCCCAATAAGCAATCTCTTTTGCCTTTCGCAACTCTTTTTTCTTGATTTGCTCAGGAGTTAAAACTTTACTCATAAAAATTTCCCCTTTCAATAAAATTATTGTAGCATACAATACAATTAAATTCAATAATTTGCCGATTTCAAATCATTTCTTGACTAAAAAAATAAAAGTGTTAAAATATTATCAATGACAAAAATCAAGGAGTAATATTATGAGTAGTTTTGAAAATTTAAGAATTGTTGATAACTTTTATCAAACATCTTTGTTTTTCCCAATGCCAACAGTTGTAATCAGTACACTTTGTGAAGACGGAACAACAAACTTAGGACCATATTCACTTGTTCAACCATATTACGTTGCAGGTAAAGATTACTATGCAATGCTTCTTTGTTGCCGTAACTCATCAAATACAGCACAAAACATTCTTCGTAACGGTAAATGTGCACTTAATTTTATCGATGATAATCCAAAAACTTTCAAAGAGGCAGTTAAACTTTCTTGGCCAGGGGACAAACCAGAAGAAAAAATGCCAAAATGCAACTTCAAACTTGAAAAGAGTATGCTCCATGAAGAAACAGGCGAAGTTCGTCCGATGGTTTTAACTGATGCTATTGAAGTTATTGAATGTACTTGGGTGCGTGAGCTTGATGGTGCTGATAAAGATGTGGCAGGGGAGCTTAACGGTTATGAAGGTCCATATCACGATTTCAACGGTATTACAAGCAAATTCGGTGCTCACTTTATCTTGAAAATTGATAAAATTCTTATGAAGAAAAAGTATAGTGATGCTATTATCAATGGCGTTAAGTCAAAGGATTTCCCTGCACTTCCTGTTGATTACGGTTATCGTGATAGTAAAAATTTCTGGTTCCACAGAAAGAGAAAAATGCGTGCAGAGCTTTTACAAATGCGTGAGGCATCACTTGAATCCGTTCGCTATGCAGCCGACAGAGTTGACGATAAGATTAAGTTTACTGATGAGGCACTCAAAACTGTTCTTGCAGTACCACGTGTATTCTTGCCATTAGTCCTTAAAGGTTGCGTTGATTGGGCAAAAGAAAATAATGTTGAACTCATAACTGAAGAGCATATGAAGATTATCAACGACAAACGTGCAAAAGAAAAAGCAAAGAAAAAATAAATTTTAACGGTGAGATTAATTTCTCACCGTTAATTTTTAAGAATCAACACTTTTTAAATTTCTTGTTGTTCAGTTTGTGTTTTTGAAAAATTATAATTGTCTTGTAACTTAAAGGAGGTTATAATAATGAACACAGACAAAATTTACGCAGAATCAATTGCAAAGGAGTATGCACCAAAAGATAATTCAAAAATCGTTGCACTCCGTAAACTTGACCAGAAAGCAAAAATGCCTGCAACAGTATTTACTTATACTTTTGGCATTATTTCAAGTCTTGTTGCAGGACTCGGAATGAGCCTTGCAATGAATGTAATCGGCGGTACAACATTTTTTATGGTGCTTGGCATTATAATTGGTATTATCGGCTTTATCGGTATGGGTGTAAACTACCCCATTTACAAGAAGAAACTTGAAAAAGGCAAGCAAAAATATGCCTTTGAAATTGTAGAACTTGCAAGGGAAATTAGCGAAGAAAACAAGTGAAATTATTAGAAAGGGGGCTGTCAAATGAATAAAAATGAAAGCAAGTATTTTAATACTGCAGTCAAAATGGATAAGGCGCTCCTTTCACTTCTTGAAAAGAAAGATTTTGAGTATATTACTATCAAAGAAATCTGTGAAGTGGCAGGTGTAAATCGTTCAACCTTTTATCTTCATTACGAAAATACTGCCGATTTGCTTAAAGAAACAACTAAATATATTCTTGACAGTTTCCTTACCTATTTTACAGTTGACAGACAAAGCATAACTATTCAATATCAGGAATGTAAGTTGCAAGATTTAGTGTTTATTACACCTGAATATTTAATGCCATACCTTACATTTATTAAAGAAAATCAGCGAGTATTTATAACTGCAGTTAAACATTTGGGAACAATGGATTTTGAAAATGTTTATAACAAAATGTTTAAGTTTATATTTAATCCTATTCTTGAGCGCTTCAGTTTTCCTGAAAAAGATAGGAAATATGTGCTCAAATTCTATCTTACAGGAATTACTGCTATAGTTATGGAATGGCTAAAAAATGATTGTAATGAATCAATCGAAGATATAAGCCGAATAATCATTCAATGTGTAATAGGACAAAATAAAGTGTAAAGCAAAGCCTTGAGTTAATTCTCAAGGCTATATTTTTTATAAAAAGTAGTGCAATTTTGTTTGTGATGTTATATAATGACTTTGGTGATTAAAATGACAACACAGGAATATTTAAACTTAATTGACGAAGTAAACGAAAAAGGAAAATATAAGGCAAATTGGGAGTCCCTTACTCATCACAAAGTGCCTGATTGGTATATGCACGACAAATTAGGTGTGTTTATTCATTGGGGTATTTATTCGGTGCCTGCATTCGGTAGTGAATGGTATTCAAGAAGTATGTATGATAAGAATGTCCGTGAATTTGAACACCATAGAAAAACTTATGGTGAGCATAAAGATTTTGGCTATAAAGATTTTATTCCAATGTTCAAGGCAGAAAAATATGATGCGTCAAAGTGGGTTTCTCTTTTCAAAAAAGCAGGTGTAAAATATGTTATGCCCGTTGCTGAACATCACGACGGCTTTGCTATGTATGATACAGAATTTAACCGTTGGAATTCAAAAGAAATGGGACCTTGCCGAGATGTTGTAGGCGAGTTAAAAACAGAGTGTGAAAAGCAAGGACTTACACTTTGCGCATCAACTCATCGTGCCGAGCATTATTTCTTTATGAATCTTGGCAGAACTTTTGATAGCGATGTAAATGATGACAACTATCGCGATTTTTACGGTCCTGCAGTTTTTTGTGAAGAATGGAATTCTCATAATCTTGGAAAAACAACAGAAGATACACATACCCTCGGTGCAAGTGTAGAATGGCTTGAAGATTGGCTTGTGCGCACTTGCGAATTGATTGACAAATATCAACCATCTGTGCTTTATTTTGACTGGTGGATTCACAATCACTCATTTAAGCCATACCTTAAAAAACTCTGTGCATATTATTACAATCGTGCAGAAGAATGGGGCAAAGAGGTAACAATCAATTATAAGCACGAGGCTTTTCCACCAACTGTTGCAACCTTTGATGTTGAGCGTGGAGCACTTACAGGTATTTCTCCACTTTATTGGCAAGCAGATACTGCAATTGGCAAATGCTCCTGGGGTTACAGAAAAGACAACGAATACAAGAGTGCAAGACAAGTTATTTGTGATTTAGTTGACATTGTTTCAAAAAATGGTAACTTGCTTATAAACATTGGTCCTAAACCGGACGGCACAATTACTGACGAAGAAACCCAAGTGCTTCTTACAATGGGCGAATGGCTTGAAATCAACGGCGAAGGTATTTACGGTACAACTTTCTGGAAACAATTTGGCGAAGGTAAAGTGAATGCCAAAGATGGATTTTTTAAGGATGGCGACGAAAAGAATTTTACAAACAAAGATTTTCGTTTTACATATAAAAATGGTTATTTGTATGTGTTCCAGATGCGACCATCAAAAACTGTGAAAATTAAAACTCTTAAACTTCATAATCCACACGATTATTTGATTGAAAGCGTTGAACTTTTGGGTAGCGACGAAAAAATCAACTTCACAAGAGATGACAAGGCGCTTACAATTAAACTTAAAGGTGAAATAGAAAATGATTTGCCACTTTGCTTCAAAATTGCAATAGGATAAAAAATAACCCCCAACGGATATTTGTTGGGGGTTTTAATATTGAGTTCTAGCCTAAAAGTCCACCGAATAATCCACCATTAGTTGTGCTTTCTTCGGTTTGTGGCTCGGTGCTTGGTGGTGGTCCGTAAACCTGAATATAAACATTAGTGCCTTTGACTCTACTTGCACCTTCTTCAGGTGTTACTTCTGCAACAATGCCTTCTTCATAATCACCATTATTCTCTTTTGTAATTATATTTACTACAAAACCAGCTTCTTCAAGTTGCTCTTTCGCAAAGTCCACATAAAGATTTTTAACTGATGGGACTATTTTATATTCAGGGCCTTTACTTACAACAAATGTAATTTCTGTGCCCTCTTCTACAACCTTACCTGCCTCAATGCTTTGAGAAATAATATAACCTTTTTCAACCTCTGTGCTATATTCCATTACAGATTTAATAGTGAAACGGTCATTCTGAACAGGGTTTTGAGCAACCATATCATAAGAACTGTTCACAAAATTAGGAACTTCAAACATTTCAGGCGCTTCGGTTGTAGATTCAGTTGGTGTGTCAACATAATCTTTAATAACCTTATCATATAAGAACCAACCACCAACAACAATAAGTCCTACACCTAAACATACAAGGAATGCGATAAGAATAGTTTTTGCAGTTGAGTTGTCGTCAGCATCAACAACTACCGGCTCAGGTTCTTTTTGTTTTCTTTCACCTGTTGGCACATTTACACCTGAAAATGATGAAACCACATTGCTAGGTGTTGCAGAAAGCTCTTCGCGAAGTGCTTCAACATCACGAGTTCTGTCCTGTGGGTCAATCTGTAAGCCGTTCATAAGCGCATTGATTACATAAACAGGAATAATCTCAGCGTATCTTGCAGGGATTATAAGCTGGTCATTCATTGAACGAGAAACTGCATCTTGTGGCACGCTACCTACTAACGCTCTGTAAATTACTGCACAGAATGCATAAACATCTGACCAGCATCCGTTTTCATAATTATAGCCATACTGCTCAATAGGTGTGTAACCCTCAAACAATTCAGGGGATAACTCACTGCCTTCAATTCGCGCTTCACTTATTGAGAATCCAGAAAGACGAAGTTTACCGTCACGCCCTATAAGAAGATTGTCAGGGTTAATACCGTTGTGAGTAATACCCATTTTATGAAGCGTTGAAAGTGTTGAAAGTACAGGCATAAACAATACCTTTGCTTTTTCCCAGTTAAGATAACCTGTCTGACTACGAAGTAGAAATTCACGAAGAGAAATGCTCTCAACATATTCAGTTACCACATAGGCAGTATTATTTTCTTCAACAATATCCATTACAGGAATAAGTGCAGAAAGCCCTCTGACACGTGCTAACTGACGCCACAAATCAAGGAATTTTTTAAGGTATGAATAGTAGTAATCACGCCATTGTTCTTTTACTTTAATTTCAGTTGTACCGAACCCACGGTCAATGAACTTTTCAGGTAAAAATTCACGGATATATACAGGCGTATTACGACCTGTGTCGTAAGCCATATATGTAGCACCCTCACTGTTAGAAGACAAAACCTTACCTAAAATATATTTGTCACCTATGGGTGTTCGGAGTGGTAAATAAGGTGAAATCTGTGGTGAGTCAACATAATAACCACATTTTGGACACTGCTTTTCGCCATATAATTCATTCATACAACTCATACAAAGATTATCAATGTTCACGAAAGCATCTCCTTTTCAAAATTTACTCTAATATATAATATAACAAATATGTTTATACATTGTCAAATGACAATTTTATTACGATTCATCGTTGAGTACAGCTTCGGCACATTTTACACCGTCAACTGCTGCCGAAACAATACCACCTGCATACCCTGCACCCTCACCACAAGGGTAAAGTCCACGGATATTTGTTTGATAAAACTCATCACGGAGAATGCGCACAGGTGATGAACTTCTTGTTTCAGGTGCAGTAAGGACGGCATCACTCATTGCAAAGCCTTTAAGTTTTTTATCCATTTGAACAAGAGCGTCACGCATAGTGTTTACTACTTTTTGTGGCAACACTGTGCTTATATCACCCATACTGACACCTGTTGGGAACGACGGTTTAACTGCACCAAGTTTTGTAGATTTTTCGTCTTTAAGAAAGTCCCCAACAAGCTGTGCAGGTGCTGTATAGTCCCCACCACCAAGTTTGAATGCTTTTTGCTCAATTTCACGCTGAAGCTGAAAACCTGACAATACGTGCTCACTTAGAAAATCAGCAGGTTCAACACCAACAAGAATTGCAGAGTTTGCATTTTCTTTATCACGAGCATATTCACTCATACCATTTGTAACTACTCCACCCTTTTGTGAAGATGCACAAACAACTGTACCACCAGGACACATACAAAATGTGTATGCCCCTCTACCGTGTGGTGGGTGACAAGCAAGTTTGTAATCGGCTGCACGAAGTTTAGGATGGTTTTTATATTCACCATACTGCACCGTATTTATAAAATCTTGTGGATGTTCAATTCTTGCACCTATTGAAAACGGCTTTTGCATCATATTTATTCCTTTGTTATAAAGCATTTCAATAGTATCACTTGCAGAATGACCGATTGAAAGAATAAGCGCATCGGTTTCAATATCTTTTTCTTTACCGTGTTTATCACGGATTGTTATTCCGTGTATAAATCCGTTTGCAACTATAATGTTTGTAAGTTGAGTATCAAAAAGCACCGTGCCACCAAGAGAAATTATCTCTTCACGAATTGCTTTTACTGTTGATTTTAACTTATCCGTACCTATATGAGGTTTTGCATTTGTAAGAATATCTTCTGGTGCACCGTGATTTACAAACTCTTCAAAAACAAATCTGCAACGGCTATCTTTAATGCCTGTTGTAAGTTTACCATCAGAGAATGTACCTGCACCACCCTCACCATACTGAATGTTGGAGTTTTCGTTAAGGTCACGGTTAGTCCAGAAAACATTTACATCTTGAGTGCGCTTGTCAATATCGCTGCCACGCTCAATAATAATCGGACAATGACCACTACGAGCAAGAATGAGACCTGCAAACATACCGGCAGGGCCAAACCCTGCAATTACAGGAGGTAACATACTTTTTCTGTTAGACTGTGGCATTGTATAAGTGTACTTTTCACACACTTTCACCTTACCACTATCAAGGCTCATTGCGATTTTTTCTTCATCACCGTCAACAGTTGCGTCAACAGTATAAACAAACTTTACTTCGCCTTTGCGACAATCCACACTTTGTTTATATATTTCAGTTTTTAATAATCTTTTTCGTTCAATTTTCAATGCCTTGACAACAGCGTTTTCAATATCGTTAAAATCACTGTCAAGGTCAAGCTTTATTTCACTAATTCTGAGCATTGTTAATCCTTTCGGCTATTGTGTTACCTGCAAGTCTGCCTGATGCCCATGCCCATTGAAGATTGTAGCCACCACAATCGCCATCAATATTAAGGGCTTCACCACAGCAGAATATGTTGTCAACAAGTGTTGATTCCATTGTTTCTGTATTAAATTGCGAACAATCTGCACCACCTGCAGTAACCTGTGCATAATCAAAACTGCGTGAGTTTTTAATTTTAATTTTCCAGCATTTGATTATATTTGCAAGTTTTTCAATTTCTTTATCTGTAAGTTCGTTTATTCTTCCGTTTACTTGAATATCACACTCTTTCATAAGCACAATGCAGAGTTGTTTATTCATAATACCACTAAGCATATTTTCGCAAAGACCTTTATCAATCTCTCTTCTTGAGTAAAGGTATTTACGGATTTCTTCGTCCCCAAAATCAGGAGTTACATCAAGTTCAATACTAATATCATTTGATGGAGAAACTGATACAAATCGTGAAAGCTGCATAATAGGAATACCTGAAAGACCGTAGTCAGTAAATTGTACTTCACCATAATTTTCAAGTGTTTTTTCACCGTCAATAATCAAGTTCATTTTGCATATTGAACGTACACCTTTAAGAGCCTTTGTAAACTCGTCACAGTTAAGTGAAACAAGAGCAGGTGCTGGTGGAATAATTTTATGACCAAACATTTTAAGCAAGTCATAAGCGTCACCATCTGTACCGTGAGCTTTGCAAGTCATACCACCACAAGCCACAACAACATAGTCAAAACGGTCACGGTTGTTGACAATGATTTTTGTTGTAACTCCTGTGTAAACGGTTTTAAGATGTACAGCACGATAATCGCAAATTGTTTCAATACCGAGCCTTGCACATTCAAAACGCAACGCATCAAGAACAGAAGACGCCTGATTTGAAAGGGGATATACTCTACCCTCATCTTCAGTTCTTGTATAAAGACCTAAAGAGTTAAAAAATTCAATATTATTTTGTGGTGAATACTTGCCTAACGCATATTTAGTAAAATCTGCGTCACCTCTATAGTTTTCTACACTCGCATTTACATTTGTAAGGTTGCATCTGCCGTTACCTGTAACAAGAATTTTCTTACCAACTCTTGGCAGACGCTCTAAAATTGTTACTTTAATATCATCTTTATTCTTAACGGTACGCATAATCTCAATAGCACAGGCAAGTCCTGACGCACCGCCACCTATAATAGCAATTTTTGTCATACTTACACCTGCCTTTCAAGATATTCATACAACTTATCAATTGTAATAGGACTCATTACGTGTTCCATTTGACAAGCGTCGCGCTCAGCAATCTTTTCATCAACGCCAAGTTCGTCAACAAGGAACTGTTTAATAAGCCTATGACGACGCAATACATTTGCTGCGTAACTTTCACCCTCAGGTGTAATTACAATATCGCCATAAGTTATATGCTCTAAAAATCCATTTTGTGTAAGAGTGTTTATTGCACGGTTTACGCTTGGCTTTGAAACTCCAAGATATTCTGCAATATCAGTAATTCTCACATTGCTTTTTTGTTTTGAAAGCACAAAAACTGCTTCGAGATAATCTTCAAGTGAAGATGTCATAACATAATTTTCGTTTTTCATTGTAATATTCCTTATTTTTTAGAAATAACTTTTGATGCAGCAGCTTCCATAATAGCAGCACGGTCATCGCTTGAAATAAGACGAAGGTTTACGATATGGTCATGTTCTGCTCGTGTAAGCTGTGAAAGGAAGCGTGTATCTGGCTGACCTTCAAAATAATCTTCATCTTCTGCATATTGTTTAATTAAATCTTCAAAAAATCTTTCAGGAGGAACTCTGTAGAACACACTTAATTTTACAATTGCTTCAATGTCAGGTGTTCTGCGACCTGATTCATAACTGCAATAGGTTGAACGGCTTACTTCCAACGCATCTGCCACTTGTTGCTGTGACAATTTATTCTGTCTTCTTAAAATGCGAAGCTGACGCAAAAACATAACATACACCTCTTCTGTGATTTTGTAGTAATTATAACACAAAATTTTCAAAGGCACAACATTTTTGTATATTAAGAAGGCTAAATGTTGCAAAATTTTAATAATGTGGTAAAATATACTCATTAGATTTGGGTGGTGTAAAGAAACTATGCTTTATGTATTTATAGCTATCATTGTAATTTGCATACTTCTTTTTGTTGTTGCACTTAAAATTATGGATGCAACAGGAATCAATAAAAGATGTGAGGGTGACGAAAACCTTAAATATCTTAAAGCCAAGAATTTTGATAATCTTAATGCTCGTCCAGTTGATTTCAAGTCTGATAAAGGTCAAACTCTTAACGGATTTTTATATAGTAACGCAAAGGTTGAAACATATAAAGCCCTTGTGGTATTCTCACATGGTATGAGTGCAGGTCACTTGGCTTATACTACTGAAATCAACTATTTCGCACAAAAAGGCTATCTTGTGTTAGCTTATGATAATACTGGCACGTGTGCATCTGAAGGCAATAAGTTAAAAGGCTTTGCTCAAGGTATTGTTGACTTGAAATTCGCACTTGAGTTTGTTAAAACACGAGACGAGTTAAAAGACATGCCAATTATTCTTGTGGGTCACTCTTGGGGTGCTTACAGTGTTTGTAATGTATCTGCAATTACCGATGCTGAAATAAAAGGTATTGTTGCGTTTTCACCATTCAACTCAATGAACAAGTTAATCCGTGATATTGCAAAAACAAAGACTAAAATTGACCTTTCAATTTTTAGTCCATTCTTTGACTTAATAAATCTTATAAGATTTGGCAAAACAGGTATTCTTCGTACTTGTGACACAATAAATGACAATTCTATTCCTACACTTGTAATGCATGGCGGTAATGATATGCAGGTTACCGTGAAAAACAGTCCTGTTGGTAAACCTCATAAAATTCAAGATAACGAGAATGCGCGTACTGTTCTTTATGAAAGCAAATTCCATAATGTTTATCTTGCAAAAGACGCTGAACAATATCTTAACGACACATTTGCAAAGATTGAAACTCTTGGTAAGAATAGCCCTGAAGCGTATGAAGTTTACCAGAATATTGATTATGCACTTATTACAAAAGAAGATTTGAATGTTATGGAAACTGCACTTTCGTTTATGGAAGAATGTGTTATGAAAAGAGATTTTTTAACTGAACAAGGTGAATAATATATGATTTTTAAGAAAAGTGTTAATTACTCAAAAATTACTGAATACGACCGTGAAAAGAATACAAAACGAGAAAATTATCGAGTTCTTAATGAAGAGTATGCACTTGAAAATCAAACTGTACTTTTAGGCGATTCTATTACTGATTTCTTTAATTGGTACGAGTTGTTTTATGATTTTAGTAAAAAATCAGGTCAGGCAGTTTATAACCGTGGAATAAGTGGTGACACAACTGACAGACTTCTTGAAAGACTTCAGGAAAATGTGTTGAATATAAATCCAAAAAACATTGTTTTGCTTATTGGTACAAATGATATTGGCAGGGGGCTACCTCTTTCAATGAGCGTTGAAAATGTAAGCAAAATCATTGAAGAAAGCAAAAAAGTTTGCTCTGATGTAAATTTTATCTTACAGGCAGTTTATCCAATTAATCGTGGTATGCGTGATAATTTTGAAAAACGCAGTAACGAAAAAATTGACCTTATGAATAAGGAATTTGTAAAATTAAGTGAAAAATACAATTGCGTATGGCTTGATATTACAGACAAGTTGAAAGATGAAACCGGAAATCTAAAAAAAGAATACACCTATGACGGACTTCATCTGAATATAAATGCATATAAAGTTGTAGCAGAAAATGTTATACCATTATTAAAATAAAACAAAAACATATTTTGAGGTGATATTATGAATAAAATTTCATTTGGCACAGGTGGTTGGCGTGCAATAATCGGCGAAGATTTCGTTTGCGAAAATGTACGCAGAGTTGCAAAAGGTATAAGCTTGCTTATGCAAGAAGAAAATAAAACAAATAAGCCTGTAATTATAGGATACGATAGACGATTCCTTTCTGAAAATGCTGCAAAATGGGTGGCAGAAGTACTTACTTGTGACGGAATAAATGTGTGGTTTATGGACAGAAGCGTGCCCACACCCCTTGTAATGCACACAGTTAAAGATAAATGCCTTGATTATGGTATTGAAATTACTGCAAGCCATAACCCTTCAAGTTACAACGGTATTAAACTTATTATTGAAGAGGGTAGAGATGCTCCTCTTGAAGTTACAAATCGTCTTGAAGAGTTAATTGCAACAACTGACGATGTTCAATTTACTGATTTTGACCTTGCAGTTGAAAAAGGTCTTGTTACATATATTAAAAATCCGTTCAATAAATTCCTTGATGATATTATTGACCTTCTTGATATGAACGCTATGCGTGAGCGAGGACTTCGCGTGCTTTTCGACTCAATGCATGGCTCAGGTACATATCCATTACTTGTTATCTTCCACACTGCAAGATGCACTATTGACACAATCAATGTAAATCGTGATGCTTATTTTGGTGGTGTTATGCCGGCACCTTCTGAAAGAACTTTGTTCACACTTCGTAATCAGGTTGTAAATGGTGGCTATGATTTCGGTATTGCTATGGATGGTGACGGTGACCGTCTTGGTATTATTGATGCAAATGGTAACTATATCAACGCTAACGAAATTTTGTGTTTACTTTATTACTATCTTGTAAAATACAAAGGTTGGCGTGGTCCGGTTGTAAGAAACCTTGCTACTACTCATATGCTTGATAAGATTGCAGAAAGCTTTGGCGAAAAATGTTATGAAGTTCCTGTTGGCTTTAAGTATATCTCATCAAAAATTGACGAAGTTGACGCAGTTCTTGGTGGTGAGTCATCAGGTGGCCTTACAGTTCGTGGCCATATTCACGGTAAAGACTCTGTTTATGCTGCATCTCTTTTTGCAGAAATGGTAAGTGTTACAGGTAAATCTCCATCAGAACTTCTTGACGAATTGAAAAAAGAGTATGGTTCTTTTGTTCTTGTTGAAGACGATATGCGCTTTGCACCTGAAGTTAAACCAATGGTCAACAAAACACTTATGGTTGATAAGCTTCTTCCTACATTCAAAGATGAAATTAAGCGCGTTAACTATGAAGATGGTTGCAAGGTTTATTTTGAAGACGGTTATGTAATCTGCCGTTTTTCAGGTACTGAGCCACTTCTTCGCATATTTGCAGAAAGCACAAACCCTGTTCGTGCAAAAGAATATATTGACACATTTAAGAAATTCTTGTTTGAATAATAGGTGATTACTTATGAACTCAAAAATTATTTATGACCAACCATTTGACCACAAAGAATATGGGTCAGAGCGTAACCGTATTCCTGCACTCTACACTCTTAACGACGGTAGTGTTATGGCAGGTGCTGATATCCGTTATTCTCACGGCTCTGATTCCCCTAACAATATTGATATTGCAGTTGCAATTTCAAAAGATGGTTATACTGACTGGGATTATGTAATGGTAAATCATTTTGACGATTATGCAGATACTGTTACATCAACAGATAGTGCATCATTTATTGATTCAGTTATTGCGCAATCATCTACAGGTAGAATATTTATGTTGGCAGATGCTCAACCAAGTGAATGTGGATATCTTCAATGCAAAACTGGTACAGGATACTGCACAATTGATGGTAAAAAGCATTTGCTTTTGACAAAAGGTAATAATGGCGATAAATTATCAACTTTCGGTTATTATGTTGGCGATTTTGAAGACGATTTCGCTCCTGTTTTCACAAGAAACGACAAAAAGATTACTGAATATTCTATTGACCGTGAGTTCCGAATTTACAAAAACGGTGAGCCACTTTATACAGAGCAAAAGGGTAGCGAAGGCGTTAAAGTTCAACAAAATGTTTTTTATAGCTCAGCAGAATTCAAATGCTATAAAACAACTTATTTATGGTTAAGATATAGCGATGATAACGGTAAAACATGGAGTCATCCACAAATTATTTCAGAGTTTGTAAAAAATGAAAAAGAGTCATTTTTAGGTGTTGGCCCTGGTCGTGGAGCTGTAATCAACCATAATGGTAAAGAACGTGTGCTTTTCTGTGTCTATGATAATAACGGACTTTTCAAAGACCCTATTTTTGAAAATGCAAGCGTTATTTATACTGATGACAACGGCGCAACATGGCACAGAAGTAAAAAAATCAAAATCAAATCAGGTATAGGCAAAACAAGTGAATCGCAACTTGTAAAAATTGAGGGTGAAAACTATAAAGCCCTTCGTATTTACGCAAGAAACTTAAGCAACTATATCGCGTATGCTGATAGTCTTGATGGTGGCGTTACTTGGACAGAATTTAAGGCAGACCGTGCTCTTGAAGGTACTAAAAATTGTATGGTTTCGCTTATGGAAACATCAAAAAAGATTGACGGCAAACAAGTTGTTCTTTGCTCTGCCGGTGGTAATCTTAAAGCAAGAGCAGATGGTGTTCTTCGCGTTGGTGTTACAGAAGAAAACGGCACAGTTAATTGGATTAGCAAATACCATTTAACACAAGGCTTTTATGGCTATTCTTGCCTTACAGAACTTTCTGACGGAAACTTCGCAGTATTCTATGAAGACGAAGCAGCACATCTTAAATACACGGTTTTCAGCGTGTTAGATGATGGCGCAATCAACGAAATCAACGGCGAAAATCTTGACTTCAAGCCAGACAATTCACCAAAGACATTAAAATCAATTAAAACAAAACGAGCAATTGCAAGCATCAAATTCAAGTTAGGGTTAATGTAGTAGGCAGGATTATGGCATATTTATTTACACATTTTACAGAAACTAAAGGTGACCAGGAATATGTCTGGTTTGCCGTTAGTCGTGATGGTCTTAATTGGATAGATTTGGGTAGTGATGTGCCAATTCTTGCATCAAAACTTGGTACAAAAGGTGTTCGTGACCCATTTATCGTTTATGATGAAAAATTAAAGAAGTATTTCATAATCGCAACCGACTTGCTTACCACAAGTGGTAATTGGTATGACTTTTCACACAAGGGAAGTCGCTCACTTGTTGTGTGGGAAAGTGAAGATTTAATAAATTGGTCAGAAGAACGACTCTGTGAAGTTGGAATTGATGGTGCTGGTTGTGTGTGGGCTCCTGAGGCAGTATTCTGCAATGAAAAAGATGCCTGGCTTGTGTTTTTTGCATCTTGTGTACGCGAAAAAGGGCAACTTCACCACAAGCAGAGAATTTACGGCACTTTCACAAAGGATTTTAAAGAGTTTACACCCACATTTAAGTTTATTGATGCCAAAACTGATGTCATTGATACAAATATCGTTTGGGACAACGGCTATTACTACCGATTCTCAAAAGATGAAACTCACAAGAAAATTACCATCGAGAGAAGCGAAAAACTTGTTGACGGAGAATGGAAATCAATTCATTCAGATACTTTTGCAAACTTTTTCGGACTTGAAGGTCCCGAAACATATTATCTTGATGATATGCAGAAATGGTGTTTGATTGCAGACCAGTATCATACTCATAAAGGTTATACTCCGTTTGTTTGCGACGATTTAGAAACAGGTGAATTCATTCAACTTGATGAGAGTCAGTTCAGTATGGGCAAACGCAAAAAACGTCACGGTGGCGTTATTAAAATTACAGACGAACAATACGATAAACTCGTAGAGACTTTTGGTGTAGATAAATAAACCACTAAAATTGTTAATTTATTTAAAGCTAAAAAACAGCACTATATAGTGCTGTTTTTTTGTACCTAAATCTTTAATATTTGTAAGGTCATAGGCTTAATCGGAGACCCGCACCCCACGACACGCTCCGCATGCCTCTAAAATCAAATCATTTGCACAAACTAAAAAGAAAAAGAGCCGTAAAACGACTCTTTTTCTTTTTTTGGCAGGGGCAGAAGGATTCGAACCCTCGGCACGCGGTTTTGGAGACCGCTGCTCTACCAACTGAGCTATACCCCTGTATCAACGTTTCAGCGACCTGTGCCCGCAAAATGTAACCCGAAATGTAACCTTTTTCGCGTTAAAATCGCCGATTTCAATTGTGCTTTGGTTTGAAAATTTGTATATCTTCAAATCACGTTTATATTATACACGCTTTTCGCCTTTTGTCAATGTGTTTTTTCAATAAATATTGCAAAAATTAAAAAAGTACCCACTATATGTAGTGGGTACTAAAAAATTCTATATATCACTTTACTTGCTCGAACTCAGGAGTGATATCTTCTGCCTGCTGCCACACCTTCAAATTGTGCATATTTTGTGCTAATTCGAGTTTTAACTGCTCATTTTTAGTAGAAAATTTATAGATATATTAGGATTAAAGCACCAGAAGACTTTAAAATCTGAAAAAATCACAAAATTACCGTGACAAAATACTTGACAAGCCTAAAAATGTAGTTTATAATAAAATCACAAAATACGCATGACAAAAAAGAGGTGTATTATGATACTTGAAAATATTGCTTCAATTCGAACAGGAGTTGTTGCAACGCGAAAAAAAGCGGGAGAGAACGACCCTGTTGAATGCGAATATAATCTTATAAATTTAAAGTGTGCATCTCCTGCAGGATATCTTGATTTGCAGTATGTTGAAAAACTTCAGACTTCTGAAAAACTAAAACAAGAATATTTCACACAAATGGATGATATTCTTGTTAGACTCAGCGCTCCATATACAACTATATTGGTTAATAAGGAAGAATGGTGTGGATATCTGGTTCCGTCGCATTTTGCAATTATACGAGTTAATAAATCCGTTGCTTTGCCTGAATATATATTATGGTTATTAAAAAGAGAATCCACCAAGCAAAAAATTCTGCAAAACATAAGTGGTAACGGTGTGTTCGGAACTATAAACTCAAAGTTCTTTAATACTTTACAAGTTCGCGACTTGCCACTAAACAAACAATACATTATCGGACAAATGCAAATACTATCCGAAAGAGAGCAAGAATTACTACATAAATTAACGGTACAAAAAGAAATATATAATAAATTGATTGTTGATAAAATTTATGATTCAGTAAAGAGAGGTAATTAAAATGACTACAAAACAAAATATTGAAAAAGTACTTTGGAACGCTTGCGATAGTTTTCGCGGAAAGATTGATAGCTCACGTTATAAAGATTATATTCTCTCAATGCTTTTTGTTAAGTATTTGAGCGATGTATATGTAGAAACAAAAGAAGATTATATAAAACAGTATGATGGAGATATGCGCCGAGTTGAACGTGCAATGAGTAGAGAACGTTTTGTTATGGATGAAACATCAACATTTACATATCTCTATAATAATCGTAATGATGCAGAAATTGGTCAAAAAATTAATGTCGCACTTGCTGCTATTGAAAATAATAACAGTGCAAAACTGCACAACGTTTTTCGTGCTATTGATTTTAATTCAACTGTTGATTTCGGTGAGCCAAAAGAGAAAAATGCAATCCTTAAAAATCTTTTAGAGGATTTCAAAGACCTTGACTTAAGACCATCTCAGTTAGATACAGTTGATATCATTGGTGATGCATACGAGTATATGATTGCAAACTTTGCTTCTGATGCAGGTAAAAAAGGTGGCGAGTTCTACACACCGAGTAAGGTTTCTGAACTTGTTGCTCGTTTAGTACAACCAAAAGAGAATGACCGCATTTATGATGCTACTTGTGGTAGTGGTGGCTTGCTTCTTAAAGCTTTCAAACAAATTCCAAGTGGCAAGGCTCGTATTTATGGTCAGGAACAAAATATGCAGACTTGGGCTCTTTGTCGTATGAATATGTTCCTTCATAATGTTGATGACGCAGTTATCTGGCATGGTGATACACTTGCTAATCCAGCTAATATTGAAGATGATAAGTTAATGAAGTTTCAATGCATTGTTGCTAACCCACCATTCTCACTTGATAAGTGGGATAGTGGCTTCCTTGGTGATGTAGAAACTGATGCAAAGGGTAAAAAGCCTAAGATGAGTGCAGAACTTGACTTGTATCGTCGTTTTGATTGGGGTATTCCACCAACATCAAAAGGTGACTATGCTTTTGTTATGCACATGCTTCATAGCCTTGATGCAGAAAGAGGTCGTATGGGAATTATTCTTCCTCATGGTGTTCTTTTCAGAGGAGCAAGTGAAGGTAGAATTCGTCAGACCATTATTGAACAATTTAATTTACTTGATGCTGTAATTGGTCTTCCTGCAAACCTTTTCTATGGCGCAGGCATTCCAGCTTGTATTCTTATCTTCCGTAAAGACCGTGGCACAAACAATAAAGTTCTTTTTGTTGATGCAAGTGGAGAAGGCAACTTTGAAAAGGGTAAGAACCAGAATATCCTTCGTGAATGTGATGTTGAACATATTGTAAATACATACAACAATTATAAAAATGATATCAACTTCACAGGTGAAGATAAATATAGCTATGTTGCTACTCTTGATGAGATTAAAGAGAATGATTATAACCTTAATATTCCTCGTTATGTAGATACATTTGAGGAAGAGGAACTCATTGATATTGAAGAGGTTAAAAACAACATTGCAAATATTGAAGCAGAACTTGCTGAAGTACAAGCACAGATGAAGAAATATATGAAAGAATTAGGCTTATAAAAAGACTAAGTTTGAATATATTCTAAATCGCATATATAAAGCAGTTTTTAAAAATGTCGTGTTGCATAAAACAATCTTTATCATAGCGACTTTAGTTGGTAGATAAAATAAAAAATGAGGTTGAATAATGTATAAAATAAGAAAAATCAAATTCAAAGACCATCCAATTTTAAAAAATCTCGAACTTGATTTCTGTGGCCAAGACGGAAAAGCTGTTGATACCGTTATTATTGCAGGAGAAAATGGCACAGGTAAAAGTACACTTATAAATGAATTATACAGAATTGCATCAAATGCAGTTAAAAATGAAATTGTTTTAGAAATTACAGATGGTAGTAGAGTTCACGAATTATCATATTATTTAAAACATTTTCCAAACAGAACACCCCCATGCTCAATATATGTTAAAGATGGATATGGAATGGATACCTTTCTTACTTCGGACCAAATCAAACATAAATATCCGTTTAGTGGTATATTCTCAGATGTTGATATAAATTTTACTTCTCAAGATATATCATCAGTAACGAGCCTTGATTTAGATATGATGAAAACAAGCAGACGTTCCACTACTGACTTGCCAAAACAAATCAACCAACTCCTTATCGATATTCAGACTTTAGATGATACGAGTTTAGCATCAGCAGTACGAGAAGCTTGGAACACAGGGTCTGTAGCAGAAGAATCAAAAATCGGTTACGATACTCGTATGCCACGATTCACTAATGCATTTAATACGATGTTTGAAAAACTTACATATAGCCGAGTAACCAATCAAAATAATCATAAGACAATACTGTTCCAAAAAAATGGAAAAGATATTCCAATTGAAAAACTGAGTTCAGGAGAAAAGCAAATTGTATATCGTGGTTGTTTCCTTCTCAAAGATGCAAACGCAATGAATGGTGCATTTGTTTTTATAGATGAACCTGAAATCAGCTTGCATCCTAATTGGCAGATGAAAATTATGGATTATTATAAGGGCATTTTCACGAATGAGGAAGGTGTTCAAACTTCACAGATTTTTGCAGTTACCCATTCGCCTTTCGTGATTCATAATGACAACAGAAACAATGACAAAATTATTGTTTTAGCACGTGATGAAAACGGTGATATCGTTGTAAAAGATAGACCAGAATACTTCAAATGTGATTCTACAGAAGTTATTCAAGATGCATTTTCAATTAAAGGTTTTTCTGGTGAAAAATCGGTTGTGTATCTTGAGGGACGTACGGATGAAAAATACTTTAATAAAGCTGTTGAAGTTTTTGGATACGAGAATTTACCTTTCGAATTTCAGTGGATTGGATATATGAAGAATGAGAAAGATGAAGAAAACACCGGAAAAGATGCTTTAAATAAAGCAGTTGCATTTTTAATTGGTAGAAATCTGTCAGTTAAAAATATCTGTTTATTTGACTGTGATACAGCGAGACAAGAAACTGTTAAAAACAATGTGTATACACGAGTTATACCTACTTATACAAACAGTAAGCGTATGAAAAAAGGTATTGAAAATGCTCTTGTATTGGATTCAGTTGATATCACTCCTTACTATTCTACTAAGGTTAAAGAAGGGGATTATGGTGATGATAACACTATAGTTACCCTTGAGAAAATGGATATGTGCGATGCAATATGTGCATTGAATCATACAGATTTAAGATTGATAATGGCCAACTTAAAAATGGTTATAGATTCTCTTATTGAAATTTTTGAGGAGAAATGAATATGACACCAGAAATTAAACGGCAAATTGAACAAATACAGCGTGGTGAAGTGCCAGAAGGGTATAAAAAGACAAAAGCAGGAATTATCCCTTGTGAATGGGAAATCCATCCATTGTCTCAACATTTGACGGAAAGCCGAATTAATGGAACCAATGGTGCTGTTGCTAAAAAGCTTACTGTTAAATTATGGAATAAGGGTGTTTTTGAAAAGCGTGAAATACACGAAGGCAGTGAAAGCACTACTTACTATAGAAGAAAAGCTGGACAATTGATTTATAGTAAATTAGATTTTTTGAATTGTGCTTTTGGTATTATTCCAAAACATCTTGATGGCTATGAGAGCACACTTGACTTGCCGTGTTTTGATATTAGCGAGGTAAATTCATATTATCTTCTTGCATATATGACTCAAAGAAATTTTTACACACACTTTGGTATGATTGCCGACGGAGGAAGAAAGGCTCGAAGAGTCGGACCTGAGGATATGTTGTCCTTTCCGTTGATATATCCTATGCCTGCCGAACAAGAAAAAATAGCTGAGATTTTGTCTGCACAGGACAAGCTGATTGCATTGAAAGAAAAGCTAATTGAAGAAAAGAAACGTCAGAAAAAAGCTTTGACACAACAACTCATTACAGGTAACAAAAGATTGCCTGGATTCAGCGAAAAATGGAATTATGTAAAGTTAAATACACTTCTTAAAGAACGAAAGACATATTCTCCAAAGGGATTAGAATATCCACATGTCACACTTTCAACAGAGGGTATCTATGCTAAATCTGAAAGATATGACCGTGACCATCTTGTAAAAGATGAAAATAAGGAATATAAGATTACGCATAAAGGAGATATTTGCTACAATCCCGCTAACTTAAAGTTTGGGGTAATTTGTATAAATAACTTTGGTGATGCAATTTTCTCTCCTATATACGTTACTTTTGAAATTCAAAAAGGTGTGGAATTAGGTTTCTTATCAAATTACTTAATGCGTTGGGATTTTATTAACGCTGTACGAAAATATGAAGAAGGAACAGTTTATGAAAGAATGGCTGTAAAGCCTGAAGATTTCTTAAGATTTGAAATTGCTCTTCCTCCAATTGAAGAACAAAAGGCCATAGCCAATATTTTAGTTGCGGCAGATAAAGAGATTGAACTTCTTCAAAAAGAAATCGACCAAGAAAAACAAAAGAAAAAAGCCTTGATGCAACTTTTGCTGTCAGGTATTGTAAGGACGTAAAGAAAATATGAAAGATAGTAAAGCAAAAAAATTTTTTATGAATCCATGGACTATTGGTATAGGTGTTGCTATATTTAGTTTCCTTTTAACGATAATAGGAGATGTAGTCAAAGGAGAAAAAATATTGAGCACTTTTGTTGCGATAATTAAGTGGATATGGAATGTCCTTTTTTCATTTCTTACTTTCGACTTGAAAGTTTGGTGGGTGTTGATTGGGATAATATTGCTCATTTTAGGATTATGGATATATTCTAAAATTCTTGATGCAAAAGATTCCGTAAGCAAACAACCTATTTTTTTAGAATACACTCAAGATTATCTATTAGGTTTCAAATGGGAGTGGAGTTGGGAAAAGGATTATGGCGGCAAATATTCTGTTGAGAATTTACAACCAATATGTACAGAATGCGATACGCCACTTAGATATGATTTAACAGGTTATTACGGGCTTAAATGTTTGCGTTGTGATAAGGTTTATTCTGGTTCTATTCCGCAGGAAGATGATGTAAAAACTTTGATTTATGACAATGTAAAAAAGAAGTATTTTAAAAGAAAGGAGGAAAAATGATGGCAACAAATCCACCAAAAGGTGATGGCCATAGAAATGGTGCTGTGAAGCAACGTTCTCAGACCTATAATCCTAAGACTGGGACATGGACAAAGCGTGATTCAAACACAGGTAGATTCATGGACGGTAAAAAAGACGGAACACCATTTAAGGGTGTTCGCAAGGAAAAATAATTCTGCAGGCAGCGAGGCAATAATATTGTCTCGCCATTCCTGCTTTGATAAATATTATAACGAAGGGAGCTGTTCCTATGTATGAAAATCAAATTGAAGAAATCAGAGCAAGAAAACCTAAAATAGCAATATGCTACGATTTCGATAAGACGCTATCTCCAGATGATATGCAGACATTTACACTTATTCCTTCTTTTGGGTTGGATAAAGATTCTTTTTGGAAAGAATCAAACAATTTAGCAAAAGAAAACTTAATGGATAATAATCTCGCATGGATGTATAAATTATTGAGTTATTCACAATTGAAAAGACTTCCTATTAAAAGAGATTATTTTAATCAAATTGGTGCAGATATTCCTTTATACAAGGGCGTTGAAACTTGGTTTGAACGAATAAATCAATATGCATCTAAAAAAGGAATTGAAGTTGAGCACTATATTATTTCTTCAGGATTGAAAGAGATTATAGAAGGAAGTAGTATAGCTCAGCATTTTAAAAGAATATATGCGTCATCATATCTTTATACAACTGACGGTGTTGCTGAATGGCCGGCTCAAGCAGTAAATTATACAACCAAAACACAGTTCATTTTCCGTATTGCAAAGGGCATTTTCGATGAGTGCGATGAACGTGTAAATGATAGTATGTTGGACGCTCAATTAAGAATTCCATATGAAAATATCATTTATATTGGTGACAGTGCAACCGATATTCCATCTATGCGTCTGGTTGAAAGTAAGGGTGGTTACTCTATTGGAGTGTATGATCCTTCTAGCGATAACAGAAAAAAAGTATATGATTTATATAATGACAAAAGAATAAGCTTTTATACTCCAGCCGATTATTCTGCCAGAAGTGAGTTATCTAAATTTATGAAACAAATAATAGATGAAATATCGGCAAGAGAAACAATAAGAACAGAGCAAAAAATTCTTGATATACCGGTGTCATTATATAAAATGTTAAAATTTTCTGAATTTATGCTTAATTCAAGTCCCGAAGATGTATCACCAAGAGACAGGAAAAGATTAGCAACTGAAATGGATGCATTAAAAGAATTAATAGAAGGAAATATTGAGTAATGGAGAAATCTAAATGAGCTATAAAAATCAATCTGATTTATATTTAGAAGACAATATCAGTAAATATCCTGCAATTGAATTACTATGTAAGCTTGGTTTTACATACATATCTCCTGAGGAATGTATGGCTCAACGAGGTACGCTTTATGATGTTTTGCTGAAAGATATATTACGTAAGCAATTAAACGCCATCAATAAATTTGATTTTGGTGGAATTATATATAAATTTTCAGCTGATAATGTTGAAAAAGCTATCAAAGACCTTGATGAACCATTGACTGATGGTCTTGTGCGTACAAGTGAAAAGATTTACAATGCTTTAATGCTTGGTAAGAGCTATCTTGAAAAATTAGCTGATGGTACTTCTAAAAGTTTTAATTTGAAATATATTGACTGGGAACATCCGGAAAACAATGTGTATCACGTTACCGAAGAGTTTTCGTGCGACAGTTGGGATAAGCAGAAAAATGCTCGCCCTGATATTGTTCTGTTTGTAAATGGTATTCCTTTTGCAGTTATTGAATGCAAAGCACCAACTATCAGTGAAGACCAAGCCGTTGAGCAAATGATTCGCAATCAAGGTAAAGATTATATTCCACAGCTTTTCAAGTATGCTCAGATTGTTGTTGCTACTAATAAAAATGCAATTAAATATGCAACTTGTGGTACTGGTAAAAACTTCTGGAACGTATGGCGCGAAGAACAAATGGAATGGCAAGACAAGTTGGTTGAACAACATGTTGCAGGTAGAGAACCAACTGTTCAGGACAGGGGACTTGTGTCTCTTCTTTCTCCTGAAAGACTATTAAAACTCACAAAATATTTTACACTTTACGATGCAAATATTAAAAAGATTTGCCGTTATCAACAGTTTTTTGCAGTAGAAGAAATTATTAAAACAATAAATACAAATGACGCTGCAGGCAATCGCCAAAGTGGTGTTATTTGGCATACTCAAGGTAGCGGTAAGTCGCTTACAATGGTTATGGTAGCTAAATATATTCTTGAGGAAATGCGTTCATGCAATCCGAGAGTTGTTATTGTTACTGACCGTAAAGAACTTGATAAGCAAATTGCAAAAACTTTTGCTCATACACGTTTATCACCTGCAAGAGCAACAAGTGGTAAGCATTTAATTGAATTAATCAACAAAGGCTCTGCAGATGTTATTACATCTATTATTAACAAATTTAATACAGTTGAAAATAGTGGATTAAAGAACGATTCAAGAGATATTTTTGTTCTTGTAGATGAAAGCCATCGTTCTAACTATGGCTCATTGGCAACAAAAATGAGAACTGTGTTTCCAAATGCTTGTTATATTGGTTTTACTGGTACGCCTCTTATGAAAAATGAGAAGAATACTATGGCAAGATTTGGTAAGTTGATTCATAAATATACAATTAAAGATGGTGTTGAGGATAAAGCTATTGTTCCTTTGATTTATGAAGGTAAATTTGTTGATCAAAATGTTGATGAAGATAACATCGACTTATGGTTTGAACAAGTAACAAAGCGTCTTAATGATGCTCAAAAAGCTGACCTTCGTGATAAGTGGAGTACAATCAAGAGACTTGCATCTACCAATGAAAGAATTAAACGTATTGCTTTGGATATTAATCAGCACTTTATAGAAGGATATAAAAATACTGGCTTCAAAGCTATGTTGGCATGCAACTTTAAGAAAGATGCTATCCGTTATCAAAAGTGCTTTGAAGAGTTTGGCGATCTCACAACAGCAGTAGTTATCTCTTCTCCTGACATGCGTGAAGGTAGCGAAGAAGTTGATGAGAGTACAGACGATATTGTTGTTTCATTCTGGAACAAGATGATGAATCAGTATGGTAATGCAGACGACTACGAAGAATCAATAAAAAACAAGTTTATAGATGGTGAAATAGACATTCTTATTGTTTGCAGTAAATTGCTTACAGGATTTGATGCTCCAAGAACCCAGGTTCTTTATATAGACAAAGAGCTTAAGGATCACAGTTTGCTTCAGGCTATTGCAAGAACTAACCGTTTGTATGAAGGTAAAGACTTTGGATTGATAGTAGATTATCGTGGATTAATTAACAAACTTGATTCTGCTATGGAAGTCTATAGTGGTTCAGGTCTTGAACATTTTGATAGCGCAGATATAAAAGGTGTTATCGTTGATGTAATGGCTTGCGTTGGTCACCTTCGTGAAACGCATTCACATCTTTGCGATATTTTTGCAACTATCAAGAACCAAGAAGACACCGAAGAAATTGAGCAATACTTAGCTGATGCTGAAATTCGTGGTAAGTTCTATGATGCACTCTGCGTATTTGGTAGAGCATTAAATATGGTCCTTAATTCTGAAAAGGCTTATGCTGCATTTGAAAAATGGGAAATAGCAAAATATCAATCTGCATTCATTTTCTATTCGAAAGTTCGTCGTAGTGTCAAGATTCGTTATGCAGATTCAATTGATAACAGAGAGTATGAAAAGCAAATGCAAAACTTGCTTGATACTCATATGTCAGTTAATGGAATTAAACAGATAACAAACCCAGTTGATATATTAAATAAAGAAGAACTTGAAAAAGAGCTAGAAGAGTTAGGTTCGCTTCGCTCAAAAGCTGATGCTATTACATCTCATATGACAAAGAGCATAAAATCACATCGTGATGAAAATCCAGCTTATTATGATAGCTTTTCAAAACGAATTAAAGATGCGCTTGAAGAATATAAAAATAGAGTGATTTCTGAGGCTGAATATCTTGATAAAATGAAAGCAATTATGGCTGATTATCGTAAAGGTACTACGAATATAGCATATCCTGAAAAGATTAAAGGTAATGTTCATGCTCAAGCATTTTATGGCGTTATAACAGCTATATTAGATGATGAAATTGATATAAATGCAAATATAGATATCGTTTCAGATATTTCTCTTGAGATAACTTCTATTATTCAAAATCACGATACTGTTGATTGGCAGACTAACAAAGAAATACACAACAAAATTGCTCAAAATATTGACGATATGTTTTATAATCTTGAAAAAGAAAGTGGCTTTGTAATTGATTTTGATACAATTGATAAAATTATTGAAAATGTAATTACTGTTGCGCTTAGGAGATTTAAATGATAAAGACCATTAATTTAAAAGGGCGCAAGATAAACTACAATCTTGAACGCAAGAATGTAAAAAATATTAATCTAAGAATCAAAGCTGACCAAAGCATATACATATCTGCTAATTATAATGTATCTGATGCCGACATTGAAGAGTTTTTGCGATCAAAAGCCGATTATATAATAAAAGCATTAGAGTATTACGCGGACATGGCAAAATATGCACCTAAACCCAAAAAATACATTGACGGAGAATCCTTTAAAATTCTCGGCCATGACCTTCGGTTGAAGGTGGTACAGGGAAAAAGAAACATGGTAGAAAGTGATGAAGCATATATCACCCTAACCGTTAAGGATGTTACAAACTTTGAAATGAAAAAGAAAACAATGGATAAATGGCTGAAGAATTATTGCAAAGAAATTGTTTCAGTTGTTTGTGAAAGTGTTTATCCTAAATTTCAAAAGTATGGCATTGAGTTCCCAGCACTTCGTTTTAGGAATATGATTTCGCGTTGGGGTAGTTGCCAACCAAAACGAAAGATTTTGACTTTTAATATTTCTCTTATTGAGGCTCCTTTGTCGTGTATTGAATATGTAGTTACACATGAATTTACTCATTTTTTGCAGCCTAATCATTCTAAAAAGTTCTATAATCAATTAGTAATGTTTATGCCTGATTGGAAAGAACGAAAAAATATACTTGAGAAAAATTGTTTTTTTGTTGAGTAAAAAGATAGGCAACTCACTGTTGTGGGTTGCTTTTATTTATACAAAAACAGTATATGTTATATATCAGCTATCTGTTTTCCTTAGCTTTGTTGAAGTTTGGCGTAATACCTTCTTCCATTTGCCAAATCTTAAGGTTGTGCATGCTTTCTGCCAGTTCTAATTTTAGTTGCTCGTTTTCGGATTGCAGTTCGGAGTTGGTTTTGAGTAGTTCGTTATACTTTTTAGTTTGCTCTCGTAATTGTGGAACAGTAAGATTACCTTCTTTAGTCGCACCGTTGATGATGCCAACATCAAAACCGAAGTGATTGTAGAAATAATCGGACGCTTCTTTGTGTAAAGTGCGGAGCATTGAACGCGTTACAATTTTGGATGCATTCATCCGCAATCCTTTTCCTGTAGCAATTACACTGGCGAAACAAAAATGAGCATGAAGCTGACCTGTTGCAAAATTCTGAGTTTTCTCTTGCTCTTGATTATGAGTTTGAGTCTGATTTTTAGATTCATCCGCATGAATATAACAACCAATAAGATAATCTTCTTTGCCGCTGCAGAATTTATCAAGTAAAAACTGATACCCCACTTCGAAAAACTCCTCATATCGTTCTTGTGGGAAATACTCAGCTTTAGGCAGGGTCAAAACAACATCTATCATTGTATTGACGTCAGCTCTGTTCATTACCTTCAGACCGGGAGTTTCTAATATCTTTTTATATTTAGCCATTCCTTTTAATTCATCATTACCGATAGTATAATTCAATTGCTTTAATTCAGGATTAATGTGCTTTTGAGTTTTGTAGATTTTAGGGTCTCTTTCGTAATGCTTGAGCATATGTCCCACGGCGTTGCGGTTATACTTTTCAACGTGCATAGAATCACTTCTTTCAAAATTTATTCAATTTAAGTATGCTATATATAATTCAATCACAAATGCAAAAATCAATTCTGATGTAGCAAGTTATAGCAGAAATTCCATTTCGTGCTAACTTGCCAGGGCGTTCCCTGGACCCCAATGCTTTGTCTTCTAAAAGAATTTATAAACATTTTTCATATATGAAAATAAAATCGCTTAGTGAAATTACATACTTAAAATGTAAAAAATAAAAGGAGCGATTTTATGAAGCCGTATTATAAAAACCATTTGGTATCTCAGAACAATTTGCTAATACAAAAAATCTCAACAGATACTAACACTCAAAGAAATCCTCTAATGAGTTCGTTTCTATTAGACAACTATCAGAGAAAACTAATTGCAATAATGATTTCACATATTACAAAAGATACAACAGAATTCTGTGAAGAGGTTATACCATTCAGCATGTTTGTTGAAATGATTGGAGTTAAGAGAGGAGGGAATCAATACCGTGAAATAATTAAAAGCATTGATAAACTATTAAGAATGTCATTTTGTATTGAGGTTGAGCCCGGTGTGTATGAGTATCACCATTGGTTTAAGGATGGATGTAGAATAGACACCAACAAAAACCTGATATATGTCTGTTTTAGTGATGGGATGAGAAAGTTCCTTCTTGAAAAAACAAGGTGTTTTACTCAGTATGAATTAGGATACATATTATCTCTGAAGAAAAAGTATAGCTCAAGACTTTACGAATACTTACACTCATTTCTTGCATTTGGTTCGGCAAATATTTCTGCTGAAAATATTAAAAAACTTATAACCGACAACGAAGTGAAAGAAAATAAATATATAAAAACTCTTATATTAGAACCCGCTATTAAAGAAATAAATGATAAGACTGATTTGCATATTACATATGAACCTTATTATAGAAAGGATATTACTGGTAAAAAGTACTTATCATCATTTAAATTCAAAATCGACCTACAAGATGACAACTGCATAAATGAAATTAAAATCAACAAGTGGGGACTAGATAAAAAAGCTATTTTGGGAGAGGAATAATATTAAACAATAAATAACCGTGTATTTTTCTAACCGTAGTATATAATTGCGTGTATTTCACTAACTTCAATGTGTGTATTTTATTAACTTAATATCAATGAAAAAAGTCTCCAAATCCTTGATATACAAGAGTTTGGATATTTTCAATTTTTTTAGAGAAAACAATATTAAAATAAAACAATATCTAATATAAAAAACAAGGTAAATCCTATGAAACGTCAAAATGACGTTTGTGTGCATTAAAAAGAATGATTTATAAATTATTTATTGATTTTTAAACTATAAAAAACGGATGTTTTATCATCCGTTTTTTATCTGATTATGTGCTTTAATCTACTAAATATGTCCATGTTCTTATTTTGGATAGTCCATACTTTTTGAGATATGTATCTAAACGTTTTTCAAAATTTTTGAGAACTATTTCTAATCCATCAATAATATGTTGGATATCATCTTTATTTAATTTTTTTAATCTTCTGCAATCACTCCACATCCAGGGCTCATTTTCTGGATTCTGATAATCATAACATGTGCTATATGACACTAACTTACAAGTATCAGGTTCGCTATAATATTGAATGCTGGTATAACATTCACAATAATTTTTAGATAAACATTGTTTTAGATTTTCAATTTCATCTTTTAAGTCTTTCATGTTTTCTTCTTTGAAATATTCACAACTTGTTTCTGCATAGCTTGCCATGTTAGAAGCTTCTTCATGTTCTTCAATAGTTGAAACTAAATTAATACCATATCCAAAGGCAAAATCTGTCTTAATGTATGGCTTTTCAATTGAGATGATATCACCATTTGATAATTCAACAATATAATCTGTTTTCTTTTTCATATGATTATGCATGCTTAAATCTTTTGGCCATACTTCATTAATTATAATGTTCATAAATTCTTCTTTAAGTTCTTTTTGTGTTTTCATGGTTTTAATTTCTCTTTCTTCATAACTTTCCATCTGGTTTCTTGATGATTTTTCTTTAATGATTGAAATATTCTTATTATCCATATTTGTCTTTCCGCCACCTTTAAATTTGTTTTGTTATTTTTCTTCCAAGCCGTTTTTCAGGTGTCTTGCTTGTTTTCATAAAAAGTATGTAAGATTTAAAAAAATATTTTTTCATATATAGAAAAACTAAACTTTTAAACTTTTTATTTTCTTTTTACATCTTAAGTATGAAGGAAATTTTAAAAACAAATTTTCATATATAAAAAAACTGAGTTTTTTGAAAAAAATAAAAAGTTCCACATATGTGGAACTAAAAAGTGTCTCTTTGAGAGATTGTATATTTTTTATAATGATTATAAAGAGTACCTTCTATCAAGTAAATTTGGAATAAGTTTTCTTTGTGACAAACTAAACTCTTTAATCGCTTGTTTAAGGGGACTGATATTAATATTGAAGATATTTGTCGTATAATCAGCTGTTTTTCTACAAACATCTTGAAATACATCGTTATCAACTAAAGTTTTTGCTACAGTGGGGTTCACAAAAATGTTTTCAGTATTACCGAATAATATATAATTTATAGTTGAAAGTTGTTCCTCCAATGATAAACTGCGAAGTTGCTTGTAAAACTTTCTATATCTTTTATCTCCGTTTTTGATAAAGGCTAATACAACACTTGATTCTTTAAGTGGTAATGCCATTATGTGGATACAGGAAGCTCTCGCTTTAATATCATCATTGTAAATATCGTTAATTAACCCATCTTCTAAATCTCCAACCAGTGTAATTGCATCTTGAGCTGCATATGGGATAACATAATCTAAATGTTTGAAAAAACATAAATAGTATGAATTGTTGTTTTTTTCTAATGATTTTTTGGAATATTGATATTCTTTTGAGTAATTATCAAAATCAATTTCTGCCCAAAATATTTTTTCGTCTGTAATTCCAGAATGACCTTTGTTTTTTAGCAATTTGTAAAATTCTATTTCATTTGTCATTTTCCAAATTAAATATAAATAATTTTTCATTGCAATTTGCGATAACATAGCATCTGAGGGCAAGTTGTTATAACCATCTGGATTTTCATAATCGTTAAAAACCTTACTATCACAATCATTACATATTATTTGAAATGTACCTGTATTTTTTATTCCTCTGCTTTCTTTGGACGGATGTAGCGATTTATCTAAAAAAGAAAAAACCTTACCATTTTCAGCAATTCTATCTAAAGCAAAAATGGGAATAGAATGAGAGTTGCAAAAACTTGTACAACTTTTACCACAATAATAACAGCTCTCTTGCTTAGTGTTTTCTGCTGCTTGTGAAGTGAGACGAGACAACATTTTATTTGCTCTAATTTCCATATCCTTAGACGTTGGTTCGGAAGTAAGTCTAATAAAATTAAAATTAGTATTTTCCATATCTTTCTCCTTAAAGTGCTAAAAATAAACTATATCGTTCAACAATTGTTTTTGTAACCTTAATCATCACAATATAGTAATCTCTTGTTAAAAGCATAATAGAACAGCTAAGTAACAAGCACGATCATCCAAATATTAATTTTACTAGAAATAAAATTAATCGAAATTTTTATGTATTTAACTCAGGTAACTTTATGAAATTTGTATCCGGTTCTACATCAAAACCAAAGTTTACAACATAAATGTTTTCCTTTGCTTTATTTATTTCCTCAATAGTAATATCCTCTAAACAACAATTATTAATAAACATATCTTTAATTGTATTGGCATTTCCCTTTCCGTAATTGTAGATGATTAACTCTGCTGGATTCTTGTCTGTTAGTCTTTTAAATATTCTACTCCACCACCAATTATCACTTTTACCAATAGAGCAACCATATATAATAAACAATTCAGTTTCATCGAATTTATCATCATATTTTGGTTTAGACTGAGCCCACAAGGATTTTACAAAAACACGTCTACAATCTCTTTGATTACAATAACTTTGATTTTCTATGCCAAAAAGTAGAGATTTTGGTACATCTTGCATTCCATGAGGATGAAATATGTCTATTGGCATCAATTTTACATACGGGTCAGAATGACCACTATGATTTTTATAATTATTAGGATTTAAATCTAAAACAATATTATTGTTTGATGTGATAAAGGGGATGGGGTCAAACATTTCTTTTTTTAAGTAGAGATAGTTTTCCAATAAGGACGTATAATTAAAATTGATAAAAATATACTTTAATTCTTCATGGTTATTGATTTTATTGTGGAAACTGATGGTTTCATACTGTTCTTTGGATAAATCTTTTAAGAAGGAACATTTCATCAGCTTTTTTGCGCAATTCACTTTTGGCTTTATTGTTACATCATTAACCTTTGAAATGTTATTTATGATATCGTTATTAATAATGTCATTTAAGAATCTTGAAAATGCTTGTTGAATTTCACTCAAGTCATTATTCAATTTAGCTACTTGTTCCTTATCTGATTCTGAGAGGGAATTTAATACTTCATCAAGAAGTGCCTCAAAATCACTCCAATTTTTCTTGCCCTCTCTTTTAGCCTTTTCCATCTGTTCAATTAGCAAATTATTATTGTCAGGATATTTGTATTTGAAGAAAGAGTAAAAAGAGTTATATGAAGTCGTTATTCCTTTACCATATTTATTAAGCAATGCGATGTCGAATCCATTCCCTATAAATACCATAACTTGATGTTTGCTCATTTTAGTAACCTCCAAATTTTAATAATAGTCATATACTTGAATAAGTGTTTTCACAAATCACAATGAAAAGCATATTAACTGTACAGTTAAAGTGACTTAAAAACACTAAAATTAGCTACATAATATATATCGATAAAATATAGCTTTTCGTGATAAAAATTTATTAAAAACGACATTTGATTTTTCAATGTCCGCAAAAACGGTCTGAGTTAAAATATAAAATCTTCCCCTTCTGCTATTTCATGTTACAATATAGACAGAAAAGGAGATGTTTTTTATGAGCACAAAAATCGGTTTTAATTTTAGCGAAAATACAACAGAAAAAAGAGAAATTGTAATTCCAGAAGTTATTGAAGATGAGCAGATAATCCGTAAATCACTTGTAGAAATCAAGTTTCCTGATGTGTATAAGCCATACACTTATTACAACGATTCATTCAGTCTTAAAATAGGTGACCGTGTATTTGTTGATGGCAAACTTGAAGGCGTCATGGGTGTTGTTGTGAATATCACTTATAACTTTAAAATCAAGTTGTCCGACTACAAGCATGTAATCGGTAAGGCAGATGCAAATGTGCAGGGTGAATTTCACTTCGCAGGCAGTCATTTTATTACATTCGACCCGAATGCATTACCTTATGAAAAGGCACTTACTTGGTTCAAAGCACCTGAAGCAGACGAAGAATATGTGACTGTTACAGATGGTTTAACGTTCCCATTAGAAACTCTTGATGGCTTGCAATATGACCAAGGCGACCTTGAAAACGGTGGCGATATCTATATGGATAACGATGTTCAGTATATCGAGCTTAACGGTACAAAAGGCAGAGCAATCGTGACAACATCAAAGCCATATATTGTGGAATTCACATACAAAAATGGCGAAATCAGCGAACTTTATTGTGAGTGCTATCACTTAACACCTTGTAAGCACTGCTTCGCAACCTTAATGCAACTTCGTGATATTGTGAAGTGCATTGAAGAAAATTATAATGAACAATATGAAAAAACAAATTACTTTGCAGCAATTCTTAAAGGTAAATTCTTTAATATAGTAATTGACAGTAATAAAACAGGTTCAATTAATATAGGTTGATAATCAGTAATATAAGTAGGTGTCAGATATGATGTCGATTATTTTGGTATTATAATCATAGTTAGATTATGTTAAAGAGCAACTATATTCATATATGCTACACAATTGTTAGAATGATATTGAAAATACAGCATCTACTAATTTTGGTAGATGCTGTTTAATTATTGGAGTTGTTATTGTGTCTTTATTGCAAGTTTGAACTGTGATGGAAATCTAGTTGCAGATTTAAATAATTTAAATTCTTTAAGAATGAATGTTTATGTAAAAGTTTACGGACTGAACGTTATAATAGCATATTGAATGTTTCTATATCAAATGATATAATAAAAGTATAATTTTATTGGAGAAATTGATATGGGTGTTAAACGCAAAGCTTTAGAAAATGGTAATGTTTTAAGATTTTTAGTTGACAGGTTCAATAAAGACCAAACAGATGAAAATTTTATTTCTGTGTTCAGATGTTTAAGAGATAGCTTTGTTTGGATTCCTTGCAATCTTGAAATGAGCGATGCAGATATGGAAATGTTTACTAATGTTTCTGCTGGAGATGTAGTAAAGACAACTGGAGATATCAAATTGGTTCCAGACACATTGAAGAATGGTGATTATTTATTTCTTCCAGTCTTCTCTAACTGCGAACAGATGGGAGAAGATTATGGTAACCATTTCAGCAAGGTTGAAAAGCATTTCTTTGAAGCAATGTCAATGGCTATGGCAAGAGAAGATATCTGCGGAATAGTGTTAGATGCATTTTCACAACCTTTTGTTATTGCAAAAGATGCGTTTGAGTTTATTGGAAACTTACCAAGTGAAATTGAGAAAGAATAGAGGTGTGAGATATGTTCAATGAAGATATAATAAAACAAAATGTAGTTGGAACATCAGGTAATAGCTATGTTTCTGGCTTAAGATGGATTGAACGAGAATATGGAGTAGATTTAGAAGAGGAATTCTATAAAGATGGTTGTAGTAATTTGTTACAATTATTGGAATCAAGCAAGAAAGAACCTAACATATCAGAAAAAGAAATACATGCCAGAAGAGATAGATGCTCACACTTGAAGAAATTCATTGAATTAGCAAGTAAGGTTGAAGATGTAGATAGCTCATCTAATTTAGTAAATAAAAAAATTGAAGAAGTTATTCGAGCATATAAAAAAGATTTTGATAGAATTAATCAAGAAGAACGTTACAAATGGGAAGCGGTCA
>CALAEV010000034.1 GCA_937892525.1 uncultured Clostridia bacterium
AAACTACAGGGTTCCTTTTACTTATCTCGTCGTTGTTTAATTTTCAAGGTTCAGTCTGTCCAACCCATTTTTGCGGGTGGAGTTTTATTGTACCAAAACTCCGCGAGGTTGTCAACAGTTTTTTTAAACTTTTTTAAGTTTTTTGCTGTTGAGCTTTGCTCTCTCGCAGACAGCTTGCATATAATACCACAACAAAATTGACTTGTCAACAACTTTTTTAAAATTTTTTGAAAAAATTTTTCAATTTATTTTTGCAGCAATATATATTGTATATAATACACATTCTAACCACAATTACTCCTGTTTTTTGAATAAAAAATCCTGTTATGGTAAACATAATACCGAATAAAACACTCGGAGTGATATTTAAAATGGATACGCAAAAGGAATTTCGAAGTAAAAAACAAGTATTGTGGCAGATAGTTGCCATCATTCTTGTAAATGTATTAGTAATTACAGCCATAGCATACACATACAGTGAAAGTGCGCAGACTTTATCTCAATTAGGTTCGCGAGGACAAGAAGTAAGACAAATACAGAGCAAGCTACGTGAACTGGGTTTATATTCTGGCTCTATTGATGGTATTTATGGCACAGCGACGCAAAAAGCAGTGCGACAATTCCAGAAAAATTGTGGACTTACTGCCGACGGTATTGCAGGGCGTAAGACATTATTATATTTGGGTCTTGGGTCAGGTGGAAGTTCTTCAACAGGTGGATACAGTTCAAGTGATGTGTATCTTCTTGCACGAATTATAGGCGCAGAAGCACGAGGCGAAAGTTATGTGGGTCAAGTTGCCGTTGGTGCAGTAGTATTAAATCGTGTAAGACATTCGTCGTTCCCTGACTCTATTGCAGGAGTTGTGTATCAATCAGGTGCATTTTCGGCAGTACGCGACAGCAACTGGAATGTAGCACCAAATGATACTGCAAAGAAAGCAGCACGAGATGCAATAAATGGTTGGGACCCTACCGGTGGCGCTATATACTATTATAATCCTGCAAAAACAAGTAATCGTTGGATTAGAACACGACCGGTTGTAACTACAATTGGAAGACATGTTTTTTGTAAATAGTGCAGAGTGCAGAATGCAAAGCGCAAAGTGTAGGAACTGCGTTGCAAATTTAATTATCCCCCCTCAGTCGCTTCGCGACAGCTCCCCCTCAAGGGGGGAGCCCAATTTTCACCTTCCCCCTACGAGGGGAAGGTGGCAAAACGAAGTTTTGACGGAAGGGGGGCAAAGAGCCCTACAAACTATAATTTGTTAAACAAAAAGGGACGATGAGTATCGTCCCCTACTGTTTATAATTATTAAACCTTTTCGTCAAAATATTCTTTATTCCCCATACAGTCTTCAATGGCACGCCATCTAAATTGAGATGCGCAAATAACAGTTCCATCATAATCATCTATATCAGATTCAGATAATCCACCACAATCGCACCAACAAATACAATCATCCTTTAAAATTAAAGTAGAATCAAGAATCTCACAAGTATAGTTTTCATCAACAGGGCATAGTTTTAATTTATTTAAGCCTATAAACTCCATTTCTATCATAGAATTATGTTCAAACTGACGTTGTATTACAACCTTTAATATTCTTTTATCGTTTATCGGGTGCATTGATAAATCTTCATCCACATAAGCTCCACTTACATATTTCATTTCTTTAATGCAACTATCGTGAAATCCACTGACTGTTTTAATAAAGTCATTTATATCTTCATTATTAACAATTTTGTTCCACATAACTATTCCCCACTTATACTGTGTTGTATTTTTCGCAAAGATACTGCATTGCTAAATGATATCCCTCGAGACCTTTGCCGATAATATGCTCTTCGCAAGCCATACCAGCGTAAGAGATTTGACGAAAATCTTCACGCTTAGTTACATCTGAAATATGAACTTCAACTGCAGGGATACCCACAGATTTAAGAGCATCTAAAATCGCAACGCTTGTATGGGTATATGCAGCAGGGTTTATGACAATTCCGTCCGCTTCGCCATAAGCCTGTTGGATTTTATCAACTATATCGCCCTCATGATTTGACTGGAAGCACTCAACATCACAATCGAGTTCATTTGCCCACGCATCAATATCACAAAGCAAGGTTTCGTAATTTTGACTACCGTAAATACCAGGCTCACGAATACCTAACATATTTATATTTGGTCCGTTGATTACAAGAATTTTCATAAACGCTCAATCTCCCTTAAAATTCTGTCGGCTACTTCTTCAATCGTGCCGTTACCGTCAACCTCAACATCGGCAAACTGACGGTAAAGTGGCATTCTTTTTTCATAAAGTGCTTTTACACCGTGCACTTGTGAAAGAGGTCTGCCGTTTGTTGGAAGTAACTCTGCGTCACGATTGATAAATACTATAATTCCGTTTTGCTTTAACGGATTGTAATTTTCAGGTCGAGTAACAACTCCCCCACCTGTTGCGATTATGCACTCTTTTTCTCTGCCCGCCAAGATTACTGCAGCATTTTCACAATTTCTGAAATGAACTTCGCCGAACTTACCGATTATCTCAGGAATTGACATATTTTCAACATTTTCTATCATTTGGTCCGTGTCAACTAATTCTTTATTAAGTTTTTCTGCAAGGACTTTGCCAATAGTTGATTTGCCACAGCCAGCCATACCGATAAGAACGATATTACACATCTGCATTCTGAGTACGCTTTCGATTTTTTCGCAAACAGATGTTTCGATTTTTGTATCAAAGAAAATCTCGTGTGCTTTTTTAGCTTGGGCAACAAGCATTGAAAGACCTGCCGAACAAGGAATATTTCGTTCTTCAGCATCTAAAATCAGTTTTGTTTTAAGTGGATTATACACAACATCAAGTACACCTGAAAGATTTTTGAAATCGTCAAGATTTACAAGTGATTTTAAATTGTTTGGGTACATTCCCACAGGTGTAGTATTTACAATAATTTCACCGTCATAATGCAGATATAAATTTTTATAGTTGTTTTCAGTATTTAAATCAACAACAATAACTTCTTTTGCACCAAAATCGTGTAGCACTGCCTGAACAGTTGCAGATGCACCACCACCGCCAAGCACAACTGTTTTTTTGTCTTTAACGCTGATGCCTGACTTCTGGAGCATATATACAAATCCAAAATAGTCAGTATTATCACCGTAAAGTTTGCCATCACGGACAGTTATAGTATTAACTGCACCAATTTTCTGTGCCTCAGGAGAAATCACATCGAGGTAAGGAATAACTGCTTTTTTATAAGGTATTGTAACATTGATGCCCTTAAAATTATGTTCTTTCATAAAGGCTTCAAGATGCTGGGGTGCAACCTCAAAAAGATTGTAATCGTGATTACCTAAAGCCAAATGGATTTGTGGTGAAAAACTGTGTGGCAAATGCTCACCTAAAAGTCCATACATTGTTACATTACCTCCGAATAACTGCCTAAATAGTGAAAATATTCGCACTCGTCTTTTAACTGTTCAAGAATTTCATAAAAAGCATTATCGTAAACTGAAACTGACATATCAAAATAGAACATAAACTCAAAGTCTTTATTCTGTATAGGTCTGCTTTCAATTTTATGAACATTAATGCCTAACGCATAAAATCTTGCAAGAGTATGATAAAGTGAGCCTGGGTGATGTGGCAAAGTAAGAACAAAACTTGTTTTATCGGCACCTGGGTAAATTTCTAAATCCTTTGAAATGCAAATAAAACGAGTATAGTTATTATCTTTATTCTGCACATCATCAGAAATAAGTGTCATGCCATATAAATCGCGGCAGTTTTCTGATGATATTGCAGCGACATCTGTACGTCCACTTTCCATAACCATTTTTGCAGCAACTGCAGTATTTTCACAAACTGTAACCTTAATATTACTGTGTTCACGCAAAAACTCACTACATTGATTGATTGCCTGTTCGTGAGAAAAAATTTCTTTAATTCCGTCAAGAGTTGCACCTTTGTTGCCTAAAAGACAATGATTAATTTTAAGGCGAATACTTTTAACTACATAAAAGTTGTGCTCTGCCATTAAATCGTAAACAGCGTTTACACTACCTGCAGTACTGTTTTCGATTGGTAAAACGCCATATTTGCAAAGTCCTTTTTCAACTGCATTTACAACGTCATACCAGGTTTTGAAATATGAAACAGTTGGATATTTAAAAAGTTTTTCACAGGCAAGGCCTGAATATGCGCCCTCTACACCTTGGCACGCAACCATTGCTTTTTGAGGGAATAACTTTGATGTATTCTCAACTGCTGACTTGATTTTTTCAGTCAAATCGCTATCTGTATTAAGATAACGATGCTGATATGAACGAGAAACGCTCATAATTGTATCGTAAAGCACACGAGAATAAACCTCTAAATCCTCACCAGCCATATTACTGATACGGTTAAGAAGTTCACGCTCACGCTTACTGTCAAGCACAGGAAGATTATTTTCTTTTTTATACTGTGCAACTGCAAGAGCAGTTTCCATACGTTCTTTCCAAAGTTCTATAATTTGATTATCTATATTATTTATTTTTTCTCTTATGATTGAAAGGTCTTCCATAATATCACCTTATAAAATTATGTCTAATATCGTAAATGCTGTTACTGCCTCTATAACAGGTACGGCACGCTGAACTATACATGGGTCGTGCCTGCCTTGGATTTGCAATTTTTGTTCGGTTTTGTCTGCAAGACTTACACTATTTTGTTCTTTATAAATTGATGGTGTTGGTTTAATTGCAGTTCTGAATACAATTGGCATACCATTTGTTATTCCACCGTTAATTCCACCTGCATTGTTGGTTGCAGTTTTGATTTCACCGTCAACAATGCAAAAATCATCGTTATTTTCACTACCGTAAAGGTTAGTTGCGTCAAATCCATTACCGAATTCTATACCCTTAACTGCAGGGACTCCAAAAATATTTTTAGAGAGGCTATTCTCAACGCCGTCAAACATTGGGTCGCCGTAACCTGCTTTAATCCCTGTAACTGCACATTCGATTACACCACCAACGGAGTCACCGTTTTCGCGTGCTTTTTCGATTTCGGCAATCATAAGTTTGCCTTTTTCATCATTGATTACAGGAAACTCTTTTTCAGATGTATTCCATTTGCCTATGTTCACAAAATCAATTTTACCATCATATACATTTTTGATTTTTTGAATATGCGCCTGAATTTCTATGCCCATATCTTCCAAAATCTGCATACAAACTGCACCTGCAAAGCAAAGTGGTGCAGTAAGGCGACCTGAAAAATGGCCACCACCTGACACATCATTAAAGCCATTGTAACGGATATTGCCACTAAAATCTGCGTGAGATGGTCTTGGCGTATCCATAATATTATTATAATCTTGTGAATGTTGATTTGTATTTTTAATTACTGCGCAAAGTGGCGCACCACAAGTAACACCATTTACTAGCCCTGAAATGATTTCAGGTGTATCAGCCTCTTTACGCTGGGTTGAAAGGGAATTTTTGCCCGGTGCGCGACGAGACATAAATGCCACAACTTTTTCCATATCTATTTTTTTACCTGCTGGTAGTCCATCAATCACAACACCGATGCCGTTAGAATGTGACTGACCAAAAACTGATATTTTAATTTTATTTCCTGTCATTGATGACATTTGCATTCCCTCCTAAACTGTTAAAATCATTAAAGAAATATGGGTAAGATTTTTCCACTGCTTTATAATCTGTAATATCAACAGGTAGTGAGCATTCACTACTTAAAATTGCTGCTGACATTACAATTCGGTGGTCGTTGTAACCATTAACCACTCTACCTATTAACTCGTTATCGCCCCAGATTACAAGTCCATCATCAGTTTCACTTACTGCAGCACCAACTGTATCAAGCATATTGAAAACCGATTGGATTCTGTCACTTTCTTTTATGCGAAGTCTGCCTGCATTGATAATATGTGTTACACCTTTTTCACAACAAGCGCCAAGCACAGAAACTATTGGCACTAAATCAGGAATATCACCTGCATCAACAATAGTGCCGAAAAGGCGATTTTTCTTAACGGTGATTTCTGCGCCATCAATTTTTACATCTGCACCCATTCGACGAAGAATTTCAAGGATTTTTTTATCCCCTTGTGGAGAGTTAACATCAAGCCCTGTAACAGTAATACCCTCTTTTGAAAGTGCACCTGCACAAAGGAAGAATGCGCCATTTGACCAGTCGCCATCAACTGTGATTTCAGTTGGGGATTTGTATTGTTGATTGCCTTTTATTATGTAAAGATTTTCTTCTTCGATTATTTCAACACCAAACTTTTTAAGTGCTGAAATAGTAATGTTAAGATATGACCTTGACTCAACAGGTGGAATAAGTTTTATTTTACTGTCACCGTTAAGTATGGGAAGTGCAAAAAGAAGTCCCGTAATAAACTGTGAGCTGATATTCCCTGCGATTTCGTATTCGCCTGACTGCAAATCCCCTGTCAAATGAAGTGGAAATTCGCTACCTGTATGAAATGTAATGCCTTTTTTCTCCATTTCTTCTTTTAATGGTGAAATTGGTCTTTCTGGTAATCTGCCTTGACCTTTAAATATTGCATCAATACCCAATGCAGAAACAACAGGTAATAAAAATCTTAAAGTTGAGCCACTTTCTATACAATTAAGAGTAGCTTTTCTATTAAATGGTTGTGGGGTAACAGTAATAGCACCGTTACCCACAGTAATATCAGCACCCATACTTTTAAGACATTCTGCAGTTGCAACAATATCTTTTGACAAACAGTTACAATTGATTTTTGTAGGTTTGTCAGATAATGCTGCACAGATTAAAAGCCTATGTGCATCTGATTTTGATGAAATTGCATTAATTCGTCCTGAAAGTCCAGACGGAGTGCATCTCATTTCCATTTAATTCATACCTTTTTCAATAAAATTCAATAAATCCTCAACAGGAAGTTTCATAATTTTGCAAAGTCCGTATTCTTCAGGTACAATAAGTGCCATTGTGTCAAGACTTCTCTTTTTGTCTGAAAGTGATGCCTTATAAAGTTCTTCTGCTGAAAAATCGCAAGTAGTTGGCAAGTTGTTTGCTTTAAGAATCGGTAAGAGTACATCACTATAATCTTCGTCGGACATACCAATTTCATAAGCACCTTTTGTAGCAATAACCATACCAATTGCAACTGCGTTGCCGTGAGAAATAGTAAGATTACTGCACTTTTCAATAGCGTGTCCGATAGTATGACCGAAATTGAGAAGCTTTCTCTCGCCTTTTTCAAATTCGTCGTGGTCAACAACATCGCGCTTAATCTCAACACAACGCTTGATTACGTATTCAATATTTTCTCTTATACTGTTTTCACTTAAATATGTAAGGAATTCGCCGTCTAAAATCATACCGTATTTAATGATTTCGGCACAGCCCTCATTAAATGTTTCTTCAGGTAAGGTGTTAAGTGTTTCGCAATCGGCATAAACTGCAATTGGTTGATAAAATGCACCGCAAAGATTTTTGCCTGCATTAAGATTGATTGCCGTTTTACCACCAACAGATGAGTCAACCATTGAAAGTACAGTTGTTGGAATCTGCACAAAATCCACACCACGAAGATAAGTAGAAGCCACAAATCCTGTAAGGTCACCTGTTACTCCACCACCAAGGGCTACAAAAAGGTCAGTTCTTGTAATACTGTTTTCGGCACAGAACTCTTGCATCTTGCCAAAGTTTTCAAGAGATTTTGCATCTTCTCCGTGTGGGAATACAAATTCACAAACTGAAAAACCTGCTTCAGTTAAACTCTTTTTTACTCTTTCACCGTAAAGCGAATAAACTGTATCGTCTGAAACAAGCAGTACTCGACAAAGGCGTTTGATTTCGCTGATTTTCTCGCCTATTGTATCAAGAAAACCTGTACCGATATGCACAACATATTCTTTTGATGCAGTTACTTTAACTGTTTCCATAATCGTCACCCATCAATCTGTTCTTTCAAATTTTTACCGTCACGCAAAAGTTCTTCTAACTTTTCACGGTCATTATTTTCTAGCGTTTCTTTATATTGTACCAAATTATTTACTATAGAGTCAATTTCATTTATGAGATTATCACGATTTTCTAAAAATAATTCTGACCACATATTTTCATTTAGATACGCAACACGAGTTAAATCCTTGTAACTGCCTGCCGAAAAACCTTTATGAATAAGCGCATTTGGGCTTTTAACATAGGCATTTGAAACCACATGAGCAAGTTGAGAAGTAAAAGCAATAATTTTGTCATGCTCATCTGGAGTTGACATTTGAATATTTGTAAACCCAATTTTCAAGAAAAGTTCTTTGATTGTATTTATTTGTCCCCACGGCGTATCTTCATAAGGAGTAAGAATCATTGAAGAATTGTTGAAGATTTTAGCCGTCGAGTGCTCAAATCCAGACAAATGCAACCCTGCCATTGGGTGCGCACCGATAAACACAAACCCATTTTCTTTTGCAGTATCATAAAGGGCGTCACAAACGTAGCGTTTTACACCACTTATGTCCATAACGATTGCGCCTTTTTTGAACAGTTTTGCGTTTTCCTTTATATAGTCAATAGTAGCCTCAGGGTAGAGAGAAACAATTACCAAATCGCACTCTTTCAAATCTTCTTTTGTGAGTTCTTTCTGGATTGCACCTACAAAAAGTGCTTTTTGAATTGCCTCTCGGCTTCTGTTAGTACCCCAAACGGTATGCTCTGTGCCAAAACTGATTGCCTTAGCAAGTGAGCCACCCATAAGACCTAACCCGATAATTCCGATTTTCATTTAATCACCTTATTTTACTGCGTCTAAAACTTTGTTCACACAATTTACAACATCTGTAAATTGTGGTGGTGTAAGTGCCTGAGGACCGTCGCAAAGTGCTTTTGCAGGGTCGTTGTGTACTTCAATCATAAGACCGTCTGCACCACAAGCAGCAGCAGCCAATGACATAGGTTTTACAAATCTGGCAATACCTGACGCGTGTGATGGGTCAATAACAACTGGCAAATGTGATTTTTCTTTAAGCATTGGAACTGCTGACAAATCAAGGGTATTTCTTGTAGCAGTTTCAAATGTACGAATACCACGCTCACAAAGGATAACTTTTTCGTTGCCACCTGCCATAATGTATTCAGCACTCATAAGTAATTCTTGGAATGTACTTGAAAGACCACGCTTTAAGAAAACAGGCTTATTAAGATGACCAAGCTCTTTTAAAAGTTCAAAGTTCTGCATATTACGAGCGCCAACCTGAATAACATCAACATTTTCAAAAAGTGGAATATGAGATGCGTCCATAATTTCAGTTACGATTGGCATACCTGTTTCTTTTTTTGCTTCAAGCATTAATTCAAGACCTTCGCCACGCATACCTTGGAATGCATAAGGTGATGTACGAGGTTTGAATGCACCACCACGAAGGAAATTAGCACCTGCTGCTTTAACATCTTTTGCGATGCTTAAAATCTGTTCTCTACTCTCAATTGAGCAAGGACCTGCGAAGAACTGGAAGTTGCCTCCACCGATTTTATACCCTTCTACATCAATAACTGTGTCGTCAGGGTGGAATTTTCTGTTTGCACATTTGTAAGGCTCTGAAATTCGTCTTACATCTTCAACAATATCAAGACTTTGAATTAAGTCAATATCAATGCGACTTGTGTCGCCGATAAGACCGAGAATTGTCTGGTATTCACCCACAACCTCATTGATTACAAGTTTTTGCTCGTGTAACCAGTTAGTTAAATTTTCGACCTTTTTAGGGTCAACCTCGTTTTTAAGAATTACTACCATTTTTCTTACTCCTTTAATAAAAAATTCCCACAGCATTTCACTGTGGGAATAAAATTACTATAATTTCAGCAATCTTTATTTTTCCGCAGTGAAACTAAACCCTTTCTTGTTAAAGAAAAAGCTAAAGTAAAAGTATCCAGCTGCGAAATTAAGAGTTTTCATAAATATTACCTCTGTTTGCTGATTGTGGAATATTTTAGCACAGTAAAGTGCTAATGTCAATATAAAATTTCAAAAAATATATAAATAAAAGGAGTTCTGCAAATTGGAGTTTGTCTAACAAAAAAGGCGAGGAACTAACCTCGCCTATAATATTATAGTTGATACAAACCTGATTTCTTCATTGCCTTATTGAGTGTTCTCTGTGCGAAACGGCTTGCCTTTTCTGCGCCATTTTTTGCACACTCGTTAAGGTATGCTTTATCATTAATAAGTCGATTAAACTCTGCTTTGAATGGACGAAGTTCTTCAACAACAGCTTCTGCTACTGCAGATTTGAAATCGCCGTAGCCCTTGCCGTCAAAATCTTTCTCAATCTGCTCATAAGAAAGACCTGTGCAACAAGAGTAAATACCCATAAGGTTGTTGATACCATCTTTACCGTCTGCATATCTTACCTTTGCTTCGCTATCTGTAACTGCGCTCTTGATTTTCTTAACAATTACATTGTCATCGTCAAGCATTGAGATATAGCCTTTTGGATTTGTATCAGATTTGCTCATTTTTGCAGTTGGGTCCTGAAGGGACATAACTCTTGCACCAATTTTACCGATAAATGGCTCTGGAAGAGTAAAGGTATTGCCATAAACAGTGTTAAAACGCTCTGCAATATCGCGAGCAATTTCAAGATGTTGTTTTTGGTCTGCGCCAATCGGCACATAGTCTGCCTGATAAAGAAGAATATCTGCAGCCATAAGAATAGGATATGTGAAAAGACCTACATTTACATTTTCAGGGTGTTTTTCACTCTTATCCTTAAACTGTGTCATTCTTGCTGCTTCGCCAAACTGTGTGCAACAATTTAAGAGCCATGCAAGTTGTGCGTGTTGTGGCACATGGCTTTGAATAAACACGATACTTTCTTCAGGGTCAAGACCAAGTGCTAACAAAATCGCATAAAGTTCCATTGTATTCTTGCGAAGTGTTGCAGGCTCAGGACGAACTGTAAGTGAATGCAAATCTGCAACTGCATAAAGACAGTTGTAATCATCTTTCATATTTTTCCAGTTTTTAAGTGCACCAAGGTAGTTGCCGAGCGTGGGAGTACCTGTTGGCTGAATAGCACTTAAAACTATCTTTTTCTTTTCTACGGTGTTTTCCATTATGTATCACCTTTGCTAAAAATTTTGTATCCTATATATTAAACTATTTTTTTAATATTTTGTCAATAAGTATTACGGGCGATTCGTGAATCGCCCCTACATTTTACACTTTTATTTATTCATATAACTTTCAGCAAGGACCTTAAGTTGCTCAACTGTGTCGAACTTTGCACCTGATTCCACAATAGCAGTGCGTACCGACGCAGGTAATGTGTTAAAATACGCACGAACATCCATGCTCATATTGTTAGTCATAAAAATCACCTCAGCAATAGTATGCCGAGGTGACAATTTTTTATTATAAAACTTTTGACAAAAATTCCTGAAGTCGCTCGTTTTTTGGATTTTCAAAGAAGTCTTTAGGATTATTTTCTTCAATAATTCTACCTTCATCCATAAAGATAACGCGAGTACCAACTTCACGTGCAAATCCCATTTCGTGGGTAACAACAACCATTGTCATACCACTATCTGCAAGTTCTTTCATAAGTTCAAGAACTTCGCCTACCATTTCAGGGTCCAAAGCACTAGTTGGCTCATCAAAAAGAATAACATCAGGATTCATAGCAAGCGCACGAACAATGGCAACACGCTGTTTCTGTCCACCTGAAAGCTGACTTGGATAAGCATCTGCTTTTTCTTCAAGACCAATTCTTTTAAGAAGTTCAATCGCCTGCGCTTTTGCATCTGCTTTAATCTCTTTTACGCTCTTAACAACTTCGTTGTTCGGATTTTTACGACGAAGTTTTTTCATTCGTTTTTTCTCAACATAAACAGGAGCGAGCATAATATTTTCAATAACTGTTTTGTTGTTGAAAAGGTTAAAGTGTTGGAAAACCATTCCCATTTTTTGACGATGAATGTTAATATCAACTTTCATATCAGCAATATCAACGCCATTGAAGATAATACTGCCTGATGTTGGGTCTTCCATACAGTTAAGGCAACGCAAGAATGTAGATTTACCGGAGCCTGACGGACCAACAACTACAACTTTTTCGCCTTTGTTGATTTTAATATTGATATCGTGAAGGACATCTATTTCGCCAAATGATTTATTAAGGTTAACGACCTCTATCACTTTTACTCAGACTCCTTTCCATCAATTTAACAAGACCACTTATAATAAGAACAAGTACAATGTAAATAAGAGCCATTACAAGATATGGCACCATAAACTCGTAACTGTTTGAACCGATACGGTTGAATGCAACATATAAGTCAAGAGCACCAACAAAGCTTACAACAGATGTTTCTTTAATAAGTGTAATAAACTCATTACCAAGTGTAGGCAAGATATTCTTAATTGCCTGTGGAATAACAATTTTAAGCATTGTTGTCGAGAAACTTAAACCGATAGCACGACCACCTTCCATTTGTCCGGGGTCAACTGACTGAATACCGCCACGCATAATTTCAGATATGTATGCACCAGAGTTAAGACCAAAAACAAACAAAGCAACCGTTACTGACGGAATGTTGAGTCCCATAAGTGGAAGTGCAACATAATATGACAAAAGGAGCTGCACAACCATTGGTGTACCTCTGAAAAAGGCAACATAGAAACTACAGATTCCGTTAAGTATTCTTGGTAAAAGCTTATATTTTGGTAAAACTCTTACAATAGCAATAAGTGTACCGATAACAATACCGATTAAAAGACCACATATTGCTATTTTGAGAGTATTCTGTAAACCCTCAATAACAGTTTTATAGCCTTCATATTCAATGAAGAATTCTATAAACCTTTCAATTTTTCTTTCAAAATCACTCATAAGTCAAAATCCTTAAAAAACGCCATAGCCCTACCACGAGGCAGGGTTATGGCAAAACATTTATTTTGTTTGAAATTATGCTACTGCATTAATTGCATCTGTAATGAATTTTGCTGGGTCAGCGTCAATAACAACGAAATCAATATTGTTGTTGATAAGGTCTTGAACTGCAAGTGAGCCGTTTGAATAACCCTTAGGTTCAACTTTAAGACCTGCAAAGCCCCAATCTTCATCACCTACAACATACCAGTTACCTGTTGTACCGTTCTGGAAACCTGCTTTTTTAGTGTTGTCGTAACCGTTAAGAATTGTTTCAACATCTGCTACAGTCTTGCAAGCATCAAATGTTGTGTCGTCAGCTTTTACAACGAGTTTCTGGTTAGCTGTGTAGTATGATGTTGAGAATTCAACATATTCTTTTCTTTCTTCGTTAATTGTAAGACCTGCCATTGCGATATCGCACTTATGCTGACCAACTGTCATACAAACTGCGTCAAATTCCATATCCTGAATAACGAGTTCCTGACCAAGATATTCAGCAAGAAGAGCTGCGATTTCCATATCAATACCATAGAACTTGTCGCCTACTTTGTATTCGAATGGTTCGAATGCAGCGTTTGTAGCAACAACAAGCTGGTCTTTTGATGTATCAAGAGTTGCTGATGTAACACCTTTCTTTTCGCCATCGCCGAAGTATGCGTCACAGATAGCGTCGAACTTACCGTTCTTTTTGATTTCATCGATAAATGTGTTTACTTTTGTAAGAAGTTCTGGCTGATTTTTGTCAACACCGAAAGCATAAAGTTCTTCTGTAAGAGCAATATCAATTACCTTAACTTTAGCTGCAGGAGTGTCTGTATCTGGCTTATCATTACCGCGACAAGCTGCGAAGCAACCAACGATAAGAACAAGAGCGAGAACTACTGAAAGAATTTTAACTGATTTTTTCATTTTTGTTTTCTCCTTTATGTAAATTGAATTTTTATGGCTACATTATACAACCATATTCAAAAAAGTCAAGCATTTATTCATAAAAATAGAAATATTCACTGTTTTCGTGTATTTTTATACATTATACAGTGAATATTTTAATTTTATACACTTTTTTTGAATATTACCAATTTACTAAAAACATAGTTCGATAAAACAATTATGACTTGCCCCACAGTTTTAACAATTAACTCGCCTGTTGGGATTACTGTGTCAATAAAATCAGGTTGCCATACAAAATTATCTGCGTGAGCTAAATCAATAAAGATAAACGCAATCAGCATTTCAAGTCCGTATGAGAATAATCTCGCACTAATAAAAAGTGCAAACTCTTTTACTTGTGCCTTACCTTTTGTTTTGCTTTCAAACACAAAAACTCTGTTTGCAATATAAGCAAAAATTACTGCACCCAGCCACGCACCACTTAATGCGATATAATAATTTGCACCTAAAAAGCGAAGTGAGAAATGAATTATATAGTTTGCTACAGTTGTAAGCCCACCAACAATTATATAAACAATCAACTCGCGATGTTTCTTAAAAAAATCTTTCATAACCGAAGTCCTTTCAGTTGATGAGGATATTTTAACACAAGAATACAAGAATAGCAAATAAAATTAAAAAGGTGACAGATATTCTCTGCCACCTTTTTACTATTTATCTTCCCAGACAATCTCACTATCTCCTATAATCGGTTTTCTGTCAATTTCTGGTATTTCACCTGCTTCGAACTTTTTAATCCAATCAGCAACCAACATATCCTCAATATAAAGATTTACCACTTCAATATTGCCCTTATAAGTCTTTATGATAATATAAGCATCTCTTTCATACAGTCCTGCTTTATATGACGTTATGTCTTTATCATAATCCACCTTATATTCATGTAATCTGTTCTGATTTCTTTTAGTGGGACTTATGTAATCTGTATTATCAGGTCTTTTGTTAGAAATTTCTTTACATTTGGCATTACCATTCTCGTCAGTATCTAATATCACATATTTGTTTTGATAAAGTTCTCTCCAATAATAGCTATCTTCAAGTGAAAAGTAAACTTTACCTTCCATAACAGATGCTATATTTATTTGAATTTTATATTCTGTACCATTTTCTTGTACATTTGCTTCAACTGACTGTCCGAAACAAATCATAAACATAACAACAGCCAATTGAACAATGCTCAAAATCACAACTAAAGTCTTACGCATTTTCATCAACCTCCTGTTGCTCTTGTATATTCTTTTTTACAGACAACATTTTCCAGTTGATAATAATTATTATTACACCGAATATTGCAATAATTACACCTTTTAGAAGATAACTATCTGGCACTAAATCACTATAAATCAATCGCATTACCTGTACAAATGCAGTGATTAAACCGATATTTATAAGGAATAATCTTAATTCTTTTATACCTGCATATACTAGTGCTACACCAAATGCCACAACTAACACACCAACAGTAACCCTTAGGCTCTTTATTATAAAAAGTGCTATTGTGTCAAAATCACCTGTAAATCTTGAAACAAGCATATTTGCAAAATTTGTTACCATAATCGCAAAAGGTAATACCAAAACAAGGAGTTTCTTAATATTGTTTGCAAATGTTTTTCTCCTGATAAGTCCTGCAATAATCGGTACAACTATGCAGAAAACAGCATTTGAAATAATCAAAATTGCTCCGTCATCATCAATATACTTATTATAAAAAACTTCTGAAAGAAATGATGTAGTTACACAAAGTCCCAAAAGACTTATAGGTTTATATGGTAACGTGTAGTTTGATTTGTCTGAAGAGAAAATATACATACATAAAAATATGATGAGATAAACGGCTACAAACATATTACCTGAACTAAGTATAACATTAGCTTCAATCAATGAGTAATTGTAAATCCATATTAATGGAAGACTTGCAAGAACTAAGACCCATTGAGCAAACACTGCTCTTGTATCTTCTTTTTTTCGCAACAACACTGTAAATCCAACTGCAAATGCATAAATAACAACTGAAATTAAAAGATATTGCCACAAGCCATCTGTTCCTATATGATTTGAAGCATACAAGAGAAATACTAGTGGTGAAACTGTGTTGAATAAATACATTATAGGAATAATCAGGAACGCGTCTATTGCAAGGCAATTGATATAACCTAAATTTATATTATGAATACCGTTAAGTAACGCAATAGTTACAATAACGCCAACACTCCAAATAATTGCCGCACTTTCACGCCAACTTACACTTTCTTTTTTCTTAAAGTTTGTAAAAACTGCTACTCCTTGACCTAACAACATTGGAACAATTGCAAAAGCAGTTTGTAAGGCAATAGAAAAATTCTGCCAGAAGCCAAAGAATACAAGTGCTAAACCAGATGCCACAAGAAGTGAGCCCACAATTGCAAGAATAACTTTTATGCGATTTTTTTCGATTGTTTTTTCTTGTGAGATTATTACTTCTTTTTTCTCGCCGTAAATGAGTTCTTCAATATCTACCTCAAAAGCCTGTGCAAGACTTTCAAGGGCTTCAATATCAGGTTTTGTTTTATCATTCTCCCAATTCGATATCGCCTGACGAGTAACGTGTATTTTTTCGGCAAGAGCGTCTTGGGTTAAATTATGTTCTGCACGAAGTTTTTTAATGTTTTTTGAAATTTTAGGCATACATCTCGCCTCCTTTTCAATTACATTATTGCATAATATTATGAAAAAGTCACGCAATGATTTGTTGCAATTACATTTTTACCATATAAATCTTTCTTGACAAACCATTTTAACAACTGTATAATAACTCTTGCATTTCAAATGCTGCTATGGCTCAGGTGGTAGAGCACGTCCTTGGTAAGGACGAGGTCACCGGTTCAAATCCGGTTAGCAGCTCCAAAAAACTCTCGTTCTTTTGAACGAGAGTTTTTTTATCCATTGCGAAAGCAATGATATATCATCAACGATAGCGTTGCTATCGTTGTATCTCATCAATCCGTTAGGACTGTATATCATCACGCGTTAGCGTGTATAAATAAAGCTTTTGCAATGATGATATACAAAACTTTGTTTTGATGATATACAATGCTCCGCATTGATTTATCGCCGCTTTTATGCTATAATATTCCCAAGGCGGTGATGATATGGAAAAATACATCTATATTTTTGTTATAATGTTTGTTGTAGTTGTTATTCCTATCGCTCTTTATATTATTTTCAAGCCTATGTTTCGACAGAATAAATTATTGAATGGTATTGTTAATTACGATACTTTTATGAGAAAATTTGTGTTTCGTATTGAGATTACAAAGGAAGAATTTTATTCACAGCTGAAAATACGCAATATCAATGATGTATTAGAATATTCTTTAAATGAGGATTGTTCAGTCATTACATTTACTATGTATAATATGAAATATTCATATAAAATAATAGTTGATGATTTCAATGAATCAATTATTCTGCGAGTTGAGCAAATACAGATAACCAGTAAGCCAGCTTTTCGTATCAATGAATTTTTTATTAAGAAATTTAATGCAACACCATTGGAGTTTGAAAAATATTCATTTTAATATAAAATATTAAAGAAAATCAGGTTTTTGACCAGTTCTTTTTCGGACACGAATGACAAAAACACAAAAATCCATTCTCTTATGGGAACGGATTTTTTATTATCTTTCATTGTTTTTACTAATCAAAAATTGAGATATTTTTTTCGTTAGACAATCTCGCCGAAACGAAGCTGTATATTGATACTGCGAGTTGAGAGCGAGGAAGTATAACGGAAAAATAGCCAATTTTATTTAATTCTCAATCCTTTTGGGTAATGATTCTTTGCTCTTCCGTTTGAGACTTTTACACCACCAACGGTGCAACCGTCAACTAATACTACTGCCCAACCGTTAGGGCAATCTGTGTTAAACTCTTCGCCGTGAAGATATTTTTTAATTTCTTCACTATTGGCTGTAAGTTCGATTTTTCTTTTGAAATCCTTACCCAACGCCATAAAGAATTGATGGTGTGGCACAACATAATTTTTACGGATTTCACCGATTGTTACACCACAAGCAAACGCCACTCCCCTAGGCACAGGGAATTCAGGTGTAAAATACACAGGGTTGCCGTTATACATTTGCACATTATCTTTTTTATATGTTGTAAGAGTTTCGTCAAGAAAATCCACCAGTGTTTTGTCGAGTTTTTCTTTGCCAATTGGCACAAAGAAATGCTCTGAATCGATTGACGAATCTGCATAACGAAGTACTGCTACAAATTGTCCCTCGCCTTTTGTCTTGTGAGGGTAACAGCGACGAGTATAATTCATGTTCTCGCATTTGCAACCATCAAACTGTATTCCATCTGCAGTATTCTCACGAACTTTTTCAGTTACAGGAATAAGTTCAAAGCCTGGATGACGCTGTAAAAATGCATCAACGGTCATTTCATTTTCTTCAAGGGAGAAAGTGCAGGTTGAATACACAATATAGCCACCAAGTTTTACGAGTTTTGCAGCACAATCAAGGATTTCTGCTTGTCTTTCGGCACACATTTTAACATTTTCAGGCGACCATTCATCTATTGCAATTTCTTCTTTACGGAACATTCCTTCCCCTGAGCAAGGGGCGTCAACCATAATCATATTAAAATAGTTTTCAGGGAACATTTTCACAAGCTTTTGTGGGTGCATACAGGTTGTAACAACATTTTGAAAACCCATTCTTTCCATATTACCTGTAAGGATTTTACAGCGCGACGGTACTATCTCGTTGGACACAAGAACACCATCTTTACCTAACTTGTTCTTAATCTGACTACTCTTGCCACCAGGAGCAGCACACAAATCAAGAACTTTCCAATGCTTTTGTATTTCTATACTCTCAACAGGTACCATTGCAGCAGGCTCTTGAATATAAATCATACCTGCGTGATGATATGGATGATTGCCGATACCATCATAATCAAAATAAAATCCGTTAGGGACATAGGGGATTTTCTCTCCACCGAAAGGATTGATTCTCTCGAATTCTTCAAGTGAAATTTTATCGGTGTTTACGCGAAATGCACGAACAGGCGGCTCATCAAAGGACTTTTGAAAATCCTCAAACTCGTCACCTAAAAGTGTTTTCATTCTGTTTTCAAATTCTTGGGGCAGTTGTTTCATTTTATTCACTCAAATTCATTTCAGCATAAAGCATACACATTGATACACTTGTAATTGCAGCAGTTTCAGTACGGAGAATGCGTTTACCTAAAGATATTATTTTTCCGTTAATTTCTAATGCTTCTTGTATTTCTTTTTCGTCAAATCCACCCTCAGGACCGATTAAAATGCCAACACTCATACCACTTTTAATCTCATTAAGGGCATTTTTTGTATCTTCCATTCCGTTTTTGCTTTCATAAGGAACTAACATTAAATCAAGGTCTTTTGCTTTTTCTAACGCTTGTTTATATGTAAGGATTTCGCTGATTTCAGGGATTTTATTACATTTACTCTGCTTTGCTGCACTTTCGGAAATTGCTTGCCAACGAGTTTGCTTATTCTTCTTTTTCTTTTCCTCGATTTTTACTACGCAACGGCTCATCTCAACGGGAATAATTTCATGAACGCCTAACTCAACACATTTTTGAATAATAAGTTCCATTTTATCCCCTTTGGGAAGTCCTTGAAACAGATATATTTTAATTGGCAAACTAGTATCGTTATAATTTTCTTGAAGTATTTTAACGATTACGGTATCACTTTCAAAACTTTCGATTTCGCAAAGGTTACTTACACCATTTTCACTTACAAGAAAAGTATGGCCAATATTCATTCTTAATACATTTTTAATGTGGTTGAAATCAGTACCATTTATAAAAAAACGATTATCCTGTTTTTGATTTTCATTTACAAAAAAGTTATGCATAAATACTCACCTTTACATAAAAACGGTAGAGGAACCCCTCCACCGCTTACGAGGTAACCTCCCTTTAACAAGGGGGCAAACCCAATTATTTTTACATATTCAAAAAATCTGAATTTCTAGGTACAACAAATGTAATTGCACTTTCTAAAAGTTTGAATTCGCGCTCTGTAACATATTCGCATTCGCCGTCAACATTAACTGCTGCAGGATTGCGACTTTCAATTCTTACTTTCTTGCAACGGCGCACAGTTGTAATGTCAAGGTCTAAATGGTCGCCGTTTTTATAAACGCTTATAAGTGGTAAAAGTTTTAATGCACTTCTGTCGCAACGGACCATTACACAATCAATAAAACCATCATTTGGCATTGCGTTTGGTGCTGCTTTGTAGCCACCACCATACCAACGAGAATTGCCTATGTAACAGAAAAGATATTTATCTTCAAAAACCTCATTGTCGTCAATTATAATTCTAAATTCATTTTTTGTTTTACCTGAAACAATACAACCAAGTGCTGCAAGAGTATAAGCGACTTCGCCGTTAACACCTGGAAGTTTTTTATATGACGCTTGTCTTATGCAGATTTCAGAGTCAAGTCCCATTGCACATTCGTTGATTGCAACAGTACCGTTAGTTTCAATAAGGTCAAGTTTAACCGGAACACCGTTTACATGGTCACTCAAATTTGTATTCTTACCAAAAAGTCGGCAAAAATCGTTACCAGAGCCCAATGGAATATTGGCAACTTGACAGTTAGGATATTTGTAACAACCGTTTACAACCTCATAAAGAGTGCCATCGCCACCACAAGAGTAAAAACGGATTTCTTCGCCTGTTTTTGCTTTTTCTTCAACAAAGCGCATACCGTCTCGACTAGCTTTTGTAACATAAATCTCTGCATCAAGATTATTCTCTTTAATATAATTTTCGATTGTAGGAATATACCCTTTTGCGATTGCACCTTTTCCCGAAACGGGATTTACAACAAAAATATGCTTCATAATTTCACACCCATAAAAAGCAATTTATTTGTAATACATATATAACTGGCATTTAATCATACCATTGTATAACTTTCTTCGCTTATCAGCTTTTCTGCCGAAACATTTTTCAAAATCTTCGTCAGGACTGATAACATAATATGCCCAACCACGCTCCGGCTTAAAGATTTTGCCCATTGTTCTGTAAATATCTTCTGCAGATTTAATATCCATCATTCGTTCACCATAAGGTGGGTTGCAGATTACTGTACCCTTTTCACTTTTTGGAACAAAATCTTTCAAATCTTTTTTAGACAAGTCGATTTTCATACCAACGCCTGCACGACGAGCATTTTCACGAGCAATTTCAAGTGCGTGAAAATCAATATCAGAGCCATAAGCCATAAAATCGGCATCACGGATTACAAGGTCAGTTGCTCTGCCTCTTTCTTGTTGCCAAACAGATGATGGAATATTTTCAAAGCGTTCAGAAATGAATGAACGATGAAGTCCAGGGGCTATGTTGAGGGCTTTCATAGCGCCCTCAATAAGAATTGTACCTGACCCACAACAAACATCATAAAGCGTATGGTAGTGGCGAAGTCTTGCAAGGTCTGCCATTGCTGCTGCTAATGTCTCTTTAATTGGTGCTGCGTTTGCAACAGGTCTGTAACCTCGCTTATGAAGTCCTGCACCTGAAGTATCAATAAAAACAGTTACAATATCTTTCATAATTGAAAACTGAATCTGATGCTTTGCGCCACTTTCTTCAAACCAATTTACACCGTATTTTTCTTTCAGTCTTTCAACAACTGCTTTTTTGATAATCGCTTGACAATCGCTTACAGAGTGAAGTTGAGAATTGAGTGAGTAGCCTTTTACAGGAAATTCGTCAAACTTGCCAATCCATTCTTCCCAAGGAAGTTTTTTTACACCCTGAAAAAGTTGTTCAAAGGTGATTGCCTTGAATTCGCCCATACGGATTAAAATTCGTTCACTATATCTTGAGCAGAGGTTTGCGCGGGCAAGAATATTTTCGTCACCTTCAAAATCAACTCTGCCATTTTTTGCTTCAACATTTTGTGCATCCATATCTTTTAACTCTTGTGCCACAAGACCTTCAAGACCTAAAAGACAGGGTGCAGAAAACTTAATTAACATAAACTTTTCTCCAAGCCAATTAAAAAATCCATAATCACAGTTAGTATAGCCTTTTTTACGCTTTTTGTCAATTACACAATTATATACAAAAAGGACGGAGTTTGAACTCCGTCCTGACATTTTTAATAATATCTGTAAAGCGCAACTACTTTACCAAGAATTATAACTTCGTTTGTTATAATTGGTTCATAAGCATCATTTTCAGGTTGCAATCTGAAATGACCGTTTTCTTTATAGAAACGCTTAACTGTTGCCTCATCTTCAATCATAGCAACAACGATTTCGCCGTTAGTAGCATATGGTGTTTTTTCGCAGATTACAACGTCACCATCAAGAATACCTGCCCAGAGCATACTCTCGCCACGAACTTTAAGTGCGAAAAGTGATTTATCACGCGACATTCTACCATTATAAGGAATGTAGCCCTCAATCTGCTCAACTGCAAGTATTGGCATACCAGCAGTAACAGTACCTAAGAGTGGAACACTTGTTACATTTTCAGCCTGACCTAGCACACGGATTGAACGCTTTAAAAGTGGGTCGCGCTCAATATAGCCTGCTTCTTCAAGTGCATCAAGGTTTGCCTGAACAGAAGATGTTGAACGAAGACCAACTGCAGAGCCGATTTCACGAACTGATGGTGGAACACCACATTGTGAACGCTCGCAAAGAAACTCATAAATTTTTTGTTGTGTATCATTAATGGGGCGCATAAAAATTCTCCTCATTTTTTTAGTTTTTATAAAAACACAGTTTTATTTTCTATATTCTAACACATAATTTTCAAAAAGTAAACATTTGTTCGATATTTTTTGAAAATTTTTTAATTTTGTTAAAAATACTGCTTGTTCATATTTCTTTTTCTGAATATTAAAAGAATATTCATTGTTTTTTCATATTTGTAAGTTATTATAAAAATGCACCAAGGGAAACTGCGGTGCACATACCCCATCCTCAAACAACCCCTCAAGACTGATGTAGGTCAGTCGGAAAAACCGATGGCTCCGCAACCATCGGTTTTTTCATGCAAATTTGTATAAATTTTACACCTCTGTCAAGAATAATGACAGAGGTGTTTTAATTGAAAAGAATAAAAAATCAGGAAAAAATTAAAAAAACTATTTACTCCGTTTCTGCATTGGCATTATGTGGCGTTACACTTTTTTCAATCTGGTTCTCTAACAAAGATAATAACATTACACCACAAGAAACTGACACCACAACCACCACAGAACAGACAACCGAAGATATTCAGGCAAATACGCCTGTCGAGAATGTGCGCGATGACCGAACTGACCCTGTTACCACCACAACAGAAGCTCCAATAAGCGTGTTCTATTCATTTCCACTTGGTAATAAAGTGGCACGAGAATACTCAAAGGGAGAAATTGTGAAAAATAAAACCACAAACGATTGGCGTACTCATAACGGAGTTGACATAAACGGCGCAAAGGGCGACCAGGTCAATGCAATATGTAATGGCACAGTAACCGAACTTGAGCACAGTGAAATCTGGGGCACAATTGTTACAATCAACCACGGCAACGGATTTACTGCTAAATACTACGGATTACAAAAAGATAGCACCGTAAAGCCGGGCGAAGAAATAAAAGCAAACAGTAAAATTGGAACACTCGGGGAAATTCCTATTGAAAGTGCAGACGGTATTCACTTGCATTTTGAACTTTATAAAGACGGAGTTACCGTTTCGCCATCAGATTATTTAGGTAAAAGAGTAGATATTTGAATTTCTTTGTGATAGAATAAACACGGTGATTTTATGACATCGGTTTATTTCTTTAATCTTACAGAAAAAACTGAATATGATAAAAGTCTTTTACCACAGAATATTAGAGAGCATTGTAAAAAGCCAGAAAGTATTGCAGCGGCAACCGAGCTTCTTAATATGGGTGTAGAAAATCTTCGTTATGAAGAAAACGGCAAGCCTATAGCAGACAACGGTTTTGTAAGTATTTCTCATAGTGGCGATATGGTTGCAGTATGCACAAGTGAAAAGCCCATTGGAATTGACATTGAAAAAATCGACACAAAAAGAAATTTAGAAAAGCTTTCAAAACGAGTATTTCACGGAAAAGAGTTAGAAGCTTTTAAGAATAACCCTACCCCTGAACAATTTTATGAAATATGGACTCAAAAAGAGGCATACAGTAAAATTGAGGGACAAGGCGTAAATGAAATTATGAGTGGATTTGATATTTTCGATTTGCAAGATTACGATTTCCACGCAGAAATAGTAAATGATTATGTATTATCAATTTGTGAGAAGATAAAATAGCAAAAAAATTAAGGGACACGAGCGTGTCCCTTTTTTATTCTTTTGGAAATTCTCTTTTAATTTTACTCATTCCACATATATAATTCATATCAACATTATAATATTTTGCAAGTATAATCAAATTGTCAATTGGTATTCTTGTCTTACCACTTTCATAATCGCAATATGTCCTCTGCCCTACTTGTAACAATGTTGCGATTTCCGTTTGTGTTTTATCAGCATCTTCACGCAAAAAACGAATACATTCATTATATCTCATATATAACACCTCAAGAATATTTTACCATAGAGTTTATAACTCTATTGGCTTTTAGAGTTATAAACTCTATAGTATTGCTAGGAGGTGATTATATGCGACAAGATTTAGAGGATTTATGGAATTATTATTTAATTGAAGTACCAATTAAAAACACCAAAAAAGAAGATATTCTTGTAAAAAATTATGCAAAAGTTGAAGATGCTTTCCGTTCAAAACTTTCAAGTGAACAAATAGCTTTCCTTGAAGAATATGATGATGCAGTTTCGGAACTCAACAGAATAAGTGAACGTCATGCCTTTATTAAAGGAATTATGTTTGCTACGCGATTTATTTTTCAAGCTATGTATGAGGATTAAAAATGGGACGCTGTGGTCAGCGTCCCCTACATTTTCTTAGTTGATGCAATTGCCTTTTCGGGCGATTCGTGAATCGCCCCTACATTTATAATAGCAACGCAGTTCCTACATTTTGCACTTTGCGTTTTGCATTTTGCACTTATTTATTCAGTATATACTCCACCACTGCTTGTGCTGTACATTCTGGCAAGTCGATTTTTTCACTTGCTTCTACCATATTTTCAAGGTAGTGTGCATCAGAGTTGCGAAGATGTTTCATTCCTTTAAGCAAAGGGTGCTTTTCTTCATACTGTGGAATATATGCTTTATGTGTAAACTCGGCACAAGTAAAATTCATTTCAGGGTACATAAATCCCAAAACTGAAAGCACCGAATAAGATGCTCGGTCAAGATGGGCAGGGAAAACTACTCCGTTAAATCGTGAAACTTCTGCTACCACATCATCAATGCTTATTCCTGATGCAGTTGTTAAAAGGATTTCTTCGCTACCAAGTATTTGGTCGGTTTCGTCCATTATATACTGATTACCGAAAATACTCTCGTCATTTTTAATTGGTGGCATTGTAGTTTTTACATATTCTGAAAAATCCAACGCATTTTGGAGAGTTGGAAAAAGGCAAACTGTATGAATTTCTTCTGATGTGCAAAGTTCCATTCCGGGCACAACTGTAATACCCGCCTGTTCCCCTGCTTTTATAGCAGCAGGACAATTAAGACAGGAGTTGTGGTCTGTGAGGGCGATAATATCATAACCCATTAGTTTTGCCATATTAACAAGGTTATATGGGGTCATATCGTTATCGCCACAAGGGGACAAGCACGAATGCAGATGAAAATCATACTTTAAATTCATAACAAATTACCTAATTTTGTTGCTAAAGTATAAGAATTTTCTTCTGACGAAAGAATTGTTACACCTTGCATTTCTGCACGCTCTTTTGCATTATCGTCAAGAGTTGCATTTTCACAAAGGACAATACAACTGCAATCAGCAAGCACACAAACGCCAATAGCGTTAATATTACCCATTACGGTAAACCAGCAGTCGCCACTTTGTGCTCTGCCCATTACCCAACTTAAAAGGTCACCACAGTAACCACCTGTGATTTCACGGTCAAGGTCACCCTCAACGAGTATTTTAAGTTCTAATTTTTCCACTAAATCTTTGATAGTCATTATTTTTCTTCCTTATTTTCTGTACGGAATGGTTTAGGAATAACCACGCCTTCTTTATCTTTCATATTGAAAATGCAGTCATTTATATCTGCTTTACCTGCAACAACATCTTCTGCAAAGCAATGGCAAGACGGTGAGCCACACATTCCACAGTCAAGTCCTGGCAAGGTGCTTTCAAGGTCTTTGATGTCGTTCATTTTCTGCATTGCCTCAAAAACATTGTCTGCCAATTTCCAAGGAGCCGCCTCTAAAGGCTTTTCCCAATACATTTCTTTTGGAATTGACTCGTATTCAAGGTGATTACAAGAAACAGGCATATATTTACGAAGTCGTTGAAGTCTTGCTTTTGCAACAAAGGGATTTTCAACTGTTAATGGTCCACCAACGCAACCACCTGAACAAGCGTTAAGTTCAATAAATTCAAGGTCGTTAAGTTTTTCATCCTCTAACTCTTCAAGAACTTTAATAACATTTTCAATACCGTCAGCTGCTAAATATCGGTCTTTCAAAAGTGCTGCAGACTCGCCACCAGATGACGCCCAACCAACACCGATAATACCTGAATCGCTTAAACTTTCAAGTTCAATGATTTTATCCATCTGCTGTACAAGTACAGGGTAAATGTCTTTAATTGCAAGAACGCCGTTAATATTTGATTTACCATTACAGATTGGCTGTTTAATTGAAGATATTTTTGCAGTACAAGGTGTAATGAAGAATACACCAATATCTTCATCTGAAAGTCCTGTTTCTTCTCTTGCCTTAATTCTAGCAAGACGAGCGGCTTCTTCCATAGGTGCGTTCAAATCAAGCACATTTTCAATAAGATTAGGAAAACGCACACGGATTAGTCGCACAACTGCAGGACAAGCAGAAGAAATCAATGGCTTTTTAGTCTTATTCATTGAAAGAATAAGACGAGTTGCCTCACTGACCAGTTCTGCACCCTTTGACACTTCAAAGACATCATCAAAGCCCATTCTTTTAAGCCCTGTCAATACATAATCTGTATCATCAAGGTTATTAAACTGACCATAAAGTGACGGTGCAGGCACAGCAATTCTGTATTTATATTCTAATATTTCGTTTAATGAATACTTTTCAGCATATTTTGCGTGATAAGGGCAAATTCTTATACATTCGCCACAGTCAACACAACGCTCTGAAAGTATGTAAGCCTTTCCGTTACGGACTCTGATAGCATTTGTAGGACAGCGTTTTAAACAAGAAACGCAACCCTTACATTTTTCCTCATCAAGTCGAACAGAATGGAAGTAAGTTTCGTTCATAAATTATCACTCAATTTGTAAATACTTTAAGATACATTGTAGTACCTTTGCCGACAACAGAATCAATTTTCATATCGTCAGTATATTTTTTAATATTCGGAAGTCCCATACCTGCGCCAAATCCCAACGAACGCACATTATCAGGTGCAGTTGAGTAGCCTTCTTTCATAGCAAGTGCAACGTCTGGTATTCCAGGGCCTTGGTCAGTTAAAACCATATCAATACACTCAGGGGAAATTTCAACATCAATTTCGCCACCACCAGCATGAATTACAAGGTTTATTTCTGCCTCATAAAGAGCGATTACAGTTTTTCTGACAACTTCAGGATTGAACCCCAAATCCTTTAAGGTCTTTTTGACTTTACCTGACGCTTCACCTGCGCGTGTAAAATCATCACCCGGCACAACGAAGTGGAGTTTTAAGTTGCTCATTTTACTGCTCCTCCTCGAAGACCTTTTTCGTAGAGCATACCACAAGATGCAAACATTGCTTGTTTTGTAGTCATAAGAACAATGTCACGGTCTTTTGCCAATTCAACAATACCCTCATCTGGCTGCTTGCCACGAACAAATACGATACACTGCATATCCATCATCTCTGCAGTACGTACAACTTGTGGATTAACAAGTCCTGAAAGCAAAACTGCTTGTTCCTTAACATAAGCGAGAACGTCACTCATCATATCACTACCACAAGCAGTAAAAACATCACGGTCCATAAATTCTTCGCCACAGATTACTTCTGCATCAAGGATTTCTTTAATTTCATAAACTTTCATTATAATTCCTCCCGACTTTTTCGTCAGATATATACTATATAATTATACACTAAATAAAAAACCTTTACAATGAGACACTTTACCGAATTATATTCACTCAATTTGTGAAAAAGGACAGAAAAAAACGGATGTAGCTATCTACATCCGTTTAATATCTTTATTCACCAATAATTGTTTTAATGTTCTTTTCCATAAGGTCAAAGAATTTATTTACAATCTTTTTGTCTTCTTCATTACCACGAACACACATTGAAAGAGTAATAACATTCTTGTATGTTGTTGCAGTGAGAAGAACGAATGGTTTGTATTTAACAGCACCTGACATAAATGCGTCAGTTGGCTCGTGTCCATCAAGTGCCAACTGCTGACCATTAAGAATACCAATATTACTCATTGCCATATATGGATTTGAGTAACCAATCTTGATAATTTCTTCACTTGCAGCGTGTGGCATAATACTGTAACCGAAATTAAGAAGTGGAAGTCCGTAAAGTCCCATAAACTTATCTTTCTTAAAACGGTTTGAGCTACGCACTACATATTTAATAGTTTCGAAAATATCACGGCCACGCTCTGGGATTGCACATTGCATCCATGAAGTATGGTTTGTGAAGCCTTTATCTGCAACGCTATCCATATGACGACGAAGGTCAATAGCACTTGAAATCATAACCTTATCACTTGCCGGGAAGTTCGCCAACTCGTAAACGCTGTAAAAATATGCTGCAAGAAGCAACTCATTAACTGTAGCGCCAAGTTCTTTTCCTTTTGGTTTGAGTTTTACAAGAGTATCTTCACTGAACTTTCTTCTTGCAATAAAGGATTTATCGCTGATATTATTCGGTGTAAGTGGGAATTTATGCTTATCCCTTGCATTGATATTCTTGAAAAGTCGTTGTGCTACACCTGACTCAGTTTTTGAAAAACCTGAATAAACATCATTATATGCACGTGAGCCTGTTCTGAACTCCACAGGGCTTACACCCTCTTGCACATACTTTGTATAATTTTCACAGAATGCCTGCAAGAAATATTTAAGGTCGCCACCGTCCATACACATATGATTTTCAACAATACAAAGTGTACTTTTGCCGTCTTTAATGAAAAGTGCGATTTCCATCTGATTATCTGCATCAGGTGCAATATACTGTGTAAGAAATTCTTCAACTGCTTCTTCTACATTATCAGGGTATGCAACTGTAAGAATATCGTCAATTACATAAGGTTTAACTTCCCAATGAGTTGAAAGTTTTGTATCAACAAACTTTGAACGGAGAACAGGCACTTTTTCAAATGCACATATAATAACGGTTTTAAGAGCTTCAATATCAGGAACAAAATCGTAGTTAAGTTCAACGTGCACCATACGGTCATTGAAATCACGGAAAAGATAATGCATTTTATCCCATAATTCAGCATTTAATCTACGCTCTTTCATTATTCATCGTCCTCCTTTTTATACATAAAGTATTTTGCGTTGCCAAGTGCAATAATAAGAATTGCAACAAGGTCAACCACAAGACCTAAAAGGATGATTGGCCAACCTGTAAGCCAACTGATTACGTTATATGCTGAAAGAATAATATAAAGCATTGTAAAAATGATTGGCATATATACCATAGCAGTTACAGTTCGGAATTTCTGTTTTGTTGCAAACGCGAAAATAATATCAGTAACAAGGGCAAGAATAATACCAACCATAAGAATTGGCCACACCACAAGTTCCGGAATCATCATAAGCCAGAAAAGGAACATAAATACTGTAAAAAGCATTACGCAACCTGCAATTAAAAATCTCGCTATTGGATGAAAAATACGACGCATTTTACAGATTCGTTTAATACCGAAACTTGTGTAGAAAATAATCATTGCAAAAATTCCACCAACAATAATAAGCCAAGTTTTACTCCAAGCGCCTGTTGCCCTGCTCACTTCAAAATATGCAATAAACATTAATATAAAGAAGATTGCTCCACCAAGGCCCATAATAAGTCGCATTGTTTTAGCAAGTTTTTTCTTTCTGTATGCTTTTGCCCATGCTTTATAGTTACCCTCAAGATTTGGATATTCATCGGCCATAAGGTCAGCTAAAACTCTTTCGTCCTTAAGACCTGAATGGGTAACCTCATTAGCACGGTCAGTCATCTCATCAAGAATTTGTTTCTTATAAAGATATGTTGTGTGATTATCAGGCAACTTCGCACAGGAAGTTTCGATATATTCAATAAAATCTCTCATAATGCACCTCCATTGAATACTACTTAAATTTTAACAAAAGATTTTATTTCTTGTCAACACATTCAGAATATATGATTTAAAAAATTTTTTCTATACATTTTGGTTTACATCCTCGCAACTTTTGGTTGCGGAAAAAGAAAACCGTCGAAAAATCGACGGTTTTTGTGATTATTTATTGTCTTTATCTTTTTTCTTGGTAAATTTATTAAGTGCAGTTGTAATGAGAATAAGCACACCCATAACAACAATAATACAAATCATACCAATAACCATATATTTAATGTTGTAAACAAAATTCATTGGCTCAAACATGAAAGCCATTAAAGTTACAAATAAATTTTCTAACATTTTAAGCCCTCCTTATTTACCCATAAAGAAATTGAGGATAAGACCACCTGCGATAACAGATGCAATCTGACCTGAAACATTTACGCCGATTGAGTGCATAAGCAAGAAGTTTTGTGGGTCTTCTGCGAGTCCCATCTTATGAACAATACGACCTGACATTGGGAATGCTGAAATACCTGCAGCACCAATCATTGGGTTAATCTTTTTGCCCTTTGGCAAGAATACATTAAGGAGTTTTGCAAACATAACGCCACCAACTGTATCGAAGATGAATGCAACAAGGCCAAGGCCAAGGATAAGAAGTGTATCTGGAGCCAAGAATGATTCATAATGCATCTTTGTTGCGATTGTGATACCAAGGAAGATTGTAATAAGGTTTGCAAGTACTTTCTGTGCTGTTTCTGAAAGAGAGTTAAGCACACCACACTCACGAATAAGGTTACCGAACATAAGGAAACCAACAAGAGAAACTGATGCTGGTGCTACAAGACCTGCAATAATTGTAATAACGATTGGGAAAAGAATTCTTGTAAGCTTTGTAACCTCTGTCTGTGAATAAGGCATACGGATAAGACGTTCTTTTTTAGTTGTGCAAAGTTTAATGAATGGTGGCTGGATAATTGGAACAAGAGCCATATATGAATATGCAGCAACCATAATTGCACCAAGGTATTCAGAATTAAGTTTATTAGCAACAACGATTGACGTAGGACCGTCAGCTGCACCGATAATAGCAATTGAAGCTGCGTCGTTGATTGGGAAGAACATTGATGCCAAGCAAAGTGTAAAGAAAATACCAAACTGTGCAGCCGCACCAAAAATCATAAGTTTTGGATTTGAAAGAAGTGGACCGAAGTCAATCATCGCACCAATACCTATGAAAAGAATAAGTGGGAACAATTCGTTTGCAATACCTGCGTTGAAAAGTACATCAAGTGCACCTACTTCAAGTTCACCGTTTTCAGCCATTTGAGTAATAGCACCTGAGAAAGGTAAGTTAACAAGAATTGCACCAAAGCCCATTGGCAAAAGAAGTGTTGGTTCCATTTCCTTTTTAATTGCAAGGAATATAAGAATACCACCGATAACCCACATTACGAGCATTCTCCAGTCAAGCGCGAAGAAATTCTCGTAAAGGATTTCAAAGTTTTTGAGAAAGTCCATTTTTTCATTCTCCTTTATTTTTTGTCATTACAAGAACAAACTGTTAAAAATACCCCAATCTGCTCCATTATAATATGTATTGTATCATATTATAAATATTTTTCAATAGAAATATTTTTAAATAAATTTGTAAAATATTGCAAAAATTATGTGCAAGTGTTATAATGCACTCAATCTTTTTTCGGAAGTGACAAAAATGTTTGGTCTTGGCACAATTATAAACACGGTTTTAGTAATTCTGGGTAGTGGGTTAGGTCTTTTAATCGGCAAAAGATTTACAGACCGTTACCACAAAACTTTAATGGCAGCTTGTGGTGTTTCTACGATTTTTATAGGCGTTACAGGAACGCTCCAAGGAATGTTAACCGTTACAAATGATGGCAAAATTGAAACTAGTGGTACAATGCTTTTAATTTTTTCAATGGTAATCGGCGGACTTATAGGCGAACTCCTTAACATTGAAAAACGTATGGATTCATTAGGAGAAAAACTCAAAAAACTTTTCAAAGCAGAAAACGACAACAAATTCGTTGACGGATTTGTAAATACTTCGCTTATCATCTGCGTTGGTGCTATGGCGATTGTTGGTTCAATGCAAGACGGACTTACAGGCGACTACTCAATGCTGACTGCGAAAGCAATTCTTGACTTTGTAATCGTAGCAATTATGGCATCTACTTATGGCGTGGGCACAATGTGTTCGGCTCTTGCAATTCTTGTTTATCAAGGCTCAATCACATTGATTTCGCACTTTGCAGGTAATTTTATAAATGACGAGCTAACTGGTTATCTTTCATACATAGGCTCAGCTCTTATTTTCTGTGTTGGTATAAATATTACTTTTGGTAAAAAAATCAGAGTAGGAAACCTCTTACCTGCACTTTTCATTCCTGCTTTTTATGTTTTAGGCAAATGGGTTTTAACTTTAATATAAAATCAAGACTGGCTTGAAGTTCCAAGTCAGTCTTTTTTGTATATTTATATTTTTATGTGTGAAAATATAAATGGTGATATTATGAAAAACGAAAAAGATAAATTCCCACACTACAAAGAACTTGAAGAACGCGTTACCTATGTACCTGACAATCCCGAAAGCCCTTATGAAATGGTAAACAAGTATGGCACTTATGAAATTCAACCAACTGCCGAAACGGCGAACTCTTTTCCTACCATAGCACAAGGCTTGCCAAAACACCGAAAAAAGCCGTCAGTCAAGGAGGGCTGTCAGCGAAAAAAAGATTCTGTGTAAAAATAAATAAAAAATTTTGAAAAAAGTGCTTGACAGTGTTGATTTCCTTTGTTATAATGTCTCTTGCGTTCGAGAGAACGACCGATATGCGAGAGTGGCGGAATCGGCAGACGCGCACGTTTGAGGGGCGTGTGGTAATCCCGTACGGGTTCAAGTCCCGTCTCTCGCACCAAGAATAGAGAAATCGCTTTTGTGGTTTCTCTATTTTTTTATATCTAAATGTGATGACGGACTTGAACTCAAGAGGGTTTTTGCGTTAAGAAAACAATCCGGCGGATTGTTTTTAACAAAAAGCGATTGGCGGGTACCGAAATTCGTGAGAATTTGGGTCGCCAAGCGATTAGTATGCAAGGCGTAGCCGTAGCAGACGGTCAAGTCCCTTTTATTGGACTATCAACCAAGCTTCTCGTATTGATTTATTTCTTTAACGTGTTAAAATGTTTATTAGAGGTGATAATTTTGGTAAATTCAAAAGATTACTCATTTTCATACAAAGGAACAAAATGCACTATAAATTATACGTGGGTTGAAAAATTAAAATCGATCAATACTGAAATTAATGAAGACTACCTTGATTATTTGTTACTGCATCGAAATCCACACGAAAAAGGAATTGCAAGCCAATCATTTTTATCCCTTATTGAGATGGATTATTGTAATAAGAAAATGTTTAATTCAAAAAAGTTTGGAACAATTTATCAATACAATAAAGATGGCATGTTAATAAGCAAACACTGTTCAATTGAAAATATTTTAAAAATTCAAGAACCTAAAAAATTTTTATATAGTTTTTATAAACCTAATAATTTTTTTGTACCTACAAGAAAGGGAATTGATTTTTTTAATACAAAACTTACAACTTCGTATGACCAAAAAAGTTGGATGTTTTCTGATATTAGCAGATTAAATTATATTATTAAAGAAAGTGAAAATTATGGTGGCTTAACAAGGTGTTCTAAGTTGTACAATGATGACGAATACAAATTTATAAAAGAAAGATTTACTTTGGAAGAATTTTGCGAAGCAAGAAAAAAGCATTTTTTATTTTGCTTAGGATTAGGAATTCATTGTTCCTTAAAGCAAAAAGAACAACAAAGAAAACGCATCCTTGAGATTTCAAGCGAAGAATATGAAAATAAAAGAGAAATACTATTCAAACGTTATTCGTATAATGGGCACACGTTATTCAAGAAAGTCGAGAACCTAAAAAACTATTCTTCATATAAAGGGATATATCTCTTGTGTTTGCCAACAGTTAAGGGTTACTACATTGGTAAAACTAACTCCTGTTTTAGAGAACGCATTACTGGTCATTTTAGAAATTCTCGTTCAGATTTTGACAAACTATATGGACCGAGGGACATTCAAGAAATTTATGTGTTACCTTTCGAAAATATAAATATCAACATAATAGAACAAGACTGCATTGCTACCATTGGAAAGGAATTGGCTCTAAACTCTTTAGTCGGTGGAGACGACTTGTGTTTTTTAGATGAAGATTACAAAGAAACTAACTATTTAATTTCCAATAACAAATATTTTGAAAATATAAAAGAAAAGATTTACAACTCATCAATGCAGGCTGATTAAAAATCATATAAAGTCTAAACAAATATACAAATTTTTCCCTTTTATTCATTTAATATTTATGGTATAATTGTTTGTAGATTTTATTGCAAAGGAGTTTATTATGATTACAAATGATATTAAATATATTGGTGTAAATGACCATAAAATTGATTTATTTGAAGGTCAATACATTGTTCCAAACGGAATGGCTTACAATTCTTATGCTATTCTTGATGAAAAAATTGCAATTATGGATTCTGTTGATGCTAATTTCAAAGACGAATGGCTTGGTAACATCAAGTCTGTTTTGGGCGACAAAACACCTGACTACTTAATTGTTCAGCACATGGAACCTGACCATTCTGCAAATGTTCACGAATTTGCACTTGCTTACCCTGATGCTACAATTGTTGCAACTGACCGTGCATTTGTTATGATGAAGAAATTCTTCGGCACAGATTACGCTGACCGTAGAATTGTTGTAAAAGACGGCGGCACATTAAGCCTTGGTAATCACGAACTTGTTTTCTGTTTAGCACCAATGGTTCATTGGCCGGAAGTTATGATGACTTATGATGCTACTGACAAAGTTCTTTTCTCTGCTGACGGTTTTGGTAAATTCGGTGCTTTAGATGTTGAAGAGGACTGGGCTTGTGAAGCTCGTCGTTACTATTTCGGTATTGTTGGTAAATACGGTGCACAGGTACAAGCAGTACTTAAAAAAGCATCTGCGCTTGATATTCAGATTATCTGCCCACTTCACGGACCTGTGCTTAAAGAAAATCTCCCATATTACCTTGATTTATACAACACTTGGTCATCTTATGGAGTTGAAAGCGAAGGCACACTCATCTGCTACACATCAGTATACGGAAATACAAAAAAAGCCGTACAGATGCTTGCTGACGAATTAAATGCAAAAGGATGTCCTAAAGTTGTAGTTAACGACCTTGCTCGTTGTGATATGGCAGAAGCAGTTGAAGATGCTTTCAGATACGGTAAAATTATTCTTGCAACTACCACATACAATGGCGATATTTTCCCATTTATGAGAAACTTTATTCACGAATTAACCGAGAGAGGTTATAGAAACCGTAAAATCGGTATTGTTGAAAACGGCACTTGGGCGCCTGTTGTTAAAAACAAGATTACAAAAATGTTTGAAAACAGCAAAGATTTAACATTTGCAGATACAGTAGTTACAATTCATTCTGCCCTTAATGACACAAGCCGTGAGCAAATTAAACAACTTGCAGAAGAAATGGCATAAGAAAAAGGAGTAGCATTTGCTACTCCTTAATTTTTTTATTATGCTTCAGATTTTTGACCTTCAGCCTCGTGTTTTTCACGGAGTGCTGCGTAAATTGGTTCCATCTTTTCTTTTGTAAGTGGATAACCAAATCTGAAAATAAGCCATACGCTTGTGTAAACAATAGCAGGAATTATTGTGCAGATAAACATAATCTTTTTACTTGTATCGTTTTCTGTAATAAAACCATTACCTGCTGTAAGGCTATCATATTTTGCCCATTGAAGAAGGAAAAGTCCACCTGCATCAGCAATCGCCTGACCAAACTGACGGCCAAATGTATATGCAGAGTAAACTGCACTTTCGTTACGAATGCCAGTTTTGTATTCCTGATAGTCGATAACGTCCATAACGACTGCCCAGCAAGTAAGGCTGACAAATGTATAGCCAAAACCGATAAGAAGCAAGCAAAGCATATAAAGCCATGCAGGGTAAATACCTTGTTCCGGATTTATCCAACGGATAAAGCTTTCATTATTTGCAGTTACAAAAAGGAATACAGATGTTATTGCAGAAATAATTGACATTCTGCCACAAAGTTCTTTTTTACCGTATTTTGCAGCAAGTTTTGGTGTGAATAAAATCAACACAGCCATTGGAAGATAAGTGCAGATTGTACCTATAATGCTAAGGCCTGTATTTGTAAAGTAGTTTTTATAAAGATAAGCGTTGAATGAGCCGAACTGAAGCTGACCACTGATAAGAACGCCTGACAATGTGAGTAATACAAATGGTCTTGATTTGAAAAGTCCCTTATAAACTCCCTTTAAGTCAACATTTTCATCTTCAACTGCAGGAACACGCTCTTTTACCATTTTATGACCGATAAGGTATGTAACGATTGAGAAAACACCCATCAAAAGTGCATACATAAACATTCTGCTACCGTCTGCAACTTCGATTTCTTTGCCTGTCTGTTCGTCAAAAACACCTGTGCCGACATAAATAATCATAGGAGCAATAAGAAGAACAACTGCACCACCGACACCACTACCTACTGAACGAGCAGTTGAGAGAAGTGTTCTGCCTTTAGGGTCATCTGTAATAACAGATGCAAGTGAACCGAACGGAATGTTCATAGCAGTATACATTGTACAATAAATAAGATACAATATAATTGCAATAACAAAAAGCATCATTGGTCTTTGCGCCAACGCCTCATTGTAAAAAATTGAATTTGGGTCATTAAACGGAATAAAGCAAATTACTGTTGAAATACCAAGAGGCACAGCAACAAGCCTTAAGTACTGACGATATTTACCATCTTTACCCGGTTTTCTTTTTGAAACAACAGCACCCCAGAGTGGGTCATTAACTACGTCCCAAAGACGAGTAATAATAAACATATAACCAACAAGTTTTGGCGCTATTTTCAAAACGTCAGTCATAAAAACTTTAAGGTAACTTGTAATATATGTAAGGTTAAACATATTACCTGCTTCAGCAATAGTATAACCTGCTATATCCTTAAAGCCAATTTTATTAGGATGATTGTTTACTTCTTTTACTTTCTTTTCTTTAGCCAAGAAGATAACCCCCTTTTCATTCATTAAAAATTATGATAACACTTTTTTAATAAAATTACAATAGGGAGAAATAAAAAGTAAAAACAAAAAACATTAGTTCGACAAATTCAAATTTATCTATTCATCATTAATGCTTATTTTGATTACTGCTACGGTTATATCATCACCACGAGTTATATTTCGGCCTTTGGCTATTGCACAAAGCTTTTGTGACAAATCGGTAGAATATCCGTTTTCAGCAACATAAGTCTTGATTTCTTCAAGGCTACTGTCAGCAGCGCCGTCAGACATCATAATAATAACATCGTCATCTTTAAGTCCACCACGAATTGTTGCAAACTCTGCTTGTCTTAAAATACCAATAGGCATAGCAGATTTTTTTATTTCGCTGACTTTTCCTTTTCTATATAAAAGTGACACGGTAGCCCCTGCTTTATATATTACAGATTGTCCGTTATAAAGGTTTATTTTAAGAATATCGAGAGTTGCAAGTGATTCCTCGCGACTTTTTACAAGCATTGCAGAGTTTACAAGTCGCAACGCACAAGGAAATGAAAATCCTGAAATAATGAGTCTTGAAAAAAGTGAAGATGCCATAGCACCATCAATAGCAGCACGATGACCTGTGCCCATTCCGTCACTTAAAACTGTTATAAAGTTACCTTTGCCATCATAAAACGAGTCAAAGCAATCACCACAAATTTCACCGTCAGTTACAGGCATCTGATAGTACTCGCAATCTGTCATAAATGATGGTTTTTCCCACAACATTATAATTTTTTCCTGTTCATTTTTTATTGCTACAGGTTGTGCAAATTCTTTTTCGGTAACTTTTTCAATACATTCTCTTATTGCATCATCTGTCACTTTATTATTGATATTCACCGTTAAATTTATCATAATATTACGCTCTTCATCTTCATAGCAATTTACAAATGCAGGTACCCCAATGTCATCAAGGCTATTTTTGATTGCGTTGGATTTACTTGCTATGGGTTGAATTCCGTTACGAAAATCGTAAAGCAAGTCATCAAGCATTTCACAAACTGTATCAAACTGGTCGGCAGTAATTTTTCTCATTTCATTAATTCTCCCCTCTGCACCAAGGCGCGCTGAATAAGACGAATAGTTTTTATTGAAGCTATCGCAAAGTGACATAATATGAATACATTTGCTTTGCAAAGAGGAAGGCGCAAACGATGGTGTTACGCTACCGTTTTTTCGAATTTCTTCTACCACAGCATCAAACTCGCCAATAGTCCCAGACATTCCTGCACGCCAGCATTTTTCATAACTACCACAGTCACTGCACACATTATCACGGACACGAAGATACACCCATGTTGTATCAGGAAGTGCTTTTTCTTTTAAAATTTCTGAAACTTTTGACACTGTGCCAGACATATCGCCAACTGCATTTTTTACCATTTTTAGTCTTGAAATCATCATATTCTGCACGGCAAGTCCGTCACCTGTAAGTGTTGAAATGGACAACCTTACTTTTGCCTGTAAAAATAACTTTTGTGGTGCAATTATAAATAAAACCGAGGCTATTGCAGTTTCAATAAGTCTTGATATTTCATCTTTTGTGCCACCGAAAAGCAAGAATGAACCACCGTAAGCAAAAATATATGAAAATGCACAAAGCACTCTGCCTGAATAAGAAAAAAGTCCTGAAAACAGACCTGAAATACAATAGCAGAATGTTGTAAGTCCTGAATTACCTATCATTAAAAATCCCAGACTTGCACCTATACCCATTATCGCCCCACCACTTTCGCGAAAAAGATATGAGGCAGACATTATAATAAAACTGCAAACAATTCCTGACACAGATACACCAAAAACTGAAATTTTGTTTATTGTAAGCAGTAAAATAAGAACTGCAATTACCGTCGAGGTCAGTTCACGGTTAGTAATATGTTGATTTTGTTTTAGCTTTTCTATGGAATTTACTGCGACTGCAAAAAAGTATGCACCACCGAAGGCTGTTACAGATTCAGCAACACGAATAAAAATATCATTCAACTCAAAAATTGTTGCAAGAGTAGATACAATGCCTGTGGAAATTGTGCTAAAAAGAGAAATAAGTGGTGGAAAAATTATTTTGCCACGAGCTTTTGGAAAACTATTGATATAAAGTTTCAAAATATATACAAGGATTAGCGCCATTACATAACGGAATGCAAAAGTATATTCGTTTCCAAGAATATAACCCAGCATTGCACCAAAACAAGAAAAAAGTGTATATTCTTTTTTAACGCCACTGCAAAAAGCAATACCCAACGGTGAAAAATATGCTGTTGTTGAAGCAGATGCCATTAAAACACCTATACCGAAATGGATTGAATTTACACCTGCAGATTTCATAAAATCTGAAAGTTCTATTCTTTCGTTACCTTCACTTACACCAAATTCCTGATTACTCATTTTTTCACCACCTTGTAAAGTCATATACAAGTATTATATGCTTGTCCCATAGGTACTTTTTGGTGGATTAGGAGTGTAAAATAATGTTTTATTGTGATGCTTTTTGCAAAACATTCACGAAGTGAATATATCAAAAAAATCTCTTTTCAAAAATCATATTTTATGATAAAATTAGGTTGGTAATTTTCGGAATGAAATGAGGGTAAATTATGGCAAAGATTTTTACTGTTGCATCTGGCAAAGGTGGTGTGGGTAAATCCACTTTCTGCACCAATGTTGCAATTGCTCTTGGCGAATCAGGTAAAAAAGTTCTTTTAATTGATGGTGACGCTGAGCTTCGCAGTCTTGACTTGCTTTTAGGCGTTGACGAGATGGTACTTTATGACTGGTCTGATGTTATTGTTAACAGATGTGACCCAGACAAAGCACGACTTTTCTACAATGAAAATGTTCAACTTTTACCTGCTCCCCTCGAATATCCTGAAAACCTTACTTGTGAAGATTTCACTTCTCTTTTAAGCCATTATTCCGAAAATTATGATTACATATTCATTGACGCACCTGCCGGTGTAGGTGATTTACCTGAAATCTATGCAAAATGTTCTGACAATTGCATTATTGTTGCTACTGCTGATGAAATCAGTGCAAGAAGTGCCTTGATTACAGGCAATAAATTTATAAAACTTGGTATTAAAGAAGAAAATTTGCGTCTTATTATCAATCGTTTTGATAAAAAGGCTGTAAAACAGGGCAAACTCTTAAATATAGATGAAATTATTGACAAAACTTATATAAGACTACTTGGAATTATTCCTGAAGAAAAGAATTTAATGTATGTTTCTGTATCTGAAAAGCATATTTCACAATATAGTGACGCTAAAATCGCTTTTTCTAATATTGCAGGGCGTATTCTAGGCAAAGAAATTGAACTTTATTTGTAAAAAAATGTTGAAAAACTCTTTATTTTTTGATATGATAGTTATGATTTAGGTGTTTTTATAAAATGGGAAAATTTTCAAATGGCAAAAATACAGAAAGAAGGGGTTAATTTATGAACATAGCTCTTATGGCACATGACTCAAAAAAAGAACTTATGACTCAATTTTGCATTGCATATTGTGGAATTTTATCAAGACACAATCTTTGCGCAACAGGTACAACAGGCAAAATGGTTTCTGAGGCAACAGGGCTTAAAATTACACAGTTTTTAAGTGGTCCTCAGGGTGGCGACCAGCAAATCAGTTCACGAATTGCTTGTAACGAAATTGACTTGCTTCTTATTTTCAGCGACCCATTAGGTCCAAAACCTAACGAGCCTAAAGACTACACTTTATTAAGACTTTGTGATGTTCACAATGTTCCGGTTGCTACAAACATTGCAACTGCTGAAGCACTTATTCACGCTCTTGAACGTGGCGATTTGGATTGGCGAGACATTGTTAATCCTAAAAGATAACTAAATAATTAAATTTATGCCTCACTTAAATTTTGGGTGAGGCAAAACATATATTAAGGAAGAAATTTATGGCATTGATTACTAACGCTATTAAGGGTACACAGGATACCCTGCCAAAAGAAAGTTACAAAATTCAATATGTGGAATCAGCTATGCGTGAAACTGCTGAAAACTTTGGTTTTCACGAAATGCGAACTCCTGTTTTTGAACATACTGAACTTTTTCAGCGTGGTGTAGGTGAAACTACTGACGTTGTTCAAAAAGAAATGTATACATTTGAGGATAAAGGTGGTCGTTCAATCACTCTTCGTCCTGAAGGTACTGCAGGTGCTGTGCGAGCATTCCTTGAGCATGGTCTTTTCAACGAAGGTTTACCACAGAAAATATATTATCTTACATCTTGCTACAGATATGAAAAGCCACAGGCTGGTCGACTTCGCGAATTCCACCAGTTTGGTATTGAATGCTTTGGCGCAGGCGCTCCAAGTGCTGATGCTGAAGTTATTTCACTTGCAAATGAAGTTTTCAATTATCTTGGAATAAACAACCTCGCTCTTGAAATTAACTCTATCGGTTGTCCTGAATGCAGAAAGCATTATCACAAGGCACTTAAAGAATACTTTGAGCAATACAAAGGTGACCTTTGCGAAACATGTTTAGGTCGACTTGACAGAAACCCAATGAGAATTCTTGATTGTAAAAGTCCTATTTGTTCAGGTATTGCAGAAAAAGCACCAACAGTCATTGAATTCCTTTGTGATGATTGTAAAGAACATTTTGAAAGCGTTAAAAAATATCTTAACGCTATGAATATTGAATACACAGTTAATCCACAGATTGTTCGCGGACTTGACTACTACACAAGAACAGTTTTCGAATTTGTTTCAAAAGAAATCGGCGCTCAGGGTACAGTTTGTGGTGGTGGCCGTTACGACGGTCTTATCCAAGAAATGGGTGGTCAACCACTTCCTGCTTGCGGATTTGGTTTGGGTCTTGAAAGACTTCTTCTTTTGATGGAAGCACAAGGCACACCATTCCCTGAACCTAAAAAATGTGATTTGTATATTGCAAGTATGGGTGAAAATGCAAATCTTAAAGCAGCAGAAATTGCAACTGAACTTCGCAACGAGGGTATGAGCGTTCAGTTTGACACAGTTGGCCGTGGACTTAAACCACAAATGAAATACGCTAACAAAATTGGCGCATTATATACACTTGTTTTAGGCGATAACGAAATTGAAACAGGTAATATTAAACTTAAAAATATGGAAACAGGTAACGAAACTGAAATGACTCTTTCAGATTTTGTTGACAGTTTTCAGACAAAAGTGATTTCAGATGCTATGTCAGGATTTGAGTCTCTTGGTGTTGAAGGATTTGATTTATCAGACCTTTTAGGAGGTAATAACTAATGGATACAATGAACGGATTAAAAAGAACTGATTACTGTGGCACTCTTAATGCTGATTTTGTAGGCAAAGAGGTTACAGTTGCAGGTTGGGTACAGCGTCGTCGCGACCTTGGTGCTCTTATTTTCATTGATTTGCGTGACAGAACAGGTGTTGTGCAATTGGCATTCGATGATAACACAGACAGAGCTGTTTTCGACAAAGCCTTTACTGTTCGTAGCGAATATGTGCTTATGGCAAAAGGTGTTGTTCGTGAACGTTCTTCAAAGAACAAGGACATTCCAACAGGCGATATTGAAATTGAAGTTAAAGATTTAAGAGTTGTTGGTGTAAGCGAAACACCACCTTTTGAAATCGTTGAAAACTGTCAGACATCAGAGGTAACTCGTCTTAAATATCGTTACCTTGACCTTCGTCGTCCTGATTTACAGAAGAACATTCTTCTTCGTCACAAAATTACAAAGATTACTCGCGACTATTTTGACGAAAACGGATTTATTGAAATTGAAACTCCAATGCTTATTCGTTCAACTCCTGAAGGTGCGCGCGACTTCTTGGTACCTTCAAGAATTCACAATGGCAGTTTTTACGCACTCCCACAGTCTCCACAGCTATACAAACAGCTTTCAATGGTAGCAGGTTTTGACAGATATATGCAGATTGCCCGTTGCTTCCGCGACGAAGACCTTCGTGCTGACCGTCAGCCTGAATTTACACAGATTGACCTTGAAATGTCATTTGTTGATGTTGACGACGTTATGAATATGGGAGAGGGTTATATTCAGCGTGTATTCAAAGAAGCAATGGGTGTTGATATTCAATTGCCACTCCCACGCCTTACTTATAAAGACGCTATGGAGCGTTACGGCTCTGATAAGCCTGACACTCGTTACGAAATGGAACTTTGTGATTTGGGCGATGTAGTTAAGGATTGCGGTTTCGGTGTATTCACATCTGCACTTGAAGCAGGTGGTGCGGTTTATTGCATTACAGCTAAAAATGCAGTCAATACTCTTACAAGAAAAGAAATTGATAAATTAACAGAGTTTGTTCGTGGCATCGGTGCAAAGGGACTTGCATTTGCTCGTCTTATGCCTGATGGACTCGCATCTTCATTCGCAAAATTCCTTACAGAAGACGAAATGGCAGCACTTCTTAATAAAGCAGGAGCAGAAACAGGCGACGTTGTATTAATTGTTGCAGATACAAAGAAAAATAGTGTTCTTTCAGTTCTCGGCGCACTCCGTCAGGAAGTTGCAAAGAAACTCGACATTATTCCAACAGACAAATTTAATCTTCTTTGGATTACAGAGTTCCCATTCTTCGAGTGGGACGAAGATTCACAGACCTTTGTTGCAATGCATCACCCATTCACTTCACCTATGGATGAATGTTTAGAATATCTTGAAACTGACAAAGCTCAAGTTCGCGCAAAGGCTTATGACCTTGTTCTTAACGGTGTAGAACTTTCAAGTGGTTCAATTCGTATTACTGACCCTGCACTCCAGAAAAGAATGTTCACACTTCTTGGTCTTTCTGACGAAGAAGCATACGAGAAATTTGGTTTCTTAACAGATGCATTCAAGTTTGGTCCTCCTCCACACGGTGGTATGGGTATTGGTCTTGACCGTCTTGTTATGCAGATGATTGGTGCTGACTCACTTCGTGATGTTATTGCATTCCCTAAACTCCAGAACGCAAGTGAGCCAATGACAGAATGCCCATCTCCTGTTGATACACTTCAACTTGACGAACTTGGTATTGCAGTCAAAGAAATTGAGGAATAAAAAATGAAAAATGGCATAAAAAAACTGAATACTATACTGTTTTCAGTCGTTTTATGCCTCAGTTTCACCATAACGGCATTCGCAGAAAAAGCAGTTAAGTATTCAAATGAATTAACAGTTACTCCTATTCGTATTTTCTTTGCAATTCTTGTGATTGTACTTTTTGTGGTTACGGAAATTGCATTTGAGAAAATCCGCGAAAAACGAGTTGAAAAGCGAAATAAAAAATACGGAAAAGATGATAAATAAAAAATAAACGCCCTAAAAATAGGGCGTTATTTTTATGCTTTTGTAAGCACCATTGTAATTGTTGCGTCACCATTTTTAATATTGATTTTTAAAGTATTGCCATCATTAGAAACTGTATATTTCATTGTTTCGGTAACATTTCTTGTTCCATTGAAAGTGGTTTCATAAAGAGTTTTGTTATTTTCTGTTTTCCAAGTGCCTTTAACATTCATATCGTTTTCGGTCATATTGGCAAGTGCCATTGCAATATATCCCTCTAAAGTAAGGTTTGTAGTTTTGCGGATATGTGCATCAAGTTCTTGTTCATTTTTACAACCGAAAGTAATAAGATAAGTGTCAACAACCATCTGTCGTGCTTGTTTTTCGCTTGTAATCTGTGAAAAAGTACCATCATTATTAAATGTTACAGTACATTTTGAAGTTACTGTTTCACCATTTTCACCAATTACTATGTCTGTTGATGCGTTCCACTTGCCGATAAGCCTTTTATCTCGCTGAACTTTTCCGTTTGATGAAGACGTGTTAGAAACAGGCCCTTCGGTTGTGGTTTCGGTTGTAGTTTCCGTAGTGGTTGTAGTAGTTGTTGTGGTTGTATTTTCTTCTTCATTTCTCTTGCAACCTGCGAAAGCAGTAATTATAAGAACAAAACACAATATAATTGATATAACTTTAGTTTTCATAACTTAATCATCTTTCTTTAAGCAAAGTTTTAATACCCATTTTGCATTTTCTTGCATTTCATAAAGGGTAATTCCGTCTTTTTTGCCGTAAGTTTTAAGTAATGTGCCATCAGGCTTGCCGTTTGTAACTCTGTCGCCACCTGGCATAAGCACATTTACACCTGCGCGCACTCTATATGCTTGGTCGCGAAGTTTAGGGAATTCAGGACTCTTTGACGGACGCATCCACCAGTCTGTCATTACAAGACCTTTAAAGCCCCATTCATCGCGAAGAATACGCTTGCAAAGGTCATAGTTGTAATGTCCCCATACGCCGTTAATCAAGTTGTAAGATGTCATAAGAGTTTGTGGCTTTGCCTCTTTAATACAGATTTCAAAGCCCTTAAGATAAATTTCGCGTAAAGCTCTTTCTGAAACTCTTGAATCATTACGAGTACGGTTTACCTCTTGATTATTACAAGCATAGTGTTTAGGACAAGCCTTCCTGCCGTTGTGTTGAATACCCTTAACTGCAGCTGCACCGATAAGACCTGTTACAACAGGGTCTTCTGAATAATACTCGAAGTTTCTACCGCAAAGGTGACTTCTGTGAATATTCATACCAGGGCCTAAAAGAATATCGCTACCCTTTTCTTTCATTTCTTCACTGATTTTTGTATAAACTTTTTCAACAAGGTCAGCGTTAAATGTACTTGCAAGTGCAGTACCGTTTGGAATAAGCGAACAATATGAGAGAAGTCGAATACCTGACGGGCCGTCAGTTGTAATCATTGGTGGAACACCTTTATCGCGTAAGCTTTGAAGTACGCCACCCATAGCACCTGCGTTACCTTTTGCGCCAAGTGGAGAATCCATTTTGTAGTCGCCACGAGAGATTGCTTCTAATTCGTCAAGTGATAATTGTGCTACAAACTCATCAAGAGTCGCCTTTCCATCTTTAACATCTTGAAGTTTAATTCCCTTGTCGCCTGTTTGTGGAACACCATCTTTAATGTTATCAAGAATAATCTGCTTTAAGTCGTATTCACGAAGTTTTACAGTTTCTTTTGTCGCTTTGCGAACACCATTTTCTTCAACTGCTACAAACTTTTCAAATGCAACTTGTGGTGCACCTGCTTGTGTAAGTTGTTCTTTAAGTTTAGTTTCGTTAATTCCAAAACCACCTACGCACTGTGCATCGCGAACAGAATTACCCACATATAACTTATATTCGCCCTTTTCCATAACATAAGAGTAAGCATAACCACTCTTACCACTATCATCATAAGACCAGATACGGTTTTCAGGGATTGTAATAACAAGAGCTTCACTCTCATTTGGTGCTAATTCTTTTGTCTTTGCAAATCCGACAAGCTCGCGAGCAGGGTTGCCAAGTTTTCCACAAGGTTTTTCAACATAAATCTGTACTGTTTCTTTACCCTTGTAGTCCCCTGTGTTTTTAACTGTGCAAGTGAATGTAAGTTCACCATTACTATAATCAAACTTTTCAGTTGAAATATCAAATGTTGTGTATGAAAGACCGTAGCCGAATGGGTAAAGAACTCTGTCTCTTGCAAAGGTTTCAAAATAACGGTAGCCAACATAAATATCTTCAACATATTCATTGAATTTAAGATTGCCAAAGTGAGCAGATGATGGGTAATCTTCATATTTGATTGCAATAGTATCGGTAAGTTTACCACTTGGTGTTACTTTGCCACAAAGCAAATCTGCAACTGCGTTGCCACTTTCCATACCACCTTGCCATACTATTAAAATTGCACCGATTTTACCTTCAAATTCTCTAATCCAACTCATATCAATAACAGAGCCTATGTTGAGAAGAAGTGTAACCTTGTCAAATTGCTCACAAATTCTGTGAAGAGCGTTTCTTTCGTCGTCGGTTACATAAAAACTACCTTTTTCAAGAGTGTTTTCACGGTCTTCGCCTGATGAACGACCGATTACATAAACTGCGTGGTCGCTACTTTCTTTTGCGTTTTTGACGATTTCAGCAGTTAATGGCATTTCTTCATAGTATCTTGGCCAATGTCCCCAAACCCCATGGTCAACAGGGTTTGCACCACACCAAGTTTCGTATAAATCAGAAAGTTCTGTGTTAAGCACTAAATCTTCACAGTTTTTAAGCCCATCAATAAGATTTACGCCATAAGGCTTTTTAACATCTCCACCTGAGCCGTAGCCTGTGAAAAACCAATCGTTCTGTACTCTACCAAAAACAGAAACACGACTACCTTTCTGGAATGGTAATGTGTTATCGTTTTTAAGAAGTATTGCACTTTCTGCTGCTGCCTCACGCAAGATTTCAGGCATACCGTCAGTAACGGTTACTTCGCCTAAAGCCTCAAGTGCTTCATCTTGTGAAACATCGGCACCAATGATTTTCATACCTAATTTCATAGCACCAACAACGATTTTTTCTGTAAATTTAGACATAATAAAATCCCCTCGAAATTTATTATATTTATAATATCATAACAAATCAAAAAGAGCAATAAAAAAGCAGGTTTTTAAACCTGCTTAAATTCATTTTTTATATGGTTTTGTTTCGTTAGTTAATTTTGCAATATAATCAATTGATACATTATAATATTCTGCAAAAAGTTTTATTGTATCTAAAGGCGGAACTCTTGTTCCGTTTTCGTACCGTATATATGAATTTTTAGATATAAACGCGATTTTAGCACATTGTTTTTGTGTTAAATCGTGGTCTGTTCTTAAATCTTTTAATCTTGTTTCCATAAACTTCACCACGAAACAATTGTAACAAATACTCCGTATGGGGTTGACAATAATACTCCATACGGAGTATTATTGTCTTGCGAGGAGTGATTATTCGTGGAAAAAGATTTAGATTATTATAATTCTCTACCAAAGCCAGAAATATCTGTTCGTGGCAGGAGAAGAATAAATAGAATTTTCAGAGAAATTTTTGGTGGCTCTCATATTCCACATCCTGAAGTTGATAATTGCTATGAACGAACAAGAAGTAAAATTGTTAGAAAAATTAATGTTTTAAAACATAAACTTGGAATTAACAAATAAAAAAGAGCAGGTTTTTACACCTGCTCTAATTTTATATACTTTTAAGAATTAAAGTTCTGCGAAGTATTTGATTGTTCTAACCATCTGTGATGTGT
>CALAEV010000035.1 GCA_937892525.1 uncultured Clostridia bacterium
TTATGAAAAAAGAACTTCGTAGAGCAGTTATCGCAGGTAACTGGAAAATGAATAACACACCTTCTCAGGCAAAAGCACTTATTGAAGAAATGAAACCTCTTGTAGCAAATGCTGATTGTGATGTAGTACTTTGCGTACCATTTATTGATATTCCTGCAGCAGTTGAAGCAGCTAAAGGTTCAAATATTAAAATTGGTGCAGAAAATGTTCACTTCAAGGCTTCTGGTGCTTATACTGGTGAAATTTCAGCAGATATGCTTAAAGAAGCAGGCGTTGAATATGTTGTTATCGGTCATAGCGAAAGAAGACAGTATTTTGGCGAAACAGACCAGACTGTAAACCTTCGTTCACTTGCAGCTCTTAATGCAGGTCTTAAAGCAATTATCTGTGTTGGTGAAACACTTGAACAGAGAGAGCTTGGCTATACAGAAACACTTCTTAAGTTCCAGACAAAGATGGCACTTACAAATGTTACAAAAGAACAGCTTAAAGACGTAATTATCGCTTATGAGCCTGTTTGGGCTATCGGTACAGGCGTTACAGCAACTGCTGACCAGGCTGACGAAGGCAACGGCTATGTTCGTGAAGCTATTGCAGAAGCATACGGTGCTGATGTTGCTGAAACAGTTACAGTTCAGTATGGTGGTTCAATGAATGCTGCAAATGCTGATGAACTTGTTGCTAAAGTAAATGTTGACGGTGGTCTTATCGGTGGCGCATCTCTTAAAGCAGTTGATTTCTCAAAAATCGTTGCTGCTGCATCTAAATAATTTAAAGGTGAATTAAATGAAAAAACCTGTAGTTTTATGTATTATGGACGGTTTTGGTTACAACCCAAGTGATTACGGTAATGCAATCACAGCGGCAAAAACACCAAGACTTGACGAAATTTTTAAGAATAATCCAATGACTTATATCGGTGCATCAGGTATGGATGTTGGTCTTCCTGATGGTCAGATGGGTAACTCTGAGGTTGGCCACACTAATATCGGTGCAGGTCGCGTTGTATATCAGGAATTGACAAGAATTACAAAGTCAATTCAGGATGGCGATTTCTTCGAGAATGATGTATTTATGGGTGCTATTGAGAATTGTAAGCAAAACAATTCAGCACTTCATTTGATTGGTCTTCTTTCAGATGGTGGTGTTCATAGTCATAACACACATCTTTACGCACTTGTAGAACTTGCAAAGAAGAATGGCCTTGATAAAGTGTATGTTCACGCTTTGCTTGATGGTCGTGATGTTCCACCAAGTTCAGGTGTTGACTTTATTAAAGAACTTGAAGACAAACTCGCAGAAATCGGCGTAGGTAAAATTGCTACTGTTATGGGTAGATTTTATGCTATGGACCGTGACAATATGTGGGATAGAGTTGGTATGGCTTACAATGCAATGGTTAACCGTGAAGGCATTGCAACTGATTCAGCACTTGAAGCAGTTAAAAAGTCATACGAAACAATTGACGAAGACGGTAAATATCTTACAGATGAATTTGTTATGCCAACAGTTGTTAATGGTACAGATGCAATTTCTGCAAACGATTCAGTTATCTTCTTTAACTTCCGTCCTGACCGTGCAAGAGAAATTACAAGAACATTTGTTGACCCTGATTTCACAGGATTTGAGCGTAAAGAATTCTTCCCACTTTACTATGTATGTATGACTCAGTATGATGCTGAAATGCCAAATGTAAATGTTGCATATAAGCCTCAGACTCTTACAAACACAATGGGTGAATACCTTTCAAAACTTGGTAAAACTCAGCTTCGTATTGCTGAAACACAGAAGTATGCCCATGTAACATTCTTCTATAACGGTGGCGAGGAAAAGGTTTACCCAGGTGAAGACAGAGTTCTTATTGACTCACCAAAAATTTCAACATTTGACTTGAAACCTGAAATGAGCGCTTATGAAGTTTGTGATGCTGCTTGTGAACAGATTTTAAGTGGTAAATATGATGTTGTAATCCTCAACTATGCTAACTGCGATATGGTTGGTCATACAGGTATCTTTGATGCAGCAGTTAAGGCTGTTGAAGCAGTTGATGAATGCGTTGGCAAGCTTGTTGATGCAACTATGAAAATGGATGGTGTAATTCTTATTACTGCTGACCACGGTAACGCTGACAAGATGTATGAGGACGATGGTTCACCATTTACTGCTCATACAACAAACCCAGTACCATTGGTTGTTGTAGGTAAAGAGTGCACACTTAAAGCAGAAGGTGGCAAACTTTGCGACCTTTCTCCAACAATGCTTGACATTATGGGACTCGATATTCCTGCTGAAATGAGCGGCGTGTCACTTATAGAAAAATAATCTTACGATTATCCCTGCTAAAATAAAACTAGTAAAATCGGCACACAGTGAACAAATTGCTGTGTGTCGTATTTTTTTTATACCAACAGCACCGTAATATACTGTTATTGCATAGAAGGTTGTTTCTGTTGACCCCATCATAACTGATGCAACTCGTCCTATATATGAGTCAGGTCCGTATTCGCTTATAATCGACTCAAAAACGCTTAATGACCCTCCACCTGAAATTGGAGATAGTATGCATAGTGGAAGTGTATCAGGCGGTATTTTAAGCAAATCTGCAACAGGTGTAAGCGTTCTCGTAATAATTTCAATACCTTGCGAAGATTTTAGCATTTGTACTGCAAGAAACAATGCGGTTAAAGAGGGGAGAATCGATAAAAAAACATCAAAACCTTTTTTAGCACCATCAATAAAAGTGCCAAATACATCAATTTTTTTATACACGCCAAACCCAATTATTAAAAGTATAAAAACAGGTAAGATATAATCTGAAAAGTTATTCATACTTAAAAAACCTTTCAAGTATTTTAGTCATTGTTATACCAACAGTCAACGCAAAAATTGATGTAATTACTGATGGAACAATTATTTCTAATGGATTCATAGACCCATGATTTGCTCGTATCCCTGCAACAGTTGATGGAATAAGTCTCAATGCAGCCGAGTTCATAACAACAAATAAAACCATATTATTGCTTGGTGTTGATTTTCCTGTATTTTCTTTTGCAAGTTTTTTCATAGCTTCAATTCCTATTGGTGTTGCTGCATTTGATAAACCTAAAAGATTTGATGTGATATTAAGACTAATTGGTAAAATTGCATCGCTATCTTTTTTTAATCCCTTAAATAATTTACATAGAATTGGTGCAGTTAATTTTGCAAATGCTTGCGATAACCCTGATTTTTCTGCAATATTCATTAACCCATTCCATAAACAAAAAGTTCCTAGAAGAGAAAGGCACAAATCAACTGCAGTATTTCCACTGGTTATTATTCCGTTTGACAGTTCATTTGCAGTACCTTTGAATACTGCAGTTATTACCGAAAAGAATATAATTGCAATCCATATATAATTCATCATAATTAGCTACCTCAAAAAATGATTTCTATATGATTTTTATGCAAATATTTTTGTGATAATGTTGATTTTATTTATAGTTTGTTGTATAATAAGACGAACAAATGTGCGAGAGGTATTATATGTTTAAGTTAGTAAGTGATTATAAGCCCACAGGTGACCAACCACAAGCAATTGAAAAACTTGTTGATGGTATTAATAAAGGCTATAAAGAACAAACTTTGCTGGGTGTTACAGGCTCCGGTAAGACATTTACTATGGCAAATATTATCGCAAAACTTAATAGACCTACTCTTGTTTTAGCACATAATAAAACTCTTGCAGGTCAGCTTTGTGCTGAATTTAAGGAGTTTTTCCCTGAAAATGCAGTTGAATACTTCGTATCCTATTACGATTACTATCAACCAGAAGCATATATAGCAACAAC
>CALAEV010000036.1 GCA_937892525.1 uncultured Clostridia bacterium
TCTTCATTTGTAAGAAGTGTTTCATACATCTTTTCGCCGTGGCGGATACCTATAACTTTGATTTCAGTTTCAGGATTAAAGAGTTCTGCAACAGCCTTTGCAAGAACTTCAATTGTGCAAGCAGGTGCTTTCTGAACGAGAATGTCACCGCTTTCGCCATTCTCAAATGCAAAGAGAACAAGGTCAACTGCTTCTTCAAGGCTCATAACGAAACGAGTCATTGAAGGCTCTGTAATTGTAATCGGCTTACCCTCACGAATCTGGTCAATCCAGAGAGGTACTACTGAACCACGTGAGCAAAGAACATTACCGTAACGAGTACAGCAAATCTTTGTCTTTTCAGGTGAAACTGTTCTTGATTTTGCAACAACAACTTTTTCCATCATAGCTTTTGAAGTACCCATAGCATTTACAGGGTATGCAGCTTTATCAGTTGAAAGACAGATTACGCATTTAACGCCTTCGTCAATAGCGACAGTAAGAACATTGTCTGTACCTAAAACATTTGTTTTAACTGCTTCAACAGGGAAAAATTCGCAAGATGGAACCTGCTTGAGTGCTGCAGCGTGGAAAATGTAGTCAACACCGTGCATTGCATTCTTAACTGATTGTAAATCACGAACATCACCTATATAAAATTTGAGCTTGTCCGCAACTTCAGGACACTTTTGCTGAAATTCGTGACGCATATCGTCTTGCTTTTTCTCATCACGAGAGAAAACACGGATTTCGCCAATATCAGTTTCTAGAAATCTTCGAAGCACTGTGTTACCAAATGAACCAGTACCACCTGTAATCATTAAAGTTTTGCCTTTAAACATTTATATCACTTTCCTCGAAAATAGTTTACTTTTTAATATATTTAATAACATCTTGAACGGCTTTGTTCTGAAATATGCCAACAAAAAGATCATATTCGGTATTATACCACATATAATTGCTTTTGTCACGAACAGTATATATGTATTGCTGATTGGTAAGTTTTTGCATATAATCCAGCATACACCACCTGCAAAAACAGTTACCAGAGTGTAACCTATATACTTGACAAAATATGTCGTTGCTTTCTTTTTGAATCCGTGTTTATATAGCACATATGGTTCAACCCAGAGAGAAGTTGTTACTGTACTGATAAGTGTACCAAGCAACACACCTTCAACACCCATATAAATTGCCAACGGAATTGATGCCACAAGATTTATTACTGATTCTACAATAGGTTTGTGCCTATCATACCAGAAAATACCTAACGCATCACGAGTGGTAAGCACAGGTTGGCGCATACCTAACATATAAAAGTTGATTACAATGAGAGCAACAATTCTCATATTGAAAAGGTAATCGCTACCTACCCACAATGTAACAAACGGATTAAACAACACAAACAAACAGATTGACGAAAATCCGATTACCCATGCACCAATAAGATTAAGTGCATTGAATACTGTTTCTTTTCGTTCACCATCATCTGTTTCAGCACCAAGATTGCCAACGCTTGAGGTAATGGATTGAAACAGCATTGTAACAATTGAAATCAGCGTATTTTTTATAAGGTAATAGTTTGAATAAAGTCCAACAGAAACAACGCTTACAAACTTTGCCATTATAATATTTGTTGTTCCGTTTACTACAACACCACCTACACGGTGTGATGTCATAGCTTTAATATTTTTGAATACTTCTTTTTTAGTTTCCTTATCAAGTGGTTCTGCATTTTTCATATCAAGATAAGGATATTTTTTATTTACAAGCATTGAAACAAAAATGTTCTGCCCCAATGTGCAAGCTATCATAATTATAAGATAACTGAAATAATTATGTGTTAATAGCAATAACGCAATCTGCAACACATTCATTATAAGTACGGTTGCCTGATGAATAACATTTGAAACATACTGTTTTTGGTCTGCAATCAATAATGTTTTCTTATAAACAAAGAAATATGAGGCAGCGCTGTTAAACACAAACATCAGATATATTATTCTGATATGAGGGATATTAGGTAACTCTTCAACAATAAAGTTAAGGAAAGGTGTAAGTGCTGCGCCTATGACAAAAACAATAGTGCCAATCAGCGTATATGCCTTTTTATAGAAAAGCATAATAGAATTGATTGTTTTCTCATCTTTATCATAAATGGGCTTATAAAGGCAGAAACAGATGGCTGTGCCTAATCCTAATTCTGCCAACGACAGCATTGACAAAATATTTGAGAACACGCCGTTAAGTCCCAAATATTCAGTTGAAAGTACATGGACAAATATTCTTCGTGACACAAATACGATAATGAAATTCACCATTTGTGCAAGAGAAGTATATTTGATATTTTTTAGTGAGTTATCAATACGGGACATAGTTTTCTCCGATTTATTTTTCTAATTCTTCTAATAACTTTTCTACATTATCAAAGATTTCTGCATTTGAACTAATCCATTCTGCATCTTTATTCCACCATTTTGTTTCAAGAAGCTTACTAATTATATCATCTGAAAATCTCTTTTTAATTACTTTTGCAGGTACTCCACCAACTATTGAATATGGCTCAACATCTTTAGTTACAAGGGCACAAGAGCCGATTACAGCACCGTCGCCGATTTTTACGCCACCGATTATACGTACATCATTACCAACCCAGACGTCGTTACCAATTTCAACAACTGTTCCGTTTTCATCTGTAAATGAAAATTCCTGAAATTTATTCTTAGTAACATATTTCAGTTGAGATGCATTGTTGACTGCATAAAAAGCAGGGTGTGTAGATGCAAAAGTATCTGTAGGATGTTTACCGTCAATAATTGAAATATTAGAACCGATTGAACAATATCTACCTATTTTCACATTATTAAGTTTTGTTTTTGAACCGATATAACTTGCAAAACCGATTTTTGTGTTTTTAGTTGATGACCAACGACCGATATAGTTGTTGCCCTCTAACACAGTATTTTCGTTAACCTTTGCAAAATGTGATATTCTGTTTGAGCCTTGTTTTTTCATAATTCAGCCTCATTTTAATAAATTCTTTGACTTTGACATAAGCTTGCGGATGTTTCTGTACATTTTAACTCGCAACAAATGAACAGTTGTTAACTCTGAGAAATACTTTTCAATAATGCTGTTTTTTACTTTTATGCACTCTTCTACAGGTCTTTGAGAAAGTCCGAAGTTTTTTTGACGATACGCAGTACCATACTCAAAAGTACAATAAAATGGTATTTTTTTCGCAAGTCGTATAAGCAAATCATAGTCTTCATAAAGTGATGATTGCTCGTCATACAGCCCTGCTTCTATTACCGCTTCTCTTGGAAAACAGCAATCTCTCATTAAGGTTTTTGTTATTTTTTCTTTAAGCAATGAATCAAAAAGATTGCCCTCAAAATACTCGCTCTTTTTATAGTCAAGATAACGGATTATGTTATCTTCTTCATCACAATAAACGATTTTTGAATATGTTAAAACATTTCCACCTTTTTCATTCAATAACTTCATTTCATTTTCGAGCTTTTGATTATTGAAATAAAAGTCATCTGCGTCAAGAGTAGTTACATATTCACTTGTAGCAGTTAAAATGCCTGTATTTCGTGCGTGAGATACTCCCCCATTCTGTTCCAGATAGACACCTTTTACATTAGGGTATTTTGACTCATACTCTTTGATAATTGCAACTGAATTATCCTTTGAGCAGTCATCAACTACAATTATTTCGTCAGGCACAAGCGTTTGTGACAACACGCTATCAAGACATTTTCGTATAAACTTTTCATTATTATAATTTGGAATTATAACTGATAAGCTCATCGTTTTTTCTCCAGTGGAACCTTAATATCCATTTTTCTATTACTTACAAATATTACAATATAAATCATCGCCATTATGAAAGATGTATCAAACGGCAACCATTTCATTGGTGTTTCCATAATAACAAGCATCATTAAAAGATAGAATGCAAACGATTTGTATGTACCAAATCGTTGATTACGTTTGTATGCAAAAGTACAATAAAAAGCAAAAATCGCACTACCGAACAAAATGCCAAGTTTTCCTAAACTTCCATAAAAAAAATAATACATCGTAGGCATAGCATTATAAGACAAATCACCTATGAGGTAGAATTTTGCCAATATTGTTCCAATTGTATTTCTTACTAAATCTATATTTGTTATGCCTAAATAATTAAGTATCATTGAAATCATATCAAGCAGTCCTGCAAAAACCACAGCAATAAATGAATCAGACGAATAACTATTCAATCTTTCCAATATGGAGAAGTACGTAAATGAACCTGTGAAATTTGAAACTAAAGATTCAAACACACCCTGGAAAAATCCCCTGCTTTCCACTTGTGAACGACCAAGACTAATTGCCCCGGCAACAACTATTGCAACTGCAAATATAGCAAACATCTGTAATTTTATTTTTTTACTATCTTTTATTACTTTTATATTGAGAATAAAACAAATCAATATAATAACACCAAATTCAAAAACAATCATTCTACCGCCACTTATCAATGCACGTAAAATAATATTTATCAACATTACAGCCATTGAATATTTGTTATACTTTTTATCTAACAAATTAATAGCAAAAATGATTTCAGAAACAGTTATTAATGGGTCAAAAATATATGTAACTATTAAATACTCATATGTAGTAGTAAAGTAATCATCTGAATAATAGTAGCCACGTATATTCTGATATGAAGTGCCGCTTGTCAAAGAAGACAACAACTCAAAGCCCTTATACAAATAATAACAAAGAATAATAACATTCAATATAATGAATGTTGTTTTTTTCCACGCATCATTTATGTATACCTTTTTGTTATACATCTTATTGGTTGAATGAATAAACTGGTCTAATAGCATAAACATTCCACCTGAAATATTATATGCAAAGCCACCCAGCATAAAAATATAATAAATATCACTGCTAGGTTTATTTATCCCTCTTGTTCCAATAATCGAAATAGCAATCAGAACAGACCATATTAAATTAAAAAACACAAATGGATTACTGATTTTCTTATAAATCACATAAGTTACTATAAGCAAAATCAAATGTATTCCTAAACAAAGAAACGGCATATTCTCTACTCACTTTTTCCAATTAATTCAATAATTCTTTTTGTTTGAACAATATAATTTTTATTATTTAAAACAAAATCACGAGCTTTTTGTCCTATTTTCTTTTGCTTTTCATCTGTCATACTTAAAACAGTTGAAATTGCTTTTGCAAGACTTTCAACAGAATCGTCCTCAGGAATTATTAAATAATCTTTATATTCGTCAGGCATTCCATCAAGCTTATAGCAAATTGTAGGGCGACCCGAAAGCATATACTCAAGATTTTTTGATGGAAATGAATACTTAGTAAACTCTTCATTATTTTGTCTTGGATTAATAAGAATTGTACTTTTTTGTTGCTCTATATGCAACTCATTCAAACCGATGCTACCCATATATTTGATTCTATTATCTTCTTTGGCATAAGCCTTGATTAAATCAACGGCATCGCCCTTACCATAAAAACGGAACTCAACACTGCTATCACTAATAAGTTTTGTAGCTTCAAGAATATTTGGTATTCCGTATTTTTTTTGCATTCCACCTGAATATAAAACAACTTTAGGATTTTCCTGTTTAGGCAAATCCATATATTCATACAATTCAGATGCAATACCCTCCATAACAACATAAGGCTTGTTTTCTTTGTTTACAAACTTATTCATTTCTTCGGTAAGAAGAACAAATTTATCAACAACTGGAAGATGCTTATTAAACAAATACATTGTTACCTTAAGTGAAAGCTTTTGGTACAAGGTTTTTCTTTCTTGAAGCCCCATATACTGTGGCAAATCCGCAACAACTAAGCATACATTAATAGGAAACTTTTTCTTTATTTTAGTAAGTGCCATTAAGAACGGAAAGTAGGCAGGATAAACAATGACATTTGTTGTCTCATTAGTGTTATTTTCTTTTAACCATTTTAAAACGTTTTTTCTTACTGAACACGCCTTTGAAAAAAGAGAATACCCTCTTAAGCGAACGTAAGGCAAATTGTAATTTATGCCACCATCTTTTTTACAGGTCCAGATGTAAGGCTGTACCCTTTTAAAGTTATGATGCCTATCGTGCAAGAAATAGGTGTTAAAAATGGTCAAGTGCTCTTTAGTATGCTCTTCAATACCTTTTATAATATTTTTTTGCAAGGTATCAGAAGAGACCGTGTCACTTATATATTCAGTTTTTTGAATTTCTTCCATTCTTTCCTCAGGAAAGATGCCCCCAATGAATATGTTTTTCATTTAATCAATATCCCACTTATCGTTTTATTTTATTTAACACTTTTTTGAATATTCCAAAGAATAAATCCTTTTCATACTGATTCAAACCGAATAACAGCATTAAAACGCAAAAAATTGCTACAAATACCCCACCATTAATTGTGAATCGCAAGAAACCGTGAGCCATTGGGTTAAAGTGTTCAAGACCCAGACCTACACCCATTGCAACTAATAAGAATGGTGTAATTTTAAGGAAAGTTTCTTTAAAGAAATGCCACATATCAAATTTCAGAACTATTCTATACATTATTGCCATAAGTAATGCTCTTAACATATAAGCAACGAAAATTGACAGTGATGCACCTATTGCTCCCCAATATTTTGAGAAAACCAATGAAAGACACACATTTACAATACCAACAACAGTAAATACATATGCTCTTACACTAATTTTATTTTCTACAATTAAAGTTGTATTTGCAATTTGCATTGGCAAATAAAAATAGCTGGGAACTATCATCAAAATGGTGCAAATATAACTTTGAACAAAATCAGGTTTGTTCCAAATATCAACAATAAACGACTTGCCTACCGCAATAAATCCTGTTATGAGTAATCCGATAATCATACACTGAATTCTACCTATTTTAATCATTAACGGCATAAGATTTTCACGTTTTTTCTCTCCATAAATAATCTTTGCAATTCGTGGCATAAACATACCATCAATCGCAGTAGCAAAAGTGTAAACATAGCCTTCAATTGTTTGAGCTAGTCCAAAAACAGCAACACCTACTGAACCAGTAACCGAAACTGCAGCAATAATGGATGGTGAAATATTTATAACAAGTCTTTCAGCCAACATTCTTATAGTTGTCCATAAAGAAAAATTAAAAACTTCTTTTGTTAACTGCTTATCCTTATATTTGAAATTAACTTTAATTCCTGTTTTCCTACGAATAATTATATATTTAACTGCGATTGTCAATAACCCAGCAATAGCATTTACAGAAACTAATGCATAAACACCCAATCCACAAGAAAGTGCTATAATCATTGCTACAATTATAAATACCTTATGGAACAAATCTGCGAGTTTCATTTGAGTAAAACACTCAAAAGCTGTAAGTATTCCATTTAGATTTGTAAATGGGAACGAAATAACACTGAAAAGTCCTACAATTACATAAAGAATTTTAAAGGTTTCAAGTTCAGATGCTGTAAGATTATCATAAATATTATTTATAAACAAACTTACAATTACCAAAGCAAATAAAATCAACGCATCGATGGCAAGATAAAGTTTATACACCAAACCCATGAAATTGTTGACTGTCTCTTTCTTACCCTCAGCGTTAAATTTTGATATAAAGCGCGAAACAACTCCGCCTAAACCAAAGTCCATTACGAACATAGTAATAAGTGAGGTTGCAAGAGTATACAATCCATAGTTACTTTGACCGATTTGCGTTATCATCCATGGGGTATAAATTAAACCTGAAATCATATTAAATGCTATCGCAAAATATGATAACAATGCACCTGTTTTAATTTGCTTTGAACTATTCAACTTTATATCACTTCCATAATGTTGTTATCTTATATCATTTGTTCAATGAAAACATATAATATAAAAATCTTGCTTGTTTCATTTGAATCAAATTAACTGCCAACTGTTTTTTCACACTACTATGCTTTACTGTACCAACAGCACTGCACACAGACTCGTTTGCACAAATTTTCTTTATCTGTTCTATTTTTTCTTTTTTAGAAAATTTATTTTTCCCATTAACAATACCGTTTATTGCACCGATTACAAGATCGATATAATAAGTATTTTGAAAACTAATATACTCATCATACAAATCAATTTCATTCAAAAAATCAACAGCTTTTTTATATGTAAGTGTATAAATTTCAAAAATATTTGGAATATATCCTTTTGACGCAGAAACCACTTCAACTCTGTCCATATAATTATAATATGGCGCTTTACTTACATAAATATTTTCACATTTTGCAAGAAATTCAAAATTAAAATGTGTATCTTCATTATTTTTAATTTTCGTATTAAAAACGAGCTCATTTTCAATAATAATACTTCGTCTATACAGTTTATTCCAAGGTGCACCTATAACTGCATTAGGCATATATTTTGGATAATATTCCATAAATTCCTTTAATGAAAATATACCTTCATACATTTCAACAGTTCTTTGTGAAACAACTTTAGAATCACATGTACGAGTAAACGCTACATTACCCACACATGCATCTGCATTATAAATAGCAACACCTTTATATAGGTTTTCAATATATTCGTTATCAAGAGTATCATCCGCATCACAAAATGCAATATAATCACCTATTGCATTTTTGATACCGTAGTTTTTTGCAGAAGATGTTCCACCATTTTCTTTGTGTAATACTTTAACTCTAGAATCTTTTTCAGCAATTCTTTGACAAAGTTCAAGACTATTATCTTTTGAACCGTCATCAACAAGTATAAGTTCCAAATTACTAAATGTTTGGGTTAAGATACTATTAGCACAATCTTCAATATATTTCCCAGCATTATATATTGGAACAATTATAGAAACTTGAATATTATTCATAATTAACCTCTTTTGAAAATTCGCTTAAGCAAACGTTTAACTCGTCCAAACTGTTTCAATATAGGATTAGGATAGCCCCAAATTTTATCTACAGTATCGTCATATTCTGTATCACACATAACAAAATCTGGGTGAATTAATGGACTTTCTATTGGCTCAGTAGGAATGAAATGTAACATCCCCTTTTGCCATTTAGAACTAATATTTGAATTAGCATGAGTTGATGATTCGCCAACACCTATGTTATGTATAAGATTTGTTCTTGGAACAATTGAAAGATAACCTTTATACATTTTGAGATATCCAAACTGTGAATCCCAATATGATATGTTCTCACCATTTTTTACACGTTCAGTTGTCTTTAACCACAATTTTACCTTAGCATCTTTTGCTCTATTAAACGTGATTTGCTTCTTTATTAAATTTTGAACATATGGAGAGTCTAAAGATGCAACCGTATAATCATAATCTTTCCATACTCTTGCCCATGTTCCCCAACCCCAGATAGCAGCCGTTTTGGTAAAGCAATAACTATATTTATCACAATTCCATGTTCTTAAATGATTAAGACCACTTACCATACCGATTCGCTCGTCATCCTTGTATTTTTCAAGAAGCTCTGCCATATAAGGGAAAAATGTTTCATCAGGAATGCAATCATCTTCAAGAATTACTATTCTGTCAACAATGGATAGTGCCCATGAAATTGCAGATTGAGGACGAACACCGCAACCAAGATTAACGTCAGAATAATTTGTATGCACTTCACATTCCCAATCAACATTAGACGCTATTCTTTTGCATTCTTCTATTTTTTCAATATCATCTGGTCTATTTTCACGAGGGCCATCACAAGCAAGAAAAAGTTTAGATGGACGTGCTTTTTTTACTGCCTCAAAAACTTTTTCAAAAGTATCTGGTCTTGTGAAAAAAATCAATAATACCGGAACATCTGTCTTGTAGTTTTTCATAGCAAATCACCTACCAATTCAATTTCTTTCTATTATCAAATTATACACATTAATCATATCTTCAATGTTTTTAACTCTATCATGCATGACCTCTGCATCTTTAACGGCATTTCGCGAAAACTTAACAGCCAAATCGTCATTTTCGAAAAGTTCAATGATTCTACCTGCAAGATATTCAACCTCGTTAAAGTCGAAGAAAAATCCGCTAATGCCATCTTTAAGAAGATGAGTCATACCGCCACGATAAGATGCGAGGCATGGAGTACCAATATGCATAGCTTCACGCAATGTTGCTGATGCATTTTCCATAGATGAAGGAATTACGCACACATGAGATGTTCTCATCACATTAATTACACCGTTAGCATCAAGTCTTGGCAAAAATTCAAGATTTTCTTTAAGTCCTAAATCTTCAATAAGTTTATGGCAGTATTTTGAGTAACCACCTTTAACAACAATATTACCATCAGGAGCTTCAGGAGATAAAACTCTCATTTTTACATTAGGAAATTTCTCTTTTACAATTGCAAGAGCCTGAAGAGCTATATGTCCGCCTTTGAATGGTGTTTGTGGAGAATTGGATGCATAAATAGTATGCTTTTCAGCACTATCTAGCGACCATTTTTCACTATTATAAAATTCTTCACGAAGGTTGTAGTTACAACGGAAATACTTGATGTCCTTATTAACTGACTCCATCCAGAATTTATCCCAATCAGTTCTACCTGTTGCATACTGACAACGGGAAATAATTTCTTTTTCATACTTACTGTTTTTCTTCATTAATTGTTTTCTTTCAAACATACCGTTCAAATGAAGCCAATCACTCTTTGTACGATATTTTAGTTTTTGCCAGAATGTTAACTCACCGTCATTTTTCTCGGCAATTTTATTAATGATGCCCTGTATAGTAACAAGGTACTTTTTGTTTGGATATTCATTCATATATGGCAATGCATGGCTATATTCAGTACCATGAATGTGAACGATATCAGGCTTGAAATCTTCTTCAATTTGTTTCCAATAATTAATACTCTTGTTGTTATAGAACAAAAGCTGTTTTCCACCACCTGGAAGAATATAATAAGTTTTATTATTAATTTCTATTTTCTTGAACTCATTGCCTTGAACACACGCAACGGCAAGCTCTATATTTTCATTTTCAGCAATTCTATTTGACAAATCTATCATCCATGTACCACTTGGGCTTGTCTGAACTCCAAGAAATTCCGCCGCCTCAGGTAATAGCATATTTACAATCCATAAAACTTTCATTACTTTCTCTCCCTTCTTTATTGCCAGAAGAACATATAATAAGGTCGTTTACTTATTAAGAATAATAGCATTACGATCACGCCTACAAAATATACAAATACTCTATATTCTTTCTTTACTGATAAAACCATTTCTGGAATTGTTATCATAATAATCAATGAGTAGTACTGTTGAATACGCATAAAACTTTGCTGTTGCGCAACTAACAAAGTAGTTAATAATGTTAAATATACCATACTATAGATATTGCTTGTATCTTCTCTTCTTTTTTGTATCCATGGATATAAAGCAAATGAAACTATACAAACTGCAACCATTAACAAAACAAAGGTTTCTGTTCCGCCACCTTCATAAAAGATTTGTTCTTCCTCAAAGCCAAATAAAAATGCAATTGGCGCATATAAAGTTTCACCTAACGCAACAACTATTATAAGAATAATCGCCATTGCACCTATATAAATTGGCGTTATAGCTATATTGGCAATAAAATAATACGGAAGAAACACCAATGAAGATTTGTGAAGCATAAAAGCTATAAACGCTACAACTGCAAATTTAATTGGTTTCTTCTCTTTTGCAAATTCATAACCCAAGAAAACAATAAGGGCTGTCGCTAAGGTTTGTCTGTGACCAGTAACAGAGAAGAAGGAATAGAATAAGACAGAATAAACAATAAAACTTAATTCTGGCATAGACGAGTATTTATATATCCATCTCGCCATCAATCCTATAAATACAACTGCAATAAAAATCAAAAAAAGCTGATAACTATCTGAAAAAATTTGAAATACCTTTTGCAACAAATAATATCCTGGGTCTTTTATATCAAAACCATTGAACAAATAGTTATAACAATTTGATAAAATTGCATTCCAAGAAATATTTTTTGCTCTTTCAAAACTCTCAGCATAAACTAGTGTATCAGCTCCTACCGACCTATGTCGAAGTCCTGAAATTAAAATCCACTGGAGTGCAACAATTCCACAATATATTTTTTTCTTTTTCTCAGTTGGTTTGTATTTTAATAAAATTACGCCCCATAAAAGTATTAGGGCAATGTTTATAAGATAAACTAACATTTTGTGCACTCCTTTCTAAAAAAATATTTTACAAGCATTTTAAACTTTAAAAGATTGATTTTTCAAATATGTCGGTTTCAGCAAACCATCCATATGTTCCATCAACTAAACGATATCTAAGTAATTCAATAGCAATTTTATCTCCACAACAAACAAGTATTCCACCTGATTCAGTTATGCCAATAATATCGCCCACATTACTATCTGGATATGATTTTTTTGTGTTAAATGTTGATAACACATATATTTTTTCATCATTATGCATAAAGAAAGCGCCTGGATAAGGTTCTGTTTGTGCCCTAATAAAATCATGAACCTCTTTTGCACTATTATTAAAATCTATGATACCGTCAGCAGGCGTCCTTTTTTTATAATAAGTTGCCTTACTCTCATCTAACTCAATAGTTTCAAATACGCCATTACTCCATTTATCAACGTTTTTAAGAATTATTTTTTTTGCACATAATGCAACCTTGTCGTATACAGTCTTTACATTATCATATTCACAAATTTCAAAAAATTCTTGAGCATACACATCACCACGGTCATATTCGTCAACCATTTTAAAGAAGGTGTCGCCCCAGCTTGTTTCACCCGTCAATATTGCCCAGTTAACACATGCGGCACCACGACCCTTTGGCAATGGTGCTGGATGTTCACCAATACAACCATATGTAGGGACACTTAACAACTCAGACTTAAATTTTTGTGACCAGCCTGTTTGTATTATGATGTCAGGTTTTTTATCTTTAATCCAATCTAAAGTAACTTGGTCATTTACATTATTACAAAAATGCAAAGGAATATTGTATTTGGCAGCAGTATCTAAATATGTACGATAGTTTGCCTTATCCATTCCACGTGTAGTATTCAAATTTACAATACCAACTATTTCGCTTTCGATATTTTTAGAATGCATAATTCCATCTATCATAGTTTGACCAACATTAGTACATGAAACGAATAAAATTTTCCCCATAATCTTACCTCACTAAAAATTTAATCGCTCTGAATCCTTCAGCATATTCAACTTTGTTAGAATAACCCATTACATGGTTTCTTTCAACATTTATTTGAAATAATTTGTTAAATCTATTATGTTCTTCACCATATTGTTCCAATGCACTAATTTTTTTCTCAATGTAATCGCTTATATCAACAAAAAATGTTGGATAAAACGCATTATTTAACACATATCCATTACTTTGATACTGAAAAATGTTATCGCAATGTCTTGCAGCAGTTAAACATATTTTTGCAGCTTCAACGTGGTCTTGATTCATGTCACTATCAAAATGCATAAAAACAGTATCAATATCATACTTATATATAATATTTTCTACTCTTTGCATAGTTTCAGTGCAATAAACAAGTTTTGTGCATTCTATTGGTTCAAATTCTGTAATCTCTTTTACCCCTAAAATTTCACAAGCTTTTGCACTTTGTGAAACACTTGTTTCATATTCTACGTTTATATTCATATGATGAAATCTTGTAACATTATCTGTGAGAGTCAATTTATACACATTTTTACCCTCATCAGCAAGCTTTGCTGCAGTTCCCCCTGCACCGAGTTCTGCGTCATCATAATGAGCACCAATTATTAAAATATTTTTCATAAATTTAGTTCTCCTTTTCACTTTTCTCAAATATACATTTCAAGTCATTAAATAACATATTTTTCATTTTTTCATTACTATAATTTTGCTTGCCACACATATATGCTTTTATTGAATACTCATCAAGTGTTTCTTTGTTTTTAATGAGTTGTTCTAACTTTTGTTTTATTTCTTTCTTTTTAGTGGCAATCATAGCACCGCTATTTCTTCGCAATTCGTCTATTGATGCTACATCGTGTGGTGCAACTGCAAATATTGGACGAGCTTCTTTACAGTAGTCAACTATTTTTGTTGAAAAAGACTGATGCAACAAGCATCTGTTTCTTAAATCAAATCCTTCAACCTGTACTACTATATCCGCTTCTTTTTGTATTTCACTTACTTCGGATGCAGGAACAGCACCTCTTATAACTGATGTGTCAACTACATTTAATTTTTCCATCATTTTCTTAGTTAATGGTGTAGTTGTATATATATTAAGTTGAGCCTTAATTTCATCTTTATTTATCTCTTTTAATGCATCAACTATTAGTGCAAGTGTTTTCCAGCGATTAGTTGCAATGTTTCCTGTAAATACTAACTGTAATGGTTTGTTGTATTCACTTTTAATTGGTGCATCACCTGAAAAATCAGCTGATTTTGTAAGTATTTTACATTCCTTGTTAAAAATTCTTTCGTATTCATTTTTTTGAATATTTGAAATCACATAAAACAAATCTGCTTTTTCAGCAACCTTACGCATTGTTCTTCTATTATTAATATGTCGTATCCAACGTAAAGGCGAAATATAAAACTGTCTAAACGAATAATTATTATCCCAAGCATATAAAACAAGTTTTTTGTTCGCAAGTTTTGTTACGTGTAAAATCAATCTATTTAAAAAAGAAGAATCAGACAAAAGAGTAAACACAATATCAGGATTATAATCTTCAACAAATTTTTTAAGTTCAGGTGATTTCCATCTACCAATTTTCCATATAAAATCCTGAAGCCAAAAAAATACAATCCATCTACGAGTCTTTATAAAATCAATTATACTCTGTTCTTTTTTTGTGTTTTGTACCTTTGGCGCTTCGTCACTTTTTCTACTTTCAACATAAACACCAACTGGTGTTTTTTTTATGAGATTATTTACAAGCACTTTTTCAGTAATGCAAAAGGCTTGTGAAATTTCCTTATCAGGTGTCCCTGATCTTGTATAAATACTTGCAAGCTCTACATTTTCCATATCACTAAAAAGATTTATAAATGTATTGCCTATGCTTATCTCTTTATTTAGTGGTGATGAAGAAACAAAAAGTATCTTCAAAAATTTCACTCCCTTTAATCACTATTTTTTAACGCTTTATGTAATATCTATCCAATCGCCCAAACGGCGCTCCCACTTTTCAGGATGACAAAGCTGGAAGCCACCACCGTGGAAGAAGGTGTATTCACCAAAATAGATTTTTCCGTTAAGCTCGTACAAATCTATTCTTACATGACGCATACCTTGTGAAAGTTTTGCTGCAATTTCTTTCATTTCATCAAACTTTTCAGGCTTAGGGATTGGTTTATCTGCATTTGGGTGAATATTCACAAGGTCAAGATGATTGAAATTCATATCAAAGAAATCGAACTTACAATCTGTTGCTCTGTCGGTAGCAACAAACATAACCTTAGGCTCACCATTAAAGCAGAAGAATTTGTAATCTTCAATGCTTTTTTCAGGTGCATTTTCATCAATCATAAGTTGTTCTGCAATTATATATGGTTTTATATCTCTATATGGATACTCACGACCTGCGTAATAAAAATCGCGTTTCAATCTTTTTGAGTAAAACTCTTTCATTTCATCAAAATCTGCTTGTGTGAGTGCATTTTTGTCTTTAATTACCTTTGTACTACCTGAATCGTGATTACACTTCATTACAAACTGATTTGGTAATGAGTCAAAGTCTATATCTTCAAACTTTTCCCAAAAACCAAGAAGTGGAAAAAGGTGTTCTTCACCTAAAACTTCTGTTATATGGTCACGAACTGCAAGCTTATCAACAAGCTTACTGTATTCAGGTCTTCTGTCATTAACTTTAAGCCATTGTATTTTTTCGCAAAATCCCTTGGGATTTTTGAAATTTATGAACTTTCTTGTTGTAGCAAAATAAAACAACTGGAGATATAATTTATCGGGTAAAAATGATAAAGCATACATTATTTTGCCACGAATATTTCGTCCAAAAATTTTTCGTAAATCAATCATTTTATTGCCTCACTATTATAAATTTTCTTTATACCATTCAATAGCTAATTTAATTCCGTCTTGGAAGCTATAATCAGGGTCATAGCCCAAAAGACGTTTTGCTTTTGAGATATCTGCGTTACTATGCTTGATATCACCCTTACGGTCCGGACCAAAGTTTGGCTCAATATCAAGACCCAACGCTGCAGTAAGTCCGTAATAAATATCAATAAGATATTCACGACCACCATAAGCAACATTATATGCCTCACCTGCTGCCTCACTTGGTGCAAGACACGCTTTAAGGTTTGCTTCGATAACATTCTCAATGTATGTAAAGTCACGGCTCTGTTTACCATCACCATTGATTGTTGGTGTTTCGCCGTTAAGAAGTTGTTTTAAGAACTTTGGAATAACCGCTGCATAAGCACCATCTGGGTCCTGACGACGACCGAATACATTGAAATATCTCATTCCGTAAGTATCAAGTCCGTAGAGTTTTGTGTAAAGCTTGCCCCATTCTTCGTCACAACGCTTTGTGAGCGCATAAGGTGAAAGAAGGTTGCCTTCCCTACCCTCATACTTAGGAAGATTTGGCTCATCACCATAAACTGATGAGCTTGACGCATAAACGAATTTCTTAACGCCATTCTGACGAGCGGCTTCCATCATATTAAGAGTGCCTTCGATATTGTTTTTGCAATAGAAAAGAGGCATTTCAATTGAACGAGGAACACTACCCCATGCAGCTTGGTTAAGGACATAGTCAACCCCCTCACAAGCCTTCATACAAGTATCAAGGTCCTTGATGTCACCTTTTATAAATGTATAGTTTGGGTTATCAAGGAACATATCCACATTTTTCTGCTTACCTGTTGAAAGGTCGTCAAGCGCCTTTACTTTATAGCCCATATTAAGTATTGCTTCGCAAAGATTTGAGCCGATAAATCCTGCTGCACCTGTAACGAGGAATACTGAATTTTCAGGGAATTTCAAATGTTTGTAGCCCATTATAATTGCTCCTTACTTCTTAAACATTGTACGATATTTGAAATATGCATTTTCAAGCATTATTCTTCTTGAATGGAAATAATTATTTAAGATATGAATATTTGCATCATAAATATCTCTATTTGCAATCTTAATAATATCGTTATGTGCTTTATCTGTTTTTCTATTTTCTCTTGGTAATGTGAGCATAAGCTCAACAAGTTTTCTGTTATTGAACGGGAAGGTGATTCTATGGCAGATATCGAGGGACTGTGTAACCATCATACCCCAACTGCTCATACGAACTTCCCAATAATACATATCAGTATGCTCAAAATTGAATTTTGGCTCTGTTAAGTCAAACTTTTTCATATACTCTTTATAAATCTTATCAGACTTATGAAGAAGTGACGGTGACAAGAAATATCTTGTCTGGAAAATACTGAAATGACGAGGTGTAAGCTTTTCAGGGAATTTTGTACCATATTTTCTTTCAAAGAACACGCGTACAATTTCTGAAATCCATGATTTTACCTCTGTATCAAAGTAATTCCAGCGATACATACAGATATGCTTTCTGATTTCTCTTTCTGCAAGACCTCGTACATAACCGTAGGAATGAACAATTATTGCTTTTAATTCGTCATAATCCTCAATCTCGCTATTTTCGGCAGGAATTGGATAAATATCGTGCTTCAGACCGATTTTATCGCAGATTTCACGAGCCGCATTTGAGTCAGTAATCTCAGTATCTTTTGACTGGAAACTGAAATATGAGAAATTATCATATAATCCATTTGCACAGGCAAGAGTAGTTTTACTGTCTGTACCGCCTGAAAGAGAAATTGCGGAGTTGGGCCATTTTTTAGATGCCAATTCGATATTTTTATGAAGGATTTTATAAGCCTCTTCTATACCCTTTTCATAGTCCTCTTCTGTTTTACACATTTCAAGAGGTCTTGTAGGATAGAAACGGGTAATATTGAAGTTTTTGCTTTCATCACAAGATACATACACATTAGCACCGCATCTTTTAAGCTCTTTGAAGGGTGATAAGTCGCCTGGTAAATATCTGTTACCGATATTGTAAAATCTGTTGGCAACAAGTTTTTCAACAAACGGGTCCATTTTAAGACCATAAATATCTGCCACCATCTGTGGATGTGATGCAAAGCACACTTTACCGTTTGGTGTACCGTAATAAAGTGCTTTAATACCTGCACAGTCTTGCACACCAAGTACTTCTTTATCGAAAACAAATACACAATAAATACCTGTCCATTCATTTATGCACTCAAAAAAGGCTTCTTTTGACTGAAAATATGCATTTGCTGCTTGAAAGAGCAACTCACTTTCTTCATAAACCTCATTAAATGGGTTATAAGCGTGACCGATTATAAGAAAACTAACACCATCTTGATTATAGAGACAATGGTCTTGGTCTTTATGAATAAATGCAGTGTATTTTCCTATTTTTTCAGTCTTCCACAAGTTGTAAAATGGGTATTCTTTTGGATTAAGGTTATCTTCTGTAATTAGATAACCTCTTGAGAAAAGGCATTCCTTATACTGTGGTTTATCTGTAAGTATCTTTTTAATTGTTTCGGCATTACCCGTAACAGTTGATTTCATTAAAATCCTTCTTTCAGAATTGCTAATAACTTATAAATTATAATCTCCAGTAGTTATAACCTGCTGCTTCGTATTCTTTACGGTTAAGAAGACCTTTAATATCAGCAAGTACTTTTGTATTGTTGTCTCCTGATTTGAACATCTTGTCAAAGTCAGCCTGTGTTAAATCTTTGAACTGCTCATGAGCAACTGCAAGTATGACTGCATCACAATCTTTAATTGTTGACATATCAACAAATTCCATACCATAAAGGTGCTTTGCTTCGTCTGCATCTGCTGCAGGGTCTGCTACTGTTGCAGTAATGCCGTACTCTTTAAGTTCGTTATAGATATCAATAATTTTTGTATTTCTTGTATCAGGGCAATTTTCTTTGAAAGTGAAACCAAGGATTGCAACATTTGCATTCTTAATAGCAACATCAGCCTTGATAAGATTTTTAACTACACTTTCAGCAACATATTTACCCATATCGTCATTAATTCTACGACCTGAAAGAATAATCTGGCTATGATAACCTAACTGTTCTGCTTTATATGTAAGATAATATGGGTCAACACCGATACAATGGCCACCTACAAGACCCGGGAAGAAACCAAGGAAATTCCATTTTGTTCCTGCTGCCTTAAGAACTGACTGTGTATCTATACCCATCTTGTTAAAGATGATTGAAAGCTCATTCATAAATGCGATATTAATGTCGCGTTGGCTGTTTTCGATAACCTTTGCTGCCTCAGCAACCTTAATGCTTTCTGCACGGTGAACGCCTGCTTCAACAACAAGTTCATAAACCTTTGCAATTTCATCAAGTGACTCTTCATCCATACCTGAAACAATTTTTACGATTGTTTCAAGACGGTGTACTTTATCGCCTGGGTTAATTCTTTCAGGAGAATAACCGATTTTGAAGTCTACGCCACACTTAAGTCCTGATTCCTTTTCAAGAATAGGAATACAGATGTCTTCTGTAACACCCGGGTAAACTGTTGATTCATAAACAACGATAGAGCCTTTTGTAAGGTTACGACCAACAATTGTTGATGCACCTTCAACAGGAGTAAGGTCAGGCGTATGGTCATCATTTACAGGTGTTGGAACTGCGACAATGTGGAATTTTGCTTCGCGAAGTTTAGTTTCATCAGCAGTAAATTCTACTGTGCAATTCTTAATTGCGTCGTCACCTACTTCATTTGTCGGGTCAATACCGTTTTTATAAAGTTCAATTTTCTTAGCATTAAGGTCAAAACCTACAACTTTTACTTTCTTTGAGAAAGCAACTGCGATAGGCATACCAACATAGCCAAGACCTACAAGAGATATTTTTTCTTCGCCATTAACAATTTTTTCGTAAAGTGACATTTTACATTTCTCCTATCTTTAGATATTTACACATATCATTATTTACTTTATTTACATCAAACTTATTTTTACAATATTCTCGACTTTTTGCACCCATCGTAGAAATAAGCTTGGGATGCTCAATGAATTCAATCATTTTTTCAGCTACTGCTTGTCCGTTATGAGTTGGTACAAGATAGCCTGTTTCACCATCAATTACAGTTTCGCGACAACCTGGGGCGTGAGTTGTAATAACTGCTCTACCCATTGACATTGCCTCAAGCACTGTTCGAGGTGTACCCTCACGATACGATGGTAACACATAAACTGAACATTGTTTGTAATAATCAGCAACTGTGTCAGTTTCACCAAAATGCTCAATTATGCCTTTATTTATATATGTATTAAGGTCTTCTTGTGAAAGTGAATCCTGAATTCCCTCACAAGCACCCAAAAGCATACATCTTACATCAGGATATTTTGCTTTTACAATTTCACATGCCTCTAAATACTCACGGATACCCTTTGAATACATAACTCGTGAGAGCATAAAGAAGGTTGTTTGCTCAGGATAAGTTGCTACTGCAAACTTCTCCATATTAACGCCTGAGCCATTTACGATTTTGCACTTTTGCTTAGAAACTAAATGCTCATTTACAAACTGTTCTTTATCGTCAGTATTCTGGAAAAGTACTGTATCAGCACACATAAAACCTATTTTATATAGAATTGACATAATAAGCTTTATGATTTTTGCCTTTTTTGTTTTTGCGGTAAAAGCATAACCTGCACCTGTTACCATTGCTACCTTGTGAGGAACTTTTGCGAGTTTACCTGCAATTGAGCCGTAAATTACAGGTTTTGAAGTATAACCTAAAATCACATCAGGTTTTTCTTCTTTGAAAAGTTTACGAAGTGCATTCATATAAGCAAAATCCTTTAACGGATTTACTCCGTTTTTATTCATTGGTATTTCAACGAATTTTGCCCCTAACTCTTCAACCTTTTCAACATTGTCACGGTTAGGACCTGTTATTATTACCTCATAACCATTTGCAATAATTTTTTTGACTAAATCGCCACGGAAGTTATATGCAGTACGGTTTTTTGGGGAAACTAATATAAATTTCAATATTTCTCTTTCCCTTTCATAAATTCTTTAAGATTGTTATACACAACATTGTATAATCTTTCGTTGTTTTTTTGTGATACAAAGGAATTGTGAGGTGTAATGATTACATTCTCTAAATCCCAAAGCTCACTTTTTTCATTTAATGGCTCAGTATTGAAAACATCAAGCACTGCACCACCAAGTGCATTGTTTTTAAGTGCATTTATTAAATCTTCTTCATTCACGACTGCACCTCTTGCAATATTTACAAGAATTGCATCATTTTTAAACTGTGAAAGAAGTTTTTTATTAAACATATTTCGTGTTTCGTCTGTTAACGGAAGTGTAAGGATTACCACATCTGCGTTTTTTAATGCTTCTGTTACATTATTTATAGTATAGTAATTATCAAACAAGTCACTTGCAGGCTTCACGATATCAACTGCAATAATCTCACTTGCAAATGGCTTAAACATTTTTGCACATTCAGTACCAACACTACCGCAACCTACAACACAGATTTTACTGCCAGAAAGTTCTTTTACGCTTCTGTCTTTAACCCATTTATGCTTCTGTTGGTTACTGTAAAACTCGTTTGTGTGTTTATATAAGGTAAGCACACCTGTAAGCGTCCATTCTGCCATAGGGGTGCTGTAAACGCCTCTTGCATTGCAGAGTGTAATGCCTTTTTCTTTCATTCGGTCAACTGTAACGCGGTCAAGCCCTGCACTTGTTAATTGAACGAATTTAAGATTTGGGAACTTATCTAAATCATTATGTAAGAAAAGACCGTTACAGATAACTCCGTCTGCTGTGAACATTTCTTGTGACAAGGGCTCATTTTCCATCTGCTGAAACATAACTTCACAGCCGAGCTTTTCTATATTCAATTTTTGCTCATCTGTGCAGTTGAATGCACCTGTCATTAAAAGTTTCATAACTTGCCCTTTACTTATTCTTTATAATCTCAACAATCTTTTGAACACATTCTTTTGTCTTTTGTTTGTTTGCTTTGTATGTGTCTTCACTCCAAGTGTCAAGCAAATCTTTTTCAAAATTACGAATATCACGGACACCTGTGTTAAATTTTTCTTTTACCACTTCAAAATCAGTTTCTTTTGCTACATCACAGAATGCACGTGAGAGAATAACGCGCTCTGAACCAAGCCTATAATGTTCACCTAAAATACATTCTGCAGGGAGAGTACCTGTACCAACTCTTGCTACTCCACCAAAACCATAACTTATATTTTTCTTGCTAATTTTTTCGCAGAGTTTCTGTACTGTACCATCTGCTACAAGTTCAAACATAAAGGTCATTCCGTAACCTAAATGCAAATCGTTAAGACCGATATGTATTTCATCAATTCCATCGACTTCAAGAATTTCATCAATGTTTTCAGCAGCTTCCGGAGTTTCAAGAAGTAAGTTTGTTTTTACTCTGCCCCCTACTGCTTTGATAAATCGACGCACCTGCTCAGCATTTTGAAAGAACGGTAACATTATAACATCTGCACCGGCTTCTATTATACTGTTAATTTCTTCCTCAGTTGATGGGTAATCAGTTGTAGCGTCGTGAATTGGATTACAACGGACATGAAGAGTTGAAGTTGTAAGCACCTTACGAAGTGCTTTTACATCTTCGAGAGTGTGCATATTCTGGACTGTATCCATTCCACCCTGACGGTCAGCTTTGCCGATATACTCCATATCTACGAATATACGGTCAACACCTGCAGACTGTGCTGCTTCTGCCACATCGACACGATTTGTAACGAACATTAATTGAAGAGCCATAAGTTACCTCTTATTTGTTTACTGTTTCTTCTTCCTTTTTAACTACGGTTGCGCCAGTATTTTCATTATCTTCATTTTTGAGCACTTTAAGGAATGTTGTGAAGATAATCTTTATATCAAGCCATAGTGACATATTGTCAACATACCATACATTAAGTTCAATTCGTTTATTCCACTCAACATCTTTTCTACCGTTTACCTGTGCCCAACCTGTAATACCAGGGCGTACCTCAAACATACGAAGTTGAAAATCACTGTATTCTGAATAATCCCAAGGATGATATGTAAGGGGTGGACGAGGTCCTACAAAGCTCATTTCGCCTTTAAGAATATTTACGAACTGTGGAAGTTCATCAATACTAGTTGCACGGATAATCTTACCAATTTTTGTAACTCGCGCATCGCCTTTACCTGAATAAACTCCGCTACCCTGACTTTCTGCACCTACAACCATTGAACGTAACTTATAAATATCAAACACCTTACCGTCAAGACCTATACGCTTCTGCTTAAAGATTACAGGGCCCGGAGAAGTAAGTTTAATAATTATAGCCACCACAAAAAACACAGGTGAAAGAACAATCAAAGCCATTAAAGCAATAGTAAAATCAAGAAATCTTTTTACACTTTTATACATAAATTCGTGCTCCTGTCAGTAAAAGTAAACGCAACAATCCACAATAATTGCATTATAATCATATTTAAGATATTATACTGCTATACAATATAAAAGTCAATGAAAATTGACAGCATTTTTCCATTTTTTCGTATTGTTTTTGCCACATCTTTTTTCACATTTCATAGTGTTGAAAAATTGCACAAAATTGCACAAAATTCATAAAAGAATTTTTACTTGTGGTACATATGTTTTTATTGACTTTTTTGCAAAAACTATTATATAATAGTTTGTAATTTTTAATATTCGGCAAAATTAAACTTTTTTTGTTTTTATTTCGTTGAATTTTTAGATTTTACTTTCGTATTTTTTATATTGGAGAGATATATATGGAAAGAAAAGTCGGTACTGTTTCAAGAGGTATTCGTTGCCCTATTATCAGACAAGGTGATAACCTTGTTGACATTGCAGTAACAAGTGTACTTGAAGCAGCAGAAAGTGAAAATTTTGAAATGCGCGACAGAGACGTTGTTTCTCTTACAGAATCAATCGTTGCGCGTGCACAAGGCAACTACGCATCAGTTGACGATATTGCTGCTGATGTAAAAGCAAAGCTTGGTGGCGAAACAATTGGTGTTATTTTCCCAATTCTTTCAAGAAACCGTTTTGCAATCTGCCTTCGTGGTATTGCTAAAGGTGCTAAGAAAGTTGTTCTTATGCTCAGTTACCCAAGCGACGAGGTTGGTAACTCACTTGTAAGCCTTGATAAGCTTGATGAAGCAGGAATTAACCCTTATTCAGATGTACTTGACGAAGCAAAATACAGAGAACTCTTTGGCGAAAACAAACACGAATTCACAGGTGTTGACTATGTTGCTTACTACTCTGAAATCATCAGAGAAGCAGGTGCAGAGCCAGAAATCATCTTTGCAAATCAGCCAAAAACAATTCTTAACTATACTGACTGTGTTCTTACTTGCGATATTCACACAAGACAGAGAACTAAGAGAATTCTTAAAGCTGCAGGTGCTAAAGTAGTTTGCGGTCTTGATGACATTCTTAACGCTCCTGTAAATGGTAGTGGTTGCAACGAAAAATACGGTCTTCTTGGCTCAAACAAGTCAACAGAAGATACAGTTAAACTCTTCCCAAGAGATTGCCAAGGTCTTGTTGAAGATATTCAGGCTGAATTCTTAAAGAGAACAGGCAAACACATTGAAGTTATGGTTTACGGCGACGGTGCATTCAAAGACCCACAAGGTAAAATTTGGGAACTTGCTGACCCTGTTGTATCCCCTGCTCACACTTCTGGACTTATTGGTACTCCAAACGAACTTAAACTTAAATATCTTGCAGACAATGACTTCAAAGGTCTTTCAGGTGCTGAACTCAAAGAAGCAATTTCAAATAGCATTAAAGCAAAGAATGATAACCTTGTTGGTAATATGGCATCACAGGGTACTACTCCTCGTCAGCTTACTGACCTTATCGGTTCACTTTGTGACTTAACAAGTGGTTCAGGCGACAAGGGTACACCAATCATTCTTGTTCAGGGATATTTCGATAACTATACAGACTAATTTAATATAAATGGAGGAATTCAAAATGGATAGCAATGTTAGACCCGAATCAATGGAAAGAATTACCACCAAAGC
>CALAEV010000037.1 GCA_937892525.1 uncultured Clostridia bacterium
CACGACGGCCGTTGTCAATGAGAGCGTCAACTGCTTCCTGAAGCATTCTCTTTTCATTTCTTACGATAATTTCAGGAGCGTTAAGTTCTAAAAGTCTCTTAAGACGGTTATTTCTGTTGATAACACGTCTGTAAAGGTCATTAAGGTCAGATGTTGCAAAACGGCCACCGTCAAGCTGTACCATAGGACGAATATCTGGTGGAATAACAGGAATTACATCCATAATCATCCATTCAGGACGGTTACCTGACTGCTTGAATGCTTTTGCAACTTCAAGTCTTTTAAGAAGTCTTGTCTTTTTCTGGCCTGAAGCACCGTCAAGCTCTTCACGAAGCTGTTTGCAAAGCTCATCAATATCAACTTCACTAAGAAGTTCCTTGATAGCCTCAGCACCCATACCTGCTTTGAACTCGTCGTCATACTTTTCAACCATATCCTGATACTCTTTGTCGCTGAGTATCTGATTTTTTGTAAGTTCTGTGTCGCCTGGGTCGATAACGATGTACTTTGCAAAGTAAAGTACTTTTTCAAGGTCACGAGGTGAAACGTCAAGAATGAGACCCATTCTTGAAGGAATACCTTTGAAGTACCAGATGTGTGAAACAGGGGCAACAAGTTCAATATGACCCATTCTTTCACGACGTACTTCTTTCTTAGTAACCTCTACGCCACATTTTTCACAAACCTTACCTTTATAACGAATTTTCTTGTATTTACCACAATGACATTCAAGGTCTTTCTGTGGTCCGAAAATTCTTTCACAGTACAAACCGTCTTTTTCCGGTTTAAGTGTACGGTAATTTATTGTTTCGGGCTTTTTAACCTCACCGTATGACCATTCTCTAATCTGGTCAGGAGAGGCAAGACCGATTTTTATTGCTTCAAATGGTTTTTTATCCATTAAATTCAGCCCTTCTTCCTTTATCTATATGAAATAGGTGTAGTCAATCAATAGTTCTCTTCGTCAAAATCTTCATCGCTGAAGTTGAGTGATGCTGTCATCTCTTTGTAGAAATCAGAATCATCATCTTCATCCATACCTGTTCCGTCTTCGTTTTCAAGAACATAACCGTCGTTATAAGTAACGTCGTTTACTTCTTCAAACTCGATGTCTGTGTCAGGAGCAGGAACGTAATCGAATTCGTCATTATCAAATCCGTTCTTGATGTCGATTTCTTCGCCGTCTTCATCAAGTACATGAACATCAAGAGCGAGTGCCTGAAGTTCCTTGATGAGAACTTTGAATGACTCTGGGATTCCGGGTTTCGGAATATTAAGGCCTTTAACGATAGCCTCATAAGTCTTTCTTCTACCTGTAAGGTCGTCAGACTTAACTGTAAGAATTTCCTGAAGTGTATATGCTGCACCGTAAGCTTCAAGTGCCCAAACTTCCATTTCACCGAAACGCTGACCACCGAACTGAGCTTTACCACCAAGTGGCTGCTGAGTAACGAGAGCGTATGGACCGATTGAACGAGCGTGGATTTTGTCGTCAACCAAGTGGAGAAGTTTAAGGTAGTACATAACACCAACTGTAACTGGGTTATCAAACTTCTGACCTGTTCTACCGTCAGTAAGAATTGACTTACCATCTTCACGGTAACCAGCTTCTTTGAGGGCTTCACGGATATCTTCTTCGTGAGCACCATCAAAAACAGGAGTTGCAATCTTCTGGCCAAGTTTTCTGTAAGCGAAGCCTAAGTGAACTTCAAGAACCTGACCGATGTTCATACGAGAAGGAACACCCAATGGGTTAAGAACGATATCAAGTGGAGTACCGTCATCAAGGAATGGCATATCTTCCTGTGGAAGAATACGTGAAACAACACCCTTGTTACCGTGACGACCAGCCATCTTGTCACCAACTGAGAGTTTTCTCTTTTGTGCAATATAGCAACGAACAATCTTATTAACACCTGGGCTTAATTCGTCACTATTTTCTCTTGTGAATACTTCAACGTCAACAACAATACCGTATTCACCGTGAGGAACGCGAAGTGAAGTGTCACGAACTTCTTTAGCTTTTTCGCCAAAGATAGCACGAAGAATCTTTTCTTCAGCAGTAGCAACATCAGTTTCACCCTTAGGAGTAACTTTACCAACAAGAATATCGCCTGAATGAACCTCAGCACCTACACGGATAATACCGTTTTCGTCAAGGTCTTTAAGAGCATCTTCACCAACGTTAGGAATGTCTCTTGTAATATCTTCAGGTCCAAGCTTTGTATCTCTTGCTTCGATTTCGTATTCTTCAATATGGATTGAAGTATAAACGTCATCGCGAACAAGTTTTTCATTGATAAGAACAGCGTCTTCGTAGTTATAACCTTCCCAAGTCATAAAGCCGATAAGAGCATTCTTACCAAGTGAGATTTCACCGTTTGAAGTTGCAGGACCGTCTGCAATAACTTCATTAGCTTCAATCTGCTGACCAAGTTCAACGATTGGTCTTTGATTAATACATGTACCCTGGTTTGAACGCATAAACTTGATAAGTTCATAAGTATCAACTTCACCGTCAGCAGTTGTGATAGCGATAGTTTTAGCATCAACCTGAGTAACTGTACCTGCACGTTTTGCAAGAACTACTGTACCTGAGTCAACAGCAGCCTTGTATTCCATACCAGTACCAACGATTGGAGACTCTGTTTTGAGAAGTGGAACAGCCTGACGTTGCATATTTGAACCCATCAAAGCACGGTTAGCGTCGTCGTTTTCAAGGAATGGAATCATTGCAGTAGCAACTGAAACAACCATCTTTGGAGAAACGTCCATATAGTCTGCTTCTGTTGTAGGAACTTCAAGGAAGTTGTCTCTATGACGAGCAGTAAGTTTTGCATTGATGAACTTGCCGTTTTCGTCAAGTGGTTCGTTAGCCTGAGCTACAATATAGTTATCTTCAACATCAGCTGTCATATATTCAACTTCTGAAAGAACTGTACCTGTCTTTTTATCGATTCTTCTGAAAGGAGCCTCGATAAAGCCGTACTTGTTGATTCTTGAGAAAGTTGCAAGGTATGAGATAAGACCGATGTTAGGACCTTCTGGAGTTTCGATAGGACACATTCTACCATAGTGTGAGTAGTGAACGTCACGAACTTCGAAACCTGCACGGTCACGAGAAAGACCACCAGGACCAAGTGCTGAAAGTCTTCTCTTATGTGTAAGCTCTGCAAGTGGGTTTGTCTGGTCCATAAACTGTGAAAGTGGTGATGAACCAAAGAACTCTTTAATAGCAGCCATAACAGGCCTGATATTGATAAGGGCCGCAGGAGTTACCTTATCAGGCTCCTGACTCTGAAGAGTCATTCTTTCTTTAACAACTCTTTCCATTCTTGCAAAACCGATTCTGAACTGGTTCTGAAGAAGTTCACCAACTGAACGGATACGACGATTACCAAGGTGGTCAATATCATCTGTTACACCAACGCCTGATGCGAGACCGTTAAGATAGTTGATTGAAGCAAAAATATCTTCTTTGATAATGTGCTTTGGAATAAGGTCATCTGCACGAAGAGCCATTTCTTCAAGAAGTGCTTCCTTATCGTCACCACATTTATCAAGAACTTCTATAAGAACTGAGAAGCGTACCTTTTCATTGATACCGATTTCTTCAAGTTCTTCTTCTGTAAACATTGGAACATATTCGGCAATGTCAACCATACCGTTAGAGAATACTTTAACCTCTTTGCCCTCAACATCGAGAACAACAGTGTCAACACCCTCCTGCTCCATTCTGTAAGCAAGTTTTTCGTCGATTACATCGCCTGGCTCAGCCATAATTTCACCTGTAAGGTTACTTACAACTGGTGCTGCAACCTTAAAGCCTGCAACACGGTCAGCAATACCGAGCTTTTTATTGTATTTATATCTACCAACACGAGATAAGTCGTAACGATGAGCATCGAAGAAGAGACCGTTAAGATGAGACTGTGCAGTTTCAAGTGCAGGTGGCTCACCCGGACGGAGTTTCTTATAAACCTCGATAAGAGCCTGTTCTGTATTAACAGTTGTGTCCTTATCAAGAGTTGCAACGATTCTGTCGTCATAACCAAAGAAATCCATAATCTCAGCATTAGAGCTTAAACCTAATGCACGGATAAATGTAGTAATATAAATTTTTCTGTTCTTATCTATTCTTACATAGAAAAGGTCATTTTGGTCAGTTTCATACTCAAGCCAAGCACCACGGTTAGGAATTACAGTTGTTGTGTAAAGTTCCTTACCAGTCTTATCATGAGTCATTCCATAATATGCACTTGGTGAACGAACAAGCTGTGAAATAATAACACGCTCTGCACCGTTGATTACGAATGTACCGCTATCTGTCATAAGCGGGAAGTCGCCCATATAAACTTCGTTTTCTTTAACTTCGCCTGTTTCCTTGTTGAAAAGACGTGCAGTTACTCTAAGAGGTGCTGCATAAGTTGCATCTCTTTCTTTGCATTCTTTGACTGTGTACTTTGGCTTATCGTCCATACGATAATCTACAAAAGTCAATTCAAGGTTACCTGTGAAATCTGTGATTGCGTCGATATCACGGAACACCTCTTTAAGTCCTGTTTCAAGGAACCACTTGTAAGAGTTCTTCTGTACTTCAATAAGGTTAGGCATTTGCATAACTTCATTGATTTTTGAGAAACTCATACGGGTATTTCTGCCAAGTTTTACCGGTTTGACATTTACCATAGGGCTTAATCACTCTCCGTTCATTTTTTTATCCTGAGCCCTACAACTATATACATAGTATATAAGGCGTGGAGATTACTAAATTTTACTGTGAGTTACACTTGCTTTTTTAGGCAAATTATGGTACACTTTGTGTTGCATAAAATACGCCAGCGTATATAACTCCACTATAATAGCAATTTAGTATTATATACCAGTCAAGTCAAGTTGTCAATACTAAATTTGGAAAATTTTTCAGAGGATGTTTTTAATGGAAAAATACAAAAATATTGTGACTTCTGCAAAGACAGTTGTAATTTTCAAAAGCATATTAAATAATAAGGGAATATCTGCTTTAATCAAATTGTTAGGTTGTGAAAGCGACAATGAAAATGAGTTTTTAAAATACTATTCAGATTTTGTTGCTGCCCTTTATGAGAAAACAGATGATTTATGTGAATACATAAATGAACTTTTACTAAATGACGAGAATATATATGTAAAGCAATCTGCAAAGGGAGATGTGTCCCCTCTTATGCAGAATGCAGTTGATAACGAGCTTACATTCTTTGAAGAGCTTTCAAAGGTAAAATGTGACGATTTTAAATCTATATATAATGGTATAGCGTTACCAGAATGGAAAAACGGTAACATTTCTATAAAAGAAAAATACGAAAAAAAGATTTCTGTAATAAAAACAACAGGCTATGGAATTTATGCTACTCACAGAATGTTCTTATATAAGGACAAGGAAATTATTCCTGTGAAATACCCTGACCCACAACGCCTTTCACAGATGAGTGGCTACGAGTTAGAAAGACAAAAGGTTATTGACAACACAATGGCATTACTTCAAAATAAGCCTTGCAACAATGTACTTCTTTATGGTGACGCAGGTAGTGGTAAGAGTAGTACAATCAAGGCAATCGTAAACGAGTACTGGGAAATGGGACTTCGTCTTATTGAAATCAAGAAAAATCAGTTATACTCGTTACCTGATGTTATTGAAGAGCTTGCAGACAATCCACTTAAATTCATTATCTTTATTGACGATTTAAGTTTTTCTACAAATGACAATGATTTTGGTGCATTAAAAGCCATTTTAGAGGGTGGCGTTGCAGGTAAAACTGACAACCTTGTAATTTACGCCACAAGCAACCGTAGAAACCTTGTGAAAGAGAATTTTTCTGACCGTAACGGCGATGATATTCATCTTCAAGACACAATTCAAGAGATTATGAGCCTTTCTGCTCGTTTTGGTTTAAAAATTACTTTCTCAAAACCTGATAAAGATTTGTATTTATCTATTGTGGAAAATCTTTCTATGCAGTATAATATAAGTATTGACAAGAATGAACTGTTTTTATCAGCTGAGGCATTTGCACTTCGTAATGGTGGCAGAAGCCCAAGAACTGCAAAACAATTCATAGAATATCTTGCATCAAAAAGTGAATAACCTTGTTGGAGGTAAAATATGAGAAATTATAAGTATGATTGGGAAAATCCTGCAATCTTCAAAAAGAATAAGGAAGACGGCCACGTTATTGCCTTTTCTTATGATAATGAGCAGGACGCATTAAACCGTGTTGAGCCAAGCTCAAAAATGACTCTTAACGGTACTTGGAAATTCCATTGGCAGAGAGGGTTAAATGACTGTCCTACAGATTTTTATAAGGATAGTTTTGACGCTTCTTTATGGCGCGATATTAAAGTACCATCAGTTTGGCAGATTGGTCAGGATACTGAAAGTTATCCTTACTATTATGCATCTACATACTGTCGTGCTATAAGTCGTAGCAAAAGCAAGATTCCATCAATTGACCACACAATGCAGGAAATCGGTATTTATGTAAGAGATTTCGATATGCCAGAACACTTTGACGGTCAAGAAATCTTCTTGCACTTCGGCGCTGCAAAATCTGCTATTGAAGTTTATCTTAACGGCGAATATGTTGGCTATTCACAGGGCTCAATGACTCCTCACGAATTTGACATTACAAAATATGCTCGCAAAGGCAGTAACCGAGTTGCAGTTAAAGTTTACCGTTTCTCTGACGGTGCATACCTTGAAAATCAGGATATGTGGCTTCTTTGTGGTCTTTACAGAGAAGTTTATGTGTTTGCAGAGCCAAAGAAATGCATTCGTGATTTCTTCATTACAACTGACCTTGACAAAGAATACAAAGACAGTAACACAAACCTTGAAATTAAAGTTAATAACTACGATAACAAAGGTGGGGCTACTGTTAAGGCAGAAATCATTGACAGCGACGAGAGAATTTTACTTGGCGAAGCAGAGTTCCAAGGTAGTGCTACTCTCAACTTTAACAAGTTAATCGAAAATCCAAAGAAATGGTCTGCTGAAACCCCATATCTTTATAAATTACTTATCAGTATTACTGCTGACGGCAAGACAACTTATAAATGCATCCGTTTTGGTTTCAAGAAAGTTGAAATTATTGGCGAAAAATTCCTTTTCAACGGTAAGCCATTACTTCTTCGTGGTGTTAACCGCCACGACTTTGACCCTGACAACGGTTGGGCAGTGCCTACTGAAAGATACCATCAGGACTTAAACTTTATGAAAAATGCGAATATAAACTCTATTCGTACTTCTCACTACCCTGATGACCCATATTTCTATGAACTTTGCGATGAGTACGGTTTCTATGTTATGGACGAATGCGACCTTGAAACTCACGGTGTTCGCCGTAAGGGTGTTCCAGGCGACAACCCAATGTGGACGGACGCAGTAGTTGACAGAATGGAAAGAATGGTACTTCGCGACAGAAACCACGCTTGCGTATTTATGTGGTCTTTAGGTAACGAGGCTGGCGACGGCAACAACTTTATGGAAATGAAGAAAGCTGCCCTCAAACTTGACAATACTCGTCAATTCCATTATGAAGGCGACTTTAACTTCACAAAGAGTGATGTTATTTCAAGAATGTATCCTGTTGAGAGTGTTATGAAAAAACTCTGCAACAAAGAGCCTATCGAAATTACTCTTTATGACAATATTGCAAATGCACTTGCTGCTGACTCAAAGCCAATTAAGAAAGAAGATTACTGCAGACCTGTTCTTCTTTGTGAATATGCTCACGCTATGGAAAACAGTCTTGGTAACTTCCAAGAGTATATGGACGACTTTGAGGCACACGAGCATATGTGCGGTGGTTATATCTGGGACTTTGTTGACCAAGCAATCCGTAGAAAAACTCCGGAGGGCGACCAATGGCTTTACGGTACTGACTTTGAGAAATACGAGCCAGGCAGATATACACATCTTCCAAACACAACTGCTATGACAGGCTCAAATACATATTTCAACGCTAATGGTATTATTACAGCAGACAGAAAACCTCATCCATCATATTTTGAGGTTAAGAAAGTTTACTGCGAAATCAAGGTTAAAGAAAAAGACCTTAGCAAAGGCGAATTTACACTTATCAACAAGAAACTCTTTACTGACCTTGCTGATTTCCAGTTCAAGTGGAGTTTACAGGCAGAGGGCGTTGAAGTGCAAAGTGGTGTTGTTGACATTAACTGTGGCCCACAGTCTCAAGTTGATTTCACAATCCCTTATGACCTTACTACATTACCTGAAAAAGAGTGTGTTCTTATTGTTTCATTCCTTAACAAAGAGGCACATCCTTGGTGCGAGGCTGGCTACGAGCAAGGCTTTGACCAGTTTGTTGTGAAATCAGTTAAGCCAGAAGAAAAGAAATATGATGGTAATGTAACATTTGTTAAGAACGGCTCAGTAGTTACTGCTCAGGGCGAAGGCTTTGCAGTAACAATCAACGGTGGTAAGATTACATCACTTAAATACAATGATAAAGAGTATTTAAAAGCACCTGTAACACCTAACTATTTTAGAGCAGTTACTGACAACGACCTTTCAAACATGAACTTTGTACCGTTCACAATTCCGTTCCACCCATACTTTAACTGGCAGAGAGCAACAAACGGCGCAAAGGGTACAGTTAAATCAGCAAGCAAGAACTCACTTGGTCAGTTGGTAATCAATATTGATTGGAGTGTTCAGTTCTTCTCAGGTGTTACATCTGCAATTGTTGTAAATCCTGACGGTAGTCTTGAGATTACTCATACAGGTACACCTAAGATGTTCAATCTTCTTCGTTTTGGTACAAAGATGGGACTTCTTCGTGAATTTGACCAAGTTAAATGGTATGGTCGTGGCCCACAAGAAACATACTTTGACCGTAAGACCGGTGGTAAGATTACACTCCACGAAAAGAGTGTAGCTGACCTTGAGCATCACTATATGCGACCACAGGAAAACGGCAACCGTACAGATGTAAGATGGGTTGAAATCAGAAATAAAGATAACCTTGGTCTTCGTTTTGAGGCAATGGGCGAAACACCAATTTGCTTCAGCGCATGGCACTACACACAAGACCAGTTGCAACTTGCAAAGCATATTCACGAGTTACCACATTATGATATTACAACATTCAATGTTGACTTAAATCAAATCGGTGTTGGTGGCGATATGCCGGGCGATGCACAGGTTCGTGAAAAGTATCAGCTTAAACCAAATAAGGTTTATACATATACTTTCAGAATTTCACCAATCAAGTAAACGCAAAATTCAAAATGCAAAACGCAAAATGATAAAACGGACAGATTTTTCAATCTGTCCGTTTTTGATTTATAGATGTATCTATTTTATATTTAAATTAATTATTTTTTCGCTAGGCAATCTTGCTTAGGTGCATTATTTTTGAGCAGATTTTTCGCAAGACAATGTGTCAAAGGCGAAGCTGTATAAAAATACCGCGAGCCGAATGACACGCGGTATTGCGAAAAATATGCCAAAAAGAATTATTTAACTATTGCTATGGTTTCAACTTCAACAAGTACATCCTTTGGTAACTGCTTTGCTGCTACGCATGAGCGAGCAGGTTTTGAAGTGAAATACTCTGCATAGATTGCATTAAATGCTGCGAAATCTTCCATATTTTTAAGGAAGCAAGTTGTTTTTACAACATTTTCTAAATCACTACCTGATGCCTCGAGAAGATTTTTGATGTTCTCGCAAACTTGTTTTGTTTGTCCCTCAATTGTTGTTGCCTCAACCTCGCTTGTTGTTGGGTTGATTGCAATTTGTCCTGATGTGAAAACAAAATCCCCCACTACCTTTGCTTGTGAGTATGGGCCGATAGCTGCAGGTGCTTTATCTGTACTGATTGTTTTAATCATAATAATTACTCCTTATACAAGTTTATAACCTTGTGTTGTCAATTCGTTTCTAATCATTTCAATATGCTCAAAGTTTCTAGTTTCAAGCAAGATACGAAGATAGCAACCGTTGATTTCCGAGTTTTCAGATGCTCTTTCGTGGTGGATTGAAATAACATTACCACCCAAATCTGCAATAATATTTGAAACGCCTTTAAGCTGACCTGGTTTGTCAACAAGCTCGATTGTAAGTGAATATGTACGACCACTCGTGAGCAAACCACGTTTAATTACACGAGAAAGGATTGTAACGTCAATATTACCACCTGAAACAAGGCACACAACCTTTTTGCCTTTAACATCGATTTTATTAAACATTACTGCAGCAACTGAAACTGCACCTGCACCCTCTGTTACAAGTTTTTGCTGTTCAATTAGGGCCAGAATTGCAGTTGCGATTTCGTCGTCAGAAACTGTTACAACTTCGTCAACATATTTCTTTACATACTCAAATGTATTTGCGCCCGGCTCTTTAACTGCGATACCGTCAGCAATAGTTGAAACGTTATCGAGTCGCTCGATTTTATCATCTTTAATAGAGTTATACATACTTGGTGCACCTTTTGCCTGAACACCGTAAACCTTAACCTTAGGATTAAGTGCTTTAATTGCAAATGAAACACCACTTATAAGTCCGCCACCACCGATTGGCACAACAACTGCGTCAGCGTCGGCAAGTTGGTCAAGGATTTCAAGACCTATTGTACCCTGACCTGCAATAACATCGTCATCGTCAAATGGGTGTACGAATGTATAGCCTTTTTCGTCTCTTAACTGTAATGCTTTATTGTAAGCATCATCATAAACACCTTCAACAAGGCAGATATCTGCACCGTAGCTCTTTGTTGCTTCAACCTTTGAAATAGGAGCGCCATCAGGAAGACAGATAAGTGATTTAATGCCATTTTTTGTTGCTGCAAGTGCAACACCTTGTGCATGGTTACCAGCAGAACAAGCAATAACGCCTTTTGCCTTATCTTCTGCAGACAACTGACTGATTTTATAAGCTGCACCACGAACCTTGAAGGAGCCTGTTACCTGAAGATTTTCTGTTTTAAGATAAACCTCGCAATCAGGGTTGATTTTTGGTGCATAAATCATATCAGTTTTACGGATTATATCCTTTAATACGAATGATGCGTGATAGATTTTATCAAGTGTTACCATAATATTACTTCTTTCTAGAAAAGATTAGAGTTATTCTATCATATTAAAGTGAGTAATTGCAAGAGGGAAACAGAAAAAAATAAAAACGGCTTCTCCTTGAGGAGAAGCTGTCGAGCGTATGCGAGACTGATGAGGTGTAGGATACGAAGTATCCGTTACATCAAGTTTTCCACCTCATCCGTCAATGCTATGCATTGCCACCTTCCCCTCAAGGGGAAGGCAATTACTTTTACCATTCAATTGTTTCGTTATAATCGTCATAACCGTAATTGCCTGCAGTATTTTTAAGCAGTTCGGCTAAATCCACTTTTTCACCATAAGGGTCTTTTACGCTTATTTTCTTAAGAATTGGTTTCATTCTCTTTAAGAAAGCAATAAACACATCCCCTTCTGGTGTACCCTCGTTATAAGTCTGGTTACCACGAAAAACATTACGCACAAGCACAGTTGCATAATCGATAAGTTTAACTTTTCTTATACTCTTATCGCATTTAATAAAAAGTAATCTTGCAAGAGTGCCAAGTTTTACAGAGCAGAGAAGTTTACCTGCCATACGAAGTCCAAAAACTAGACCTTTACTCTCTTTAATATGGAATTTTCTCATTGCACGTGTTGTATCATCACGCAAATCAAGCATAATATTTCTAATCATCGCATCGAATACGCTTGTTAAATATTCTTTGCAAGTCATACCCTTTGTGTCGTAATCAAAGTCAGGTGTAGTAATACTTTCAATTTCTGCTTTGTTCTCGCCAAGAGTTACCAATCTTATGTATGATGGGTCTGCAATAATTGAGCCTGTTGTAACGTCAAAGAACTTGTTCCCCTTTTCAGTTACAAATTCATTGATACTCTGATTGTGCATATGACCAGTAAATACAAGGTGGACACCCTCATCTGCAAGAAGTGTTGCAACTGATTTATAGTCATACATAAGTGCAGATTTAATAATTGAGAAAACTGGCTGAATAGGAAGCACAGGGTAATGGCAGATTGCGAACATTGTTTGATTATCTTCGCGTGCCTTTTTAGTCTGCTCTTTAATCCATTCAACCTGTTTTTCTGTTAAACTAAACTGACCATTTGTTTTAACATCTGCATTTATTGCAAGAAGTCGCACACCATCACTTAACTGTGCAACATAAGAAAGATGCTCTTTGTCAACTGCGATTGCATTGCTGAATCCAAAATCATTATAAAGTCCTATAAGCTCTTCTTTTGCCGTTGGCTCCGGCATATATCTGCCGTTTTCACCGAATGCGAATGGGTCGCCTTTCCAGTCATGGTCGGCAGTAATAAGATAAACCTTTTTACCCTTTGATTTTAAATCATAAAGAAGTTTTATAAACTTTTCGTGGCTTTTTTTCTCACCATTCTGTGTTAAGTCGCCAACAATAATAACTGTATCGGCTAAATCTGTTTCGCCCAAATATTTGAACACTGCGTTATTGATACTTTCAGTTTCGGCAAAACATTTCTGCTCATAGTGCATAAAGTCCTCATAAGCAGGACCACTACAACCTAAATCCGTATCGAAAAAATGTGGGTCAGTTAAAACTAAAAACTTGAAACTCATAATATCACCTATAAATAAGACCTACATATAAAATGTAGGTCTTTGCTTGTTTTATTCTACTACTAATCCTTCTGACTGACGCTTTGCTTGAAGCGCTGCAATCATATCTTTTTTCTCTTTACCTGCAATTTTGTAGAAGAACATTGGAATTGCACAGAGAAGCATACTTACACCTGGTACAATTGAAACGAGTGAGAACATTGCAAATCTCATTTCAGGTGGCATATCAAGTGCTGATACAACCGCACTTGATGAATACATCTGTGCAGGGTCAAGACCGATTACCATATACATAATAACGATACCTGATGTTGCAAACGCATTACCAATTTTATTGATAAAGCCCTGACAAGCAGCACCAAGAGCATTATCACGGAAACCTGTTTTAAGTTCCATATAGTCAAGGCAGTCACCAATCATTGCAAGGCAAACTGTGTTGATAACGCCAAGTGGAATACAAGAAATAATGATGAATGGGATACAAGCATAAAGATTCATTGTAAACCAACCAACAACTGTTGTAATAATACTTGCTACAAAGCCAGCAAGACAAGTTACAATAACAAGTTTCTTATAATCAAACTTCTTCATAAGCTTTGGCATAAAGAGTGTTGCGCCGAAAAGACCTACGATTGAACTAATCTGGAATACTGTTTTAACTGTTGAAATACTGCTTTCAATTGCTGCAACTCTTTCAGCTTCTGTTGCAAGAGTTGCAAGTTCAGGTCCTATATAGAATGAGTAACGAGCAACGTGGATAGCTGCTGCAGATACCATATAACGACCACTTGAAAGAACGCCCATTAAAAGAACAAGCACGAGTGGTTTGCACTTAAATACACGAGCAAGCTGTGATGGTTCGCCCTTTTGACGCTCACGAACAGGCATTTTAACGTGTTCCTTAACACCTGTGCAAGCACGAGAATACATAATTATACCGAGGCCAACTGTTACAATTGCCATAATGAGATATTTTCTCTTTTGAATTGTAAGGAAGTCAGTTGTATTTGTATTTTGTGCCCAAGAAGCGATAATAAAACCAACTACAAGGAAAAGAACTTCAGGAACAGCAGAACCGATTGAATTAAAAATCTTACTTACAGAAATAACTGAACTGCGTTCTTCTGAATCAGGTGTCATAACATTTGGAAGTCCCCAGAATGCAACGTCACCAACTGTATAAATCATACCCCAAGCAACATAAACGATTGCTGAATAAACCATCATTGCTGTTTTGTCAAGATTAGGGCTTAAATACATAAGTAATGTTACAATACCGATAGGAATCAATGCCCAACGGATAAATGGTAACATCTTACCACTTTTAAGGGTGCTTCTGTCAACAATCATACCCATAAGTGGGTCATTAATTGCGTCCCAGACACGTGCTAAAAGCATAAGCAAAAGCACGAACATTGGTGTTAATTGTAAAACATTGAGATAGTAGTCACTTATGTAACTTGACATAAGTGCATAAATCATACCCTGACCTAAACCTGCAACGCAGAAAGAAGTCATTTCTTTTTTCTGAACATATTTTTTCTGTTCCATTTTTTCACCTTAATCCATTAATAATGTACTTGCGAAAGTAAATTGTGCTGCGTAATACAACACGTGATTTATAATTACGTTTGCTTTTGTATTGCCACCTTCTTTGAAATAGATGCTTGAAAGCACTAAATCAGAAAGTGTAAATAACACTGAACCTGCAATAAGAGTAATAAACTCTTTATTTGCACCACATAAAAGCACACCGTTTATTGCAGCAAACATTGTGGTTGAAAGGAAAACTGCATAAACGCCTGTAATTGGCTTGAATCTGCCATACTTTAATCCCATTGGTTTTTCTAAAAGAAGAGTGCATACCATAAAGATTACTGAAGCAAGTAATGTTACAGGTACATACCACCACTTCATCTCTGAGTATTCACTAAAAATTGCGGGGATGAAGAAGATATGCCCCATAATGAAACACATAAATCCCGCGTATGTATAAATATGTTGATGTTGCTTATACACATATTTCAAATCCAGCCAGATATCACCCATCAAGCTAAAAATGAAACCTAAAATCATAAGAACACCATAATCAAAGTTTTCTCTATTCATCGCAAACGCCACAAATGCAGTTGCAATAAAGCAGGCAGATGCCAACGCTTTAACAAACATTGCTTTAAGTCCACCAACCTGCACTCGCAGAATAAGGAATACTATTGTTACAATAGCACCTATAGTAACAACGCCTGCAAATAAGTTAGTTAGCATATAAATCCCCTACCTATCAAAATTTTCCCATAAAGGAATTATACCAATAATTGCCGATTAATGCAACTATCAGTATAACCAAATTTTAGTTCTGTTTTTTGACAATGCCGTACTCGTCATAAAGTCTGTAATAAGGGCATTGATAGTTAGACGATGTTAAAAATCGCACCATTTCATCTTCATCAAGGTTTATATCACAACAATATTCTTCTAATTCATCATCATAATAATAATTTACACAAGTTTCGCAATTTGTTTTTGCCATATTTATCACCTTATTCAAAACGATTTTACTATAATATATAATATCAAAAACTTATAATGTTGTAAACATTTGATTTGTATATAATTTTTATAAAACTATTTGATTAAAGATAGTGTTGCTTTTTGTTTTGTGGGTGATATAATTAGTTTAAATAGATTTCGTTTGTCTTCGATTTTGCCACCTCCCTCATGGAGGGAGGTGAATATAAATCGCAACGCAGTTCCGAAATTATTCATTATTCATCATTCATTATTCATTAACGCCCCGACAAACTCCAATTTAACGAGGTGAATTATGGCAATAACAATAAATATTTACTATTCAGGCATAAACGGAAATGCGAAAAAAATTGCAGAAGAAATGATTTCAAGTGGCATTGTTGACGAAATACGCCACGAAAAAGGTAATCTGAAATATGAATACTTTTTACCGATGAATGACAGTGAAACTGTTCTTTTAATTGACAGTTGGGAAAGTCAACAAGCAATCGACATACACCACGAGTCCCCTATGATGCAAAAAATCATCGACTTGCGTGAAAAGTATGATTTAAGTATGAAGGTTGAAAGATATATTACTGATGAGCTGGGTATCCCTGAAAAAGACAAAGCATATATAAAAGAATAGATTATTATTCAACCTCGCGAGCAACAGTGTTTTTGCTGTTGCTTTTATTTTTGTGAGTGGTATAATTATCTTGTAAAGGAGATGTTACCATGAAAAAAATACTGTTATTAATCATTCCCGCTGTTTTAATAGTGGCAAGTCTTATTTTTTCGTA
>CALAEV010000038.1 GCA_937892525.1 uncultured Clostridia bacterium
CCTCCTTGTATTTGGTAATACCATTTTACAAGGAGGTCTGTGTTTTGTCGAATGTACGGAAATATAAGAAACAAGTTGATATATTTGATTATCACATAAACATATTGATATCAACTATATAAACTGTTATGTGTAAACCGTAATTGATTATTTGAATGTATAATGTATGCCATTTGTATCATAACAGTAAACACCATAACTAGCCGCATTATTTGTTTTTACAAGTTTTGCAGTAGGAACGCCTTCGTTTTGCTTTTGTCTAATTTTAAAGCTGGAGTTACTCTTTGTGCAGAATACTTTATCAGTATTTTTAGGGTTTGTGTTTATATATTTTGAATATGAGTTCCAGTAGTTGGTGTATTTTGCGCCTAACCCAGATTTCCCTAAATACATAATCTCAAAATGCAAGTGAGCGGCACCGCCTTTTGATGTGCCATTTGTAGCGCCACTTTTAGCAATAACTTGACCTTGTTTTACCTTATCTCCTTTTTTAACAGATACACTCTTTAAATGCTGGTACTCTGAATAGTATCCGTCGCCGTGATCAATAACTATATATCTGCCTCTAGATGAAGTGTCACCTACAACTAACGCTACCGTTCCAGATTTTGAAGCATAGATATCCGAACCTGATGCTACAGGGATGTCGATTCCTCTGTGCCAATGTGAGGTGTGATAATAATTATCAGCAAATCCACAGCTGATTCTTCTATAAGATGTCGGCCACAACCAATTATTTTCAATAGATGTAGAAACTGTTGTATTGTTTGAAGATGTTACTTTTAATGAATTTCTCTTATTATCATTTAAAATTTTTTTCATAGCCTGGATCGTCTTACTTCCAAAGCTGCCGTCCTCAGCTAATTTAGTAAAACTTAATTTGCCATTGGAAATTGCTTTGTTCACAGCTTTTTGAAATGCAAGCGTTGCAGCTTTGCTAAGCTTACCAAAATCACCATCTACACTAAGTTGAGTTCCGGATAATCCCTCAAACTTCATACAAAAATTAAGACAATTCTGAGCCCATTTCACCTCTTCTTTGCTTGTTGTGCTTGATTTTACCATTTTAGAACCATTATAGTACATATAATCACCTGAGTCTTCAGCTTCATTGCCCAATGAAGAACTTTGACTTACGGCGGAAGCAGACACACTCACCATTGAGAAAAGTGTCAACATACAGAGAATGATTGCGATAATAGATTTTGTTTTTTTCATTGTAAAGTCTCCTTTAATTTATTGCTCTTTTCCTGAGCTGGTAATTTCAGTATATCAATCGTTTTTCGATATGCAAGGTTATTTCTGACTTTGTTTTCGATTGAGGTCAACGAAATTCGACTAAAAAGACGAAATTCGTTGACAATGACAGTTAAGTAATATAAAATAAAAGAAAAGAGTAGGGGGTAATACTGTATGTCTCGTGATCTTGAAATTCAGGCAAAGCGAAAGAGAAGGTTTATAGATTTATGTAAGGATATTTTTAAGACCGATGGAATGAATATTAATGAACTTATTAAAGTTTTGGAATGTCCGGATACAACAGTTAAACAGACATTTAATGACAAAGATGTTTGTACTTATGAAAAAACAGGAAATGTTAAAACCATTCATTTAAATGCTGAAGTTGTTATAGCATTTTGTCATTATTATAATATCGATATTAATTATATTTACTTCGATGAAAATTGCGAATTTAAGAAAATTCACAAAAACCATTGTTCACTTTTTCAACATTCTGCTGATTGTGTAGAACTTCAAGACGAAGCCTTTATGGGTGATTTTTATGGTTATACATATAATACAATGAACAATGAAATTGATAATTTCACTCTACATATAAGAAAGGTTTCTGATAATACTTGCAATGCAGAGTTGAATTTAGAATGTTTTCAGCGTATTACAGACAAAAAATCAAAGAAAATTAAGAAAACACTCTATGGTAAACCCATGCATTTAAAACCTGATTTGATATACATCGTTTTTCAAGCTAATGAAGGTGACGAAATATACATATTTGCATTTCGTTACTTTAAGATAAACAGAGGTAAAAGATTGTATTGCCGATATGGCTCCATTATAACAAACAGAAGAGAAACTGCACGTTATCCCCAAATGCAATCGTTTGTTTTCTTTGATTCGCCAATAAAGCATGAAAACATGCACTACATTGAAGGTTTTCTAAAATTGTCAAGTGATAAAATAATCGTCCCTGCAAAAATTTTTGAAAATAATAATATGGGAACAGAAGAACAAAAAGAGAGCATTGAAACGTTTTTTGAATATTGCAACGATAATGATATTCATTTTCATAAAGAAGAATATTATTGTTTTTCAGAGAAAGTATTATTAGCATTAGGTGAATCTAAAGAAATACCAAAGGATATAATGGCTTCAACACTTATAACCTTAAAAGAAAAGTCTATAAATCCATCGAAAATTTCTTATCCTGATGTTAATCCATATTCAAGATTTCTTGCATCTTTGTCTGAGACAGATGAAATAATATTCAATGAAGACGAAGAATAACTATAAAATATTTTTGAATTCAATACAAAAACTCCTCACCGATTTCTCGATGAGGAGTTCATTTTAAATATAGAGTTTTACTTCAATATCTCGCCAGCCTCTTACACGCTTTGTCGGGGATATGGAATAGACATATTCCTGTGCATCCTCAATCGTCAGAGTGATTTCAGCGAACTGAGTGAAGATTACTTCCTGCCATCGGCAATAGCTGCCTGAGCTGCTGCGAGACGAGCAATCGGAACACGGAATGGTGAGCAAGATACATAGTTGAGGCCAATTCTGTGGCAGAATTCAACTGAAACAGGGTCGCCGCCGTGCTCACCACAGATACCGTAGTGAAGCTCTTTGCCGCTTGCCTTACCCTTAGCAACTGCCATTTCCATAAGAGCGCCAACGCCGTTCTGGTCAAGCTTTGCAAATGGGTCGTTTTCAAAAATCTTGCTATCATAGTAAGCTGTAAGGAACTTACCAGCGTCATCACGGCTGAAGCCATAAGTCATCTGTGTAAGGTCGTTTGTACCGAAGCAGAAGAAATCAGCTTCTTTAGCGATTTCGTCAGCTGTGATACATGCTCTTGGGATTTCAATCATTGTACCTACTTCGTACTTAAGGTCTGCGCCTGCAGCTGCGATTTCAGCATCAGCAGTTTCAACAACAACCTTCTTAACGAACTTAAGCTCTTTGATTTCGCCAACAAGAGGAATCATAATTTCAGGAACGAGGTTCCAATCAGGATGAGCATTCTTAACGTTGATTGCTGCGCGGATAACAGCCTTTGTCTGCATTGCTGCGATTTCAGGATATGTTACTGCAAGACGGCAACCACGGTGACCCATCATTGGGTTGAACTCATGGAGAGATGCGATAATAGCCTTGATGTCTTCAACTGATTTGCCCTGTGCATCAGCAAGGAGTTTAATATCAGCTTCTTCTGTAGGAACAAATTCATGGAGAGGTGGGTCAAGGAAACGGATTGTAACTGGGTTACCTTCAAGAGCTTCATAGAGAGCTTCGAAGTCGCCCTGCTGATAAGGAAGAATCTTTTCAAGAGCTGCTTCTCTTTCTTCAACTGTATCTGAACAAATCATTTCACGGAATGCAGCAATTCTGTCTTCCTCAAAGAACATAT
>CALAEV010000039.1 GCA_937892525.1 uncultured Clostridia bacterium
CAACTAGTAACTGACAGACTTGACAGCAAAAACTTCTACGCTTTTAATCCAAGTTTTGATAAGCACTGTAACAAAAAAGTAAATAATAAGAGAATGTAAAAACTAAAGGTGTCTGAATTGTTCAGACACCTTTTCACTTATTATTCTGCATCATCAATAGGGGAGTTATCTTCGATTTTATTGTTATCAAAGAATATAATTTCTTCAAATCCCTCTTGTGATTTCTTGTTTTCTTCGGCAACAGTTACTCTTTGCCATAGATTTTGTTTTTTGTTTTTAAAAAATAGCCACTTTTTAGTAGAAAGAATGTAGAAAATCAAAAGAATTATTACAAATAATATTGAAATTACAATACACTCTTTTAATCCCTGTGCTTCATATACAAAAGTTATTTCATGTTCACCTTCAGTCACTTTTACGCCGATTAAAGCGTCTGATAAAGCGAATATATCATCTTTTAAAACTAACTCACCATCAATGAACACATTCCAACTTTCGTCATAAGGTATAGAAGTGTATAAAACTTCATCTTTTTCAGAAACAAAAGAACCTGTAATCAATGTTTCATCAAATTTTGAATACTGTAATTGACCATCATATAGTTTATTATACCCTTCAACAAATTTATCACGATTAACAGTAAATACAACAAAATCTACACTTGCTGAATTACATTCATCTTTTAGTGGCATTTCTACTGAAATCAGTTCGCCAGGAGTATGGCAACCTAAATCAAGGATATATCCATCATTTACTGTCATAGTTGTTGTAAGTGCCTGCGAGAACACAGAAACAGTATCAAGATTTCTTGAGTAAACGTAAATGTAAATATTTGAGTTGTCTTTAGCAGTAATATCAACCGTAACTGCGCCGTCATAATTGTCGTCAATCTTGTTAAGAGAAAACGTCTCATTTACAATATTAAATCGGTCAATTGAAAGTATGTTTCCATAAACAAGTTCATAGTCATAAATTCTTTCATAAAGGCCGTCAATACCTGTTGCGAGTCTAAAATATTCTTCTTGCGCCTCAACAGGATTATTGTAATCAGATGCATTAAATCCCACTATTTCATCCGATACCGGATAAGCAAGATTTAACACATAATTGTTTTCATATGCTTTGAAGGTTGCGTTTTCACTTTTTAGTGTATAATACTCACATTCATTTATCAGGTTGGATTTATCGTAAATATACTTCAATGAAAACATTGCGTTATATAAAGGTGTTTGTGGATTATAAGTGAAGCTATTAATTTTGTTTCCGTAAAGACCAAAATCTTTTTGGAAGTTTGAAACCTTTTCATATGCCATTGAAGTAAATGTTGACGCACCATTATAGTCATACCAACATGGGTCCATACGTGCTCTTAAATCTGTTAACTCTTCACGATAAAACATTAATGGATCAGCCTTTAATGTTTCCTGCTGCAATGATTTAAAATCGTCGTAGTCAGAAGTGAAGGATTCTTTTGATTGATTTGCAACATAGTGGTCGGTATTTGCAGATATAGTTTCAGCAGTTACCGAACATAACAGCATAATTGATAATGCGAATACTTGTGCTTTTTTGCTTACAATCAAGCCAAGTACAATAGTCAATAGAACTGTAAATGCAATTGTAACAAATACAGTAAAGTCATCAACATTTTTTGAACTGAGCTTTTGTGTCAAAATTACAAACCCAACAACGGCAACGCCTACAGCTAATATTTGTTTTTTGTTGTATTCATCAATGTTTTTTAATGCTTTAAATGCCATAATTAAAAGAATAAATGAATACATAAATGATTGTCTATAAGGTAAATCATTTGGAAAATGGAATCCGTGCCAGAAGAAGTTTATGAAGTTTATATTAAAACTAAAGTACATTACTGCAAGAAGCACTACTGAAGCAATCTTTTCAGTTGCAGAAATGCGTTTTGAGAAAAGATATAAAGGTATCAAAAGCACTGTCAGCATACCACAATAAACATTTGGCAACACATCTTCGCCACTGCTACGGATTGTTGGCTCTAGTCCTGCAAGATGATTTGCAAGAAAGTCAAAAATACTGAAATATGATTTGTATTCGTCAGGTGTTGAACCGGCAGTCGCAGATGATGAGTTAAGAATATATACAAGTGGAACAAGCATAAACAAAAGAATAACTCCAACTGCAACAGACGAAAATGCAAATCTTAAACCACTTTTCCAGAAAAATGAGTTAGAAAGTTTTTTGAAAAATCCTTTTGTTTCTGGTAAAAGTAATTTTTTATTTTTAATGTTATTAAGTGAACAGAAATAATAGTATATAAAATAAATGCAAGAAAAAATACAAAGCATATAACCAATGTAATAGTTAGAAAAGATTGCAAGTACTAGTGCGATTATATATGTTGTGCATTTACCTTTTTCTATGATTTTTTCAATGCCTAATACTATAAATGGAAGAATATACATTGCATCAATCCACATAACATTCCAGTAATAGGCAACAAAATATCCACAAAAAGCATACATAATGCCAAAAGCAACTATTGTAAATCCGTTAGCTTTTTGAGATTTTTTAAGATAATATGACATTGCCATTGAACTAAAAACTGCCTTAATTGCAATAATAGCAGCAACAGCTTCAAAAGTATTTTTGTGTCCAAATAAAAGGACAATAAATGAAATAGGACTTGACAAATAGTTATAGAAATTACCTAAAAAAGAGCTACCAAGACCACTATTCCAAGAATATACAAGTGATTCGGCGCTTGTAAGTCTGTCATATAATTCTGAGAACAAAGGACCGTATTGATGATATAAGTCCATTCTGTAAATAATTTTTTCGCCAAACGGAATAATCTCGTAGCAAAAATAAACAAGCAGAATGATAAACAGTGCCACTCCACCTGAAATAAATATATATTTATTATCTTTTAATATTGATTTGAATTTTTCTGTCATTTTTTTACACCTTATAGTAAGTTTTAAACAAGTATATCATATTAGAATTTTCATTTCAAGAAAGTTTTGTAATAATAGGGGACAAGTGTTCATAGAAATTATTGAGGTGATTGAATGGACAAATCCTTTACAACTAATTTCAATAATATAATTTCATATATTTCGCCAAGAATTCAAATGTACTTAAAAAAGATGAGTGAGCCGATGATTGAAAATATTCAGGAAATCAGACTTCGTTCAGACCGTCCTGTTGTAATTGTAACACCAACAGGAAGCAGTTTTTTAACACTAAGTGGAAAAACAAGTTACATATATTCTACAAATTGTGTAATTTCAAGTGAAAATGAGATTATTGATACAGTTAATAAAATGTGTGGATATTCAATGCATAGTCATTATGAAGATATTCTAAATGGTTATATCACATTACCTAATGGGTCAAGGGTAGGTTTATGTGGCACAGCCGTATATGATAAAGAACAAGTAAAAAGCATAAAAAATATCAACAGTATTAACATTAGAATTCCACGTATGGTACAAGGTGTTTCAGAACCAATATTCAATAGTGTATATAAAGGTAGATTAAAAAATCTTTTAATTGTTGGTCCACCCTCATCAGGTAAAACAACAATGCTTAGAGATTTGGCTTTTCAATTATCTTCTGGAAGAATGGGAAAATATTATAAAATCTGTGTTGTTGATGAGAGAAAAGAATTATTTCCATCTCAACAAGATATTAAAACATTAGGACCTAATACTGATGTATTACTTGGATTTCCTAAAGGTAAGGGGATTTCAATGGCAGTGCGTACCTTATCACCAGATGTTATTATTTGTGATGAAATTGGTACACCTGAAGAAGCAAGTGAAGTTCTAAATGGTGTTAATTGTGGAACAAAATTTGCATTAAGTATTCACGCTGAAAATGTTATTGAATTAAAAAATAAAATAGTTTTTAAGGACTTTCTTGAATTTAGTGCTATTGATAAAATCTTATTTTTATCTGACGCTACAAATCCTTGTAAGGTCTGTAAGATTATTAATACAAATGAGGTTTTTGATGAAAATAATATCAATCATTGTAATTATGTTAGTCTGCACAACTATATCAATGACACGTATAAAACAAATTAAAAACCATACTAAATCTGTGATGCAATTTATTTTACTTATAGAAAATATTGAAATTCTAATTGAATATAAAAATATGAGTATTTCAGAAATTTTTAATGTTGTTTGTAATAATGAAAATTATAGTTGTTTAACGTTTTTAAATGATATAAAAAATGGTTTAAATAATTATTATGACACATTGGATAAAGTATTTACAGATAAAAAATTGTTATATGTATTTGATTATGAAGATATTGAATATATTAGTGGTTTTCTCTCCATTCTTGGGTCATCTGACACTAGTGGTCAAATTCTTAATTGTAATCTATACAAGAAACTTTTTGAAAAGAAGTATACACAATTGAAATCAAGTGAAAAAACTGAATGTAAGTGCGTTTCAACATTATCAATAGGATTAGGTTTATTGATTTCAATAACTATAATTTAATGGAGTAAAAATGGATATTACATTTCTTTTTAAAATTGCAGGTATAGGGTTAATTGTTGCTGTTTTGCAACAGTTACTTTCAAAAACAGGTCGTGAGGAATTTGCAACTCTAACAGTACTTACAGGAATAATTGTTATTATTGCCATGATTGTACCAGAGATTTCCTCAATATTTGACCAACTAATAGCTATATTTGACTTATGAATATATTCTTAAAGATTGGGGTAATCGCCTTAATTTATCTTTGTTTTTCGATAATTTTAAAATCATATAGGCCAGAATATGTATTTTTAATGCGAATATTTGTAGTCGCATTAGTTTTTGCGCTACTTATTGATGATATATCAAGTTTTATCTCAAATATTTTGTCAATTTTTTCTATATTTAATATTAAAACTGAACATATTAATTTATTGCTAAAAGTAACAGGGATTGCAATAGTCGCAGAATTTATCTGTGACACACTTACAGATTCGGGTGAGAAATCACTTTCTGGAGTTGTGTCATTATCTTCGAAATTGTTGATAATATTTCTTTCGTTACCTATTCTTAACGGATTAATTTTGTTCTGTATTAAGTTTGTTGAATAATATGAAGAAGTTTATTTTAATAATCATAATAATAGTATTATCATTAAATTTGCTATCGATTAATTCAGTAGCGCTTGATATTGATGTTGATTCAGTGTGGAATGAAATTGATAGTCAGACAAAAGAATATCTTGAAGATTTAGGAATTAACGAAATAAGTTTCGGTGATTTATTTGATTTAAATCCAACTCGTGTAATTGAATTTTTAATTGATATCAGTTTAAATTCTGGAATTAAAGTATTTAATAATATAATTCAAATTATTGCAATATTATTTATTATTTCAATTGCTTCCGCATTTTTAAAAGAGTCTGACAGAATACAAAATATTATTTGTTTTGTCGGTGTATTAACTGTGTTATCAGTTGTACTTGTTCCAATCAGCAGAATGATTACTGATGTTGCTACTGGCATTAAAACATCAATGATATTTGTTAATTCATATTTGCCTGTGATGGTTGCAATTATTGTTGCTTCTAGAAATCCTAGCCTTGCAGTTACATATAATTCATTTACAATTTTTTTATCTTCTGTTATAACAACAGTTTCTGATAAACTATTTATTCCATGCATAAGTTCAATATTATCTTTTAACATTTTGTCTTCATTTTCTTTTGAGAATTTTCGTGAAAGGATTGTGGCAGGCTTTAAAAGATGCATAAAAGTTGTTCTTGCATTATTTTCAACGGTTTATACAGGTTTATTGACCACACAAAGCATTTTAGCAAGTTCGTCAGATAGTATTGCTCTTAGGGGAATAAAATTCATTTCAGGTGCTTTCGTTCCGGTTGTTGGAGCTGGAGTTGGGGACGCACTATCGTCAGTTTTTAGTAGTTTTATAATAATGAAAAACACTTTGGGCGTGTTTGTAATCATAGTTATTATACTTATCAATCTACCTGTGATGACCGAACTGTTGATATGGTATTTTTCGCTAGAAATGTGTTCTATTATTTCTTCAATGCTCGGCATTAATAATATTACCGATACACTTGATAGTCTTTCATCGGTTATTTCTATACTTAACATTATTTTGTTTTTTGTTACTTTTGTACTTGTTATTTCAACTGGTGTAATAATAATGATGGGAAAATAATATGGATACTTTTAAAATGTGGATGTTGTCACTTTGTGGCGCAACGGCAATTACAGCATTATTCAGAATACTTCTTTCTAATTCCTCCTTAAATAAGGCGTTAAATATATTCTTTACTTTATTTGTGTTATTCTATACAGTTGCACCAGTTCAAATTCTTTTTAAAGATAACTTTTTCGATAAAACGTCAATAAATTTATCAACTGAATACAATGAAATTTATAAAAACGGCTATGAACAGATTATTGAATTATCAATAGAAAAAGTGTGCGAAGAATTAGAAGTTGAACTTTTATCTTGTGACATAACTTCTAACATGAATGATGACGGTTCATTGGTTGTTGAAAGTATTGAAATACACATAAAAGATAGTAATCAAGACAAATATATTAAGAATGAATTAAAAAAGCAACTTGGTTACGAGGTGATTGTTAAATGAATTTTTTTAAGGATTTATTACAGAAATCTAGCGTAATCGAGAATAATAAAAAACTTGCTTTGATAGTAATTGGAGGATTCTTGATTATTGCTACTATATTTATTTCTGAATTAGAATTTAATACTAATGATTCTGATGAAATTGAGCTTAAAGAGAGCATGTCAACAGAAGAATATTGTACATATCTTGAAGGTAAAGTTACTGAAATTATAGAGTGTATTGATGGTGCTGGAAAAGCAAAAGTTATGATTACACTTGCAGAAACAACTGAATATATTTATGCTACCAATGACAAAAATACTAGAAAAAGTAATGATACAAGTGATGACAGTACTGACCAAAATGATTATGTAATTATTGAAAAAGACAATAATGATACAGGACTTTTAATTAAAACGATTGAGCCAAAAGTCAGGGGAGTTGCAATAGTGTGTGAAGGTGGAAATAATTCGACAGTACAAAACCAGATATATTCTGCAATAAGTGCAGTTCTTAATATCAGCACATCAAGAATATCAATATCAAAATTATCATATATGGAGGAATAAAATGAAAAGTAGAATTATTGGAAGAAAACAACTATTAACTTTCAGTCTGGTGTTTGCATTAGGCTTGGCAGTTTTTGTTAACTGGTATTACACTAAACCACAAGGAAATATGACGGAACCTGAAGTTTCAAGTGAAGCAAACCTTGGTGATGCGCAATATGTTAACTCTAATTCAGTAAAAACTGAAGATTATTTTGAAACAGTAGAAATTAATCGTAAAAAAGCCCACGATTCAGCAAAAGACTACTTATCGTCAATTATTTCCGATACTAGTGTTGATGAAGATACAAAAGCGTCTGCACGTGAGAAACTCACTAAAATTTCTGAACAAATAAAACTAGAAAATGATATTGAAAATCTTGTTTCAGCACAAACAAATTCAAAATGTATAGTAACTTACGGCGATGATTCGATTGAGGTTATATTACCCAAAAATGTTCTAGATGATAATAGTGTAATAAAGATTAAAGATATCATCGTTTCAAAAACAAAATTAACTACTGATAAAATAACAATTATTGAGACAAAATAATGTTATTTAATATGTAATTTTCTATTGAATTTTTGTGGATTTAGTGATAAAATATACATAAATTCTATGTATATACATTTCGAACCGCAGAAAATTTAGAACGCTCCCTGTTTTTCTGACGGGGAGCGTATATTTTTTTGGAGGATATTATGACTAGAAAAGAAGAAAGAGAACTTGCTTTTACTCTTATATTCGAAAAGATTTTTAACGAAGAATTATCTGTTGATGAAGTTATCGAAAATGCTGTCGAAGCAAGATTGATTGAAGAAAATACTTATGCTTTCTCAGTAGCACACTTAACTTATGAGAATTTAGATGAAATTGATAAGATTATTACTGAAAAATCAGTTGGCTGGTCTCTTACAAGACTTCCTAAAGTATCTCTTGCAATTTTCCGTCTTGCTATTTGCGAAATTCTTTATGTTCCATCTGTTCCTAATGGTGTAGCAATTAATGAGGCTGTTGAACTTGCAAAAAAATTCGCAACAAAAGAAGATGCATCGTTTATCAATGGTGTTCTAGGTAAAGTTGTAAAAGAGATTGATGCGTAATGAGTTATCATTTAGGAATTGATACTAGTAATTACACTACATCTGTTGCAGTTTATGATGATGTTACAAATTCAGTAATCAGCCGAAAAAAACTTCTACCTGTAAAGGCAGGGGAAAAAGGTGTAAGACAAAGTGATGCAGTTTTTCACCATACTGTTCAACTACCGCAACTTATTAATGAATTGGTAAATGATTTTGATGGGGTAATTTCAAGTGTTGGTGTTTCAACTAAACCTTGTAATGAAGACAACTCTTATATGCCTTGTTTTTTAGCTGGCATATCTGTTGCAGAAGCAGTAGCGTCATTTATGCATATTCCTTTGTTTAAATTCTCACATCAGGATGGTCATATTGTAGCTGCACTTTATTCTGCAGATAAGCTTGATTTAATAACTAAAGAGTTTTTTGCATTTCATATTTCAGGTGGTACTTCACAAGTATTGAAAGTTGCACCTTGTGATAAATACTTTAATACCGAAATCATTTCTGATTCGCTTGATTTAAAAGCAGGACAAGCTATTGACAGAGTTGGTATAATGCTTGGTTTATCTTTCCCTTGTGGTCCTGAGCTTGAAAAGCTTGCTTTAAGTAGTGAACTTGAATTAAAAAAAGAAAAAGTTTTTCGTAGAGATGGCAAGTTTAGCCTTTCAGGTGTTGAAAATAAGTGCAAGAAAATGTTTGATGATGGCAAAACACCTGAAGATATTGCATTTTATTGCATAAATTATATTCGTTCAGCACTTGATGATACTGTAGCTGAAGTTATTTCGAAATATGGCGAATTACCTTTAATTTTTTCTGGTGGTGTAATGTCAAATTCTACTATTCGAAATGATTTTATGAATAGATACAATGCTTTTTTTGCAGAACCACAGTATTCTTCAGATAATGCTTGTGGTATAGCAATTTTATCTTCAATTTGTAATAAGGAATAAATATATGCAATCACCTTTAATTTTAACTGTTACACAATTGAATACTTATGCTAAGTCTGTAATTGAGCAAGATGTTACGCTTAATAATGTGTTTGTTATGGGCGAGATTTCAAACTTTGTTGACCATTATCGTAGTGGTCATCTGTATATGAGTATTAAAGATAATCAGTCCGTTATTAGTGCAGTTATGTTTTCTGGTAATGCTTCAAAACTTAAATTTAAGCCTGAAAACGGAATGTCAGTCATAATTCGTGGCAGAGTTTCAATTTATGAGCGTGATGGCAGATATCAACTATATATTGATGATATGCAACCTGACGGTGTCGGCGCTTTAGCAGTTGCTTTTGAACAAATGAAAGAAAAACTTTCAAAAGCAGGTTTATTTGATAATGAACATAAAATGCGAATTCCTGAAATGCCACAAAAAATTGGTGTTATTTCTTCACCAACAGGTGCTGCAATACAAGATGTTCTTAATGTTCTTGGCAGACGCTTTCCGGTAGCAGAAGTTGTTTTTGCAGGTGTACAGGTGCAAGGGGATAGTGCTGCACCGACAATCATTGATGCGATTAAAAAACTCAACAATACAGATGTTGATGTTATTATAATTGCTCGCGGTGGTGGTTCTGCAGAGGATTTGTGGCCATTTAATGATGAGAAACTTGCTTATGCTATTTTTGACTCGCAAATCCCAATAATTTCAGGTGTTGGTCATGAAACTGATTTTACTATCTGTGATTTTGTTGCAGATTTAAGAGCGCCAACCCCATCTGCGGCCGCTGAACTCTGTGTTCCTGATATTCGTGAACAAAAGTATTATATAGCTGCACTTAAAAATGCGCTAGATAATGCGATTGAAAGTGATATAAAAGATAAACAATATAATCTTGAACAACTCATAAAATCATCAGTACTTAAAAATCCTGAAAAGATTATAGAAAACTGTGAGTTGTATCTTGACACACTAACATCAAAAATCAACAATAATTTTAAAGATATATTTACAAAATATTCATCGGACTTCACTATACTTTGCTCAAAACTTGATTCATTGAGTCCATTAAAAGTATTGGCTCGTGGCTTTTCAATAGCAAAAAAAGATGAGAATATAATTGTTAATTCAAAAAATTTGTCAGTTGGAGATAGTATTTATATACAATTTGCTGACGGAAGCGCTAAAGCAAAAATTACAGAGGTGTAATTATGAAAATGACTTATGAACAGGCGACTAAACGCCTTGAAGAAATAGTTTCAAAGCTTGAAGAGGGCTCAATGTCTCTTGAAGAATCAATGAAACTCTATGAAGAAGGCGTGAAACTTTCAGAGTTTTGTATGCAAAAATTAAATGATGCAAAACAGAAAATTATTGATATAAACGAGGTCAAAAATAATGACTGATATTAAAAGCTATGTTGAAAAACAAGCAAAGATTGTTAGCGAAAGATTAGATGTTTTACTCAGCGAGAATATGCCATCAAAAGTTCTTGATGCAATGAAGTATAGTGTTTCTAATGGTGGCAAGAGAATAAGACCTATACTTGCAATTGAATTTTCTAAAGTTGTTAATGGAAATGTTAAGACAGCTCTTGATTTTGGCTGTGCAGTTGAAATGATACACACTTATTCGCTTATTCACGATGATTTGCCCTGTATGGATAATGATGATATGCGTCGTGGCAAGCCTTCGTGTCATAAAGCCTTTGGCGAAGATAATGCACTTTTAGCTGGTGATGCATTACTTACTGAAGCATTTGGAGTTTTATCTGCTTGTAATGGTGTTTCAGATAAAAATATTTTACGTGCAATCATGTTTTTATCATCTTTTGCTGGCATCAATGGTATGGTTGGTGGCCAAGTATTAGACCTTCAATTTGAAGAGCAAAAACCTACTGTTGATGAAATACTTAAAATGTATTCATTAAAAACATGTGGACTTATTAAAGCTTCTTGTGTTTTAGGTTGTTTGACTGCAAACGAATATAACGAAGACAAAATCAAAGCTGCCATTGAATATGCTGAAAATCTTGGTATTGCTTTTCAAATTCAAGACGATATTCTTGATATTGAAGGGGATGCTATTGCTCTTGGTAAACCTATTGGTAGTGACGAAAAAAATGATAAATCTACAATTATTAAACATCTCGGACTTGAAAAATCCAAATCGCTTGTTAAGGAATACACAAGTAAAGCAATTAAATCGTTAGATGCTTTTGATAATGATACTGAAACATTAAAGCAACTTGCTTATATGCTTATTGATAGAAAAAACTGATTGGAGTAAATATTTTGGAAAATTTTAAATTTTTAGGTAAACTTAATTTGCCTGACGATTTGAAAAAACTGAATATAGATGAACTTGAAACTCTTGCAACTGAAATCAGAAGCAAAATGATTAAAACTGTTTCACAGAATGGTGGTCATTTGTCTTCCAATCTTGGTGTTGTTGAGTTATCTATTGCTATGCACAGAATGTTCAATTCTCCAAATGATAAATTTGTATGGGACGTTGGTCATCAGATTTACGCTCATAAACTCCTTACTGGCAGAGTCAATGAGTTTGATACATTAAGAACAGAAAATGGCATTTCAGGATTCTGTGCACCAAACGAGAGCGAACATGATACTTTTTATAGTGGTCATTCAAGTACTTCAATTTCGTCTGCTTTGGGTATTGCTGAGGCAAATAAACGACTTGGTAAAAATGATTATACAATTGCCGTCATAGGCGATGGTGCTCTTACTGGTGGTATGGCTTATGAAGCACTTAACAATGCAGGTCGTTCAGGTACTCGACTTATAGTTATTCTCAATGATAACGAAATGTCAATTTCTGAAAATGTCGGCTCAATGGCTCGTTATCTTGCAGTTGTTCGTTCAAAACCTGAATATAATAAGTTGAAAGCAAAAACTGAGAGTACATTGAATAAAATTCCATTAATTGGTTCTGGAATTGCACATTTTGTTTCAAAAATTAAATCTGATATTAAATCAACTATGTATGAAAGTACATTTTTTGAAGACTTGGGCTTTAAGTATATGGGACCTATTGATGGTCACAACCTTGAACACTTATGCGAGGCACTTGATAGCGCAAAACTTGTAGATTCACCAGTTTTATTACACATAAGTACCGTTAAGGGTAAAGGCTATGATTTCGCTGAAAAATCTCCAAGTACTTATCACGGTATTTCAAAGTTCAATGTTGAAACAGGTGAGCCTGTATCAGGTGGTGCAAACTTTTCATCAGAATTCGGCGAAGAATTATGCTTATTGGCAAAAGAAAATGATAAAGTTTGTGCAATTACTGCCGCCATGGCATTGGGCACAGGACTTAAAAATTTTTCGCAGAAATATAGCGATAGATTTTATGATGTTGGTATCGCAGAAGAGCATGCTGTAACTTTTGCATCAGGACTTGCAAAAGGTGGAATGATTCCTGTAGTGGCACTTTATTCAACCTTCTTGCAAAGAGCATATGACCAGCTTGTTCATGATGGCACATTACAACAACAAAAGGTTATTATAGGTGTAGACCGTGCGGGTTTTGTGGGCGAAGATGGTGTTACTCATCAAGGATTGCTTGATGTTTCACTTCTCAATAGTATTCCAGGTGTTACAATTTATTCTCCATTTACATTTGATGTTGTGCGTAAAGATTTAAGTAATGCGGTTGACGATGCTTCTAATCTTACGATTATCAGATATCCTCGTGGTGGCGAAACAGTAATACCAAGTACTTATAATATTACAAATAATGATTTTGACTACTTCGATAATAATAGTTCAAAACTCATTATTTCTTATGGCAGAGTTACTGCTGAAGTAATAAATGCAGTTGAGAAATTGAAAAATATTGGCGTAAATATTTCAATTATAGCTTTAAATAAAATCAAACCAATCAATAATGAGGTATATAATCTCGCATTGAAACATACTGAAATTTATTTCTATGAAGAAGCCGTTCGCTCAGGTAGTATTGGTCAAAGCTTTGCTGATTTGCTTTTTGAGAAGGGCTATAAGGGAAATTTTGAACATATTGCCGTTGATGACACTTTTGTTTCACATGCATCAGTTAAATCATTACTTAAAAAATATAACTTAGATACAGAAAACATTATAGAAAAGTTTTCGGAGAAATAATATGGCAGAAAAGAAAAGACTTGATACTGTTGTAGTCGATTTAGGCTTTGCTGAAACTCGTTCAAAAGCATCAGCAATTATAATGTCCGGCGAAATTTATGTTAATGGGCAAAAAGAAACTAAATCTGGTTATGCAGTAAAAGACACTGATAAAATTGAATTTAAAGGCAAAAAAATGCCTTTTGTAAGTCGTGGTGGATACAAACTTGAAAAGGCAATGAAAACATTTCCTATAAGCCTTCAAGATTGTATTTGTATGGATATCGGTGCATCAACAGGTGGATTTACCGATTGTATGCTTCAATGTGGTGCAAGTAAAGTTTATGCAATAGATGTTGGCTATGGTCAACTTGCGTGGAAACTTCGCACTGACGAAAGAGTTATAAATCTTGAAAGAACTAACTTCAGATATCTCACTAAGGAAACAGTAACAGACGAAATTGATTTTGCAAGTATTGATGTATCTTTTATTTCTCTTAAAAAGATTTTGCCTGTACTTTTTGATTTCTTAAAAGATAATGGTAAAACTGTTGCACTTATCAAACCACAGTTTGAAGCTGGAAAAGATAAGGTTGGTAAAAAAGGTGTTGTTAGAGATATAAGTACTCACAAAGAAGTAATTTCAGGTATCGTTGAGTTTGCTTTTGAAACAGGTTTTTCGGTTTTAGGACTTGATTTTTCTCCAATTCGCGGACCTGAAGGAAATATTGAATATCTTGTTTTTCTCTCAAAAAATGAAGAAAAACAATTACTTATTGATGATGCTAAAATTGATGAAATTGCAAATAAATCACATTTAGAATTGAGTGGTGAATAATTTGAAAGTCGGTATTATGCCAAATTTTACACGAGAAAAAGCACTTGATGTTACTAAAAACACAATTGCCGAACTTGAAAAATTAAATATTGATTATTATTTCGATATTAATGCAAAAAGAGGTTTTGCCTTTGAAGTTGAAGAAGAACATTTCATTGATAAAATCTATGAGTTCGTTGATGTAATAATTGCAATTGGTGGAGACGGCTCGTTTATTCATACTGCAAAAGAAACTGCAGTTCACAAAAAACCTGTACTTTGCATAAATGCAGGTAATTTAGCTTTTTTGGCAGGACTTGAAGGTAATGAATTGTCTTTGTTAGAAAAACTTATTTCAGGCGATTTTACAACAGATAAGCGAATGATGCTTGAAGTTTCACTAAAAGAAAATGGAAGTCAAAAACTACTTGGTTATTGTTTAAATGATGTCGCAATTGCAAGAGGTAGTGAAATTAAACTTGTTGATTTAGATGTTTTTTGCAATAACAGAAAAATTAATAATTATCGTGCAGATGGTGTTGTTGTTTCAACTCCCACAGGTTCAACGGCTTATTCTTGGTCTGCAGGTGGTCCCGTTATTGACCCAGATTTACAGTGTATCATGTTAACACCAATTTGCACTCATTCGCCATTGAATCGTTCCCTTGTGTTCAATGAAGATTCAGTAATAAGAGTGAAACATGTTAATAATACACAGAAAGTTTGCGTTTCAACAGATGGTGAACTGACAATTGATTTAAATTCTGATAGTGAGGTAATTATTTCAAAATCTGATTATTATGCAGAATTTATCAGAATAAAAACGGACGAGTTTTTCGATATACTCAATAGTAAATTATCACAAAGGAGAATTTAAGTGAAAAAGAACAGACACGAGTTAATTCTCAATTTCATAAATAATAACAATGTTTCAACTCAGGATGAAATTATTAAAATGCTTGCTGAACATGGGTTCAATGTTACTCAGGCAACTATTTCTCGTGATATAAAAGAATTGAAACTTATTAAAGAGCATTATGGTAAAAACGAAGTAAAATATGCCGTAAGCAATAAAAAAGACAATAACGACAATATTAAAATGATTTTTGCGCGTTCGGTGTTATCTGTTGAAGTTGCAATGAATTTAATTGTTGTTAAATGTTACCCGGGCACTGCAAATGCAGCTTGTGTAGCCCTTGATAGTTTACATATTCCAGGTGCTGTTGGCACAATTGCAGGCGATGACACAATTTTCACGGCTTGTGTAGATATAAACGCTGCTATTGAAACCAAACATATTATTGAAGAAATGCTGAAGGGCTGATATTTATGCTTTCAAATCTCAAAATATCAGATATTGCTATTATTAAAGAGGCTGTTATCGATTTTGATAACGGTCTTAATGTGCTTACAGGCGAAACGGGTGCAGGTAAATCAATTATTATTGATGCAATCAATGCAATACTTGGCGAAAGAACATCTCGTGAACTTATCAGAACAGGTAGTAATAATGCTGAAGTTTCAGCGTTTTTTGAAGATATAAATGATGATGTAATTGCAATACTCAATGAATTTTGTATTGAATGCGAAGAAGATAAATCCTTACTAATTTCAAGAAAGATTTCACTTGATGGCAAAAACGTCTGCAGAATTAATGGTGCAAGCGCTACCGTTTCAATGCTTAAAAAGATTGGACAAGCACTTATTAATGTTCATGGTCAGATGGATAACCACAATCTTCTTAACGAAGAATTACATTACACATATATTGACAGCTTTGCAGAGAATAACGATATTCTTGATGAATATTTATGTGTATATAACGATTATTGTAATCTTAAAAGACGATATGACAACTTAATTACAAACGAGAGTGAAAAGGCAAGAAAAATCGATTTATTATCTTATCAGATTAAAGAAATCGAAGATGCAGGAATAAAAATAGGCGAGTGGGATGAACTTGAAAAACGCAAAAAAGTCTTGCAGAATGCTGAACAACTTCTCGCACTTGTAAATAATGCTGTAGAAATTATAAATGGTAATGATAATTTTTCAGGTGTAGCAGATATGCTCAATACTGCATCGAATTCACTTGTCAAAGCATCTGCTTTTGATGAAACATTAAATACAGTTTCAGATGCAGTTGCAGAAATGTCATATAATATTACAGATTGTGCAAGTGAACTTAATAGTTTTTTATATTCTCTTGATGTTGACCCTAATGAACTTGATATAATCGAAGAAAGATTAGACATTCTTTTCAGACTTTCTAAAAAATACGGTAAAAATGAAGAAGAAATACTTGCGTTTCTTGAAAATGCACAAAAAGAACTTGATGACATTACTTTTTCTGATAAACTTAAGGAACAACTCGAAGTTGAACTTAATGAAAAATATAATGAATTGAACAAGGTTGGTCGTAAGTTGACTGCAAACCGTCAAAAGTACGGCGAAATCTTTATAAGTAAAGTAAAAGACGAATTATCGTTCCTTGATATGGCATCAATTTCATTTAAAATTGTGCAGAATAGAAAAGCGTTTGATGAAACAGGTGCAGATGAAATCTATTTCTTGATTTCTGCTAATGCAGGCGAGGAACCAAAACCACTTTCAAAGATTGCATCAGGTGGCGAATTGTCAAGAATTATGCTTGCTATTAAAAATGTATTGGCATCAAAGGATAATGTTCAAACACTAATTTTTGACGAAGTTGATACTGGTGTTAGTGGTCGCGCAGCACAAAAAATTGGCATTAAACTCAAAGAGGTTTCTAAAAATCGTCAAGTGCTTTGCGTAACTCATCTTGCACAAATTGCTTGTTTTGCTGACAATCATTTCTTGATTTCAAAATCTGAAAGTGATAATAAGACTTATACAAAAGTTGAATTACTCGATAATAACGGCAGAATTCACGAATTAGCACGAATTATTGGTGGCATTGAGTCAACTCAGCTTGCACTTGATGCTGCTGCAGAAATGATTGAAAATGCGAAAAAATATTAGGAGTATAACAATGAATGAACATATTAAGAATTATGTTAAATATGAAGACCCAAATAAGCCGCATAAAAAAGTTGTGAAAAGCTTAATTAGTTTACCTTTTTTATTTTCACCTTTTATATATATGTATTTATTTTTTGGTTCGACAGTTAATTGGTTGTTTTATTCAATTATTCCATTTGCAGTAATTGGATTAATTTGGGGTATAGTTCTTTTACACAAAATAGAAAGCAAAAGAAAACAATTCTATTTTTTCTGTGGAATAATGAAAATATTATTCTGTTTCATAATGTTGAATTTTAATTTTGCAATTCTTGAAGGTGTTTTTAAACTTAACGACATCTTTTATATTTTTACATATTTAATTTTTCTATTATATCTTATTCCTTTATACTTTTTAATAAAAAAACGGATTAAAAAAGGTATAAAAAATAAAAGTTATGCACCATTACCTCTAGTAACAGGTTGCTTAATATTTATTTTTGCTAAAATTTTTGGCAATTATTTGAGAATTAATTTTAATAATAATTTTCTTGTTATGATTATAACATTCTTGTGGTTATCTCTCACTTTTTACTTTGCTGTTTTTGCTATTAAGGATTTAATCAAGTATTATTATATTAAAAAATTAGAAATTGAAGAATTTTATGATAGTGTAGAAAATTATGAACTTGACAAAAATTTTTAATTGTGTATAATAATCTCAATGACTTTGAAGCGAAGAAGTAATAAGACCTTTGCAGTTACAGAGAGTGTCCGTTTGGTGTAAGGGCATACGCAAAACTTATGAAATACATCGTGGAGTTGCACTTTTGAAATAGTAGTAGAGAGTGTCGGGCGTACCCGTTATAGTACAGAGTAATGTCAGTTACTCGTTGAGGCTGTATTTGCGAGAATACAGTAAACTGAGGTGGTAACACGAAATCTTTTCGTCCTCTGCTTTTTGCAGGGGACTTTTATTTATTTTAGGAGGATATTATGAAAGTTTATGAAGAACTCGTTGCTCGTGGACTTATAGCCCAAGTAACAAACGAAGAAGAAATTAAAAATCTTGTAAATGAAGGTAAAGCAGTTTTCTATATTGGTTTTGACCCAACAGCTGATAGCTTGCATGTTGGCCACTTTATGGCACTTTGCCTTATGAAAAGATTGCAGATGGCAGGTAACAAACCAATTGCACTTATTGGTGGTGGTACTGCTATGATTGGCGACCCATCAGGCAGAAGTGATATGCGTCAAATGATGACAAAAGAAACAATTCAGCATAATTGCGATTGCTTTAAGAAACAGATGAGCAGATTTATTGACTTCTCTGAAGGTAAAGCACTTATGGTTAATAACGCCGACTGGCTTTTAGACCTTAACTATGTTGATGTACTTCGTGAAGTTGGTGCTTGTTTCAGCGTTAACAGAATGTTAGCTGCTGAATGTTACAAGCAGAGAATGGAAAAAGGTCTTTCATTCCTTGAGTTTAACTATATGATTATGCAGAGTTACGACTTCTATGAACTTTTCCAAAAATATGGTTGTAATATGCAGTTTGGTGGCGACGACCAATGGAGCAACATGCTTGGTGGTACTGAGCTTATCCGTAGAAAACTTGGTAAAGATGCACACGCTATGACAATTACACTTCTTCTTAACTCTGAAGGCAAGAAGATGGGGAAAACACAGTCTGGTGCAGTTTGGCTTGACCCAGAAAAAACATCTCCATTTGATTTCTATCAGTATTGGAGAAATGTTGACGATGCAGATGTTCTTAAATGTATCAGAATGCTTACATTCTTACCAATGGAAGAAATCGAAAAGATGGATTCTTGGGAAGGTAGCCAGTTGAATACTGCAAAAGAAATCCTTGCATTTGAACTTACAAAGCTTGTTCACGGCGAAGAAGAGGCAAATAAGGCACAAGAAGGCGCTAGAGCTCTTTTTTCAGGTAAGGGTAATACAGAGAATATGCCAACAGTAGAACTCACTACAGACGATTTTAATGACGATAGCGTGCTTGTTTCTGATATTATGATTAAAGCAGGTATTGCAAAGTCAAAAGGCGAGTGCAGAAGACTCATTGAGCAGGGTGGCGTATCAGTTGATGATGAAAAGGTTACAGAGCCATTCAAAGCACTTTCAAAGGCTGATTTTGAAAAAGGATATGTAATCATTAAGAAAGGCAAGAAAGTCTTCTATAAGGCAATTTTAGCTTAAATAACAATACACATAAAGAAAGGACTTACTGAAATCAGTAAGTCCTTTTAATGTTTAGCGTTTAATTATGAGTTAAGTGCTGAGTAAACTGCATCTCCATCGTGGCTATAAACAAGCACTGAAATATCAACTTCGGAAGTTGTAATCATTCTAACTTCAACACCAGTTGATGCAATTGCAGAGAATACTTTTGATGCAACACCCGGGCAGTTTTTCATTCCTTCGCCAAAAACTGAAATCTTTGTGTTACCACTACTAATTGCAAGTTTGAGTTCAGGATGAAGTTCGCGAAGTTTTGAAGCAGTCTCAAAAACTTTACCTAAGTCATCATCATTTACTGTGAATGAAAGATTTGATGTTTTACCTTGAGGTGGATTTTGTGAAATCATATCAACATCAATTCCTGCATTTGAAAGCATCTCAAAAATCTGTGCAACAACCTTAAAATCAGCAGGGGAATCGTTAATAGAAATAAGTGTTACATTTTCAATTACTGTAATATTATCGATTGTTTTCATTTTAAATCCTCCTTATTCGTTAACAAGGTCTTTCATTGAGTAAAATCCCGGTTCTTTACCTACAAGGAACAACCCTGCATTAACTGAACCGCTTGCAAAAAGCTGTTTTGAATATGCTGAATGTGAAATTTTAATAACTTCGTCAGGACCTGCAAAGATTATTTCATGTTCGCCAACAATAGTACCACCACGAACTGCGTGAATACCAATTTCATTCTTTGTTCTTTTCATTCTCTTTGAATGACGGTCAAATTCGTAGATTGGTTTTTCGTCTAACGCTTCTGAAATTGAATCAGCAAGCATTAATGCAGTACCGCTTGGTGCGTCTATCTTTTGATTATGATGTGCCTCAACAATTTCAATATCAAAACTACCTTGAAGTACTTTAGCTGCCTTTTTAGCAAGTTCTGATACAAGACTTACACCAATTGACATATTTGCAGAAAAGAAAAGGGGAACATCATTAGAAATAGTTTTAATATCTTCAATTTGCTGCTCATTAAGTCCTGTTGTAGCGATTACAGCAGGGATTTTCTTTTCTTTGGCAAATGTAAGTAAATCTTCAAGTACTGATGGATGTGAAAAATCAATAACCACATCTGCATCCACATCAATATCGTTAAAAGATTTGAAAATAGGGAATGTGCATTCAGCTGTAGCTAAATCAACACCTGCAACTATTTCACAATCGTTTCTGTTTTCAACACAAGTGGTAATTGCTTTGCCCATTTTACCAAGAGCACCACTTAAAATAATCCTTGTCATTTTTTCACATCCAATTAAAATCAGATTAAATTATATTTCTTGAGTATAGATTCAAGTTTTGCAGTTTTTGCATCTTCCATTTCACAAAGTGGCATACGAAGTGGACCAACATCAAAGCCCATCATTCTCATAGCAACTTTTACAGGAATTGGATTAACATCCATAAACATTGCATTGATAAGGTCAAGATATTTAAGCTGAAGTTCAGCGCTTTCCTTAACCTTGCCTTCAAGATAAAGAGTAGGAATATCGTGAGCAAGTTTAGGACAAATATTTGAAAGCACTGAAATAACACCTTTGCCACCGAGAGACATTAAAGGTACAATCTGGTCGTCATTACCTGAATAAACATCAAGTTTGTCGCCACAAAGTGCAATTGTTTCAGCAATCTGTGAAATATTACCACTTGCTTCTTTTGTAGCAATAATGTTCTTATGTTCACAAAGTTCTGCGTATGTAGTTGGAAGAACATTCACACCTGTTCTACTAGGAACATTATAGATGATAATTGGTTTTGATGTGTTATCTGCAATTGCCTGATAGTGTTTTACAAGACCGCGCTGTGAACACTTATTGTAATATGGTGTAACAACAAGCATTGCGTCTGCGCCTGCTTTTTCTGCGTCATTTGAAAGTTCAATAGCATAAGCTGTTTCGTTACTACCTGTACCTGCAATAACAGGAATTCTATGGTTTACAACATCGCAAGTGAATTTAATAACATCAGAATGTTCTTTTGGTGTAAGAGTTGCACTTTCACCAGTAGTACCACAAATTACAATAGAATCTGTATGATTTTCAATATGAAATTCAAGAAGCTTTTCAAGTGCGTCATAATTAACACTTAAATCATCTTTGAAAGGTGTTACAATAGCAACACCACAACCTGTAAAAATAGGATTATTACCCATAATAAACTCTCCTTAATTGGAAATTAGTCCATATAACCTTCTGCACAAAGAAGTTCTGCCATAAGAACAGCACCACCAGCAGCACCACGAAGTGTGTTGTGTGAAAGACAAACGAACTTGTAGTCGTACTGTGTGTCTTCACGAAGACGACCTACTGAAATTGCCATACCACCTTCAAGGTCGCGCTGAAGTTTTGTCTGTGGCATATTATCTTCTTCAAAATAGTGGAGGAATTGCTTTGGCGCGTGTGGAAGGTCTAATTCCTGTGCACGACCTGCAAATTCTTTCCATATATTTAATATTTCTTCTTTTGATGGTTTATTCTCAAATCTTACAAATACAGCGCCCATATGACCATTAGAAACAGGAACACGAATGCACTGTGCAGTAAAGTTTGGAGATGTTGCAGGAACAATTTCGTCGCCTTCAACTTTACCCCAAATTTTAAGTGGTTCTTTTTCACTCTTTTCTTCTTCGCCACCAATG
>CALAEV010000040.1 GCA_937892525.1 uncultured Clostridia bacterium
GAAGAAAGAGAAAGAGGTATCACAATCAACACAGCTCACGTTGAGTATGAGACAGCATCTCGTCACTACGCTCACGTTGACTGCCCAGGCCACGCTGACTACATCAAGAACATGATTACTGGTGCTGCTCAGATGGACGGTGCTATCCTTGTTATCGCTTCTACAGACGGCCCTATGGCTCAGACAAAAGAACACCTTCTTCTTGCTCGTCAGGTTGGCGTTCCTTACATCATCGTTTTCATGAACAAAGTTGACCAAGTTGACGACGAAGAACTTCTTGAACTCGTTGAAATGGAAATCCGTGAAACTCTTGATGAGTACGAATTCCCAGGCGATGATACACCAATCATCAAGGGTTCAGCTCTTAAAGCTCTTGAAGCTACATCTTCAGATGACCCAGCTTGTGCTTGCATTTGGGAACTTATGGATGCTGTTGACAGCTACATCCCAACTCCTGACCGTAAAGCAGACCAGCCATTCCTTATGCCTGTTGAAGACGTTTTCACAATCACAGGTCGTGGTACAGTTGCTACAGGTAGAGTTGAAAGAGGTCAGCTCAGAACTTCTGAAGAAGTTGAAATCGTTGGTCTTTCAGACGAAAGAAAGAAGACAGTTGTTACTGGTATCGAAATGTTCAGAAAGCTTCTTGACTATGCAGAAGCAGGTGACAACATCGGTGCTCTTCTCCGTGGTATTCAGAGAAGTGAAATCGAACGTGGTCAGGTTCTTGCAAAGCCAGGCACAATCAACCCACACACAAAGTTCTCAGGTCAGGTTTACGTTTTGACAAAGGATGAAGGCGGCCGTCATACTCCTTTCTTCAACAACTACAGACCTCAGTTCTATTTCAGAACAACAGACGTTACAGGTACAATTTCTCTTCCAGCAGGTACAGAAATGTGTATGCCTGGTGACAACGTTGTTATGGACGTTGAACTCATCACTCCTATCGCTATCGAAGAAGGTCTTCGTTTCGCTATCCGTGAAGGCGGTAGAACAGTTGGTTCAGGTGTTGTTACAAAGATTAACGAATAATCTTGTTTAACGATTCTTTCTCCCCTACGAAAGTAGGGGAGTTTTTCTTTTTGGCATATTTTCCGCAATACAATATTTTGCACTTTGCATTCTGTTAGACAAACTCCAATTTGATGATATTGACTTAATGTTCAAAATGTTTTATAATACATAAGCATTAAAAACAAAGGAATGTTAATATGGAACAGAAAAAAATTGACAGAATAAACGAACTTGCAAAGAAAATGAAAACAGTAGGTCTTACTGAAGAAGAAAAGGCAGAGCAAGCAGTACTTCGCCGTGAATATATCGACAGTTTTAAGCGCAGTCTTACAGGTCAGCTTGATAATATGTATATCGTTGACGAAAAAGGCAACAAAACAAAGGTTGAACGTAAAACAGATAAAAAATAACGCGAATAAAATTGAATATATTGGGGTATAATACGCCTTAAAACTTGACTAAACCGCTAAATGTAGTGTATAATATTTAGTGGTTTAATTTTTTATTTTTTGGAAAAGGATGTAAAAGCTTATGGCAAAAAAAGCATCTTATGGTAACGAAAGTATTTCACAACTTAAGGGCGCAGACCGTGTCCGTAAACGTCCTGCCGTTATTTTCGGCTCAGATGGTATTGAGGGTTGTGAACACGCTGTTTTTGAAATTCTTTCAAACTCAATCGACGAAGCAAGAGAGGGCTATGGCGATAAAATCGTTGTAACTCGTTTTCTTGATGGCTCAATTGAAGTTCAGGACTTTGGTCGTGGACTTCCCGTTGACTATAATAAAAAAGAAGACAGATATAACTGGGAACTCGTTTTTTGTGAGCTTTATGCAGGTAGTAAATATAATACAAACGACGCAAACGGTAGTTATGAGTACTCTTTAGGTCTTAACGGTCTTGGTCTTTGTGCAACACAGTATTCTTCAGAGTATATGGATGCTGAAGTTCATAAAGACGGCTTCAAATATAATCTTCACTTTGAAAAAGGTGAGATTGTAGGCGAAATGCAGAAAGAACCATATAATAAGCGCGATACAGGTACTCGTATCCGTTGGAAACCTGACTTAAAAGTATTTACTGACATTAACATTCCACTTGAGTATTATCAAGAAACAATTAAGCGTCAGTCAGTTGTAAATCAGGGCATCAAATTTATACTTAAAAATCAGATTTCAGGTAACAGTTTTGAAACCTTTGAGTATTGCTACGACAACGGTATTACTGATTACGTAAAAGAGATTGCAAACGGTACTGAAATGTCAACAGTTCAGTTCTGGTCGAGTGAGCGTGTAGGTCGCGACCGTGCTGATATGAAAGACTATAAGGTTAAGCTTACTGCAGCGTTATGCTTCTCAAATAAAGTTCAGGCAAAAGAGTATTACCATAACTCAAGTTTCCTTGAGCATGGTGGCGCACCTGAAAAAGCATTTAGAAATGCATTCGTCTATCAAATTGATAACTATCTTAAAACAAACGGTAAATATGTTAAGAGTGATGCAAAAATTACTTATCAGGACGTTGAAGATTGCTTGATTCTTGTTGTTTCATCATTCTCTACACAGACTTCATACGAAAATCAGACTAAAAAAGCCATTACAAATAAGTTTATTCAAGAGGCAATGACAGAGTTTTTCCGTCAGCAACTTGAAATTTACTTTCTTGAAAATAAACTTGACGCAGATAAGATTACAGGACAAGTCCTTATCAATATGCGTTCTCGTATTAAAGCAGAAAGCACTCGTATTAACATCAAAAAGACCTTGCAAACAGGTAACGATATGACTTCTCGTGTTGAAAAATTCGTTGATTGTCGTAGTAAAGATGTTAGTGAGCGCGAAATCTTCATAGTAGAGGGCGACTCTGCTCTTGGTGCTTGTAAACAGGCGCGTGATTCATCATTCCAGGCGATTATTCCTGTTCGCGGTAAAATTCTTAACTGTCTTAAGAGCGAATACGACAAGATTTTTAAGAGCGATATTATCGTTGACCTTATTAAAGTGCTTGGTTGTGGTGTTGAGGTTAACTCAAAGAAAAGTAAAGATGTTTCATCTTTTAATATTAACGATTTAAGATGGAATAAAGTTATTATCTGTACTGACGCGGACGTTGACGGTTTCCATATCAGAACACTTATTCTTACAATGATTCATCGTCTTATGCCAACAATTATTGAAGAGGGTAAGGT
>CALAEV010000041.1 GCA_937892525.1 uncultured Clostridia bacterium
GCGTCAGGATTTTCAACAAGTCCTTTAACGATTGTAATAAGAAGTTCCTGCATTTCTTCAAAAACCTTTCTTATTTAATAACGCCGCTCTTTTTAAGAATAACCTTAACTGTATCAGTTGGCTGAGCACCGTTTTTGAGCCACTGCTCTGCTTTTTCTACGTCAATCTTGATTTCAGCAGGGTCTTTCATTGGGTTGTAAGTACCAATTTCCTCAATGAATCTGCCGTCACGTGGGTAACGAGAATCTGCAACTACTACTCTGTAGAAAGGAGCTCTTTTAGCACCCATTCTGCGAAGTCTCATCTTAACTGCCATTTTTGTTTCCTCCAAAATATATAAAAATTTTATATTAAACACTGTTAGTGTTGTAATCAGTGTTTTTTAACTTACATTGGGAAGCCACCAAAGCCACCCATACCACCCATGCCGTTGCCGCCACCGGTGATGCCCATACGCTTCAATTTACGCTTCATGCTGCCTGAATTCATTTGTTTGAACATTTTCTGCATTTGACGGTACTGATTGAGAAGTCTGTTAACATCTTCAACCTGCATACCACAACCTGCTGCAATTCGGCGTTTGCGTGATGGATTGATTATATCAGGATTTCTGCGTTCTTTAACCGTCATTGACTGAATAATTGCTCTCATTCTGTCTAACTGACGGTCATCAACGTCAACATCCTTGATTTTTTTATTGACACCTGGAAGCATTGAAAGGATATCTTTCATACTACCCATTTTTTGTACTTGTTCCATCTGGTCAAGCAAATCTTCAAGGTCAAACTTGTTTTTACGAAGTTTTTCTTCAAGCTTTGCTGCTTTCTTTTCATCAAGTGCTGTTTCTGCCTTTTCGATAAGTGAAAGCACATCACCCATACCAAGAATACGAGATGCCATACGGTCAGGGTAAAAATAGTCAAGTTCATCAAGCTTTTCACCCATACCGACAAACTTAATTGGCTTGCCTGTAACTGCTCTTGCTGAAAGGGCTGCACCACCACGAGTGTCACCATCCATTTTAGTAAGAACAAGACCGTCAAGACCTAATTCGTCATTGAAAGTGCTTGCTACTGTAACAGCGTCCTGACCGAGCATTGCGTCAACAACAAGAAGTATTTCGTGAGGGTGAACCTCATTCTTGATGTTTTTAAGCTCGTTCATAAGCTCTGTATCAATATGCAAACGACCTGCAGTATCAATAAACACATAGTCATAGCCTTTATCTTTTGCAAGTTTAATTGCTTCTTTTGCAATTGTTACAGGATTAGTCTGTCCCATTTCAAAAACAGGAACGCCAACCTGTTCACCTACAACCTGCAACTGCTTGATAGCAGCAGGACGATAAATGTCACAAGCTACAAGCAAAGGTCTGTGATTTTCATTTTTAAGTTTTCTCGCAATCTTTGCACAATGTGTTGTTTTACCTGAACCCTGAAGACCACACATCATAACAACCGTTGGTGGATGGCTTGCATAAGCGAGTCTTGTTTGAGTACCACCCATAAGTTCGGTAAGCTCTTCATTTACTATTTTAATAACCATCTGTGCAGGGGTTAAGCTTTCCATAACCTGTGCACCGATAGCGCGTTCAGTTACCTTGGCTGTGAAATCCTTGGCAACTTTATAGTTAACGTCAGCTTCTAAAAGTGCAAGACGCACTTCACGCATTGCTTCTTTAACATCACTCTCTGTAAGACTACCTTTACTTTTCAATCGTTGAAAAGCAGATTCGAGTCTATCAGACAAACCTTCAAATGCCATGGACCTCTCCTATTCCGCCAAAGAAAGTGCTATTGACTTAATCTTGACTGTAATATCGTTAATTTCACGTGAAAGACCGTGATTAAGATTATATTCGTTTATATCTTCAGCACACTTTATAATATCATCAAGCCCAGTTTGAACTTTTTCAAGTTTTTGTGAAAACTTAAGCTTTGATTCCATATCATAAAGCACAGCCTCAGCTCTTTTGATAGCGTCGCGTACACCCTGACGAGTTATACCCTCATTTTCAGCTATTTCAGAAAGTGAAAGGTCGTCATTATAGTAAAAATAAAGATAATCACGCTGTTTTGTTGTAAGTGCTTCGCCATACAAATCAAGAAGCATGGAAATTTCAATATTATTTGCCACAACAGACACCTGCCTTTCTGAAAAAAATAAACGCTCTGTAAAGCGTTTTAACTTTACAGAGCGTTATTATACTAGAATATTATTTGTTTGTCAAGACTTATTTGCATTTTTTGCAGCGTCTTTAATTTCTTGCCAGCTGATTGAATCCTGTTTACCACCTGTACCATCAATTGTGATAGGTTTTCTTGTTGTTGTTTCAGTTGGTTTTGTTGTATTATCTTTATCAGCTTTTGTTGTAGTTGTTGTTGAGTTGTCTTTGTCAGCCTTTGTTGTAGATGTTGTAGAGTTGTTTTTGTCAGCTTTTGTTGTTGTTTGTGTAACAAGAGATGTTATATCATCATAAAAGCCGTCTTTATCAGTTGTAACCGGAATTTTGTCACCATCTGTATTAGTTACAAACTCTTCACCGTCTTCATCCTTATAAACTGTGATTACTTCACCGTCTTCTACAGGAACTGTAAAGCTTACCTCATAATCATCTTTCTTGCATGCTGCAAACAACACAACAACTGCAAGCATTAAAAGTGAAACTGCTATAATTTTTTTACTCATTATGTAAATCCCCTTTCGGACTCTTTATTTAATTTATCTTATATTACCATATTCTTTTGATTTTTGCAATACATTTTATTTTAATTCTGCTATGGTAACTCCTTCCTCACCCTCACCGAATGTTCCTACACGGAAAGTACGGATATTAGGATGTTTACGGAGATACACGTGAATACCTTTTCGCAATGCGCCTGTGCCTTTACCATGAATTATAGTTATTTGATTAAGGCCTGTACGAAGAACACCATCAATAAACTTATCAAGGTCAAGCATTGCTTCTTCAACAGTAGTGCCACGCAAATCGATACTTGAATTTGATGATGCTGTTGCATTAGAAGAGCCTGTATGAACTGTGCGCATACCACCTGTTTGTTTTTTAGATTGTTTTTTGCCACCAATAAGACGCAAATCAGAAATATCGGCTTTCATTTTAATCATACCAGACTGAACTTGCACAGTATTTTTCTTTTCGTCAACAGAAATCACTTCTGCCTCACTGCCTAAAGTCTTAACGAATACTCTGTCGCCTGTCTTTAATGGTCGTGGGAGTATATATTCACCGTCATCATTTTCAAGCAAGCTTTGTGAGATTTCGTCCATTTTATCAAGCTGACGTCCCATCGCCTGTTTTGCTTTTCGTGCAATTTCCTGATGATTTTTCTGCTTTGCAAGTTCTTTTTTCAGTTGCTCAATTTCAAGAAGAAGCGAGTTGCCTGCTCTACGAGCGTTTTCAACTATTCTTTCGGCGTCTCGTTTTGCTTTTTCGATTTCTTTTTCACTTTGTTCTTTTGCCTTTTGAAGTGTTTGTTCCGCTTTTTCTTTTTGACGAAGAATATTCATTTTTTCTTCTTCAAGCTTTTCTTTGTCATCTTCTAAAGCTTTTCGTGCAGTTTCAAGAGTGTCAACTGCATCTTCAAAACGAGTGTTTTCTTCTGAAATAAGGGCTTTTGCAAAATCTGTGATTTCTTCACTTATACCTAAACGGCCAGCAATAGCAAGAGCATTTGAACGTCCTGGCATACCAATTAAAAGACGATAAGTAGGCTTTAATGATGCTACATCAAACTCACAGCAACCATTTTCTACACGGTTGGTTTTTAGAGCGTATTCTTTAAGCTCTGAATAGTGAGTAGTTGATGCGATTTTTGCACCTTTTTGACGAAGATTTTCAAGAATTGAAACTGCCAGAGCTGCACCCTCTACAGGGTCTGTGCCTGCACCAAGTTCATCTATTAATACAAGACTTTGATTATTGGCTGTTTTTAAAATCTCAACTATTGTTGTCATATGAGATGAGAACGTTGAAAGAGATTGCTCTATACTTTGTTCGTCACCAATATCGGCAAGCACATTTTTAAAAACTGAAACTCTGCTGTTATCGGTTACAGGAAGCATAAGTCCACACTCTGCCATAAGTGTTAAAAGACCGATTGTTTTAATTGAAACTGTTTTACCACCAGTATTTGCACCTGTGATTACGAGAGAATCAAAATCAATGCCAAGTGAAATATCAACAGGCACAACTTTTTTAGGGTCAATAAGAGGATGTCTTGCTTTTTTTAGTAAGATTTCACCATCGTTATTAAGGATTGGTCGGCTTGCTTTCATTTTATAAGCAAGATGTGCTTTTGCAAAATGCAAATCGAGAAGTGTAGCACTATCAAAACTGATTTTGATTGTATCTTGAAACTCCCCTGCCATTTGCGATAATTCTGCAAGAATTCTTTCGATTTCGTCCTGCTCGCGACTTTCTAATACTTTGATTTCGTTATTTGCTTCAACTACTGCAGCAGGCTCAATAAATACAGTTGCACCACTACCAGAAGTGTCGTGTACCATACCTGCAACTTCGCCACGATTTTCAGCTTTAACAGGAACTACAAATCTGCCATTACGCTGTGTAATAATGCCGTCACGAAGGATTTTTGAATAGTGAGACGAGTGAATCATACTATCAAGTTGCTCACGAATTTTATTTTCAAAATGACGCTTTTTGCGACGAATTTCTTTAAGTTCAGGAGAAGCATTATCACTGATTTCGGTTTCGCTTATAATTGCATTTGTGATTTTCTCTTCAAGATATTTATTAGGATAAAGAGAGTTAAATAAATCGTCTAATGCAGTTTCCATACCTGCACATTTTTCGTGCCAAGTGCAGATACCACGAATAATTTTTAGAGTAGTTGCGATTTTAAGAAGTTCACCTGCTGAAAGTGAGCCACCTGCATTTGCACGACTTAAAGCGTTATTTACATTCTGCAATCCACCGAAAGATGGTGCTCCAAATTTGGCAATAAGAATATAAGCTGCTTCGGTTTTATCGAGCAGTTCTAACACCTCAAAATAATCAGTTTGTGGTTTGATTTCAAGTGCCATTTCTTTTGCATCTGCAGAAGATGCCGTATCACTGAGCATTTTGAGAATTTTATCTAGTTCAAGTGAAATATAATGTTTATTAGCATTCATAAATAATGCCCTTTCTTTTTTGTGATTAAATCACATCATAAGTTTGAAAGAAAATCGTTCACAGTGCTGTTTTGAAGTGAGCGGTGCTGTACTTTTGTGTACCGCCCCGAACGAAAAATAGTACTGTGGGCGATTTTACTCAAACTCTTGTTATTTCTTTATAGAATTCTAATGTTTTGAAGTTTCTTTGTAATTTAGATAATAGATATTTTTCTGTTATGTAGGTTAAATCTTCAAGTGCATAATCTTCCATTTTAAAAGAGTAAATCTTTTCAAAATCCGAAAATGCAATATGGCGAAGACCTTTTATAAGACCGATTTCAAGTGGGAAAAGCATTTGATTTGATACACAGTTTTCACAATAGAGAAGTCCATCTTCAACATCAAAATACATAGTATTTGTTTCGTATTCGCCACAACGGTCACAAGCAATAAGATTTGGCATAAAACCTGCAATACACATAAGCCTAAGTTCCGTAATCGCTTTAACCTGTTCAATAGGCAACTTATCTTTTGCAAGAAAGTGCAAAGAGTTGAGAATAAGTCTTAAATATTCTTCTGCCGATTCTTCTTCCTGAACTAAAGATATTATTAGTTCACCAAAATATTGTGCTAGCGAAAGCTTTGCAAGGTCATCACGAAGTTCAAAAAACAACTCTATTGGCTCAGCTTCATCAATTATGTAACTATCTTTAGTTTTATATAAAGATAGTTTTGAATAACAGAACATTCCAGTTGCACTATTTTTACGATTTTTGAAGGATTTTGCACCACGGACAAATGCTCGTACAAGCCCATTATGGCGTGTGAGCACCGTAACGAGCTTGTCTTTTTCACCAATATTCTGTTCCTTGAGTATTATTCCGTCCGTATTCGTCCTCATAGTACAGTTCTCCGTCATATAGAGGTTTCTTTTTATTCGTCAATGATTTTTTATACATTAAATAATCTTCAACACTACCTGTTTCGGTAAATCGACTCCAGATTGACATACTGTCCATTCAAATCACCTGCCAATAATAATTTGGCTTAAGGGACTTGAAATATGAATGGTAAATTTTTATTTTTTTAATCAAGACCGAAATTGTGAATAAGACCTTCTCGATTACGCCAGCCCTCTTTGACTTTTACCCAACATTGAAGGTTGATTTTGCAATCGAAAAAGTTTTCCATATCCTGACGAGCATATGTTGAAATCTTTTTAAGCATTGCTCCACCCTTACCTATGATAATGCCTTTGTGACTATCACGCTCACAGTAAATGGTTGCTTCAACATCCATAATACCATCACTGCGTTCACGCATTTTTTCAATGCTAACTGCAGTACCGTGTGGAATTTCTTTGTCGAGAAGTCTTAACATTTTTTCACGGATAATCTCACCTGCCAATACTCTTTCAGGCTGGTCCGTAAGAGTGTCATCAGGGAAAAAGTGTTCTGATTCAAAGCTTAATTTTTTAAGCTCATCTAAAAGTTCGTTTATACCTTTGCCTGTTTGTGCAGATACTGGGACAATCGCATCAAAATTATAATGTTCTGTCATTTCGGCAATTCTTAAGGCAAGTTTTTCTTTATCTTTTATTGTATCAATTTTATTGATTGCAAGAATTGCAGGGTTTTTGCCTTTTTTAATTTTTTCCAGCAGTTCAAGTTCTGCTTCTTTAAGTTCACCTTCAGGCTCCACCACCAAAAGGCAAGCATCAACGCCATCAATACTATCGCTTACTGCTTTAACCATTTTTTCACCGAGTTTTGTTTTTGGCTTATGAAAACCAGGTGTATCAGTAAACACTAACTGAATGTTATCGTCAGTTGTAAGCACACCCATAATACGAGTGCGTGTTGTTTGTGGCTTTGATGATACTATTGCGATTTTGGTTCCTAAAAGTTTATTAAGGATTGAAGATTTGCCCACATTGGCTTTACCTACAATTGCTATAAAAGCTGTTTTTGGTGTATTCATTAGTTACCCTTTCTTTTTGGAAGTCCCTTAAAAATAAATATACTGAAAACTACTACTGAAATTAAAAATAAAACTATTGCTAACGGATTTTCAATAAAATAAACAAAAAGCAAACTGAATGCTTTTGGCTGATACATTATTGCAACACCACAAAGTACTGCGAATATTGTAAACACAAGTACTGCACCTGCACCACAATCTTTTGCGATTTTGCTAAGAGGTGTATGCTTGTCCCCTTGCAAGTCAACTGCTGCCTCTATTGCAGTATTAATAAGCTCGGCACCGATGACAAGAGCGTTTGCTATAAAGATTATTGCAAGTTCTGTTCTTGTGATTTCAAAAAAATCAAAGGCAAACAAGAAAAAGTACATATAAATCATACATACTATATGTATTCGCATATTTCGTTCTTTTTTTATTGCTGTAAAGATACCCTGAAAAGCATAGCCAAAACTTTTAATAAGTTCTTTCATAATTATTCACCATCGAAGTAGTAGCTACCATTACGTTTGAGTCCGATACGAGTTAAAACTGTTTCTTCTTTTTCACGCATTTTTACCATTTCAAGACCTCCGTCTTCATGGTCGTAGCCTAAAAGATGAAGAAGTGAATGTACCGTTAAAAATCCGATTTCACGCTGTAATGTATGGCCATATTTTTCTGCTTGGTCGTAAGCGTGTTCAATAGAAATAATAATATCACCAAGTACTTTTGCACCTGTATCATGATTTATTGGGAAGTCACCATTTTCACCCATTGGGAATGAAAGTACATCTGTGCTTTTATCAATATTTCTATGCTTTTTATTAAGCTCGTGAATTGTTTCGTCATCAACAAAAGTTACGCTGATTTCTGCTGACTCGTTGAACCCCTCGTTAAGAAGAACTGCTTTGCAACAACGACGCACAAGCATTCTAACACCTGTTGGGATTTTCATTACATTCTGTTGATTATCAATAATTACTCGCATTTTCTCGTTCATTTCTTTTGCCTCATTTCCTGCTTTTCATAAGCTTTGATAATATCCTGAACAAGACGGTGTCTTACCACATCTTTTTCTGTAAATACATTTATTGCAATATCGTCAATACCTTTTAAGATTTTCATTGCCTCAACAAGGCCTGATTTTTTACCATCTGGCAAGTCAATTTGTGTAACGTCACCTGTTACAACGATTTTTGAGTTAAAACCAAGACGAGTTAAAAACATTTTCATTTGTTCGCGTGTTGTATTCTGTGCTTCGTCAAGAATAATAAAACTGTCGTCAAGAGTACGACCACGCATATAAGCAAGAGGTGCTACTTCAATACTGCCACGCTCCTGATAACGCTGAAAGCTTTCAGCACCGAGCATATCAAAAAGCGCATCATATAAAGGTCTTAAATATGGGTCAACTTTCTGTTGTAAATCACCAGGGAGAAAGCCCAATTTTTCGCCTGCTTCAACTGCAGGACGAGTTAAGATAATACGGTTTACTTCTTTTGCACGAAATGCGTTTACTGCCATAGCAACTGCAAGGTAGGTTTTGCCTGTGCCTGCAGGACCAGCGCCGAGGGTTATTGTATTATTCTTTATACATTCAAGGTATTTTTTCTGACCAAGTGTTTTAGGTTTTATAGGTTTGCCTTTTGCAGTAATACAAACGCAATCGCCTGTCATTTCGCAAAGTTTATCTTCATTACCCTCATTGACAAGAGAAAGCACGTAACGAACATTCTGCTCTGACAACGCTTCGCCACGATTTATGAGAGTAAGCAATCCGTTAATAGCCCTTACTGCTTTTGAAACATTTTCAGCATCACCGTTGACCTTGATTTCAGAGCCACGACTTATTACCTTAACATTATAGTTAGACTCAATAAGTCTTATATTTTCATCGAAACTACCAAACAGACTTACTGTTTGCTCCATTCTGTCAACGTTAATTACTTGTTCAAACAACCTTTTCACCTCTTATAGTCATTATCCAACATATTTTAGCACATTTTTTATTGGATGTCATCAGTTTTTTCAACATAAATTTCCTGTAAAGTACCAATTTCTTGCTCACATTGGGCAGAAATCTCATATTGTATTGCATTTTCCGTTGCTTGCTCTACTGTTTTTGAATTTCGAATTTCGCTATATTCTAAAAGTTCACGGACATAGAGCGCATTACTGAAAAGTGCAATTTTTTCTTCTATTGATACATCTAAAATTGCTTTTTCTTCAGAAATACCAGCACCGTACTGTGTTATTATTCCCACAGGTAAGAGATTTTTATCACTTTCTATAAAAGAATTATGCTCTGTAAAATAACCATCTTTCAGCATTGTACCTAATGGAATTTTTAACCCAAAGAAAAATATAAGATTTCGTGTTTTTTCGTTTTTAATATTGTAAATTGAAAAATCGGTGTTAGATGATATTTTTTTCTTTTTTACAAGTGCTTTTACATAACCATCTGCGTGGATTGTTTTTTCTGTACCGTCTTTATGAGTGATAACTCCACTAATAAGTAAATCACCTTTTGTTACTGCAGAACCTGGTTTAACCTCTTCGTTACCGTAAAGCACATCTATACTTAATATGACGCCATCTTCACTTGCTATTACATTGGTGGGTTTTGACGCATCATAAATTGTTGGGGCTTCGGTTTTTTCACGGACTTCAATTACCACAACAGAGCCTTTCATATTGACACTTACCCACGAAAGACTTTCAATTTCACTCATAACGGCAGATGCTACTTCATCATTATCAATGGACAAAATAGGAACACCTACCCTGACACCATATTTTTCAAATGTTGATAATATAACATCTTCTTCAAGAGTTGTGTTACCTACAACAGACACACTCCACACAAGCTGGGTAAGAATAGATAAAATTATTACTGCTATTACTATACCTGCAATAATACCTATACGAGTTTTGTGTTTTCTTAAAAAATATTTTAAGCCAACTTTATCTGTTGAGATTACACGCATACCTGATTTTCGTGCAACGGTATGTAGTGAGAGATAGCCTTGCACCGTTGTACTTGCAGTAATATTATTGTTGATATTACGCACATTCCACAAGGGAATCCCCTCTTTTGTGCAAAGATTTATAAATCTGTCAGGGAAGCCACCGAATGCCCTAAAATTTATGTAACCAAACAAGTATCTTAAAAACTGAATAATCAACGCATATTCTCCTTATGATACAAAACTTATTTCTGCAAATTTACCACGAATAACTGCCACGCCACCGTCAAATGACTCTATAATCATATTATCCCCTACAAGACACAAAACAAGCTCACCTATATTGAGTTTTATAAGATTTTCACCATACTCAATAACGCCTTTACAACCGTCAACTATAATTTCACGGTTCCCAATCATTTCGATTTTGGCTTCGTTCAATATCATATCAGGAAGTTGCAATTTTCGTTCTTTTTTCTTTCGCGCCACAAAAACACCTCACTTATATTGGATTATATGAAAATAAATCATTATTAAGTCATAAAAACAATATAATTTATTGGTGAGATTATGGTTGTGATTAAATTTAGAAAAAGTATTTTTCAGATTGGTATGGTTTTACTGTGCCTTGTATTTATGTTTAAGTTTCCCAGAACTGTAACAAGTGGTGTTACGGAAGGACTTAAGATGTGTTTCTACATAATTTTGCCATCACTTTTTCCGTTTATGGTGCTTTCAACATACATAATCAAATCAAACATTTTTGAGTTTGCATATAAGTTCCTTTCTCCTGTTTCAAGGCTTTTATTTCGTCAACCTGCGTGTACTGTACCTGTAATTATTATGTCTATGATTGGTGGTTTTCCTGTTGGTATTAAAATGGTAGGTAATCTGTTAAGAGAAAACTCCATAACTAAAAAGCAAGCACAACGATTGTGTATTTTTTGTATGAATGGTGGACCTGCATTTATAATTACTGCTGTTGGTGTTAATATGCTAGGCAGTATAAAAGCAGGGGTAATTATGTTTGTTTCACTTTGCTTATCTTCACTAATTATTGGTATTTTTACAAGATTTTTAGGTGATAAAAATGAGTTAAATGAGCATACACAAAAGCCCAATACACTTGTATCGTTATCTTCGGCTGTATCTGACGCATTACAATCGGTACTTGGTATTTGCGCATGGGTAGTAATTTTTAGTGCAATCACAAATTGCCTTAAAATCTGCATAGACAATGAGAGTATATATACTGCGATTTCATCATTTCTTGAGGTGACTAACGGATGTGTTATGTTAGCAGGTAAAATGCCTGTACCTGTTATTACTGCTATAATTGGTTTTAGTGGTGTTTGTGTTCATTGTCAGGTGATTTCTGAATTAAAAGAATGTGGAGTTAAGTATTCACATTTTTTTGTATGCAGAGTGCTTAATGGTGCAGTTGCGTCGTTTGTATCTTATTTATTGTTAATTGTTTTTCCTGTAGAAATTGATGTTTTTGCATCTGCACAGAATATGACGGTTGCAACATTTTCGGTGTCACTACCTGCGTTTTTCACTTTTGCAATTATGTGTATAATTATGATTTTGGATATTGATAGGAAGAAAAAAGTGTGGTAAAATCATTTCGTAATTATTAATTCATGGGTCGTCGAGGACGCCGACCCCTACGAAGATTGGTGTTAATTATGAAAAAGTTGTTGAATAAAAAAGAAATCTCCCCATCCTGCTCATACTGTGCACACGGAAAACTTTCGCCTGACGGAGAAACTGTGCTTTGCAAGAAAAAGGGAGTTGTTGAAAAGGATTTTGCTTGTAGAAAATTCGATTATGATGTACTTAAAAGGCAACCAAAAAGACCTATTGAATTAGAAAAATATAACCCTGAAGATTTTAAGTTGTGAGATACGAAAACCCCCGTACAGATTGTACGGGGGTTAGTTTTTATTCTGTTACAAGTTCAACGGAGTTTAAGATTTTATATGCTTCGTCAGAATCAGTCTTTGGAACTATTGTTGATATTCTGTATGAAGTATTAAGGTCATCATGTGCATACGCATCAAGAAATACAATTAAAGTGTTGTTTAACTCATTTTCCATAATTGAAATTCTCCCTTTATATGTAGAAGTTTCAACATCATACACTTCAGTAACAGCACCAACCATAACTACTCTACTACTTAACATTGAGTAATACAAAACGAGTTCTTCTGGGTCAAAATAATTGATATCATCATTATAATAATCCATAGACCACATAAGTTTGTTCCAATTATAATCTGAATCTATACGAAAACCAAATTTCTTTTCACAAGCATCGCCAATTTTTTCATCAAAATCAGTAAACATAGTACCATCGTAAAATTCTTTGTCTATTATAATTCTTTTCAAACTGTCTTCAACCTTATAATCATACACTATCATTGAGCTTTCTTCTCCACCATAATCTGGGTTCACATATTTTGCATACCCTCCTGGCAGACTTAATCTAAAATAACCAGCTTCAATAGTTGTATAATCACCTTCTAACTTTAAGTTTTGCTTATCGTAAGGTTTCATAACAACGCTAAGTTCTTTTTTATATTCTCCACTTTCAATAGTATTTTGAATATATTTTGCTAATATATAACGATTTCCTATTTTTTCACAAGCAAAATAAACATTGATTCCAATTACAATACACACTATATATATCAATACATTTCCAACAGTAGCTGATACTTGTGCTTTCTTGCTTGCTTCTTTATATTCTGTTCGAAGTGCTTTCATTGATTCTTTATGCAAAGCATCTGCTTTATGAGGAAAAGCGCCTAAAACATATTTTGAGCCATTCTTTAACTTGATTTTAATTTCATAGAACTCACCACGAGCAACTGTCAAAGATTCAATATCATCAGTTTTGCTATATGTAAATACGCTTTCTTTATCAATATAGCAATTTTTCTTTTTGCCTTTTATTGCAATAAGTTGTATATATTCAGGTGTATTGTTAAAAATGTATGCCAATACATCCTTTTTGTTTTTACTGCCATTTTTAGTTATAAACCATTGAGTCGGCTCAACGCCATTGGTTTCAGTTAAAAAGGCGAATATTTCATCATTACTGATTTTAATCTTGTATCTACGTGTTAAATTTGTCATATTCAATCCCCCTTTTCACAAGTTTATGATAGCACAGATATAGTTGAAATGCAATAAAATTATAGGGGCAGACAAGAATGTCTACCCCTATAGTTATATGGTCAGTTTAGTTTTCTTTCTTTGATGGGATGAGGGCGATGCCAAATCCTGATGCAAGAGCAATTACTGCTGATGCAACTACTGACACGCCACCGTCTGTATTTGGAATTACAGGGTTTTTGTTATCGTTTTTATCTGTGTCAGGTTTTGTATTGTTATTTTCGTTGCTTGTATCATTATTTGTGTCGTTATTGTTATCATTATCATTTGCTGATACAACATTAACTACAAACTCTGCTTCTGCACCCATTACGCTTACTACGAATGTGTTTTCGCCCTCTGTAACTTCGTCAACCTGTTCAACATAAATTGGATATTCTTCGCCGTTATATGTGATATAATCTTCATCACTTGTAACGGTTTGTGTTGTACCATCTTTGAAAGTTACAACAATTTCCATACCCTCTGTATCAAGATTAAGAATTGTATCAAAATCTGCAAATACAATATCAAGAATCATTTCATAATATTCAGGGTTTTCTTCATAAAATGCTTTCATTTCTTCAAATGTCATACCCATATCGTTAAGCATTTCGTCCATTGTTTCAGGGTCTGACTCATAGAGATAATCAAGTGTGAAGTTATCTCTTGTGAATACATCCTCTTCAATATCATACTCTGTTTTTGTTGGCATTTTTGTAACTTCAACAGAGTCAACCGGAGATTCTTCAACTGTTACTGTATAAGTTGTTTCAAGGTATGTGTCGTAATCGTCTGTGCCGTAAAATTCAACGATTGCTTCATTTTCGCCGATAACATAGTCAACAACATACATATCAACATAAGAATACTCGTCAACTGTGATTGTCTCTTTTGAACCGTCGTCAAATGTTACTTCAAGCACCATACCGGTAGCGTCACACCAGATTTCGTTTTCGTAGCTGTCAAGACCCTCATAGTAAACTGTTTTGTCAGGTCCTGAAATAACAGCAATTGATTCTGCCTCTGCTGCAAATGCTGAAACTGTTGCCATTGCAACCACAAGTGCCACTACAAGTAATGTACTTATTGCTTTTGTGAATTTTTTCATAATAATCCTCCTATAATTAAAACAAAAATATTTTGTTTAAATATATACTATATTATTGACTCATAAAAACAAGCCGAAATGTAAAAATGCCGAAAAATACTGTAAAATTGCAAGACTTTTTTTAAAATCATATATTTTTTATAGTTTATATTTCTTAACTATATACATTATATATCTTTATTTTGCTTATGTCAAGTTAAATATATCTTTTTAATACCTAATATTGATTGCTTTTTGAATTATAATGTTGTTAGAAAAAGGTAAACGATAAGTTTTGGAGGTGTGCGCCAATGTATTATGAAGGTTTTTCAAAGAGACTTGCCGAGCTTCGTCAAGAAAAAGGCGTTTCAGCAAGAGATATGAGCTTGTCCTTAGGACAAAGTGAAAGTTATATTAACAAGATTGAAAACAATTACGCAATGCCATCTATGCAAGGTTTCTTTTATATTTGTGAATATTTAGGTATTACTCCATCACAGTTTTTTAATGAAGAAGAAAAATACCCTATTATTATGAAAGAACTTGTAAACAACGCAAAGGGGCTTAATGACAAGCAGTTACAGTTACTTACAGAGTTTATTAAGTCGTTATAAAAATATCATAAAGGGCATAAAAAAACTCTCGACTTTCGTCGAGAGTTAATTTTTTGTTATTTAATTATTTTCTGCTTTTGAAAAGGTCAAGAATGTCCATTTCATCGTCAGCACCGTAGTTGCCACCGTTTGAGCTAATATCTTCCATAGCGCCGTTGTAGAAAGGTTTCTTTGCAACGCCGTTTGAATCAAGACCGAAGCCTGTTGCAATAACAGTAACAATCATTTCGTCATCAAGTTTTTCATCGAATGCAACACCGAAGATGATGTTTGCATCTTCATCAGCCTGTGCACGAACGATACCTGCTGCAGTGTCAACATCTTCAAGAGTGATGTCAGGAGATGCTGTGATGCTGATAATAACGCCCTTAGCACCTGAAATTGTTGTTTCAAGAAGTGGGCTTGAAATAGCTGAGTTTGCAGCCTGTTCTGCCTTATCTTTACCACTTGCACGGCCAATACCCATGTGAGCGTGGCCAGCGTCTTTCATAACTGCTGTAACGTCAGCAAAGTCAAGGTTAATGAATGCAGGCATTGTAATAAGGTCTGTAACTGAATTTACGCCCTGACGAAGAACATCATCAGCAATACCGAAAGCGTTTGCAAATGTGATTTTCTGGTCAGAAACATATTTAAGTCTTTCGTTAGGGATAACGATAAGAGAGTCAACATGCTGTGCAAGTTCTGCGATACCAGCTTCAGCCTGTTTCATTCTGTGTGAACCTTCAAATGCGAAAGGCTTTGTAACAATACCAACTGTAAGAATACCTTTGCCTTTTGCGATTTCAGCAATAATTGGAGCTGCACCTGTACCTGTGCCGCCACCCATACCAGCTGTGATGAATACCATTTGTGCATCGTCAAGTGCTTCAACGATTGAATCACGGCTTTCTTCAGCTGACTTCTGGCCAACTTCAGGTTTTGCACCTGCGCCACGGCCTGATGTTACTTTTTCACCAATTGGAATTGGTTTTGCGAGTGAACGAGCAAGTGCCTGCTTATCTGTATTAACTGCGATAAGTTCAACACCTGAAATACCAGCCTTAGCCATACGGTCAACTGCGTTACCGCCACCGCCACCAACGCCGATTACTTTAATGTTTGCAATGTCCTGATACTGATTATCAATTTCGAATGCCATGTTTAAACATCCTCCTATGTATAGAAAATTTCACACCTATTGATTATATAATTACAGTTTATTTTATCACCAACTTGAAATAAATGCAATACATAATTTATAGATTTTTTTATTTTTTTATAGTTTTTCAACTATTTTTTACGTTTTTATGCTGCAGAAGCAGTTGTTGACTCTGTGTTTTCAGGTTTTGTTGTACTTTCATCCCCTGCTTCACCGGTTGTTGACTCCTCAATTTCTGTCTGTGGCTCGGTTGTTGAGGTTTCTTCAGACCAATAGCCTTTACCGTCAACCGTAAGGTTTATTGTGCCACGATAAAGCATATTTTCTTCATTCTGTGTATCAATTGCCGCTTTACCCAATGACAACTTTTTATAAAGTGTATCTTTAGGCGTTTCACCAAGTTCAAGAATTATTCTGCCCTGATATGTAAGTTTTATGTCATAAATATCTGACAAATCTATAGCAGTAATATCTTCAATTCCACAATCTTCACAAGCGTTGCGAATATCAATAAGTTTTTCAAGATACTCGTCACTTGTACCAGATACTTTTCTGCCTAATTCTGCTGATGTAATTTCACCGATATTAAGCAAAATTATATTTTCTGCGACATATTCAAGGTCTTTTTCAAGAACTTTACCGTTTGCATCAAGCAAAGTGTAATAGCCATCAATTACCACAGCATAAACTGCGTCTGTTTTTGTGACTACAAGTTCAAGCTTTGTTGGCAGATGTCTTTTTACTTTCACTGAACCTACATAAGGAAGTTCAGTTGAAACTTGCTCATTTATTTTCTTTTTTGATACAAAAATCAGATTATCGCCTATAACTACGCCACTTTTTTCAACTATATCTTCAGAAGAATAAACCATATCACCTGTTACGGTAATTTCGCTTATATTAAAAAACATTGTAAGTGCAAAAATTATACCAATACAAAGGAAAACAAAGCACAATACTGCACGGAAAATAAGTTTTTTTCTTTTATTCTTTTTTCTGCGTTGATTTGTACGATTCACAATTCGTTCATTACCCGAAAGTTGATTATTTTGGGAAGTATTCGGATTGTTAGTCTTTTTCATCGTCCTTCACCCTTTTAATATCTGCGCCTAAATCTTCAAGAACTTTTTCAGGTTGCTCATAACCTCTATCTATATGATGAATTTCTGTAATTTCTGTTGTGCCGTAAGCATTAAGTCCTGCTAAAAACATTGCCGAGCCACCACGCAAATCAGTTGCTCTCACGACAGCTCCGTTAAGATGTTTAACGCCTTCAATAACTGCCATTCGGCCCTCAACATTGATTTTAGCGCCAAATCTTATTAGTTCGCCTATATGCTTAAATCGACTTTCAAATATATTTTCTACGATTACACTTGTGCCTTCACAGACAGTAGTCATTGCCATCATCTGTGCCTGAACATCTGTTGGGAATCCAGGATAAGGCATTGTTCTAATCATTCGTATTCTTTTTAGTTTTGGTGGTGCGCTTAAACACACCCATCTTCCACTTACGGTTATATCACACCCTGCCTCACGCAAAGGTTGAATTGTGGGGCCTATGTGTGATGGAATAATATCACGCAGACAGATTTTGCCATTAGTCATAGCGCAGGCAATCATATAAGTTGATGCCACTATTCTGTCAGGGATAACTGTATGCTCTGTGGAATGTAATTTGCTGACGCCCTCAATTGTTACCGTACTGTCACCAGCACCATGAATTCTTGCGCCACAACGGTTTAAGAAATCAGCTAAATCACTTATTTCAGGTTCGCGAGCTGCGTTAGTAATAATTGTTGTACCCTTTGCAAGTACTGCTGCTAATATAATATTTTCAGTAGCACCTACGCTTGGGAATGACAAGGTTATGCGAGTACCGATTAAACCTTTTTCTTCGGCCGAACAGACTAAAAATCCATTCTCCGTTGTAACGGTTGCGCCGAATTGTTCCATTGAGGAAAGATGCAGGTCAATTGGTCGAAGTCCTATTTCGCAACCTCCCGGAGTTGACAGGACTGCCTTACCCATTCTGCCAAGTATTCCACCTAAGAACACAATTGATGAACGCATTTCACGCATCAGATTATCAGGCACGTCATTACGATTCACATTAGTTGAGTCAACTGTAATTGTGTGCCCTTCACGAGTAACTATGCAACCTAAATATCTGAGGATTTTAATTGTTGCCTCAACATCAGAAAGGATTGGGCAATTATGTATTACTGAAACTCCGTTTACAAGCAGTGTTGCTACAAGTATTGGCAGTACGCTATTTTTTGCCCCCTGCACAGTAATTTCGCCATTTAATCTACGATTACCATTGATTATAATTTTATCCAATTTTCACACACCCTTTACAAGTATAGCCTTTCGACACATACTATGCAGTTGGTGTGAACCGAGTGATTATAAACTCATTATAATTCTGCAAATTTCACTTAAAGCATTTGATTTTGCATTTTTAAGTGCATTCAATGAAATTTCATTTAATTTGCTACGATTGTTTTTAAGGTCTTGAACGGTTTTTGCAAGAATTTCACCGTCAAGATTTTTTTCTTCAATAAGTATTGCGCCACCATTCTCAGCCAAAGTCATTGCGTTATGGAATTGATGATTTTCGGCAACATTTGGTGATGGAATAAGAATTGAAGGTTTACCTAAAATCTGAATTTCAGAAATTGAACTTGCCCCAGCACGACTAATTACGACATCGCAAGCAGGAAGACAAATTTCCATATTATCTATGTACTCACGAATTTCAATATTTGTGCCTTTTCCGAAATCAACGCCATTTTCTGTAAGCTTTTCCCCTACCCATTTACCGTATTTACCTGTTGAGTGTAAGAAGCAGATATCTTTTTCATCTTTAAGTATTGTAAGCATTGATACAATTGCATTATTAATTGCATCTGCACCTAAAGAACCACCCATTGAAAGCACAAGCATATCATTACTGCCAAGCCCTAATGTTGCACGAGCAAAATCACGGTCAGCTTTAACGATTTCTCGTCTTACGGGGAGTCCTGTAACAACAGGGGGATTTTTACATTTCATATATTTTTCGGCAGCACATGATGTAAGCATTACTTTGTCAACCAATTTTGCAAGCGCCTTATTTGCTACGCCAGGAAATGCATTTTGTTCGTGAATTGCAGTTTTAATACCCATTTTAGCTGCTGTGCGAAGTACCGGACCTGTTACATAGCCACCAAAACCAACAACAACATCCGGTCCGAATTCACTTATGATTTTTTTAGCATCACTTGATGCTTTTAATGTAAGACAAACAGTTTCAAGATTCTGTTTAATACCAGCAACAGACATATTTCTTGAAAAGCCATTCATTTTAAGAGTTTTAATTGAAAATCCTGCTTTTGGGACAATCTGTGTTTCCATTCTGCCTTCAGTACCCACAAAAAGGATTTCTGTATTAGGCTCAAGTCGTTTAACTTCATTGGCAACTGCGATTGCAGGGTTAATATGACCACCTGTGCCACCTGCTACGAACATTATTTTCATACCATCAATCCTTCTTTCTTGCACTTCGTGAAATTGAAAGGATTATACCCATTTCACAAAGCAGAATAACAAGAGATGTACCACCATATGAGAAGAACGGAAGCGAAATACCTGTATTAGGAATAAAGTCGCTGACAACGGCAATATTGAGTGCTACCTGAATACCAACCTGGAACACAATACCCATAGCAAGCAACGCACCGAAACGGTCTTTTGCACGAAGTCCGATTTTAATACCACGATAAACTAAAAGTGCAAAAAGGAAGATTATTGCAGTTGCACCTATAAAGCCCAACTCTTCACATACGATTGAGAAAATAAAGTCATTCTGTGGTTCAGAAACGTAAAGGTGTTTCTGTTTTGACTGACCAAGACCTGTACCTAAAAATCCACCTGAGCCGATAGCATAAAGTGAGTTATTTGTCTGCCAACGAGCACCCAATGGTTCATAATCTTTATCAAGCCATGCTACAATACGCTCACCTGCGTACTCTTTAAGCAAATCAGGATTCATTACAAAAAGAACTACTGCAAACACGCCTACTACGCCGGCAATAATAAACCACTTGTTTTTCACTTCACCAAGGAACAACATCACAACGCCGATAGCAAGCATTAGGACTGCACCGGAAACGTGATTTTCAATAAGCACGAGTACTGCAAAAAGTAAAATAAAAAATCCGTAAGCAATAGTACTTGTAAACGATTTATAAATTACATATTTTCCATTAGTTGCATTTTCAACAATACGGCAAATGCCCAAATCACTTGGCACTTTACCTACAACGCCTTTATGGTGCTGTTCAAGACAGAAAGCAAGGAACATAATAAGCCCCAACTTTGCGATTTCTGACGGTTGGAATGTAATGAACCCTAAGTCAATCCAACGATAAAACCCCGGTTGAACGCTATCAGGAAGTAAACGAACAACAATAAGAAGAAGTACAGAAACGCCTGCAGCTACAAATGCGAACGCTTTGAAATATTCATATCTTACTCTTGAAACAAGAAGCATTCCCAAAACGCCGATTCCTGCATAAATTAATTGTTTAGTAAAAAGTTCAGTACTGCTTGTTCTGAAATAGTAACTATAAGTATAGCTGGCAGAAAACAGCATAATAAGACCTATTGTTACAATAGTCATAAGAATAATAAAGAAAGGAACATCCATAGCACCTTTATTAAATAAAAAGCCTAATGGACTCTTTTTCTTTTTTGTTGCCATTTTCTCACCACCTTGATAGATTTAATAACTTAATTATTTATTAATTATGCCGTAATAATATATTGCTAAACCAATTGCACAACCTAAAATATTAACAAGTGAAAAGATTGTTACGATTTTGCGTTCTTTCCAACCACACATTTCAAAATGATGATGTATTGGCGCCATTTTGAAAATACGCTTACCGTGTGTAAGTTTGAAATAACCAATCTGTAAAACGTCTGAAAGTGCTTCGATTACATAGATAATACCGAAGAATACAAGAATAAGTGGACAATCAATTGCATAAGCAAGTGCTACAACCATACCACCTAAAAACATTGAGCCTGTGTCACCCATCATAACCTTTGATGGATAATAGTTCCAGATTAAATATCCAAGGCAACCACCAGCAAGAGCAGCTGCTAATACGCTGATACCCATAAACTTTGTCATAAGGGCTGCAATACAGAATGCGATTGCTGCAGTTGAGGTAACAGATGCACAAAGTCCGTCAACACCATCAGTAAAGTTTACTGCATTAACTGCACCGTAAATTACTGCAATACCGAAAAGCCAGAAAAACCATTTAAGGTCAACTGCTCCTACGAATGGAATGTTCATATAAGTAAGACCATTCATTGAAAGTGTTGCAAGGTAACCGATAATAAGAATTACCTGTGGAATAGTTTTTTGGATTTCTGTAAGTCCTAAATTTCTCTTTTTAACAACTTTAATGTAGTCATCAGCAAAGCCTACAAGACCAAGTCCGATTGCAAGAATTACACCTGCCACAAGTTTAACCTTTAATGTATCAGGCATAATGTGTTCACTACCGAAAAGGTTGCCACCTAAGAAATGGTCTGTAACAAGCACACAAATAGTTGAAAGAATTGTACTGACAATGAACATAATACCACCCATTACAGGTGTACCTTGTTTTGATTTGTGCCACGCAGGACCAATATCAAGAATAGTTTGACCGAATTTCAACTTTCTAAGCCAAGGAATAAGCACAAAGCCTAATGCAAAAGCTATTATGAAACTTAAAACCGCTGCTACAATTAATGCTACATAAATATTCATAATCACAACTCCTTATTCAACATCCCACTTTTTATAAATGTTTTCAAAAATTTCTTCTAATTTCATTCCACGACTTGCTTTAAAAAGGATTGTATCGCCTTTTTGAAGCTCGTTTATAAGAATTTCTGTGAGTTCTGCTTTATCAGTGAAGTTTTGCACATTTGAAAGGCCTGCTTTCAACGCACTTTCTGCCATATATTTCGACTCACTACCTACTGTATAAAGAATATCTACACCACAGTTGGCTGCATATTCGCCTACCATTCTATGTGCTTGCTCACTAAAACTACCAAGTTCAAGCATATCGCCAAGTACTGCAATTTTTCTGCCCTTGGCTATTTTACAAAGAGAGTTAAGACCTGCTTTTTGCGAGTCAGGACTTGCATTGTAACAATCTTCAATGAATGTTACGCCCTTAACCTCTTTAATTCTTTGGCGCATACCTGACGGTACGTAGTTTTTAAGTCCGTCTGCAATATTTTCAGGTGATATTCCGTATTCAAGACCTACTGAAAAAGCAGCAAGAGCGTCGTAAACATTATGAACACCAACTGTTGGGATTGTTATTTTTTGTTTTATATCCCCTTTTATTGCTGTAAACTCTGTTGTAAGTCCGATTTCTTTAATGTCAACTGCACGGACATCACAGTTTTCATTATCAATTCCGAAAAAGATTACTTTATAATCAGGAAGTTTTACTGCCCCTAATTTATCGTCATCACCGTTTAAGAATACCGGTGAGCCTTTTTCAAGACCTTCAAGAATTTCAAGTTTTGCTTGTAAAATACCATTGCGCGAACCTAAAATCTCAATATGAGAAACGCCGATATTCGTAATAATTGCACAATCAGGTTTTGCACATTTTGTAAGTACTGAAATTTGACCGAAGCCATCCATACCCATTTCGATTACTGCGTTTTTCGTTGTTTCTTCTAATCTAAAAAGAGTTCTTGGCATTCCGATTTCATTATTGAAATTGCCTTCAGTTTTAAGAGTTTCACCCTTTTGCGCCATTACACAGGCTACCATTTCTTTTGTAGTAGTTTTGCCTACGCTACCTGTCAATGCAATAAGCAACAAATCAGGAAATGTGCTTTTATAATATGATGCCAAGTCTAAAAGTGCGTCTTTTGTATCTTTAACATAGATTACAGGTGAGTCACATTCAACTTTTTTGTGGCAAACTATTGCACCAACACCTTTTTCTGCAACATCTTTTACGAAATCGTGACCGTCAAAGCGTTCACCTTTAATTGCGAAAAAGAGAGTATGCTCATCAATATCACGGCTGTCAATTGACACACGATTTATTATATTTTGAGAATCTACAATTGTTCCTAATGCTTTTGCAATTTCGTTGGCTTTTAAGTTCATTGTTTTCTCCTAATTTATATTGAAATAATCCTTTACGATTTTTCTTTCGTCAAAGGGCTTTTTTTCATTACCTATAATTTGGTACATTTCGTGTCCCTTGCCTGCAAGTAAAACCATATCACCTTTTCTGGCTTTCGATAATGCAAACTCGATTGCCTGACGGCGATTTTCAATTACTGCAATACGAGATTTCGCTTTTTCCATTCCATACAGAATGTCATTTATTATAAGTATTGGATTTTCAGTTCTTGGGTTATCACTTGTGACAACTGCTATATCCGACAAATCCCCTGCTATTCTACCCATTTCGGCACGTTTTGATTTGTCACGGTCACCACCACAACCAAATACGGTGATTACTCTACCTTTTGTAAATTCACGAATACTTCGTAAAATATTTTCAAGTCCGTCAGGGGTATGGGCATAATCAATCATAACGGTAAAATTTCTTGGCGTTTTTACAATTTCAGCTCTACCCTTTATGTAATCGAGATTTTTACAGGCGTTCGAAATATCGTCTATTGAAAACCCCATTTTAATTAACACAGCAACTGCACACAACGAGTTATAAACTGTAAATCTGCCAGGAATTTTTATTTCAATTCTGCCAATACAATCCATTCCAACAAATTCATATTTTACACTATTTTCTGTGCAAACAATATTTTTTGCAGTATAGTCTGCCTCATTATATATTGCCGAAACAGTATTTATTGGGCAAGAAATTTTATTCTTTATTGATTTTACATTATCATCGTCAATATTTATACAGGCAATTTCTGCCATATTGAAAAGGCGAAGTTTCGCATCTGTATAATTTTGCATATTACCATGATAATCAAGATGCTCCGGAGTAATGTTAGTGAGAACTGCACCTTGAAAGCGAAGTCCAAAGACACGCTCTTGATGAAGTCCTTGTGACGAAACCTCCATTACACAGTATTCACATCCGTTATCAACCATTTGTCTGAACAATTTATGCAGTTTCATAGGCTCTGGGGTTGTAAGCGTTGCTTCACTATCGCTATTCCCTACGCTATTTTTAACTGTACCAATTATTCCACATTTTTTACCGAGATTCCGGAGAATACCTTGAATAAAAAACGCTGTTGATGTTTTTCCGTTTGTACCTGTAACGCCTATAAGCTTTAGTTTTTCGGCAGGATTCCCATAAAAATTTGCCGATATTTTTGCATAAGCGCATCTTGTATTTTTAACGATAATCTGATTTGCAATTCCTAAATCATAAGAAGTAAGAATTGCTACTGCACCACTTTCCATAGCATTTTTTGCAAGTGAGTGACCGTCAACACGATTACCGTCAATACACACATACAAGGCATTTTCTAGATTGTCTTTATTATTATCCGTTACTCTTTCAACTTCCACATCTTCATACATGCTGTGCGTTTCAACATCCTTAAGAAGAGTAGAAAGTTTCATTATTTTACCTCATATTAAATTAGTCCGTTACGTTTTCACTTGAACGGAAATATACTGTAATTATTGCACCTGTTTCTGCAGTAGTGTCAGCAGGAATACTTTGCTTATATGAAAGCACCTGACCTGCGCCCTGAGTTGTACCTGCAATCTTAATATTAAAGCCTGAATTTACTGCTAAACGGTTAGCATCAGCAAGTGTAAGGCCTGTAAGATTTGGTACTGTTGCAGTTTGCTTTTCTGCGTTTTCTTCTGTATATACAACAATTACACCATTCTTTGGCATTGATTGATTTGCAGATGGCATTTGTGAAACTACCGTTTCGCCATTACCAACAACTTTTACTGTAAATCCACTTGCTTTTGAACGGACTGTTGCTGAATCAGCGCCAACAAGATTAGGTGCTGTAACAGTTGCCTGAGCCATTTCTTTATCACTATACTGTGGGTCAATATTAAGATAAGCAAGAATATTTTCAAAAATTCTACCTGCTACCGGTGCTGCACCTGAACCACCTGTTGCATAATACAATGGTTCGTCAACTGCAATTAAAACGGCAATTTGTGGGTCATTTGCAGGGGCAAAACCTGCGAACGATGCAATACACATATCGTCTGTATTAAGTTTTTCACTTGTACCTGTTTTACCTGCCACATGGTAACCTGCAACATAGGCATTTTTTGCAGTACCCCATACAACAACCTGTTCCATAAGGTCACACATAATATCGGCAGTTTTTTCTGAAATAACCTGTCTTTTTACTTTTGGTTCAGTTTCAGAAATAATGTTACCATCTTCGTCAAGAACTTTATCAACAATGTAAGGTGTCATAAGTTTGCCACCATTACCAAGAGATGCAACTGCTGTAATCATCTGGATTGGTGTTGCCTGGAAAGTCTGACCAAAGGATGCAGATGAAAGCTCTGCAATGCCCATTCTGTCAACTGTGTAATATGTTTTGTTAGGCACAGGAGCTGCTTCTGATGGCAAGTCAACGCCTGTTTTTTCTGTAAAACCAAATGCTTCAAAATATTTATTAAATGTGTGTTTACCTAATTTTTGACCTAATGTAATGAAATATGTGTTACAGGAATTAGGAAGTGCTTCAGCAACTGTTTGTGTACCGTGAGCTTTATGGTTATAACAATGCTGATAATAGTTTGCAACTTTTATTGAGCTTGTGCAGTTATATGTACTTGTTGTAGTAATCGCACCCTCTTCAAGCCCTGCTGCAGCAACAAAAAGCTTGAATACTGAACCAGGCTCATAGGAGTCACTTACTACTCTGTTACGCCATTGTGAGAAAAGAGCATTACTTTCTGCTTGTGAACGCTCAGCTGAATCTTCAATTTTTGAGATTTCTTCAAGAACAGAGTTTGAATAGATTTTGTAAGGTGAATTCAAATCATAGTCAGGCATTGTTGACATACCAAGAATTGCGCCTGTTTTTACATCCATAACAATTCCGTAAGCATATTTTGCCTGAGTTTCTTCGATAGCTTGTGAAAGTTGTTGTTCAAGATAATACTGAATTACTTCATCAACAGTAAGCACAAGGCTTTTACCTTGCTCTGCATCATAAGTTGTTTCGTAATCGTTTGGCATTTCACCAGATAAAGCATTTTTTGCAGTAATAATTCGACCTGCTTCGCCTGTTAAAACGTCGTTATATTTAAGCTCAAGACCTGCACGACCAGTATCTTCAGAGCCTGTAAAACCGAGAACTGTTGACGCAAATGAGCCAAGTGGATAATAGCGTTTTGTATCAGGGTCAATACCTACAATTGTATTGAGTTTTTGGTCTTTGTGTTTTGACAAATACTCTTTAAGAGCATCTTTTTGTGCGTTATCAATTTGACCTATAATTTTTTCGTAACCACTTTCACTACGGTTTACTTTTTTCGTAACCGTTTCAGGGTCAAGGTCGAAAATTTCAACAAAACCATCAATGAGAAGTGTTTTTTGCTCGTCAGTTTTGATTTTTGACGGATTTATATAAACAAGCCATGCAGACGCACTTTGCGCAAGCACTTTCATATTCGAGTCATAAATCGTACCACGATTTGCATTGACAACCGTATCACTTAACTGATTTTTTTCTGCTTTAAGGCGATATTCTTCACCATTGATTACTTGCAACCAGAAAAGGTTACCAACAAGGCAAAGCAAAAAAGCACAGAATCCACCAAATGCAATAAGAGAACGTAATTCCATTCTTTTTGTAGGTTTTCTGTTCATTTTCTCGCCCCTTTTCTGAAAATTTAATTATCTCATACAATAAAACAACGAGAGTCAAGAATTCTCAACTCCCTTTGCTTTCATTTCAATATATTATTTGTTGTTTGCATTTATTACAGCAGTCTGGTCGGTCTGTTCACCATTAGCAACTACTACATTATCACTTGAAGACAAATCAACATAAACCACCTGATAATCTTGTACCTTTACCATTCCAAGAACATTGGCTGCGTAATCTTCAACATTATTCATTGATACCATTGAACTTAAGGCGTTGTTCAGTTTAATTGAATCACTTTGTGCGAGTTCAATTTCATACTCTTTATTACTGATATCACGATTAATTTCGTCAAGTTGAACTCGGCTGTAAATAGCAAGTGCCATAAACATAAGAATTGCCATAGCCACTGCAAAAGCTTTTCGCGCCTGTTTTGCAGCCACCTGAGTTTCAGTTCTCACTTGCGCCGCAGTTGGTCTTGCTTTTTTTATAACTTTAAGTGGTGGAGTTTTTTGTGGTGCAGGCTTCATTTTAGGCGCAGCATTGCTAGTCGATACCACTCTTGGCTCAAACTGTTCAATGTTATATGACTTGTAAGCATTATACTGTGCCATATTTGTTCTTCCTTTCACTTTAACTTCCACAACTTAAATTTATTTATCTTAATCTTTCGATTGTTCGAAGTTTTGCACTTCGACTTCTGTTATTCATATCTAATTCTGATTGCTTTGCTGAAACACCTTTATTTATAAGTTTACCTTCAGGTGTTTTCCCACACACGCAAACAGGAAATTCTTTAGGGCAAGTGCACCCTATTGTGAATTCACGGAACTTTTCTTTTACTGTTCTGTCTTCAAGAGAGTGGAATGTAATTATTGAAAGTCTGCCACCCACTTTAAGACTATGGAACATATCGTCAACTGCTTGCGCAAGAGTTGAGAGTTCATCATTAACTTCAATTCTTATTGCCTGAAAAGTTTTTCTTGCAGGATGTCCGTCACGACGGTATTTTGCAGGAACGGAATCTTTAATAATTTCTGCAAGTTCCAATGTAGTTTCTATATTCTTTTCATTTCTTGCTTTAACGATGTTTTTTGCAATGTTTCTTGCAAACTTTTCTTCACCATAGCGATTGATTATGTTTACAAGTTCATATTCGGTATATCCATTTACAACATCATAAGCGCTTTTACCTGATTTACTCATTCTCATATCAAGAGGTGCGTCGTGATGGAACGAAAAACCTCTTTCAGCAGTATCAAGTTGAAACGAACTGACGCCTAAATCTGCAAGGATTCCATCGGCTTGTCTGCCATTCAATATACCTTTTATATTATTAAAATTATCGTTGACTATTTCTACCTGAGGTGCAGAGCCTATTCGCTCTGTTATTACCTGAATGGCGTCGGGGTCACGGTCAATAGCAACAAGAACACCGTCCGGGATGCGTTCAAGGATTGCTTTGGAATGCCCCGCTCCGCCACAGGTACAGTCAACATACAAACCTTCTGAATTAATGTTGAGAGAATCTATTGTTTCTTCAAACAAAACTGAAATATGTGAAAACTCCATATTTTATTACCAATCAATATCCGTTGAGTAGTCGATTGCAGCAGTTGATGTTGTTTCGGTAATCTTGAATTTTTCAAGTGGCATAACAACAATTCTGCGACCACTACCGATTATTGCAACCTCTTTTTTAAGTTCAGCGTGTTGAACATGACGAGCATCAAGAGTTGCTCTACCTTGATTGTCAATAGTTGTGTCGTACACATTACTGAAAAATGCCATTTGTTCTTCAAGGTCACGGTGTTTTTGTCTGTATTGCTCTGCAATCACATTAAAGTCTTCTTCAGGATAAATAAACAATGAAGCACCAGGACCTGGCATGATGTAAAGTCTTTCGCCAAGTTGGTCACGGAAACGAGCAGGAATAAACAAACGGTTTTTAGCATCGAGATTATGGTAATAGTTACTTACAAACACGATTTTGTTCACTCCTTTCTTTAGTTATTTTTTGTCTAATTAGCCTTTTTAGTGTAATTTTGGTGTATTTCTCCCCCACCAATGCATTTATTATACAATAAGAGAAGAAAAAAATCAATAAAAACATAAAAATAAATTTGTGCATTTTTCTACAATTTTTTTAAAATTGTTTTGTCAGTTTTGCACAATGCAAAAAGACATAAAAAAACACCCTATTCCGTGTGGAACAAGGTGGTTTGAGTAATTTTATTTAGTTTTTAATATTTATAGTTCCTCTGCATTTTGGAAAATTAGAACAACCATAAAAAGTATTTCCAGCATTTGCACCTTTCGTTGCAACTCGTTTTATCATTTCCGCCCCACATTTAGGACAAATTATTTTTTCTTCAACATCATGAATAGTTTGTTCAGCATTTTCAACAATCAAGTATTCGTTATATTTTTCTGCATAATCTTTCTTATTTTCAATATGTGCTCTCAAATAAGAATTTGCAGTTTCTATCATATCTTTTTGAGAAGAAGGTTCAGAACTATAACTAGCATTCGTTCTCTTGATATATTCAACAAGTTGGTCGGCACGAATAACAGAATTTTTAATTTCTTTCAGTGCAAACTTTGCATTCAAGACTGTTTTTGGATTTGCGAGTACAACAACAGATTTGAAACTTTGTTCAAAAACCTTTTCAGCCATTTTTCTCGCTATTATATTCGTTTGTCTATCAAGGATTCTTTGCTTTATTAAATCAAGATGGCGTTTATTTTGCGTTATCGGTGAATACAAGCCTTCTTTTTTCTTATATTTACCGTAATCAAAAATTCTTGTGAAATTACCTGCATTATCAATAGTTATATTACCAACAAGATTTTTACACTCAACAACAAAGATAAAACCTCTTGTGAAAATCATAAAATCAATTTGCGCAGATAGTCCGTTGTGTTCCAAATAAATATCTTGCAGCACAACCATTGGCATATGACTATTTTTTAATTCAAAAACAATTTGGTTCTCACCATAAGCACCTGCTTCAAGCAACTTTATTTCATTATCAATTAAAGTTTTACCCTCATCGTTTACTTTTTCATATAATTCTTTAAGTTTTTCAATTTGTTCAACTACCGAGCTATTTTCTTTTATGAAAACAGGTTCTTTTATTGTATCAAAAAGTCCCATACTGCAAATCCTTATCCAAACTTCTTTTTGTAGCCCTCAATAGCATCATCGATAATATCGATTGCTGCGAGAACGCCTTTTGCCTCGTCAATTGCAGTATCTTTATTCTCAAGCATTTTATAAACTGTAAAGAAATGAATCATTTCATCGAAGATATGTTTTGGAAGTTGGCTGATATCTTTATACTCATTATAAGTTGGGTCACCAAATGGGATTGCAATAATTTTATCGTCAGCGTGACCACCATCCATCATAGAAATTACACCGATTGGATAGCAACGAACAAGCGCCATTGGTTCAATCTGCTCTGAGCAAAGCACAAGTACATCAAGAGGGTCGTTATCGTCTGCATAAGTTTTTGGAATAAAGCCATAGTTTGCAGGATAGTGAGTTGATGTGTGAAGAACACGGTCAAGTTTTAAAAGGCCAGTTTCTTTATCAAGCTCATACTTCATTTTACTACCCTTTGAAATTTCAATAACTGCTTCAAAGTCTTTTCTTGTAATTCTGCTACTGTCAATGTCGTGCCAAATATTCATTATTTCTTTACTCCTTTGTGTTCTTCTATAAGTTCCTTACGAACTCTCCAAAGTTCTTCTGACAAATCTACATAATAAGTGTGTGGATTTTCAAATCGTTTAACTTCTTCCCAAAGATTATCAATCTGTTCTGAACAGTAATCACGAATTTCGTCAACTGATGGTTCAGTATAAACGCACTCGCCTGCTTTAAACACAGGAACAAGCATTTTTCGTGCTACAAAGTTTTCAACTTCTTTGCGTTTCCAAGTGAAGTCAGGGTCGAAGAGTGTATAAGGTTTACTGTCGTCAATTCTTTCATTTTCAAGTGTAAGCACATCAGCGATTGCTTTACCTGTATCACAATCAAAAAGTCTATAAAGCATTTTTGAGTGTGGGGTTGTAATTTTGCTTACATTTTCGGAAAGATTGATTTTAGGGATTATCTCGCCATTTTTCTCAACTGCGCTAAGTTTATAAACACCACTGAAAATTGGTGATGATGCAGAGTTGATAAGTCGCTCACCTACTACAAAGCAATCCACCTTTGCCCCCTGTAAAAGCATATCGTTGATAATGTGCTCGTCAAGTGAGTTCGACGCAGTAATGTTACAATCAGGATAGCCTGCTTCATCAAGCATTTTTCGTGCCTTTTTAGAAAGATATGTGATGTCACCTGAGTCAATACGAATACTTACAGGTCTTTTACCCATTGGCTTGAGTATATCATCAAACGCTTTTATTGCATTAGGCACACCACTACGAATTGTGTCGTAAGTATCAACAACAAGTGAACAATCGTCAGGGTATTGTTTTGCATATTCACAGAAAGCATCGTATTCACTATCAAACATCTGCACCCAGCTGTGAATCATAGCGTTCATTGTAGGGATTCCGAATTCTTTACCCTGAACAACGCCAGAAGTGCCAACACAACCACCGATATATGCAGCACGAGAGCCATAAAACGCAGAATCATAACCTATTGCACGACGAGTACCAAACTCGGCAACTGCAGTACCTTTAGCTGCACGAACAAGACGATTCGCCTTTGTTGCGATAAGAGACTGATGATTCATACAAACAAGCAACAAGGTTTCAATAAGTTGCGCTTGCAAAATTGGTCCACGAACTTTAATTATGGGCTCGTTAGGGAATACTGGAGTACCCTCTGGCACTGCCCAGATGTCGCACTCAAACTTAAAGTTGCGAAGATAATCAACAAATCCGTCACAAAGACCAATTGATGAAAGATATTCTAAATCGGACTCGGAAAACTTAATATTTTTAATGAGTTCAACAATTCGTGAAAGCCCTGAAAAGATTGCAAAGCCACCATTATCAGGGACTTTTCTGAAAAACAAATCGAAATATGCAATTTCGTCTGCTTTGCCACTCATATAAAGACCGTTCGCCATTGTAAGTTCATACAATTCGGTCATTAAAAAACAGTTTTTATCAAGAGAAAGATGTGCCATATAATCACTCCTAATCATACAATATTATTCTAACAAACATTTTCGCAAAAGTCTATAACAAATTATTGAATACAGGCAAAAAATAGTATATAATTATTATAATAAATTTTAGGAGATATTATTATGTTTAGTAAACTTATTTTAAAACGTGAAAGTTGCAGAAATTATAATGGCAAGCCTGTTAATACAGATTTACTCTTAAAATGTGTTGATGCAGCAAGACTTTCGCCATCTGCTTGCAACTCTCAACCATGGAAATATTACATTGTAAATGGTGGGGAAAATGCAGAGAAAATTAGAGATTGCATTCAGCCGAATGGAGCAAACAAATTTGTGCAGAATTGCCCTGCTTTTGCCATAGTTACAGAAAGACCTGCTACACTTAAACCTTTTGTTGAAGCAGCTGTAAAAAACAAGCAGAAATGGGCTGAAAATGACATTGGACTTTCAGTTGCACATTACTGCTTACAAGCTGCTGATTTAGGTCTTGGCACTTGCATTATCGGTATGGTTGAAGAAGACAAAGTCCGTGAATATTTTGGAATAGAAGATAAAATCAGACTTGTTATTGCAACCGGCTATTCAGCTGATGAAGCACCAAGAAATAAGGTTAGAAAAGCATTGGAAGATGTTTGCACAATTATTGAATAAGTGCAAAATGCAAAACGCAAAGTGCAAAATTAACGGCGAGGTTACCCTCGCCGTTTTTTGTTATAATCTTACCGAAACACCATTATCTTTAAGATAGTGTTTTAAATCCATAATTGGAATTTCGTTGAAGTGGAAAAGAGATGCTGCAAGCACGGCATCGGCTTTACCTTCGTTAAACGCATCAAGAAAATGAGATTTTGCACCTGCGCCACCTGATGCGATTACAGGCACACCAACGCACTCGGAAACTGCTCGGTTAAGCAAATTATCATAACCTTGTTTTTGTCCATCGCAATCCATACTTGTCAAAAGGATTTCGCCTGCTCCCCTTTTAACTGCTTCTTCTGCCCATTTTACTGCATCAATGCCTGTTGGTATTCTACCACCATTAAGGTAAACTTCCCAGTCGTTACCATTTCGTTTAGCATCAATGGCACAGACTACACATTGACTACCGAATTTGTAAGCAGCCTCATTAATGAGATTAGGGTTTCTTACTGCAGCAGAGTTTACTGAAATTTTGTCAGCACCTGCACGAAGTAATTCTTTAAAATCGTCAACAGTACGAATTCCGCCACCAACTGTAAATGGAATAAAAATATTATCGGCAACCTGACGAACAATTTCAAGCATTGTGCCCCTACCCTCGTGAGTAGCGGTAATGTCGAGCAAAACAAGTTCGTCGGCACCTTTTTTATTGTATTCTATTGCACATTCTACAGGGTCGCCTGCATCACGAATATTCACAAAACTAACACCTTTTACAACGCGTCCGTTTTTAACATCAAGGCAAGGTATAATTCTTTTAGCGTACATTATTTAACCTCCATTGATGCGAAATTTTTAAGGATTTGAAGTCCCACATCTCCACTTTTTTCAGGGTGGAACTGCGTTGCGAAAATATTATTTTTACCCACAGCAGAGTGAAAATCAATACCGTAATTTGTTACAGTTGCGATATCAATTTCGTCTTCTGCATGAAGATAATAGGAATGGACAAAATATACATAACTGTTTTCAGGCACATTCTTAAAAAGTGTGTCTTTTTGCTTGATTTCTAACGAATTCCAACCGATATGTGGAATTTTAAGACCCATATCAGGTGAAAACTTTTTGATTTTGCCTTTGAATATACCTAAGCCTTTAACGCCTGGGGATTCTTCTGACTCCTCAAACAAAAGTTGGAGTCCTAAGCATATACCCAAAAACGGTTTACCACTTAAAGCGTTTTGCTTGACAGTTTCTACAAGCCCACTTTTAGCCATTGAATCCATAGCATCGCCAAACGAACCAACACCTGGGAGTAAAATTCTGTCACAAGCGTTGATTATTTCAGGATTATCTGTAATTACACTTTCGGCACCGATAAAATCAAAAGCCTTTTTTACGCTTTGAAGATTACCTGCGCCATAGTCAATTATTGCAATCATTTTTGTCATTCCTTAAAAATAATAAGTTATTTTAGCACATTAAAGCGTAATAATCAATATGTATATTGTATAAAAAAAGGAATGTTCGATAATAGAATTTTCTAATAATTATAAAGTTGACTTTTGCAACATCTTACATTAAAATTTAACTTGACGGAGGTAAACTTATGAATAATCTTTTAGATAAAAAAGGCTTTATCAGCGATATGGACGGCGTTATATATCACGGTAACAAAGTCCTCGATGGTGTTGTTGAATTCGTAAACTGGATGATTGATAACGATAAAAAATTTGTTTTTCTTACTAACAGTCCTGAAAAGACGCCCCACGAGTTAAGTATGAAGTTTGAAAGAATGGGGCTTAAAGTTTCTGCCGACCACTTCTACACAAGTGCTATGGCTACTGCTGCATTTTTAAGTAGTCAAAAGCCAGGTTGTACTGCTTATGTTATTGGCGAAGCTGCACTTACAAAAGCACTTTATGACCAAGGAATTTATATGAATGATGTAAACCCTGATTACGTAGTTGTAGGCGAAACAAGAACATACAACTTTGAGAAAATTGAAAAGGCTATTGAATTAGTACTTAAAGGTGCAAAACTTATTGGCACTAATCCTGATATTACAGGTCCTACTGAACGTGGAATTATGCCTGCAACAGGTGCACTTATTGCTCCCATAGAAATTGCAACAGGTAAAAAGGCATATTTTGTTGGTAAGCCAAATCCACTTATGCTTCGCCACGGACTTCGCAAGCTTGATTGCCATAGTGAAGAAATAGCATTTATAGGTGACAGAATGGACACAGACATTATTGCAGGTATTGAGTCAAATGTTGACACGGTGCTTGTACTTAGTGGTGTTACTTCTATAGAAGATATTGATAAGTTCCCATATCGACCTAAATACATTTTAAAAAATGTTGGGGAAATTCTCAAATAAGAAACAACTGACGATTTGCGAATCACCCATACAATAAATTAACGACCTTGGTTTCAAGGTCGTTTTTGTTTTACAAATTTTCAAACATATCAGCAAGTCGTTTTGCTGAGTTGTAAAGATTTTTTGCACACTCAACAATATCAGGATTTTTCAGATTTTCAATGTAATAACTCGCTTCAAGAGTGAAGTAACCGTCGTAATTAATCTCTTTGAGTGCTTTTACGATTGGCACAAAGTCGATATTCATTGAAAACGGTAACTGATGAGAATCGTGCAATTTATCGTTATCGTGAATATGTAACGCTTTAAGACGACTACCTAATGCTTTTATCATTTCAACTGCAGTTGTATTGCTACCCTTCATTTCTGCGTGGCCTATATCAAGGCAGGCAACAAGATAATCATCATTTACTGCGTCAAGGTGTGCATTGAAACTTTCAGGCGTAGCACAAGCAGCAAAAGAAGAATGTTCTGCATCAGGTAACCAATTCCACATATTTTCAGTTGCGATTTTCACATTATGTTCTTTGGCAAAAGGCAAGAGTTCAAAATACATTTCTGCATTTTCTTCAGGTGTTCCGTTATTCATAGGATGTATTACACAAATTTCGCCCCCTGCCTCTGCTACACACTCAATAGCGCGTTTAAGGTAATCAACACTTTTGGGATTACTTGGGAATGGCGCATGACCCTGATTGCAGATAATACCGTTATCAAGACCTATTCTACGGAGTTTTCGTGCGAATACAAGATAAGCATTCTGTGCAGTAGGGTGGTTTGTTGGCACTAACACACCGTTTTGCTTTTCGCACATCTGAAAAAGTGAGAAATCCCAAGCATCGAATCCAGTTTTTGCTACAAGTTCAACTGCTTTTTCTTCACCTATTTGTAATGCGATTGAATCTATTTCGGTAGAGATTTTCATAATATACTCCTATACTTCTTTTTAATTATACAATCAACTACTGCTAACAATATACAGCCCATTGCATAACAAATTAAATCTGCAACAGAGAAAGTTCTGCCAAGCAAGGTTGAAATAAACGGATTATCGTCAATCCCTAAAAGTTTTACAAAATCAAAATATTGTCCGATTTCAACAAGCGCAGAAAAGGCAAACACGAGCATTGGCAATACTTTAATTTTTTCAGGAATAAAAAACCTTGCAAAAGAACAAATAAGAACTGTTACAAGCATATCCCCTATATATGGTCGTATAAAATTATCGTGGACAAACAAGGCAATCAGTATTTCTACTATGAGTATTACAACAAATAGAACACCATAAATTACTCTTAATCTGTTTTTCATTTCAACCACTACCTTTAGTTATATTTTAATATAAGGAATAAGGAAATGCAACACAATAAATTTTTTGTCAAAAAAATAAAAAAACTTTAAAAAAACACTTGACGAACTGATTTTGTTATGATATTATATTCAAGCGTTGAGACGCTGGTGTAGCTCAGTTGGTAGAGCAGCTGATTTGTAATCAGCAGGTCGGGGGTTCGAGTCCGTCCACCAGCTCCATTTTTTTGTAATTGAATATGGGTAGGTTCCCGAGTGGCCAAAGGGAGCAGACTGTAAATCTGCCGTCGACGACTTCGGTGGTTCGAATCCACCCCTGCCCACCAAAAATCCTCGTACAATAGTACGGGGATTTTACTTTTTCATTACTCTTTGTTTCATTGACAAAATGTGGGTAATATGATAAAATTTTTAGTTGATAATAATACTGTTATTTTTCAATTTTTCAACACATAGATTAAGGTGATTTTAATGAAATTCTGTGTTTTAACTGCAGATGAATACCGTGAATTCTGGAAAAATCATCCACAGGCATCTTTTATGCAGAGTGTGGAGTTATCTGAACTTAAAAAAGAATATGGAAGTATTGTTCATTTTGTTGGCATTAAAGAGAATGAAAAAATTATTGCAGGGTCAATGATTTTACAGGATAAAACCATTTTAGGTCAAAGTCAATTCTATGCACCACGTGGTCTTATTGTGGACTATCACAACAAAGAATTACTTACTTTCTTTACAGAAGAACTTAAAAAATATATTAAAAAGCACGGCGGATTTATGCTTACTATTGACCCGAATGTGCTTTACAGAGTTCGTACATCTGACGGCGAGATTATGGAAGATGACAACCCTAATGATGAAGCAGTAAACAATCTTATTGATTTAGGCTACAAGCATTATGGTTTCAACATTTATCTTGATGCTTTGCAAGTCAGATGGTGTTGTCATATGAAACTTGATGAAGATTATGAAACTAAAAAATCAAGATTTTCAAAACAGACTCGCAAAAATATAAATTCTTGCATTAAAAAAGGTCTTTTAGTTAAAGAAGGCACTATTGAAGACCTTGAGGTTATGGCAGAGATTTTTGAAACTACTTCAAAGCGTCGTAATTTCTTTTATCGTAGCCTTAGCTATTATCAGAAAATGTATAAGCACATGAAAGACCTTATGACAATTTATGTGGCTTATCTTGACCCTGATATTTATTATGAACACACACAAAGTTTGCTCCAGAATGCAAAAGCAAATCTTGAGAGTGTTCTTGCAAAGTTAGAAAAGCTTACTGCTGGTGACCGTCTTCTTAATCAGAAGGCAGAAGCAGAAAGACAAGTTGAAAAATATGAAAAAGAGCTTGAAAAAGCAGAACAGTTCAAGAAAGAAAATCCAAACGGCAAGGCAATCGGTTGTCTTCTTTCACTTCGCAGTGGTAACGAATACTTGACCCTTTCAAGTGGTGTATTGATGGAATACCGTCAGTTTACTCCTAAATACTTAATGTATGAACACCACATTAAAGAAGCATACAAAGAGGGCTTTGAATACTGTAATTTCTATGGTATTACAGGCGATTTTAACCCTGAAAACGAATACTATGGAATTTACGAATTCAAAAAAGGATTCAAGCCAAATGTTACTGAATATATTGGTCAATTTGAACTTAAAACAGGACCATTCTATGATGTATACAAGTTGTTAAAGAAAGTTAAAGGAACTATTTCAAAATGAAAATTGTTGAATTAGAAAAACAAGAATTTATTGATTTTTGTAATAATAATCCGCAAGCGCTTTTCTTTCAGTCCCCTTATTGGATTGAAATTAAAGAGCAAAATGGGTGGTCTGGCAAGATTTTAGGCGTTAAAGAAGACGGTAAAATCGTTATTGCTACTGTAATCTTATATAAAAGTCTTAAAGGCATTATCAAATTTGCTTATGCTCCTCGTGGATTTTTAATGGATTATCAGAATTTTGATTTGCTTGAGGAATTCACAAAAGAGATCAAGGAATACCTTAAAAAACAGAATGTGGCATTCTTAAAAATCAATCCGTATGTTGATTATCAACTCCGTGACATTCACGGTAATATAATCCCTGACACAAAAAATGATGCTTTAATGGAAAAATTAAAATCTTTAGGCTACAAGCATTACGGATTTTATGTTGATATGGACGAGAAAAAGGATTTAGAGCCACGTTGGATTTCTATACTTGATATTAAAGACAAGACAATTGATGAGTTGTTTAAATCTTTCCGTAGCGGCACAAAATGGGGCATTAACAACAGCAAGAAAAACTTTATCACTCTTATAGAAGCTGATGAAAACAATCTTGTTGAGTTCAAAAATCTTATGAAGCACACTGCAGAAAGACGCGAATTTGTTGATCGTCCCCTCTCCTATTATCAAGAAATGTTCAAAGTATTAAATCGTGAAAATGCGGTTAAAGTGCTTTTAGCAGAAGTTAATCTTAAAGAGTTGCTTGATTTTACAAAGGCTCGTTTCGAGAAAAATGCAAAACGACTTACAGTTATTGAGGGCAATCCTAAGAATATTAATGAATACAATGAAATCAAATCACAACAAGAAAGTATTGCTAAAAAGATTGAGAGTCTTACTGCCGATGTAAATGAATATGGCGATAAAAAGATTATCGCAAGTGGTTGGTATATGCTTTACGGCAGAGAAATTGTATATCTTTTTGGTGCAAGCTACAAACCATTTATGAAATACAATTCTCAATACTTGTTGCAATACGAAATGATTAAATTTGCCACAGAAAACGGTTACGACAAATTTAATTTTTATGGTATTGACGGTAATTTCAGCGAGGACTCAAAAAACTATGGTTTGTTCGATTTCAAACGTGGTTTTAACGCTGATGTACACGAGTTAATCGGCGAATTTGACTTGATTATCAACAAAACACAATTTGCACTTTATGAGCTTATCTTTAAGGGCTATAAGGTACTCAAAACTATTCAGAAAAAGATTTAAGGTTGAAAATTATGTATCAGTTTAAGGCAGATATTCCGGTTTCAGAATTTACTGAATTTATTGAAAATACCTCGTTTGCACCAATACAGCAGACAGAGGAATGGACAAAACTTAAGGCTAACTGGAAAAACAGTTTTTGTGGCATTTATAAAGACGATACCCTTTGTGGTGTTGCACTTATTCTTATTCGTACACTTATGCCAGGGTTTAACTACGCTTACTGTCCTCGTGGTCCTATTATGGATTTAACTGACAGTGAAGTGGTTAAGGCATTTGTAGATGGTGCAAAGCAGTTTTGCAAGAGCAGAAATATTTTTCTTTTAAAAACTGACCCTGCTATTGTGGTTAATAAGATTTTACCTGATATTCCAACAGACAAATTCTTTGACCCATTTGATTTAGAGCGTGGCAAGGTTGAATTCGACACTCTTGTAAACAACGGATTTGAACATAAGGGCTTTGTTAAAAATCTTGGCGAGGCAATTCAACCACGATTTAATGCACTTATTCCATTAAAAGATGCTAATGGTACTCCCCTTACTGCTCCACAATTCAAGAAAAACTACAAGCAGAAAATCCGCAAATATTTAGGTAATTTTCAACCTGCTCGCGGTCTTTATTATGAAGGTGCAGAGCATACACCTGAAAACATTGCACTTTTCAAAAAGATTTTAAGTAACACAGAAGCAAGACAACAGATTTCTTTAAGAAATGAAGAATATTTCAGTATTCTTGCAGACGCATTCGGCGACAAGGCATTTTTTGCATTTGAAAGATGTAATGTAAACACATACATTGAAAATCTTGAGAAGAGATTTGAAAAAGAGCCTGATATGAGGGAAAAAATCACTGAACAGATTGCAGATGCTAAAAAAGTTCTTAGTGAGCGTGGCGAGATTGTTCCACTTGCAGCGTTACTTACAGTTTACCCACCTAACAAAACAGGTGTGAGGATTGCAGAGTACTTATATGCAGGGTCTGACTTGAACATATTCCCATCATTCTGTGCTACTCTTTGCGGACTTTGTGAACAATGTATTCTCACTACCGAAAACGGTTGCGACTTCCTTGATTTAGGTGGTATCGCAGGTACTCTTGATGATGGACTTTACGAGTTTAAGAGTCAGTTTAATCCGATTATAATTGAGTATGCAGGCGAATTTGACCTTAAGATTGATAACTTCAAATATAATCTTATGGAAAAGGGCTTACCTATTCTTAAAAAGAGTTATATGAAATTAAGAAAGCTTATTAAAAGATAAAAAAATCCCCATTCAGTTGAATGGGGATTTTTTTATTATTTAGTTATCTTCAGGTTTTTTATTCACAAAGTTTTTGAAAAGGAAGTACACACCAACAAACAAGGCAACAAGAATAACACCTACTATAATTCCTATTGTGGCATTGGTTGAATATTGGTCGGCTAATGGTTTTAAGAATACATAACCGACTAAATCTTCAAGCCCTGCATTCCACTCATCAAACTTACCTTGTGCAACTTTAATTACAATACCGTAAAGAAGTCCTACCATACCACCATAAATCAGATTATTGAATATAGTTGTAATATTGATAACCACAAGAACTACAAGTAAAGTTACGGCAAGGGTAATAAGTTTTGAAACAGTTTTTTCTGATATAAGAATAATAAAGTTATCCGTTGACATTCCTGCAGTATTTTCTATAGTCTGCAACACCATTAAACGAGCGTAAATGCTGATTGCCTCTTCGGCTGTTTCAGCATTTTCAATGTTAAAATCTTCATTATCTTGAAGAGTTATATTGTTCTCAATTCTGTATTCTGCGTCTTCAACCTTTGTGTTAAGAAAATAATCAATAAGCTTGTAAACCTCACTTTTAATTGTTGCATTTACAAGTTCAGATGTCACAATAGCGTCAACTGCATAATTGCCGAATGGGTAGAATGATGGCATTTTATCTTCAAGAAAATCTGATGCTTTTTCGCGAGCAAAATCAAGCACAGTAATTTTTTCACCATCTACCATAAATTTAACTGTACTTAAATCAGTTGTTTCAATCTGTTCTGTAAACTGTTCTGACTGCAAATAATCCCTTGCAACGCTTATAAGTGTTGCTCCAAGTAAAGAAACAGTAGATGCGAGTACAAGAACAATTGAAATAACAGTTTTAAGAATATTAAGAATGAGTTTTACTGTTTTTTTGTCCATAAAATCACCTTATATTATAGAAAATAATACCCTACGCCAAAAAGGTGTAGGGTAATTTTTAAAAGTACAATTATTCAGCTGTAACTTCTTCTTTCTTTTCTTCTTTTTTCTTGTGGAAAAGAATTTTGTCAACTGGGAAATAAAGGAAGAACTGAACTGCTGAACAAATCATTGTTGCAATGTTCTTTGCAAGGTCTTCGTTGCACCAATCAAACTGAATGAACACTTCTTTAAGTGTTGGGTTAAGCCATGCTGAGAAGCAAATAAGTGCAATTGTGAAAACAATGTAGATAGGAAGTGCAACTGCTACATTTGCGCCTGAATTGAATGTTTTTTCTTTGTTGATGAAGAAAGCAACAATCTGAGCAATAACGTTAGCCACATTGCTAACAATAAAGTAACCAAGACCACCGATTGCTACTGGATAAACAAACACCCACCAGCTGAAATCCTGTGAATAAAGGTCTTTGATTGCAGGAATAAGCTGAAGTGTGTTAAGAAGTACAAACTGAACAATCATTGCACCTAAGCTTACAAAAATAAACTTAATAAACTGCCAAAATGTAACAAGCCCTGAGCCCTTTTTCTCAGCTGCCTTGTCGATGTCTTTTAATGCCATAATAATATTCTCCTTTTATATCCAAGATATGAATAAATAATAACATAATGTTACATATAAGTCAATAAATAAAATAAGGTGGAGCAAGCTCCACCCTACTGTGCAATTTAATATTTTGTAAGATATTCGTCAATTTCCCACTGAGTAATTCTTGTGGTATAGCTTTCCCACTCTTGTTTTTTACCTGCAAGGTATTTTGAGAAAATGTGTTCGCCAAGAACTTCTTTTACAAATTCGCTCTTTTCGAATTCTCTTGTTGCTTCTTGCAATGTGCTTGGAAGATTTTCAATACCGTTTGCTTTTCTTTCTTCACTAGTCATATCATAGATATTTGTTGTAACACCTTCAGGTGCTTTCATACCTTTTTTGATACCGTCAAGACCTGCTGCAATACAAAGTGCCATTTCAAGATATGGGTTGCAAGATGGGTCTGATGAACGAAGTTCAACACGAGTTGCCATACCTCTTGCTGCAGGAACTCGGATAAGTGCTGAACGGTTTGACGCTGACCAAGAAATATAAACAGGTGCTTCAAAACCAGGAACTAATCTCTTATATGAGTTTACAAGTGGATTTGCAACACAAGTGATTGCTTTTACGTGATAAAGTACACCTGCAATAAACTGATATGCAGTTTCTGATAAACCATATTTATCAGCTGGGTCATAGAACGCATTTTTGCCATCTTTCATAAGTGAAAGATTTGTGTGCATACCGTTACCTGCTGCACCATAAAGAGGCTTTGGCATAAATGTTGCGTGAAGTCCGTTACGTCTTGCATAAGTTTTAACAACGTGTTTAAAAGTAACAACTTTGTCGGCTGCTTCAAGTGCTTCTGCAAACTTAAAGTCGATTTCGTGCTGACCCTCTGCACATTCGTGGTGAGATGCCTCAATTTCATAATCCATCTGCTGTAATGCAATACAGATGTCGTTACGGCATTGTTCACCATCATCAGCAGGACCAATATCAAAATAACCAACTGCGTCATTAGTTTTTGTAGTCGCTCTGCCCTTTTCGTCAAGCTTAAAAAGGAAGAATTCACACTCAGGACCAACATTTATTGAATAGCCCATATCTGCTGCTTCTTTGATTACTGAACGAAGCACATGACGAGGGTCACCCTCAAAAGGAGTTTCCTTATCAGCACCATAAACATCACAGATTACACGTGCTGTACCCTCTTTCCAAGGCAAAATTGTAAATGTGTCAAGGTCTGGTTTTAAGTACATATCAGACTCGTCAATACGAACAAAGCCTTCGATTGAAGAACCGTCAAACATTTGACCGTCTGTAAGCACTTTTTCGAACATATTTTCAGTGATTGCAATATTTTTCATCTGACCGAAAATGTCAGTAAACTGCAAACGCAAAAACTTAATATTTTTTTCTTTAGTTATACGAAGAATATCTTCAACTGTGTAGCTCATTGGAGTTACCACCTTTCGTATGAATACTTATACATATAAATACCCACTTTAATAGTAATATTATACCATTGTTTTTGAAGATGTCAATAAAAATGGCGAGAGTTATACTCTCGCCACACTCATTTTATTTTAAACTTTTTTTATAGAGAAGATAGGAGTATACAAATGGAATAATTACCATTGGAATAAGTATAACAAAGAAAAGCCAGAATATGCCTAAAAACGCTGTTGCCATTATTATAACTCCACCGATTACCCAGAGAAAACCTGCCATTCGATGTGTTTTATTCCAGTTTTCTTCGTCATTGAGAGTCCAAGGAAGCTTGATGCCTAATGTATAACTCTGCTTGCATTTTGGCATATAGTTACCGATTATCACAAACAATGCACCCATAAACAGTGGCATAATTATTTCAACGCTAACCTTATGACCTAATGCTGTTGCATACACCATTGAGTTGCAAAGTAACGATATAACCGGAATAATCCACAAAACAAGTGTAAGCATTTTATCGTTGATATTTTGCTTTTTAGGGTCAAGCGATGTTACTAAAACACAAATCCAATGAAACGCAACTAATATTAAAGGCATCAAAAATACTGCTTGCATTTTATTAGCATAACCATCAACTGCACCATTTACATCCCAATGTATTGGGACTTGGTCAGGCAATTTCTCCCATAATACAAGACCAATAAGTATTGGTATAAGGATTACTAATGATGTAATTATCAGTTTTGGTAAATTCTTCTTAATCATTATTGTTGTCTCCTTTTAAGTCTGTTATCCAAAGCATAATTTCTTCAAGGACGGATGCGTTCAATTCATAGATTATGAATTTTCCGTCCCTTTTATCACGAACAAGGTCAGCTTCTTTAAGCACAGATAAGTGACGGGAAATGGCTGCACCTGTTATATCAAACCTTTCGGTTATTTCCCCTGCTGTCATTTGTCCGTCTTTAAGCATATTTAGTATTTCACGACGGACAGGGTCAGATAGGGCTTTTAATGTATTTTGGATTCCCATAAGTTCACTCCTTTAACATTTAACTTAAATGTTAAATGTATTGTAACACGAATTTGTAATAATGTCAATAGAAAAAAATGGCACACTTCGCAAGGAAGTGTGCCAAAATTTAGGTTCTAATAATTACATAAGTGAAAGATAAAGTTCTTTGATTTCTTCAACGCTTGTATCTCTTGGGTTACCTGGACGGCAAGCATCATCAAATGCTGACTGTGATAAGAAATCAACATCTTCTGCTTTAACGATTTCTTTAAGGTCTGTTGGAATACCAACATCAACTGAAAGTTGTTTAACAGCATCGATTGCAGCTTTTCTTGCATCTTCAAGGCTCATAGCGTCAACACCATCTACACCCATAGCTTTTGCGATGTCTCTGTATTTTTCGCCTGTTGCAGGAGCGTTATATTCCATAACTGTTGGAAGAATAATAGCATTTGCAACACCGTGTGGTGTGTCATAAAGAGCACCAAGAGGATGAGCCATTGAGTGAACGATACCAAGACCTACGTTACTAAAGCCCATACCTGCAACATACTGACCGAGAGCCATATCTGCTCTGCCTTCGTCTGTATTTTCAACTGCACCACGAAGAGAGCGTGCGATAATTTCGATGGCTTTGATGTGGAACATATCTGAAAGTTCCCAAGCACCCTTTGTAATGTAACCTTCAATAGCGTGTGTAAGAGCGTCCATACCTGTTGCTGCTGTAAGGCCTTTTGGCATTGAAGCCATCATATCAGGGTCAACAACTGCAACAACTGGAATGTCGTGAACGTCAACACAAACCATTTTTCTGTCTTTTTCAGCGTCTGTGATAACATAGTTAATTGTAACTTCTGCTGCTGTACCTGCTGTTGTTGGAACTGCGATAATTGGAACACAAGGATTCTTTGTAGGAGCAACTCCTTCAAGTGAACGAACATCAGCGAATTCTGGGTTTGTAATGATAATACCGATTGCTTTTGCTGTATCCATTGAAGAACCACCACCGATTGCTACAATACAATCTGTGCCTGCGTTTTTGAATGCTTCAACACCTGTCTGAACATTCTCAATTGTTGGGTTTGGTTTAATATTTGAATAGATTTCGTAAGCAATTTCTGCACCATCAAGAATATCTGTTACCTTTTTAGTAACACCGAACTTGATAAGGTCAGGGTCAGAACATACGAAAGCTTTTTTGAAGCCTCTTGCTTTGATTTCATCAGCAATAGCACTAATAGCACCTTTACCGTGATAAGATGTTTCGTTAAGTACAAAACGATTTGCCATAATAAATTACCTCCATAAGTCAGTTAAGTCTGACAAAATTTTAACAATATTATTATACAATAAATCCCCCAATATTTCAAGAGAAATATGAGGGATTTTGTTAGTTAATTATATTTTTTATTTCTTCAGGTGTAAACACACCTTTTTCGGTGATAAATGCTGTTATAAGTGAATGGTCAGTAATATCAAATGCAGGGTTTAACGTTTTTGTGTTTTGTGGAAGCATACACTTTTCATACCACATTTCCCCTATTTCACTACCGTCACGCATTTCGATTTCTATATCATCGCCTGTTTTGATATTCTTATCAAAAGTTGAAAACGGCATACAAACATAAAACGGAATTTTATAATGTTTTGCAAGAATTGCAACTCCACTTGTACCGACTTTATTGGCAGTATCACCATTAAGGGCTACTCTGTCACAACCTACCAAAACTGCGTCAACAAGTCCGTTTTTCATAACGAAAGATGCCATATTGTCGCAGATTACGGTGGTGTCAATATTTGCATCTGTAAGTTCATATGCAGTAAGCCTTGCACCTTGCAAAAGTGGTCTTGTTTCATCTGCAAAAACTCTTATATTGTGCCCTTTTTCCTTTGCTACATATACAGGTGAAAGGGCTGTACCGAATTTAACAGTTGCAAGACGTCCTGCGTTACAATGAGTAAGAATCGAGTTGCAATTTTTAAGAATTTCTGCACCATATTCACCTATTTTGTGACAAATTGCAATATCATTTTCAATCATTTTAAGGGCTTGGTTTGTAAGATTTATTTTGAAATTTTCGGCATTTGATTTTTCTGCAACTTTAAGCATTTCTTCAGTTGCCCATTTAAGATTTACTGCAGTTGGTCTGCACAAAACAAGTTTTTCTGAGTAGTCTTTTAACTCTGAGAAAAGATTTTTGTATGTATTGCATTCACTTTTATTCATTAACACAGCAAGGCTTATAGCAGTAAAAACACCAATAGCCGGTGCACCACGGACCTTGAGAAGCTTTATTGCATCATAAATTTCATCATAATCATCGGTAGATATTTCTTTATATTCAGTTGGCAGAAGTGTCTGGTCAATAAATACTGCTTTATTATTGACAGTATCAAAGCCGACAGATGCACCATTAAGAAACATTATATTTCACCTACAATTTCAGTTATGAGTGTTTGCATTTCTTCCGATTTTTGTCTGCCTATTGTAAGAACTTCTTCTTCAGTAAGTCTTTCTCTTGAAAGTCCTGCTGCTTTGTTAGAAATAAGTGAAAAACCAAGCACATCAATACCACAATGATTTGCAGCAATTACTTCTTGCACAGTTGACATACCTACTGCGTCTGCGCCCATTATTCTAAATGCGCGAATTTCAGCAGGTGTTTCATAAGAAGGGCCTGTGCAACCAATATAAACACCCTTTTGAAGTTTCATATTAAGTGTTTTTGCACAGTTAAACGCAACTCTTGAAAGCTCAGGTGAATAGCCAAAACTCATATCAGGAAAGCGAACACCGAAACGGTCGTCATTTTTGCCTATAAGACAATTTTTACCTGTAAAGTTGATGTGGTCAGAAATAACCATAATATCACCAACATCAAAGTTTTCGTTAATGCCACCTGCTGCGTTTGTAACGATAAGAGTTTTTACACCCATCATTTTCATTACACGAATTGGCATAACTACGCTACTCACTTCATAGCCCTCGTAAAGATGTATTCTACCCTGCATACACATAACATTTTTGCCGTTAAGTGTACCAAATACAAATCTGCCTACGTGGCCCGGTGCAGTAGATACAGGAAAATTTGGAATATCGGCATAATCAACATATTGAGGATTCTGGATTTTTTCACCTAATGTACCAAGTCCACTACCTAAAATTATACCGATTTCATAATTATCTTTAATTCTTGATTTTATAAATTCAACTGCTTTTTCTATCATTATGAATTAACCTCATTTACTACTTCGCGTACAAGTTTACTTACTTCGTAACCCATTCTTTCAACATCAATAGTTGTGAACTCGCCATTTTTATAAAGGACTTCGCCATCAACCATTGTGAGTACAACATTACTCTTATTTGCTGAATAAACAATATTATTAAGCACATCAAAATCAGGGTACATATTAGGTGTTGTCATATCAAGCACAATTAAATCGGCTTTATTTCCAACTTTAATAGCACCACAATCGTTTCTGCCCTGTGCTTTATAACCATTTACAGTTGCCATTTTATAAACGGCTTGTGGTGTAACAATATCGGCTTGATTATTTACGCCTTTTGGCAAGAGTGCTGCCAAATACATTTCACGCATAATATCAAGTCCATTATTACTTGCTGCTGAATCAGTACCTATACCAATATTTACACCTTTTTGTAATAATTTATAGGTATCGCAGAAACCACTGCCAAGTTTCATATTACTTGCAGGACAATGGGCAACAGTTACACCCATATCCTTAAATATATCCATATCTTCATCTTCTACCCACACACAATGAGCAAGGATTGTTGGGCTATTGAAAACTTTTGCATCATAGAAAAGACGAGCAGGAGTTTTGCCGTATTTTGCTTTGCAGTTTTCGTGCTCTGCCTTTGTTTCTGATAAGTGAATGTGATTGATATAATCCTTACCGTTTGTATATTCACCAAACTGCTGGATTGTTGAAAGTCGGTTTGTATATTCTGCGTGCAAGCTCATATCAATTTTGATTTTGCCATTCTGTGTGTTGTGATATTTTTCTGCAAGGTAAACGCCCTCTTGAAATCTATCGTTTTTAGTAATATCTTCGTCAACGAATGATACGATTGAACGACCAAAGTTAGTTTTTGCTTTACTATCAATTACTGCTTTCATTACACCGTCGCCAAAGAAATACATATCAGTAAATGAGGTTGTACCACTTGATAACATTTCTGCAATAGAGAGCATAGTGCCATAATATGCACGGTCACAGTTAAGTCTGTCTTCAAATGGAAAAACCTTTTCATTAAGCCAACGGTCAAGTGGCAAATTTTCGGCATAACCACGAAGAAGCGTCATTGGTGAATGAGTATGAAGATTTACAAAGCCTGGTGAAAGAATTTTACCGTTACCATCATATTCTTCACCATAGTTTTCTTGTGGTTTTACTTCTCCGATATAGTCGATTTTATCGTCTTTAACACCCACATACATATTCTTTTGTATTTCAAGATTTTCGTTGATTATTGAGATATTTTTGAAAAGCATAAAGGGTCCCTCAATTTATTATAAGGTTTTATTCGATGATAATTGTTTCGATGATTACATCGTTGGCAGGTTTATCTTGTGCTTTTGTTTCTACATTTGCAATTGCGTCAACAACATCCATACCGTCATAAACCTGACCAAAAACTGTGTGACGGAAATCAAGCCAAGGTGTACCACCTATTTCTTCATAAGCTTCAACACATTCAGTTGGGAAAACTTTTTCGTCAATCTGTTTCATTTGCATAATGAAATCTTCAGGGCAACTATTTGCCTGAACAATAAAGAACTGGCTACCGTTTGTGTTAGGACCTGCGTTTGCCATTGAAAGTGCACCACGAAGATTGTGAAGCTCTCCTGTAAATTCATCTGGGAAAGCGTGTCCCCAAATGCTTTCGCCACCCATACCAGTTCCTGTTGGGTCACCACCCTGAATCATAAAATCTTTGATAACACGGTGGAAAATAAGACCATCATAATAGCCATTTTTTGCATGAGTTGTAAAGTTTTCAACTGTTTTTGGTGCAAATTCAGGGAACAATTTAATTTTGATTTCACCCATATTTGTTTTCATAATTGCGATTGTATCTTTTTCTGTTGGTTTGTTTAATTGATGGAACATAAGTTTTTTCTCCTAATTATTTATATAACAATTTTACTCTACTGATTTTAATGACTCAATCATATCAATTTTCTTGAGTCGGAAGTACATAATAAGGTTTGTAGCCAATGCAAAGATTATTGTAAGCACCGCACCTATTACAATACTTAATGGTTGTAACTCTCTGCCAAACATATAAACATCTGTTTCAACAGTAACCATAACAAATCTATGAAGAAGAATACCCAAGAAAATACCAAGTATTGTACCAAGTAATGTAAGCACTACATTCTCACGATATACATAAGCGCTTAACTCTTTATCATAGAAGCCTAACAATTTAAGAGTTGCAAGTTCTCGATGTCTTTCACTTATATTGATATTATTAAGATTATAAAGTACAACAAACGCAAGAACTGCTGCTGCAACAATCATAAGAATAACAATGAAATAAAGACTATTTATTACTGTATTAAGTTCTTGAAGTTCGTCTTCATTCATAGTTACAGAGTTTACACCTGAAATCTTAAGAAGTCTTGAACTGATATCTTCAGTATTTGCTGCATCTTCCATTTTAAGTAACAACACATTTGTTTCTGCAGTCACATTATAAAGTGACTGATAAAGCTTTGGTGTCATATAAATATAATTGAAAATGTAGTTTTCAGTTATACCAACAACTTTTACTTCTTTTGGATAAGCGTCGGACTCACTGAGTCTTACATAAATACTATCGCCTATTGAAATGCCAAGAAGCTTTGCGTATTTTTCGGTAATAATTACGCCTTCGTCAGAAAGTTCAAGTTCGTCAACAAGGCTACCACGCTCACGGATTGAGATGTATTCTTCAAATGTATCGGTATCTCTTGGAATAACAAGATATGCATTTTTCTCGTCCGAAGCCTTACCTGTTGCATATACCATTGTTCTGTTTGCCTGAATGTAATCTGTAATATCTGAAATATCTGAAACGTCTGAAAGCATTGCACGGCGTTGTGCTCTTGTAAGAGTTGAATCAACGCTTACTATACCATCGTACTTAAACACTTCGCCATACTGATTATTTGCCATTGCAGAAACTGAGTCACGAATACCGAGTCCCACAAGCAGAAGTGCCATACAACCACCAACGCCGAAAAGTGTCATAAAGAAACGCTTTTTATAACGGAAAAGGTTACGCATTGCTGCTTTCTGCCCAAAGTTAAGACGCTCCCAGATAGCGTCAATGTTTTCAAGTAAAATACGCTTGCCTGCTTTTGGTGTTTCAGGTCGCATAAGTTGTGCAGGTGCTGCACGGAGTTCTTTATAGCAAGCAAAGAAGGTAGCCCCTATTGTGCAGATAATTGCTGCAAGGGATGCCACAAGTGCGTGTACTACTTGAAGTGTTACAACTGTATCACCAAGGTTATAATATGCAGTTTTGTAAGCACCTACAATAAAGTAAGGTATTGTAAACTCACCAAGGAACACACCAATTACACTACCTATTACAGTTGCAAGACCTGCATACAAAATATATTTACCGATAATTGTGAACTTACTGTAACCCAAGGCTTTAAGAGTACCAATCTGTGTTCTTTGTTCTTCAACCATTCGAGTCATTGTTGTAAGAGCAACAAGGGCTGCAACAAGGAAGAAAATAATTGGGAACACTGTACCGATTGCACCGATACTTTGTGTATCATTCTTAAAGCTCATATAAGATTCAACTGCGTCACGGTTAAGTACATACCAAACAGGAATCTCCATTGAGTTGATTTCACGCTCTGCTTCGGCAAGCTTTACTTTAGCATCTTCAAGCTCTGCCTCGGCATCTTGCTTTGCTATTTCGAACTTTTCACGACCGCGTTCAAGCTCTTCTTTAGCTTTCTGAAGTTTTTCGCTACCTGCAATAAGTTGATTTTTATTTGCAACCGCGTACTCTAAATCTGCCAAATCTTTTTTAGCTTGATTAAGTTCTTCTTCTTTTGAAGCAAGTGTTTTTGCTGAAAGTTCATACATACCCTGTGCTAAAAGCAAAGAATCTTTTGCATTCTGTTTTTGTTCTTCAGTTTTATTTGGGTCATTTATATATGATTCATACTGTTCTTCAGCTTTTTTCACTTCTGCTTCAAGCTCAGCCAAATCTTCTTTTGCACTATTGAGTTCTCTTTCGCCATCAGCTACCTGTTGACGATAAAGAGGAAGATTTGCCTCAGCATTCTGTACGAGAATAAGATTTTCTTCAAGAATTGCATTTTCTTCTTCATACTTTTTCTCGTTTTCTAAAAGCGCTTGTTCAGCTTCTGCCAACTCATTACGGGCAGTTACTTCTGCTTCAAGATAATCATTTTTAGCATCTTCAAGCATTTCGTTACTTTGTGAACGGACTTCGCTGTATCTTATATCACAACGACGGTCAGCAATAAGTTCGATTTTCTCTATAACATTCGCAACAAGTGTTTCGTAATCTTTGCTGTAACTGTCAAGCTCTTTTGCCCCTGAAACAGTTATATAAGCTGATGTGTAAATATCAGTAACATAAGCCTCTTGAGGAATAACAATATAACCGTCAACCACACCGTCACCGATTGTGCTTGTACCCATATCACCATTAAGGAAATATGATGTTGCACCGATACCAACAATCTGATATGTTTCTGACGCAAGGGTATCAAAAACACTATCATCAGTACCTGTTAAAAGTGTTACATAGTCACCGATAGCAAAGCCTGATTCTGCTAAAAACTCACGGCTTGCTACACATTCATTATATTTTTCAGGATATCTGCCCTCACTAACCATAACATCATTGACTGTGTCAGGCATAGCAAGAACCTTTGTTACTATTTCACTTGAATTTGCAAGGCAAAGAAAATCGGTAGTATAAGCACCTTCAACCAGTTCAACACCTTCAATCTCTTTAAGTGCGTCAAGGTCGTTTTGAGTAAGTCCCAATGTGCCTACAACACGAATATCCATAAAGTTCTCTTTATCATAAACTGCATCGGCAGTCATCTGCATAGCAGGCATTGAAGAACGAATACCTGAATAAAACGCTACGCCGAGAACTACTATAAGCAAAATTGAGATAAATCGGCTTATACTCTTTTTAATTTCTCTGCGAAAATCCTTTTTAATTGATTTAGTCATACCAGTTTATTTCCTTTACCATTCAATCTGTTCAACAGGTGTTGGATTTTCGTTTATAAGAATTTTATCAACCTGTCCGTTTTTGATTTTTATGATTTTATCTGCCATTGGTGTAAGTGCAGAGTTATGAGTGATTACTATAACTGTCATTTTCTTTTCACGACAAGTATCCTGCAAAAGCTTAAGGATTGATTTACCGGTTATGTAGTCAAGAGCACCAGTTGGTTCATCGCAAAGCAATAATTTTGGATTTTTTGCAAGTGCACGTGCAATTGACACACGCTGTTGTTCACCACCTGAAAGCTGTGATGGAAAGTTATCAAGACGAGAGCCGAGACCTACTTCTGCAAGAACATCTTCTGCGTCAAGAGCATCTGCCTTCATTTGTGATGCAAGTTCAACATTTTCAAGTGCTGTAAGATTCTGCACAAGGTTATAGAACTGAAAAACAAAACCTACATCATCGCGACGATATTTTGTAAGTTCTTTTTCTGTGAACTTACCGATATCAGTACCATCAACAATAATTTCACCTGATGTTGCCTTATCCATTCCACCTAAAATATTAAGAACAGTTGTTTTACCGGCACCTGAAGGACCAACAACTACTACAAACTCACCTTTTTCGATAGGGAAACTGATATTGTCTGCTGCTTTAATTTCAATTTCACCCATTTTATAAGTCTTTACTACGTCTTTTAATTCAATAAATGACATTGTTTTCGCTCCTTAGAATTGCTATTTAAATCATAGATAAGTAATTATATCACAACTTATATAATATTGCTACACATATTTTATATATATTATTTGTATAATTTTAACTAATTTCACAAATTTAATAGACACTTGTTGATTATTGGACACTTTGAATGTATAATATCTATATAAAATACACGGAGATGATTTTATGGCTATTAACGACAATGATATTCGCGTAAGGCGCACAAAGAAACTGCTTCGCAAAGGCGTTGCTGAACTTGGCAAGACGAAAAGTGTAAATAAAATTACTGTAAAAGAACTTACTGACCTTGTTGAGATTAACAGAGGTACTTTTTATTTGCACTACAAAGATGTTTATGACCTTGTTGACTCAATTGAAAATGAACTTTATGAAGAATTAAATCAAACTGTTTTCAATATAACACCTGAAGACATTCTTTACCGCCCTGTTGATGTGCTTGAAACTTATTTTGAATATTTCAAAAAACATAGCGATATTATAACTGTTCTTACTGGTGAAAACGGTGACGCCAAATTTGTTAACAGATTTGGCGAACTTACAAACAAAAAAACACTTGGGCTCTTTAATAAAATTTTTCCAAATATGGAAATCGAAAAATATAATTTTGCATACAGCTTTTGCAGTTTTGGTTTTGTTGGAATTCTTCATCGATGGTCCACACAATATGCTCACCTTTCTTCAAGAGACATCGCTGAAAAAGCACTTTCGCTGATTCTGGGCGGTCTTTGGGGTATTTTAGGTGATGAGGGTAAGGAGATACTTATAAATGCACACAATTCTAATCAAAATCTTCATTCGTGACAGCGAAAATGTCCGTAATCCACAAGTGCGTACAGCTTATGGCACTCTTGGAAGTATTACAGGCATAGCAACCAACATTTTACTTGCTATACTTAAATATGTAGCAGGTATGATTTCAGGCAGTATTTCTGTTACTGCCGACGCAATCAACAACTTATCTGACGCAGGCGCATCAATAATTTCGCTTGTTGGTGTAAAGCTTTCAGCAAAACCTGCCGACAAAGGTCACCCATACGGTCATGGACGAGTTGAATACATTTCTGCTCTTGCAGTTGCATTCCTTGTTTTACTGATGGGTATTGAGTTATTCAAAAGTTCTGTTGATAAAATTATAAATCCTGTGCCTGTAAAATTCAGCATGGTTTCACTTTGCATTCTCATTTTCAGTATTCTTGCAAAGCTTTGGCTTGGATTTTTCAACAAAAAACTTGGTAAAAAAATCAACTCTGCACCTATGATGGCAGTTATGAAAGACTGCTTCAGTGACTGTCTTGCTACAGGAGTTGCAGCCATTGCAATTATTGTGTCTGCTTTTTCTGACATCAATGTTGACGGTTATCTTGGAATTATTGTGGCTTGTTTCATTTTTATTGCAGGTTTTAATATTCTTAAAGATACTATGGCTGACTTACTGGGCAAACCTGCCGAAAAAGAATTTGTTGATGAAATTACAAATAAAATACTTTCTTATGACAAAATAGTCGGCGTACACGATATGATTATTCACGATTATGGTCCCGGAAGAAAATTCGCATCAGCCCACGCAGAAGTTCCGTCCAATGAAAATATAATGGAAATCCACGATGTTGTTGACCTTATTGAAAGGGACATTCTTAACGAATATGGTATGATTATTTCAATACATATGGACCCTATTATTGTTGATGATGAAAAAATCAACGCTTTGCGACAAATGACAAGTAATATTGTTACAGAAATGAGCGAAGAAATGTCAATTCACGATTTCAGAGTTGTTGATGGTCCTACACATACAAATCTTATTTTTGATTTGATTGTTCCTCATAAATATCACCTGAATAATGATGAAATTTGCAACGAAGTTGAAAATAAATTGAGCAAAATAGACGAAAGATATTTTGCAGTTATTACAGTTGAACACTCTTTTAACTAAATTTTATTTTTTTATAAAATTTCTATTGCAAAAACCACAAAATATAGTACAATATATTTACAACATATTTACATATAGTTTTTTAATTATCGGAGGTTAAATTATGGCAGACAGAGAAATTACCACAATACCAAATGGGCCTCTCGGTATTATTGCTTTACCGGGATGCGAAGAAATGGCAGAAAAAATTGACCGTTATCTTGTAAAATGGCGTTCACAACAGGATTCAGAACACAAATCAACAATCGCTTTTTCAGGCTATGAAAGAAGTTCTTATATTCTTGATGTAACATTCCCTCGTTTTGGTACAGGTGAAGGCAAATGTGCACTTCGTGATTCAGTTCGCGGTTACGACATTTACATTCTCATTGATGCTTTTAACCATGGTGTAACATATAAAATGTATGGTCAGACAGTTCCTATGAGTCCTGACGACCACTACGCAAACCTTAAACGTGCAATTTCTGCAATTGGTGGTAAAGCAAAACGCATCACAGTTATTATGCCTATGCTTTATGAAGGCAGACAGCACAAGCGTACTTCAAGAGAATCTCTTGACTGTGCAGTTATGCTTCAGGAACTTTGTCTTGATATGGGTGTTGATAACATTATAACATTTGATGCTCACGACGCTCGTGTTCAGAATGCTATTCCGCTTCATGGATTTGAAAGCATTTCTCCTGCTTACCAGATGATTAAAGCTCTTGTAAATAATGTTGATAATCTTAAGCTTGACAAAGAACACACAATGCTTATTTCTCCTGACGAGGGTGGTATGAGCCGTTGTATGTTATACTCAAACTATTTAGGTCTTGACCTTGGCATGTTCTACAAGCGTCGTGACTACTCAAGAATTGTTGACGGCAGAAATCCAATTCTTGAACACCAATTCTTAGGCTCTAATGTTGAGGGCAAAGACGTTATGATTATTGACGATATGATTTCATCAGGCGAGTCAATGCTTGACGTTTCAAAGAAACTTAAAGAACTTGGCGCAAACAGAGTATTTATTTTCTCTGCATTCGGTCTTTTCAATGCTGGTCTTGACAGTTTTGACAAGGCATACCGTGATGGTCTTATTGACAAGGTATTCACAACAAATCTTGTTTACCGTATGCCTGAACTTAAGAAACGTGAATGGTATTGCGAAGTTGAACTTTCAAAATATCTTTCATACATTATTGATACTCTTAACCACGATAAATCAGTAAGCAAACTTCTTAACCCTGCAGATAAGATTAATATGCTTCTTCAGAAAGCAGGACTTAAATAAAAATTTTACAATATTTAACAAAAATATACCCAACACAATGTCAATTTATGGTTGAAAAAGTGTTGGGTATTATTGTATAATTATAAAGATATAAAATTTGTTATATTTTTGGAGGTTACTATGAGAAACATTAAAGTAATCAATAGTGGTTGGCTTTTCTCAAAGGATGCAAAATCTGCACCAACCACTCTCCCTGCTGACTGGGAAGCTCTTAATCTTCCTTACACATGGAATGGCAAAGATGGTCAAGATGGTGGCAATGACTATTACCGTGGCACTTGCTATTTTGCAAAATCACTTAAGGCAGATGAGCTACCTGAAGGTGAAGTAAAATATCTTCAGTTTGAGGGTGTAAACTCATCTTGTGTTATTTACTGGAATGGTAAAGAAATTACAAAGCATGATGGTGGTTATTCAACTTTCCGTGTAAAGCTTGACGACATTAAAGATGAAAACTTGCTTGTTGTCGAAGTTGACAACTCTGCAAATGACAGAGTTTATCCGCAACAGGCTGACTTTACATTCTACGGTGGTATTTACCGTGATGTAAGCGTTATTGCAGTACCTGAAAATCACTTTGACCTTGAATATTATGGTGCACCTGGTATTATGGTTACACCTGAAATCAAAGGTAATGACGCAGAAATCGAAATCAAGACATTTTTTAAGAATGATGCTTGCAAGGTTCGTTATGAAATTATTGCTGACGGCGAAGTTATTGCTTCAAAAGAAGATGATGACGATGCAGATTTTGAAATCAAGAATATTCACCTTTGGGATGGTGTAAAAGACCCATATCTTTACACTGCAAAGGCAACACTTATTTGTGATGGCATTGAAGTTGACGAAGTTTCAACAAGATTTGGTTGCCGTACATTTGAAATTGACCCTCAAAAAGGCTTTATTCTTAATGGTCGTGAATACCCTCTTCGTGGTGTTTCTCGCCATCAAGACAGACCAGATGTTGGTAATGCTCTCACACCTGAAATGCACAAAGAAGACCTTGAACTTATTCTCGAAATTGGTGCAAACACAATTCGTCTTGCTCACTACCAGCATTCACAGGTATTTTATGACCTTTGTGACGAGGCTGGTCTTGTGCTTTGGGCTGAAATTCCTTACATTTCAAGCCACATGAAAAATGGTTATGACAACACAATTTCACAGATGAAAGAACTTGTTTCACAGAACTACAATCACCCATCAATCGTTGTTTGGGGACTTTCAAACGAAATTACTATTGCAGGTTCAACACCTGACCTTATTAAAAACCATAAAGACCTTAATGACCTTGTTCATAAAATGGATAAAACACGTCTTACAACTATTGCAGCCGTTTCAATGTGCTCACCTGACGACGAATATGTTCATATTTCTGACGTTGTTTCATACAACCACTACTTCGGTTGGTACGGTGGCTCAACAGATATGAATGGTCCTTGGTTTGATGATTTCCATAAGAAATATCCTAACAAGGCAATTGGTATTTCTGAATACGGTTGTGAAGCACTTGACTGGCATACTTCAACCCCAACACAGGGCGACTACACAGAAGAATATCAGGCGTATTACCACGAAGAACTTATCAAACAGATTGCTGACAGACCATATCTTTGGGCAACTCACGTTTGGAATATGTATGACTTTGCTGCTGATGCTCGTGCTGAAGGTGGCGAGAACGGTATGAATCACAAGGGTCTTGTAACATTCGACAGAAAGTACAAGAAAGATTCATTCTATGCTTATCAGGCATGGCTTTCAGACAAACCAATGGTACACCTTTGCGGTAAAAGATACATTGACCGTGTTGAAGATGTTACAAAGGTTACTGTTTACTCAAACTGCGACGAAGTTGAACTTTTTGCAAACGGTGTAAGCGTTGGTAAGCAGACAAAGGGTAAATACCCATTCTTCTATTTTGAAGTTAAGAATGAAGGCACAACTGAACTTAAAGCAGTTGCAGGTGGTCTTGAAGATGTTGGCACAATCAACAAAGTTGACACACCTAATGAAAACTACATTATGAAAGAAGAAGGTCAGGTTATTAACTGGTTTGAAATCAATATGCCTGACGGTTACCTTTCAATCAACAACACTATTGGCGATATTATGAGCACTTTCAAGGGCAAACTTGTAATGCTTAGTTTCCTTAAAATGCTCAAGAGCACTATGGGTGGTGGCAAAGACGAAAATGGTGAAGAAAAGAATGGTGGCGTTATTGCCGGCTTTAAAATCACCCCTGCTATGCTTAAAAACATTTACGGTATGGCTAAAGGATTTACAATTAAGCGTTGTTTCTCAATGCTTGGTGGTGGATTCACAAAAGAACAAATTCTTGAATTAAACGCTAAACTTAACAAAGTTAAAGCACCAAAGAAAAAATAAAAATACATAAGAAAAAGCACCCTAAGGGGTGCTTTTTTTAGTGCAAACAAAATTCCTTGACATATTTATAATATTCTTGTATAATTTGAAAATGGATTTCAAATTCAGTTGTGAAAGGTAATTTTATGAGTTACGAGACAAAACAAAGCAAATTAGTTTATGATTTTTTAGAGAAAAATCCTCATAAGCATTTTTCTGCAGAGGATGTATATTTTTCAATTATTAAAGATGGTGGTCACATTGGCAGAACTACTGTTTATCGTCAGTTAGACCGTTTAGTCATTGAAAACAAGGTCAGAAAATTTATTACCGGCGAAAACGAGGCTTGTTGTTATCAGTTATTAAGTGATGAGTGTCACAATCATTATCATCTTAAATGCTCAAGTTGTGGTGAGTTAATTCATACGGAATGTGATTTTCTTGATAAGCTTGCAAGTCACATTTTTGCTGACCACAAGTTTACCCTTGATGGCTCAAAGACTGTACTTTACGGTACTTGCAGTAAATGTGGAGGTGCGAAAATATGACATTTTTACACGCTCACGTTGAAGTACCTATTTTTTCAGCAGGTGGATTTTTTGAAGTGATTTTTGAGTCAGTACTCCACTCACTAAAAATACTCCCCTTTTTATTTGTTGCATTTCTCGTAATTGAGTTTCTTGAACACAAGGCACAAGATAAAATTAAGCATCTTTTTACTCGTGCCGGTGCTTTTGGTCCTATGGTTGCAACAATTTTAGGATGTATTCCACAATGTGGATTTTCAGTAATGAGTGCAAATCTTTTTTCAAGTGGTATAATCACATTAGGCTCTCTTATTGCAGTTTTTCTTGCCACATCTGATGAGGCAATTATACTTCTTGCAACTGCTCACAATGGGAGTTTTGAAATTTTCAAATTACTTGTTGCAAAAATTGTAATCGCCCTTTTCTTTGGCTATTTAATTTATTTTATTGAGAAAAAAAGTCACAAACATCACCATCATCACCATTCTCACGACCTTTGTGAGCAAGACCATTGTGGTTGTGAAAAAGATGGTAAAATCTTGCGTCCTGCACTTATTCATACAGTAAAAGTGTTTGGATTTTTGCTTTTATTTACTGTTATAATCGACCTTTTTGTAGCCTTTATCGGCACAGATGCACTTTCACATATATTATTGTCAAATTCAATATTCCAACCGTTTTTATCTGCAATTATAGGGTTTATTCCAAACTGCGCATCATCTGTACTTTTAACACAGTTATATATTGAGGGCACACTCACATTTGGCTCGCTTATTGCAGGACTTTGTACTAATGCTGGAGCTGGATTACTTGTATTATTCCGTAACAAAGCCAAATTCAAAGAAAATCTTAAAATTCTCACAATTCTTTATGCATGTGCAGTAATCCCCGGAATAATTTTGCACATAATTTAATTAAATAATTCTTTACTTTCAAGTTTTAATGTGTTAAAATGTTAAAGAGCCAAATTTGTTGGAGGGAATAAAATGGGAATTGATTTTAGAAATGATAATACGGATTTTCTTGTAAAATGTATTATGGAATTAAAAAACGAAGATGAGTGTTATGCTTTTTTTGAAGACCTTTGCACAGTAAATGAGTTTCATTCAATGGCACAGCGTTGTGTTGTTGCTAAAATGCTTTCAGAAAAGAAAGTTTATAACGATATTGTTAAAGAAACAGGGGCTTCAACAGCAACTATCAGCCGTGTAAACCGCTCACTTCAGTATGGTGCTGACGGTTACGAAACAATTTTTGAAAGAGTAAAATAATGAGTTACGGTATTTTTTCATCAGTTTATGATATTTTGACAGAAAATGTCCCTTACGAAAAAATCCAGAATAAAATCTGCTCTCTGTTACACAAAAACGGTGTTGACGGAGGGCTTTTGCTTGACCTTGGTTGTGGTACAGGTACGCTTTCATTTTTGCTTGAAAACAAAGGTTATGATGTAATTGGCGTTGACGCAAGTGAAGATATGCTTATGGTGGCAAACGAAAAAAAGTATGAAGAAAACTCAAATACTATGTTCTTGTGCCAGAAAGCAGAAAGTCTTGATTTATTCGGTACTATTGATTGTGCAGTTTCTGTTCTTGATACCATAAATCATATTGATACACTTGAAAAGGTGGAAAAATCTTTTGAGAAAGTTTCGCTATTTATGAATATGGGTGGTATTTTCATTTTTGATATGAACACACCATATAAGCACGAAAAGGTTCTTAGTAACAACACTTTTATTTACGATATGGACGAGGTTTATTGTGCTTGGCAGAACTCTTATGACAAAGAAAATGCCATTACAAGCATTGACCTTGACTTCTTTATTAAAAATGAGGATGACGAGTGTTATGAGCGTTATAGCGAAAGCTTTTGTGAATATGCTTATAACCCACAAGACATTCTCAACATTCTTGAAAAGTGTGGATTTGAGATTATAAATACTTATGACGATTACAGCGACAATCCTGTAAATGCAGAAACACAGCGTATTACAGTTGTTGCTAAAAAAATAAAGACTATATTTAAGGATGAATTAAAATGAACGAATTAGTCAGAATGATATCAGAAGACGGTACACTTTACTGTCTTGCTCTTAATTCAACTGAAATGGTTAAGGAAATGCAGAACATTCACAACACAAGCAAAGTGTGTTCTGCAGCCCTTGGGCGCCTTATAACAGGTGCTTCTATGATGGGAGTACTCTTAAAAGGTGACAAGGATACACTTACTCTCAAACTCAGTGGTGGTGGACCTGCATCCCCTGTTGTTGCAGTTGCTAACTCAAAGGGTCAGGTTAAAGGCTATGTTGGTGATTCAAGAGTTAATTTACCACTCAATGCAAAAGGTAAGCTTGATGTGTCAGGTGCAGTTGGTAAAAACGGCTTTTTAACTGTTATTAAAGACTTAGGTCTTAAAGAGCCATACTGTGCACAGACCCCTATTATTTCAGGCGAAGTTGCAGAAGATATTACTGCTTATTACGCTACAAGTGAGCAGACACCAACTGTTTGTGCATTAGGCGTACTTGTTAATCCTGAAACTGAGGAAGTACTTTTAGCAGGTGGATTTTTAATTCAGTTACTCCCTACTGCAGACGACCAAACAATCACACTTGTTGAAAAGGGATTAGATAATATTAAACCAGTTACAACGATGCTTGCAGAAGGACTTACACCACAACAGATTTGCGAAACTGTACTTCCTGAATTTTCAATGCAAGTACTTGACACACAGTATGTTGAATACAAATGTGATTGTAGTGTTGAACGCGTTACAAGAGCGTTAATTGGCGCAGGCGAAGAAGGACTTCGTGAAATGGCAGAAGACGAAAACACAGAGGTTTGTTGCCATTTCTGTAATAAAAAATATAATTTTTCAAGAGAAAAGATTTTGAAGTTATTAAAAGAAGCAAGTAAATAAATTCAACAAAATAAAAAATCCCACCGAGTTTTCGGTGGGATTTTCTATTTTAAAAATTAGTCAGCAACTGGAGCTGAAACTGGGCAGCTATCTGCACAAGCACCACAATCGATGCATGTATCAGCGTCGATTACATAGATGCCATCTCCTTCAGAAATAGCTTCTACTGGACAATCAGCTGCGCAAGCGCCACAAGCGATGCAATCATCAGTAATTTTGTATGCCATGGTTATGTACCCTCCCTTTATTGGTATATCTACATTGTAACATAAAAAATGTAAAAATCAAGTACTAAATTATTCAATTCCCTTTAATGCTTCAAGTTCTTCTTTTTCAACTCTTATATAAGCATCTTTGATAATTTTCACGCTATGACGGTGGAATACTGCAGGGGCCGCATCAGGGCGACGGTCAAGTGTTACTTTTAACATTCCTGTAATAAGGTTATTTTCGATTACCTTGCCTTTTCCGTCAGGAGTGTCAACAATAGCACCAACCTTTGGTGTAACGCGGAGAAGATGCTCATAAGTATCCTGCTCATATTTAAGGCAACACATAAGGCGACCACAAGTACCACTGATTTTTGTAGGATTAAGTGAAAGACCTTGTTCTTTAGCCATTTTAATTGAAACAGGCTGAAAATCATTCAAGAATGTATTACAACAAAATGGTCTGCCACAAATACCAAATCCTCCAACCATACGAGATTCATCACGGACACCAATTTGACGAAGTTCAATTCTTGTTCTGAAAGCTGATGCCAAATCCTTTACCAGTTCACGGAAGTCAACGCGTCCATCAGCAGTAAAATAGAAAAGAAGTTTACTACGGTCAAATGTGTATTCTACATCAACAAGGTTCATTTCTAATCCGTGAGCCTGAATTTTATCCTCACAAATCTTAAATGCCTCTTTTTCCTTTTCTTTATTCTCAGCAAGAGTTTTAACATCATCTTCTGTTGCAACACGAATTACTTTTTTAAGAGGTTTTGTAATATCCTCTTCTTGAGTTCCGTGATTTGCCTTTGCAACAAGACCACACTCCATACCACGAACAGTTTCAACTATGGCATAATCGCCTTTATTGAACTGTTTACCATCAGCGTCGAAATCGTAGATTTTTCCGCCTTCCTTAAATCTTATACCAACTGTTTCAATCATCTGATATACTCCTATTTATCTACCAATTGCTCGTTTGAATTCATAACACATTCTCACAACGAGCAAATTATTATTACAATTTCTGTTGATTGAGTCAATTAACTCGTCGCACACTTTAACTGACTGTAAAAGCGCTTTTGAAGTTAATGATTTTTGAAGTTTATTAACTTCACTTTCAAACCTTACATCTCTTATATATCCACTTTTACGGACAAGAGCGTCACGGAATACTTCTGAAAGAAGCTCTAAAATGCGTTTTGCATACTGATTATTTTTCTGGAATACTGCAGTTTGTTCCATAAGTGCCAACTCATTTACATTGAGAAGTGCATTCACAAAATTAGTAACTGTGTCAGCCTCTTTGTCAGTTATTTCTTCTTCAACACTTAAAAGCGAGTAAGTCTGCACACGTGAAAGCACAGTTTCAAGCATAGTACTTCTTGAAGTTGTTACAATTATAAAGTACACATAGCTTGGTGGCTCTTCAAGAATTTTAAGAATAGCATTCTGTGCCTGGTCATTCATATTATGAGCGTTTTTAAGGATATACACCTTACAATCACTCTCATTGGGCACAATAAACGCATCGTCACGGATTTGGCGTACTGAATCGACTGCAAAAACCTTGCTTTTACTTTTAATTATACCGTCAGTTTCATAAATATCAGGGTGACCATCTTTTTGTGCCTTTACACAATCACTACACATGCCACAAGGCTTTGTGTTACCTCGACACACAAGACAGTTTGCGATAAATCTTGCAAAATCAGCACCGTCAGTTTCATTTTGACATTCTATCAGCACTCCGTGAGGAAAGCTACCCTGCTCAACAGACGAAATAACCTCACTGCTGAGCTTATTGAATTTTGAATTTTCATTCATCATATTTTATAGAACTGCTCAACATCAAGTACAAAGATTGTTGCACCACCTACTGTTACTTCAATAGGCATTGATGAAAGCATTGAATCCCCTATATATGTATTGTTTACAGGTGTGATTTTCTTACGTTGACTACTATATTCACCAACAAGGTCAATAACTTCGTCAACCTTTTTATCTTCAACACCAATTAAAAGAGTGATATTGCCTGTTCGCAAAAATCCACCTGAAGTAGAAAGTTTTGTTGCCTGATATCCATTTTTAGTAAGGTTGGACATAACTGCATTCACATCATCATTATTGATAATTGCTACTACGAGTTTCATATAATCACTCCTTAAAAATTATTGTATAGACTGAGCAATTGCTATCATAACCGGCATTGTAAGAATTGAAAGCACACTTACAAAAGATGTTACCTTAGATGCAAGACCTGTATCACGGTCATATTTCGCCGCAAACATAACTGTTGCACTGGCTGTTGGTGCTGCTGCACTTAATACACAGGCTACAAGCAATGTACCACCAAAGCCTAAAAGTTTTAATGATAAAACAGTAATAAGTGGAATTAAAATAATCTTTACAAGTGCTGTTGTGAAAATTCTTTTATCTGAAAAAATTGTTTTCCAGTCAGCCGCTGCAAGATATGTGCCGAACATTACCATTGCAAGTGGTGTATTAAGGTCTGCAAGATATGAAACAGGTGCATAAATCACTTCTGGAAGTTCCACCTGTAACAAGAAAAGAGGAAGACCTATTGCAACACCTAAAACGCCCGGATTTATAAGTAATTTCTTTATATTGAATTTTTCATTTTTGTCCCTTTTCTGCATTAATCCTGCACCGTGAGTAAATGAAAGCACGTTAAAAGGAACTAAAATTACTGAACAGTAAAATATGCCTTCATCACCTAAAACTGCCTGGGCAAGTGGTAACGCCATATACCCTACATTACCGTAACAACAAGCATATTTAAAAATACAAGCAGTCTCTTTGTCGCTCTTATTAAATAAGATTTTTGTAAAAATCATACCAACAAGATGAAAGAAAATACCACCTACAAGTGCTTTAAGAAGTCCCCCTAAAGTGTCGCGACTGAACTCCATTCCTAAAAATGAACGGATTATAATTGCAGGGGCTACAATATAGAAAAGCAAGTCTGTTGTAAGTCTTGACGCTTTTTCGGTGTATATGCCTGTTTTATGGCACACAAGACCTACCATAGCAACAAGAAAAAGTATTAAAACCTGTGTAAAGGCTGTTAAAACATTACTTAAGAATAACTCCATTATTTATTACTCCGACAAGAAATTATCATCAGTTTCCATTTCGTCATGAACTTCTACTTCTGCGCCAAGAAGTTCTGCACTATCGTTTTCTTTTGCACATTTAACAACATTAAAAATATATGCAAACGCGAAAACTGCAAATCCTAAATCGCAAAGTGAGAAAGGGTATTCGTCAGGTAAAGAATTTACGTTACCGGTAATAACCATTAAAAGACGAGGAAGGTTTGAAACTACACAGAAGAAAATCCCTACAAAGCCTGATGCAAAAAGCGTTCTCATAGCCTTGCTGTTTGCGAGTCCTGCACAAATTCTTGCAAATGAAAGCAAGAAAATCATCATAAATGTAATTGCGAAAAGTTCAAGCATTAAGTCAGAAACATTGACATATGCTATTTTTCTCACAAAACGAATAACTATTCTGCTCATTGCCCAGAAAAGTGGAGCAAGAGCTAAAAACTTATACTGTGAATATGTTGTTCTGCCATCAATAAATGAAATGCCGAAAATAATTACATAAATTGCACTAAGAACACCAAAAACGCTTTCAATAAGTAATGGTAACTGTGCCTGGTCCATTGTTCCCATAATTGAAAGACCTACATTACTAAAGCTTCTTGCGTTAATTAAAAATGTTGAAAGTGAAGAAACAACATCAAATATAATTCCACCTGCAAAAATAAATGATGCAACTGCTAAAAACATATTCTTCTTAAAAGGTGATTTTGATGCAGGAACATTTTTTGCAAGAATAGTGAGCACATAAGGAACAATTATTGCAAGAGCGCCTAATACATACATAAGATAAACTGACCAGTCAACAACCTTATAAAATCCTGTATCTGACTCAATAATATTGAGAAGTTGATACATTCTAAAAGGCACTGCAACTGCCACAAGTCCTAAAATCACATAAAGTGAATATAAAGGATTTATTTTTTCGTATTTTCCTGTAATTTTCATATTTTTCTTACCTTTCCTCAATAGGAATATACTCTTTCTGAACACCGTCAGTGCGTATAATTCTTTCACTCATAGGTACATAAGCACGTGGGATTGTAGCATTCTTATATGCAGGGCGGATTATTCTGCCACCTGTTGTGATTTCTTCAATACGGTGTGCTGCCCAACCTGCTGAACGAGCTGCCATAAAGAGCGGTGTAAACAACTCTTTTGGAATACCAAGCATATCGTAAACAAGACCTGAGTAAAGGTCAACGTTGGCACAGATTTTCTTATTGTTACCACGAAGTTTTGCAAAGAGTTCAGGTGTAAGAGATTCAATAAGATTAAGAAGTCTAAACTCGTCTTCTCTGCCCTGTTCTTTTGAGAATTTATCAGCATAACGACGAAGTATTACAGCACGAGGGTCAGAAAGTGTATAAACTGCGTGGCCCATACCATAAACGAGACCAGTTCTGTCCCCTGCCTCTTTGTTCATAATCTTTGTTAGATAATCAGCAACCTGACCTTCATCGGTAATATCTTTTACATTCTCTTTAATATCTTCAACCATTTTATGAACTGCAATATTAGCGCCACCGTGACGTGGTCCCTTAAGTGAACCAATACCTGCTGCAATTGCAGAATATGTATCAGTACCACTTGATGTGATACATCTTGTTGTGAATGTTGAATTGTTACCTCCACCATGTTCAGCATGGATAATAAGACAGATATCTAAAAGCTTTGCTTCTTCGTCTGTAAAGAATTTATCAGGTCTAATTGAACGCAAAATGCTTTCAGCAGTACCTAACTCTTTTTTATTCTGGTGGAAGAACATACTCTTTTTATCATAAGCACGACGCTTTACCTGATAAGCAGCAGTCATAATTGTAGGCAACTGCGCAATAAGTTGAATTGACTGACGAAGCACATTTTCAGGTGAAATATCATCAGGATTTGGGTCATAAGAATAAAGAGCAAGCACGCTACGAGCCGCTTTATTCATAATATCAGGTGATGGTGCTTTCATAATCATATCTTCAATAAAATCGTCTGGTAATTCACGACAAGTTGCAAGAACTTGACGGAATTTTTCTAACTGGTCTTTTGTAGGAAGTGCACCGAACATTAAAAGCCATACAACTTCTTCATAACCGAAACGATTTTCTTTTTCGCAGTTTTCCACAATATCATTCATATTGATACCACGATAAATAAGACGACCTTCTTTTGGTACTTTTTCGCCGTCGTCCATATAATAACCCTCAACAGAACAAACGCGAGTAAGACCGGCAAGAACACCAGTTCCGTCAGCGTTACGAAGACCACGCTTTACATCAAATCTTTGATAATAATCAGGATTTATATAGTTATTTTTACGAAGCTCTTCGCATAAAGTTGAAAGAGCGTCATTGGAGATACTTGAAATATATTCTGACACAACTTTTACCTCCTTGTAGAAAATTTCGATAGTTTTCCAATATATACAATTATACATCATATATTTTAATACATATAACAGTTAAAGTCAATAAAAAGGAGATATAAAAAATATGAAAAGTTATAGTGTAATCTGCTTTTTTCTATCCCTGTCAATGATACTTTTACCACTGGTATCAGTTGAAAAGGCAACCGATGTATTCAAAAAAGAATTCTTAATTACAGAAGAAAGTGAAACAACAAAAAAAGTAGAAGAAATTGAAACAGAAAACTCTACCGTAAAGGTTATGAATGCGAATAGCAAAAATATTACGGAAATGAGCCTTGAAGAGTATCTTACAGGTGTTGTGGCTGCAGAAATTAACCCTGCTTATCACGAAGAAGCCATTAAAGCACAGGTTATTGCAGCACACACAAAGCTTGAGTACACAAAACTTCATAACACACTTGAAAATGCCCATATTACCGATAGTCCTGCATCACATCAAGGATATCTTAATAAAGATGAGCAAGAAGAAAAATGGGGCAAAAACTATAAAATATATCAAGAAAAAATAGAGAAATGCGTCAAAGAAGTCAAAAACATAATACTAACTTATAACAATGAGCCTATTAACGCAGTTTTTCACGCTATTTCTAACGGACAAACAGAAAGCGCAACTGATGTGTGGGGTGGCGAGTACCCATACCTTATATCCGTTCAAAGCGCAGGCGACAAGCTCTCCCCTGCCTATAACTCAGAAGTAATAGTTTCTATTGAGGATTTTAAGAATAAAATTACTGAAAATGGTGCAAAGTTAAGCGATGAACCTTCTGAATGGATAAAAAAAGTCACCAATACCGAAACAGGTATGGTGAAAGAGATTATTATTGGTGACAAATCTTTTAAAGGTACCGAAATGCGCAATATTTTCGACCTAAAAAGCAGTACTTTTGCAATAAAATATGATGATGAAAATTTCATTTTTACCGTTTGTGGTTATGGCCACGGTGTAGGAATGAGCCAATATGGCGCAAACTACATGGCACAGCAAGGGCTTAACTATGAACAGATACTAGAACATTATTATCAAAATTCAAAATGCGTAATTATTTAATTTAACCAACAAAAACAGCGAGAGACAAATTCTCTCGCTGTTAGTTTTGGTTTTATTTTACTGTTGATAATCGCTTAAGAAATCCTTAAAAGCCTCCATAGCTTCGCCCAATATTCTGCGACGAGGAAGATAAACAATTCTTATGTGGTCAGGCGTTGGGTAGTTAAAGCCCTTACCGTGCATAAGAAGAACTTTTTTAGCCTTTAAGAAATCAAGGACAAGTTTTTCGTCGTCGTGTAAATTGAATTTCTTTGCATCAAGTTTTGGGAAAATATAGAAAGCAGCTTTTGGTTTTACAACGGAAACACCGTCGATTTCACAAAGTGCGTTATAAACGAACTCTCTCTGTTCATAAATTCTGCCACCGGGAAGAAGCAAATCGTCAATACTTTGTACTCCACCAAGTGCTGTTTGCACAATGCTTTGAGCAGGTACATTTGAGCAAAGTCGCATAGTTGAGAGAAGATTAAGTCCTTCAATATAGCCCTTGATTTTTTTCTTGTCTCCACTGATTACCATCCAGCCTACACGGAAACCTGCAACTCGGTGTGACTTTGAAAGTCCGTTAAAACTAATGCAAGGCACATCAGGAGCTAAAGATGCAAGCGCTGTGTGTGTAAGTCCGTCCATAACAAGTCTGTCATAGATTTCATCAGCAAAAAGAATAAGGTCATTTTGCCTTGCAATTTCCACAATTTCTTTTAATATTTCATCGCTATACAATGCACCAGTAGGGTTGTTGGGGTTAATAATTACAATACCTTTAGTTTTTGGTGTAATCCTCTTTTTAATATCATCAATGTCTGGGTTCCACTCGTTTTGCTCGTCACATATATAATGGACTGCGTTACCACCTGCCAAAGTTACAGATGCCGTCCAGAGTGGGTAGTCAGGTGATGGCACAAGAATTTCGTCACCATTATCTAAAAGTCCTTGCATTGACATTGTAATCAATTCGCTGACACCATTACCAAGATAAATATCACCAATATCAACGCCTTTAACACCTTTTACTTGATAATACTGCATAATGGCTTTTCTTGCAGAGAACATACCTTTTGAATCAGAATAGCCCTCGCACTCGCGAAGATTATACATCATATCACGGATAACCTCGTCAGGTGCTGTAAAGCCAAATGGCGCAGGGTTACCAATATTAAGTTTTAAAATTCGCTGACCCTGTGATTCCATTCTTACAGCTTCATCCATTACAGGACCACGAATATCATAACAAACATTATCAAGTTTTGTACTTTTATTAAATGTTTTCATACGAATACCTCAACGATATTTTCTGTTAATCTCAAAAAAATATTCCCACTGTTGCCAGTGGGAATTTCAGTAGTTAAAAATTACTGCTCAACAGGATAAACGCTAACCTTTTTTCTGTCTTTGCCCATTCTTTCGAACTTAACTTTACCGTCGATAAGTGCGAAAAGAGAGTCATCAGAACCACGACCTACGTTGTTGCCTGGGTGAATGTGTGTACCACGCTGTTTAACAAGGATGTTACCAGCAAGAACAAACTGACCGTCTGCACGCTTCACACCAAGACGCTTTGACTCTGAGTCACGGCCGTTCTTAGTAGAACCCATACCTTTTTTATGAGCAAATAACTGAATGTTGATTTTAAGCATCAAAAACACCTCTTTCAAGTTTCAAGTTGTTGGGATACTGACTTTGCAACTCGCTCAAATGCAAGTATAAACCGTCAGTAATCACTTTCGATTTACGAGCATCACTTAAATTCATTTCTAATTTAAGATACCCGTCACGGACTACTGTTTCTGGACTTATTTTCATAATTTCAATTATTGTATTGGCTGCCATATAAACTGCCGAAGAAACTGCACTACATACAATGTCAGCACCCTCTTCTGCGTAGTCACTATGACCACTTAACTCAAATGAAACTATTGTATCATCCGAAAACAGAAATTTTGCTGTTGTCATTATGCGTTAATACCGGTAATCTCAACCTTTGTATATGGCTGACGATGACCCTTTTTACGCTTTTCGTTCTTCTTTGGTTTGTAAGTAAATACTGTGATTTTCTTACCTTTACCATTTTTGAGAACCTTAGCAGTAACTGTTGCACCTTCAACATAAGGAGCACCTGCTTTAAGTCCGTCTTCAGAACCAACTGCGAGAACCTTGTCAAAAGTAATCTCTGCATCTGCTTCTACGTCAAGCTTTTCTACAAATACAACGTCGCCGTTCTGTACTTTGTACTGCTTGCCGCCTGTTACGATGATTGCGTACATTTTTCTAACCTACCTTAAATATAGACTCGCTATTGAGGGTGGAAAATTCACTTGCAGTATGTGTTTGGACATACTACCCCCTAATATGCGGCTTGAATATGATAACAGAACAAAAGTCAAATGTCAAGAGTTTTTTTAAATTTGTAATGCGTAATTTGCATACAAAAACGGCGAGAAAATTTTCTCGCCGTCAATTACGAATTACTAATTTTAATAGTTATCTAAAAGTTCTTTATAAAACTCTGTATAGTCGTTACGTTTTTTGTCTGTGAAGTTCATAGCTTCTCTTGGGTGTCGGTTAAGCTGACCTGTGAACATATACTGCAAGTCAAAGCCCCACACTACTCCTGATTCTTTAAGAGGAAGCATATAGTTTTCAATAAATCCTAAAAGACTATAAATACTATACTTCGGATTTTTAAGGAATCCAAGCATCAATTCCATAGCGCAGTTACCTGCACCACGTCCCATAGCAAGAGCTGTTGCATCAACATAAGAAACACCGTATGAAAGTGTTTCAATTGTGTTTGCAAAGGCAAGATTTTGATTGTTATGGCCATGGAAACCAATCTTTTTTTTGTATTTTTCGCCATATTCAAGATATTTCTTTGCAAGTTCAGCTGCATTTTCAGGGAAGAGTGAGCCGTAACTATCTACAAGATAGATAACGTCAACTTTTGATTCGCCAAGCATTTCCAGAGCATCGTCAATCTGATTAAAACTTGCCTGTGAAATAGCCATAATGTTGCAAGTTGTTTCATAGCCTAACTCATTGAAATAATTAATCATTTCAACAGCCGCAGGAATCTGATGAATATAGCACGCAACACGAATCATATCGATTACGCTGTCTTTTTTAGGAATGAAATCTGTTTTGTAATCGCAACGGCCTACATCAGCCATAACTGCGATTTTCATATCTGACACATTGTCGCCAACGATTGCTCGCAAATCCTCTTCGTTACAGAACTTCCACTTGCCATGGTCTGCTTCATTAAAAAGATTTTTGCTTGCTTTATAGCCGAATTCCATATAGTCAACGCCACACTTTATATTTGTTTTATAAAGTTCGCGTACAAATTCATCTGTAAATTCAAAATTGTTACAAAGTCCGCCATCACGAATTGTTGCGTCAAGAAGTTTAATGTCATGACGCACACTCATTAAGTTACCTTTTCTCATAGTATTCGCCTCTTGTATAATTTTCACTTTAGCAGTTAAAAGTGCGAAAGTGTATTGCAAAGTATTATAGCACCTAAAAAATGGTTTGTCAATGGAATTTTTTCATTGACTACATTTATTTATTTTGATATACTAATTTTGATTTTTCATGTGAGGTGATATATATGGGACTTAAAAATTTTCTCGATGTAACACTCCATCGTCCTGTAGATGGCGACAAGGTAGAATATTTTGGCGAAGTAAAAAAGAAATGTAACGGTTATGTGCTTTCAAACGCTACTACTCAACCTGCTGCAGCTTATGCTTATGAGGCCGATGTTACAAAACTTTGGGACGCATATAAAGAACTAAAAGCAGAATGTGGCTACCCACTTTCATTCAATACAGTTATGATGAAAGCTATGGTTGAAGGTCTTAAAGTCGCTCCTCGCCTTAATGCACATATTGATTTTAAGCCATTTTCAGTATCAGGCAGAATGATTATCAAAAAGCACATTAATATTGCTATGCCTGTAGCACTTGATAGTGGCGAGACTTACCCTGTTAACATTCTTTGTGCAGAAGAAAAATCTCTTAAAGAATTGCAAGAACAAACTACTGATGTTGTAACCCGAATGAAGACTACTAACATTAAAAGAACATATACAGATATGGTGCTTAATCGTGGTATTGCTTTTGCACTTTCAGGTAAAATTGTTCAGGCAGTCGCTATGGGTGTAAAAGGTGCATTTGGTAAGAGCAAAATGGGTTCAATAAAAGATTTGTTTAACCGACCACAAAAAGAAGAAAATGCACTTACTCCACAACACGTGAACGAGGGTACTGTTTGCTTTTCAAACTGGGGAACACTTGCTAAAGGTCTTAACGGTATGGGCACACAAGCACCACTTCTTTACCCACAGGTATTTATGATGGGTACAGGTGCTGTGCAGGATAAAGAATTTGTATTCCGTAACAGCAAGGGTGAAATTGATTTAGGCGTTAAAAAAGTTATGCCGATTACACTTACTTTTGACCACAGAATCGGCGCACTTAATGATGTTGTACCATTTATTAAGGTGCTTGATGAGATTTTTGAAAACCCAAGTGTAATTAAAGAATGGTAAAAGTGAAAAACTATAGAAAAAAGGATTTGCAAAAACTGCAAATCCTTTTATTTTTGGCACGCCTGACTGGAATCGAACCAGCGACCTTCAGAGTCGGAGTCTGACGCTCTATCCAACTGAGCTACAAGCGCAGATACTTAATGTTGAATTCGTAATTCGGAATGCGTAATTGTTTACAATCTCTTTATTTTGTAATTACGAATTACGCATTAAGCATTACGCATTTAGTATTATTCAAATTTAAACATTAAATCTGAATAATACAATATCTCCGTCTTTCATGACATATTCTTTGCCTTCAGAACGAACAAGTCCTTTTTCCTTGGCTGCTTGCATTGTGCCGTTTGCCATAAGGTCGTCAAAGTGGATTACTTCTGCACGGATAAATCCACGCTCAAAGTCGGTATGGATTTTACCTGCTGCCTGTGGTGCTTTTGTGCCTTTTTTAATTGTCCAAGCACGAACTTCAGGTTGACCTGCTGTTAAGTATGAGATAAGTCCTAAAAGATTGTATGAACGCTGAATAAGTAAATCAAGACCACCTTGCTCAATGCCCAAATCTGCAAGGAACATTTCTTTTTCTTCTTTGTCGAGCTCTGCAATCTGTGCTTCAAGTTCTGCGCAGATTGGAAGAGTTTCTGCACCCTCTTCCTCGGCAAGTTTACAGACTGCGTTGTATCGTGCATTGTCTTTAATATTGTTAGCGAAGTCTTCTTCACTCATATTACAAGCGTAAATTACTGGTTTTGATGAAAGAAGTGCAACGGTAGAGAGAATCTCACGCTCTTCGTCGTCCATTTCAACTGCACGAGCGTTGACACCATTTTCTAACTCGCCACGGAGACGCTTTAAGAAATCAAGCTCTTTTTGAAGTGATTTATCACCTTTAAGGTCTTTTTCTACTTTTGAAATTCTTCTATCGAGAATTTCAACGTCAGAAAGAATAAGTTCAAGGTTGATTGTTTCAATATCGCGCTGTGGGTCAATACTGCCTTCAACGTGAATAATATCATCATTATCAAAGCAACGAACAACGTGAATAATTGCGTCAACCTCGCGAATGTGTGACAAGAATTTGTTACCAAGACCTTCGCCCTTTGATGCGCCTTTTACAAGACCTGCAATATCAACAAATTCGATTGTAGCAGGAGTGATTTTTGCAGGATTATACATTTCTGCAAGTTTGTCAATTCTGTAATCAGGCACTGCAACAACACCAACGTTTGGCTCGATTGTGCAGAAAGCATAGTTTGCAGACTGTGCGCCTGCATTTGTAATTGCATTAAAAAGTGTACTTTTGCCTACATTAGGTAAACCTACGATACCAAGTTTCATTTTGTTTCATCCTTATATTAAGATTTTATTTCCAACAAGAGATTATACACTATTGCAGAAAATTTTTCAATATGGTAAAATAATTAAAGGTGATTTTATGGAACAGTTTTCAAGAACTGAAAGATTAATTGGCAAAGATAATCTTGAAAAAATCAAAAATAAAAACATTATAATTTTTGGGCTTGGTGGTGTTGGCTCTTATGTGGCTGAAGCTTTGGCTCGTTGTGGCGTTGGCAAAATGACAGTTGTTGACAAGGACACAGTTGACATTACAAATATTAATCGTCAGTTGTATGCATTGCACTCCACCATTGGTAGAAATAAGGCAGATGTTGCGCGCGAGCGTATTCTTGACATAAATCCTGAGTGCGAAGTTACACCAATCGTTAAAATGTATTTACCTGAAAACGCAGAGGAATTTAACCTTTCACAATACGATTATATTATTGATGCCATTGACAATGTAACTGCAAAAATTGACCTTGCGATGAAATCTCAAGAATTGGGAATACCAATGATTGCATCAATGGGTACAGGCAACAAACTTGACCCTACTGCATTCAAGATTACTGATATTTATAAAACGGACACTTGTCCTTTGTGCCGTGTTATGCGACGAGAATTAAAATCACGTGGTGTTAAAAAATTAAAGGTGCTTTATTCAACGGAAATCCCTAAAAATGATGGCGAAAGAACACCTGCAAGTATTTCATTCGTGCCAAGTGTTGCAGGGCTTATAATTGCAAGTAGTGTTATTGAAGATTTAATTAAATAGTGTATTTTTTGACAAACTACAATTCAGCAAATAATACATAGATAAAAAGACGAGAATCATTGTTCTCGTCTTTATTTTTAGTTATGTTTTCTTTTCTCTTTTGTATCAATCACAACAAACGCAAGCATACACGTCATTGAAAGCACTACACAAACAATATAAATATTATAATTTCCATTGCTGTCAGTATTTGGAATTACAGGATTATTAGATGTATCCTTATTTTCTTCTGTATTGTCCTTGTTATCAGTAACATTTTGATTTGTGTCGTTTGGTGTATTATTTGAGTTGTCCTTGTCATCTGTACTGTCTGTGTTTTCTTTATCGACAGGTGTGTTTTCAGGTGGTTGATTTTCGTTTTCGCCACCCTGCTGTGGTGAGTAAATTTCATATTGAAGCTTTACCGTATCACAGTAGTTGCCAATACCCTCAACTGTGACAAAAGCAATACCTACACCGTTGTTATTTGAATAAGTTACAATGTAATCTTCGCCCTCAATAAGCGCAATACCATTTTTCGCTATACTGATTTCAGGCTCAACTGCCACACCATTGTATTCCATATTGCCACTAACAGAAATATCGTTTTCGGTAATTTCGCAAGGAAGAATTGTGAAATTGTAACTTCTTTCACCCTCATAAAGACCCATACCGATTATTGTGACCGTTGCTGTACCTGCGTTTATATTATTTTCGAGTGAAACTGTGTAGTCAACACCCTCGGTAAGTAACTGTGTACCGAAATAAACTTCCATTTTAGGTTTAAGTTCAGTTCCATCATAAGTTTCGGTCATTTCGGTTTCAGAGAACACCGTGAATGAGTAAACACTATTTTTATTGATGTTAAATGTTTGTTTTGCAACGCCACTGTAGTTACCAATACCACTGATTACTACAGTTGCAACACCTTTTTCAATGTTGTTTTCGTATTTCACCGTATAGTCAACATCTTTTACAAGAGTAAAACCATCAAGAACAACGCTTACATCAGGCGTAATCTCATTACCTGTATAAGTCTGGTCAGAAATCTCGGAAACAGTTGCATTTTCAAGACCTTTACCGAAAATCCTGAACTGCACACGCTGTGTGCCACAAAAGTTGCCCATACCATAGATTACCATTGTTCCGTAACCTGCATTTACATTTTCAAAGTAACGGATTTCATAATCAACATCTTCTACGAGTGTAAATCCATTCCAAGTGATTACAGGCTTTGGTGTAAGTTCTTTGCCTGTATAAATCATATCGTTATTCTTTGAAACGGTAGCTTCGGTAATATCACGACGGATAATATTGTAGTAGCAATCAACTGTACCTGTGTAATTGCCCATGCCCTTAATTGTGAAGAACATTGAGCCTGCGTTTGTACTGTTGTTGTATGTGATTGTGTAGTCAACACCCTCAGTAAGTACTGTATCGCCATTCTTTACAACAACTTTAGGTCTAACCTCTTCTCCTGAATATTCGTTGTCAACTACATATTCGACGGTGAGGGTTGAGGCATCTCTTTTTGTAATTGTGAAAGATGTACCCATTTCAGGAATCCCCTCAAAATTACCGATGAAAACAACTTTTACCAAGCCTTTTCCTACTTCAATATTGTCGCTATATTCCAACACATAATCTTGTCCTTGCACAAGATTCATGGTACCTATGCCAACTATAACACTTGGGCATATTTCTTTTCCTGTATAAGCAAACACACCACCATCAACAACATTTATATTAATAGTATTACAAGGAATATCATATATTTGTGCGTAATTATATGCTTCACTATCTTCTCCGCAATAGAAGGTAAGTTTATCGCAATTGTAGAATATGGTGTTAGTATCTGCAAAATGACCTTTAGTTGTACCAAATACCGCTGTTGTCAATTCGGTACAGTTTGCAAAAGCAGAAGCAGAAAGATTATAGCCATTCAAAAAAGAAATGTGTTTAAGGTTTTTACAATCTGAAAATGCACCTTTCTTAATATACACTGTCTTCTTCAAATCGATTTCTTCAATTTGGCTACCGTGGAACATATTGATTGCTATTACATTAAAGTAACCATCTCTGCAAACAAATTTTTCAATAGAAGAATACTCAAAAGCATATTGTGACTGAAATTGAGAATATATATCGTCACCTTGAACAGTAAAATCTGCAACCGGTTTACCGGTCAATTCAAGCTCTTTAAGATACTGTGTTTTTGAAAATGCGTATTCATAAATCCTTATTTCTTTGTCGGCAGGAACGACGCTTGCAGTTGAATAGCTTGCATCTGTTTTGTATGCAGGATATTTTAACAAGCCAATAAAATTGGAACCACCGTAATCAGAATAATTGTAATACAATACTCCCTCATGTGAGAAATACAATTTATTTTCAAGTGCTACATCTATTCTTTCTAATCCGTCAAGAGTCTGTAAGCCGATTGATTCAGGACGAGATTGGAATTTAGGTCCAAGATAAAGATATTTTACATTTGTGCAACCCATAAATACATTTTCAGTTGTCAGGTCATGGTCCTTAAACCAATCCAAATTATCAGGAAGAACTATTTTATCAAAACCTGTGCAATTAGCGAAAGCGTAACTGCCAATTTCATGTATTGTAAATTCGGTAAATTTATCAAATGAAGTGAGTGATGAGCAACCATAAAAAGCGTATCTTTCAATTTCAAGCCATTTGCTTTTATCAAGCAACGCTAACACTTCATCAGTTGTAATTGATTTACAGTTGAAAAATGCACCTGCAGATATTTCGTTACTGCTTGTTCCTGTTCTTACAACCCTTGAATCAATTGTTGTAAGTTTTTCACAGTTTTTGAACATATAGTCGGCAATTACCCAGTTTGAAAGGAATGTAACTTTTTCAAGATTTATGCAATCATTAAACATATATTCTGCAGTATTTTTTCTTACAATTGCTTCTTTTAAGTTTGTGCAACCATCAAACAAATGTGAAGAACCATTACCAACTGTGGCTTTTTCAAGTTTTTTACAATTTGCAAAAACATCGTCAACCAATTTAACTGTGTCAGGAATATCAATTTCTGTAAACGCTGTATTTTCAAAAGCATATCCTCTTATTTCGCTTAACGCTTCGAAATTCACCTTATCAAGACTTGTGCAATCTGCAAACATCCCCTCATATACTACACCGTAGTTTTCAGAAAATGTTACTTCTTTAAGTTTTTCACAACCATAAAACACTTCGGTAGGATATGTAATTTCTACTTTACCACCTGAATATTTTGTTTCTTCAAGATATGGTTTACCGTCAATTACAACGCTTTCAAGCTCAAGTGAATAGTCAAAAGCACATGGTCCTACAAGAACACCTTCGGGAATATACAAGGTTTTTATGCTTGTGCTTGAAAATGCTGAAAAGCCAATTGTGCAATCGCTGACATTTCCGAATGTGATTGTTTCAACATTGATGCAGTCACCAAAAGCCCACGGGTCAATAGTTTTTACATTATCAGGAATATAAATTTCTTTTAACGCATAGTTACTACAAAAAGCAGACCAACCAATTTCAACAAGACTTTCCGGCAAATCTATACTTTCAATATTCTCGCAATCGACAAAAGCTGAACCACTGATTACTGTAACAACATCAGGGAAAACAACACTTTTAATGTTCAGGTTTTCACGGAACACTCTTGGTCCTATCTCTGTAACGGTATAACCCTTTATTGTTTCGGGAATAACCAAATCAATTGCTGTTCTTTCTGATTCAAAGCCTGTAATTCTTGCATTAGTTTCGTCAAGAACAACATACTCATAAATATCACCTGTTGGGTCTTGATACCTGTTTGTTTTAGTTGCCGCACTGCTTTGTACTGCAAATACGGTAAACAATGAAATAATTATTGTGAGTAAGCTCAAATATTTTGCAATTTTTTTCATATCAGTTAGCCTCCTTTACTCTGATTAAATAGCTGAATGAACAGCCCTCGTACTCTACTGTTACTATTCGGTTCGCAGGACTTTCTGTGGAAAATCCGTAGATACTACATTCATTTATTGATACGGTTTTTGTGTCCCCATTATCATATTTTGCGGTAATTGTAAGTCCACTGAAATCTACGTTTTCACCAACAATATAATCTTTTTTAAAACCGTCAGTAAACTCACCTGTAAGTTTTACTACAACAGGTGCTGAAGTTACATCTTCATCTTCTCTTGTGAAAAGCTCTGCCGTGGTAGATTCCGTAGTAGTTTCAGTTGGTGGTGTTATAGGACTTAACACCTGCGACAAGTTCGGATTTTGTGGTGTAATCTGTGGTTTGGAGTTAGTTGCACCCTCTTGGCTTTGAGGTTTTACTGTTGTACTTTCTTCAAAAATTTTAGTAGTTGTTTTAGTTGTATTTTCTTCTGTGGTAGTTTCTGTTGTAGTTGTGGTGGAGTTTTTAATACTGGTTTCTCCTGTGAAAAACTCCTGTACGGCTGATGCTACTTGTTCAATCACATTATAGCCTGTCACCTTTTCAGTAACCGTATTTGCAGAAATTACCAGAGCCATTACTGCACAGGCTGTAAGTGTGAATTTAAGTGCAAAACTTAAATTTTTCCACTTTTTGTTGTTTGTAATGCTGTTTGTGAATTCTTCAACTGTCTGCAATTTCCAGAATACTCTTGCTACACCTTTTTCATTATAAAGTTCATTAAGAGCGTCTGTATATGCATCAATAATGTCAAAGTCGATTTCGTCATCTGACTTTGCAAGTTCAATGTCTATAAGTTCATTAAGAGCCATAATAAGCTCTTCACGGAATGAGTCATCGTTAAAAATATTATTTGCGATTTGCTTATTAAACTTTATCTGTGTCATATTCTTTCTCCTTTCTAATAAAGTAGGTCTTCCAGAAGATTTTTAAGTTTTTTGCGAAGTCGTGACAGCCTCATCGTTACTGCCCCTACTGAAAGATTTGTTTCAGTTGCAATCTGTTCAATCTTTTTACCGTTTACATATTTTTCGGTATAGAAAAACTTTTCTTCTTCGTCTAAACTATTTTCAAGAATTTTTATGTATTTTTCGCAATCTATTTCATCTGTAACTGCGATTTCAATTGTGTTGTCAGGGTCATCAAGTGACACCGTATTCATTTCTTCCGTAACAACTTTTGTTTTCTGTTTTTTCACTATATTATCAAGTGTTCTGTATAAAAATGCTTTTGGGTACTCAAATTCTTCCCCTGACTGCAACCGATTATAGAAAACCGTAAACGCCTCTTGCACACAATCCTCGGAAAAGCCACTACTTTCACGAAGTCTGGCATGGGCGAAGTTTATTAAACTTTGATAATAATCTTTATAACACTGTTCAAAAATTGTGTCGGAAGCTGTTTTGCTTCCCTTAACCATATCTTCGCTCCTTTCGTAATGTAGTGCTCCAAAATATAAAAACCTAACAAAAATTTTTCAAAAATATTTTATCAAATCTTCACATACCTTGTAAATTGTGAGTTCATACATAAAACAAAGAAAAAAATTTACAATTTATACATTGATTTTATACTTTTAGAATAGTAAAATATTGACAATACTTTTCATATAATATTTTTTGGTGATAATATGAG
>CALAEV010000042.1 GCA_937892525.1 uncultured Clostridia bacterium
GCAACACCGTGCTGACCTGCACCTGTTTCTGCAATAATCTTTTTCTTGCCCATATATTTCGCAAGAAGTGCTTCGCCCATACAGTGATTAAGTTTGTGAGCGCCTGAATGGTTTAAGTCCTCACGCTTTGCGTAAAGTTGAACTTTACCACCAAGAGCGTCAGAAAGTCTTTCAAGATGTGTAACAGGAGTAGGTCTGCCCTGAAATTCTTTACGGATTCTGCGAAGCTCTGCAATAAATTTTCTTGACTGACAAATTGAAAAATATGCTTCAGTAATTTCAGCCATAGCATTTTTGAGTTTATCGTCAATATAAACGCCACCGTATTTGCCAAAGTAACCGTTTTTGTCAGGGTAATTGTTAAAATAAGTTTCAAAATCAACATTGTTTAAAATCATAATTATATCTCCTAAAATTAGTATATTTTGTCTTTTGTCAAACTTTATTTATGCCATCGCCATCGTTTTGTTAATAAAATCATAAAATCCACCTACAAAAAATAAAAGCCTATCCCAAATACTATGGGACAGACTGAAAAATCTGCGGTACCACCCAAATTCGTATCAAAGATACGCACTCACCGTGTACAAATATACACTTAGCACTGTAACGGTTGCCCTCCGTCGCACCTACATATCGGATTGCCCTCAAAAGTCCATTCATTGAAATTTTCGATACCGAACTCCCACCAACATCGGCTCTCTACAAACGAAACAAATCAATTACTACTCTTTCTCATCGGTTTGTTGGTTAAATATTAACTTACAAGAATTTTATCACTCAACAATACAAATGTCAACAATTATTTTTCTCTTTTAATATGGTATTTATTTCTAAAATATGTTATACTACTTATAATTATGATTTTGGAGTTGCGTTATGAAAATTTTAGCAATTGATGGCAATAGTATATTAAATCGTGCATTCTACGGAATCCGTGCATTATCAACGAAAGACGGTCGTTTTACTAATGGTATTTACGGATTTCTTACAATACTTATGAAACTTCGTGACGAGGTAAAACCTGATGGTGTTGCAATCGCATTTGACCTTAAAGCACCAACGTTTCGTCATAAAATGTATGACGGTTATAAGGCTAATCGTCATGGAATGCCACCTGAACTCGCACAGCAGTTACCAGTACTTAAAGAACTTCTTGTTGCTTTGGGCTATAAAATCATATCTTTAGAGGGCTACGAGGCAGATGATATTCTCGGTACAGTAGCCGAAATGTGTAAAGACTCAATTGAATGCTTTATCGCAACAGGTGACCGTGACTCTTTCCAGCTTGTACGCGATAATGTTACAGTTTTGCTCCCTCATACAAAAATGGGAACAACCACAACTGAAATCTACACTCCTGCAAGAATTATGGAGGAGTATGGCGTTACACCAATACAAATGATTGACATTAAAGCACTTCAGGGCGACTCATCTGACTGTATTCCTGGCGTTGCAGGTGTTGGTCAGAAAACGGCTGGGGATTTAATCCAAAAATTTGGTACAATTCAAAATATTTACGATAATATTGATACTCTTGAAATCAAAGAAAATCTTAAGAATAAACTCATAAATGATAAAGAAAAGGCGTTTTTAAGTTATACTCTCGGTACAATTATCAACAATGTGCCAATTGAGTGTACTCTTAACGATTTAATTCCTGCAAATGCAGACGAGCAAAAGGCTAGAGCTATGCTTGCAGACCTTGAAATGTTCAAAATTATTGAAAAACTTAATTTTTCAGCACCAACAGTTGCAGAAAAGAAAGAAGAAAAAATCAAAGAGTTACATTTTACTGCAGATTTTGATACAAATGAGCTTTTATCAAAAATTAAAGCAGAAAAAATCGCTTATTTTACAGTTGATTACAAAGATTTGGACAACCCTGAATTCTGTTTTCTTTGTGATAATGTGGTTTATCATCTTGAGCCAATGCATTTTGGTTATTTTGAGTTTGTAAAAGAACTTTTAGAAGACGAAAACATCAAGAAATATACTGACAATTCTAAACTTTTATACAGATTTGCATTCCTTAATAATATTGAAATCCAGGGATTAAAACTCGACACATCTCTTGCAGGGTATATTCTCAATCCGTCAGCAAATGGGTATAATCCTTTACGACTCAGCGAAGAATACAAAGCACCAATTCCAAAGGTGAAAACTGATTTGCCACTTGCAACTGAATGTGCAGTAATGAAATCTGTAAGCAACCGTCTTACTACTGAAATCGAAGCAAACGAACAAGAATACTTGCTTTATAATGTCGAAATGCCACTTGCAGAAGTATTGGCATCTATGGAACATTTAGGTTTTGCAGTTGACCGTCAAGGAATTGCAGAATTCACACAGAAAATTAGTCTTGAACTTAAAACAATACAGCAGGAAATTTATGACATTGCAGGGGAAGAGTTTAACATAAATTCGCCTAAACAGTTGGGCGTGATTTTGTTTGAAAAACTAGGGCTCCCTGCAAAGAAAAAGACAAAAAGTGGTTACTCAACAAATGCAGATGTACTTGAAAGTCTGCAAGATGAAAACCCTATTGTTGAAAAAATTCTTTGGTACAGAACTCTCTCAAAACTTTATTCAACATATTGTGAGGGACTTTTAAAAGTAATCGGTGAAGACGGAAGAATACATTCTTCATTTATTCAGACAGAAACGAGAACAGGACGAATTTCGTCAACAGAGCCAAATCTTCAAAATATTCCGGTACGAAAAGAAATCGGCAGAGAAATGCGCAAATTCTTCGTTGCAAAAGAGGGCTGTCTTTTAGCCGATGCCGACTATTCACAAATTGAACTTCGCGTGCTCTCTCACATAGCAGATGACGAAGAAATGATTAAGGCCTTTAATGACGAGGTCGATATTCACACCGTTACTGCATCTCAAGTTTTCAATATGCCGTTGGAACTTGTAACACCGTTAATGCGTAGTCGTGCAAAAGCAGTAAACTTTGGTATTGTTTATGGCATTGGTGCGTTTTCACTTGCAAAGGATATCGGCGTAACTCGTAAAGAGGCAGACGACTATATTAAAGGATATCTTCGCCATTATGCAGGTGTTGACAAGTATATGGAAACAGTTGCAAAAGATGCAAAAGAAAAGGGTTATGTTTCAACTCTTTGGGGTAGAAGAAGATACTTGCCTGAACTTAATTCCTCAAACGGAATGCTTCGTGCATTCGGCGAACGAGTAGCAAGAAATATGCCTATTCAGGGTACTGCCGCTGATATTATCAAAATCGCTATGGTGCGTGTTTATAATCGACTTAAAGAAGAAAAAATGGAAGCAAAACTCATTCTTCAGGTTCATGACGAATTGATTGTTGAAGCACCTGAAAATGAAATTGACAAAGCAGCAAAAATCTTAAGCGAAGAAATGGAAAACGCTTGTAAAATGAAAGTCCGTTTAAGAGCAGATGTAAATACAGGCAAAACTTGGTATGATGCAAAAGATTAAGTTTTAGTAAGTGGAGGAGCAAAAATGAATATGCTTAATGTATTAAAAAAGAACATTGCTAGTAAAAACAATCTGGAAGATTTAGTGTCTGCGTTTGAAGATATGTGTAAAATCCCTCTTAAAAACATAGACATTGATGATGACGGCATTTTGTTTGAAACAGGTACATTCAGTTTTACAGGCGAGCCATTGTTTTATTTTTCATTAGTAAGACAATTCCCAAATGAAGATGAAGAATACTATCAAATCCATCTTGATATTTTATATGCTCCAAGTGATTTGACCAAGGATTATAGCCAAAGTGAATGGTGCTTTGGTGGAGAGAGTGATATTTTTGGATATATAAGAAATTCGGAAGAGTATTTATCCCTTAAAAATGTAGAAATTAAGAAAATCAATGTATTTATGGATGAAACATAAAATTTATGAAAAAAATAATGTTTATTTGCAGTGGTAACACTTGCAGAAGTCCTTTAGCAGAAGGGCTTTTTAAGAAATATTTACAAGAGAAAAACATAACAGATATAGAAGTTGGTAGTGCCGGTGTTGGCGCTTTCCCAGGGGATGCAGTCAGCATAAACTCAATTCTTGTTGCAGGGAACCGTGGAATTGATATTTCTGACCACAGAGCAAGAAATGTGAATCCTGAACACCTTACTACAACTGACTTATTCTTTTGTATGAGTGAGTCACACAAGTCGGCTTTGTTGCGTCATTGTGACGAGTCAAAAATAATTGTTCTAAATGTACCTGACCCATTCGGCAGACCTATTGAAGTATATGAAGAATGTGCAAAACAGCTTGAAGGTAAATTCCCTGAAATACTTGAAAGAGTACAGAATACAGTATTTATTCGTGAAATGGCTGGAAGTGATATAAAAGAAATTGCAGAGTTAGAAAAAGAGTGCTTTTCTGAGCCTTGGAGCGAAGACTCATTAAAAGACGAACTTACTAACGAAACTGCAAGATTTTATGTGCTTCGTGATGACGAAAATTTGCTTGGTTATATTGGTGCTAACAACATTTGTGGCGAAGTTTATATAACGAATGTTGCGATAAATGGTACTTATCGTAGCAAGGGTTATGGCAAAAAACTTGTTAATCATTTAGTTCAGCAAAGTGAACTTGAAAAAGCACTTTTTGTAACTCTTGAAGTTCGCGAAAGTAACGAAAAAGCAATTAAATTATATGAAAAATGCGGATTTAAGAAAATCGGCGAAAGAAAGAATTTTTATTCAAAGCCTATTGAAGATGCACTAATTTACACATACTATTTTGAAGGATAGATTTTATGAAAATTTTAGCAATTGAAAGTTCATGTGACGAAACTGCTGCAGCCGTTGTTGAAGATGGCAGAAAAGTGAAGTCAAGCGTAGTTTCAACACAAATTGAAAAGCATAAGGTATTCGGTGGTGTTGTGCCTGAAATCGCATCAAGATTACATACTGAAAATATCTCTTGGGTAGTAGAAAAAGCGCTTACAGATGCAAATTGTACTCTTGATGATATTGATGCTATTGCCGTAACTTATGCACCGGGGCTTATCGGTGCATTGCTTGTGGGTGTAAACTATGCAAAAGGATTAGCCCTTGCAAGTGGTAAACCGTTAGTACCTGTGCATCATTTACGCTCACATATTGCAGCGAATTATATTACCCATAAAGACTTAAAACCACCTTTTATGTGCCTTGTGGTGTCAGGCGGCAACACTCTTCTTTGCAAGGTTAATGATTATACCGATTTTGAAGTTGTAGGTCGCACTCGTGACGATGCAGCAGGTGAGGCTATGGACAAAGCTGCACGTACTCTAGGGCTTCCATACCCAGGTGGCGTAAATCTTGATAAAATCTCAAAAAATGGAGATAATACAAAATATAAATTCCCTAAACCTCGTGTTGACGGTAGTCCTTTAGATTTCAGTTTTTCAGGACTTAAAACCAATGTAATCAACCTTGTGCATAATGCAATACAAAAAGGTGAGGAGTTAAACCCTGCCGATGTTGGTGCATCGTTTATCAACGGTGTTGTAAATTGCCTTGCAGATAACACAGTTAAAGCAATGGAAATGTATAACGAAAAAACATTAGTCCTTGCAGGTGGTGTGTCTGCAAACTCTGTGCTTCGTAGCCGTATGGAAACTCTTGCAAAAGAACATAATTGGGATTTATATTTGCCTGATTTATCGCTTTGTGGCGATAACGGTGCAATGGTTGGTGCACAAGGATATTTTGAGTATATTAACGGCACAACGGCAAATATGGATTTAAATGGTAAAGCAACTGCCGATATTACCGAAAACTATTCTATAATTTGACAAAATATTAACACTTTTACTATTGAAAAAAAGCATAAAATATTATATAATTGATTAAAATAGGTAAGTTTGGACTTATTTTGTTATTAAAATGAATTTTATATAAAGGAGCGAACATTTATTATGGCACTCACAAAGAACAAGTCAATTCTTGAGTGGATTGACAAACAGGTTGAACTTGTAAAGCCAGACAAAATCGTTTGGATTGACGGTTCAGAAGAACAGACAGAAGCTCTTCGTGCAGAAGCTTGTGCAACTGGCGAAATGGTAAAACTCAATCAGGACCTTCTTCCTGACTGCTACTATCACAGAACAGCAGTTAACGACGTTGCTCGTGTTGAAGACAGAACTCTTATCTGCTCAAAGAAAGAAGAAGATGCAGGCCCAACAAACCACTGGATGGACCCTGAAAAAGCATACGCAATGCTTTATGATATTGCAAAAGACAGCTACAAGGGCAGAACAATGTATGTAATCCCTTACTCAATGGGACCTATCGGCTCACCTCTTGCAAAAGTAGGTATTGAGCTTACAGACTCAATCTACGTTGTTCTTAATATGCTTATTATGACTCGTGTTGGTAAGGCAGTTATGGACGCTTTTGGCGACGAAAGCAACGACTGGGTTCGTGGCCTTCACTGTAAGTGCGAAATCAACGCTGATAAGAGATGGATTTGCCAGTTCCCTGAAGATAACACAATTATTTCAGTTAACTCAGGTTACGGCGGAAACGTTCTTCTTGGTAAAAAGTGCTTTGCTCTTCGTATTGCTTCATATCAGGGTAAAAACGAAGGCTGGCAGGCTGAGCATATGCTCATTCTTGGTATTGAAAATCCAAAGGGCGAAGTTAAGTACATCTGTGCTGCTTTCCCATCAGCTTGCGGTAAAACAAACCTTGC
>CALAEV010000043.1 GCA_937892525.1 uncultured Clostridia bacterium
AAAAACTGTCCGTAGGACAATATCACTATGCGAAAGCATAATATAACTGCGAAGCAATATCACTCGCCTTTGGCGAATAAAACTGCGAGACTTCCTTATGAGAAGTCTCGCAAACGACTTCGCTTTTTGTTTTAGTTTTTAAGCACTTCTTTATAAAGTCTTATATACTCATTTGCAGATTTGCCCCAACTATTGTCGCATTCCATAGCGCGTTTAACAAGAATGTTCCAACCCTCTTTATTAGAGTAACCACCGATTGCTCTCTTTATAGTATAAAGCATATCGTGTGCGTTGTAAGTTGAGAATGTAAATCCGTTGCCCTCGCCGTCGCCTGAGTCCTTAATACTATCACGAAGACCACCTGTTTCACGGACAATTGGAATAGTACCGTAACGAAGTGAAATCATCTGTGAAAGTCCACAAGGCTCACTCTTAGAAGGCATAAGGAACAAATCACAACCTGCATAAATTTTCTTTGAAAGTGATGGAATAAAGCCGATTTTAAGTCCCATTTTGTCAGGGTATTTTTCTGCCATTTCCTTAAAGAAGCTTTCATACTGCCATTCGCCAGAGCCGAGCACTACAAACTGAATATCTTCAGTTGCAAGAAGTTCATCAAGAACTGCTTTAACAAGGTCAAGTCCTTTATGACCTACAAGGCGAGTAACCATACCCATCATTGGAACATCAGGGCGAATAGGAAGCCCAAAATACTCTTGTAATTTTGCCTTATTAACTGCTTTCTTTTCTTCAAAATCCTCTGCAGTATAGTTCACTTCAATATCTTTGTCAGTTTCTGGGTTATAAAGGATTGTATCAATACCGTTTAAGATACCAGAGAGTTTCCATGAACGCTGATTGAGAATAATATCAAGACCGTGTGAATACCAAGGGTCAAGAATTTCATTAGCGTAAGATGGAGAAACTGTTGTAACTCTGTCAGCACACTCAATAGCGCCCTTCATAAAGTTGCAGTCTCCGTCGTATTCAACGAGAGAAGCACAACTATCAGGAAGTCCTACAACATCATTAAGAAGGTCCATACCATAAGTACCCTGATACTGAATATTATGGATTGTGAAAACTGTTTTGATATTTTCATAACCCGGACGAGTTGCATAAAGCGTGTTGTAATAAACAGGTGTCAATGCTGACTGCCAGTCGTTACAATGAATAATGTCAGGTTTGAAATCAATATGAGGAATAATTTCAAGAACTGCACGAGCAAAGAATGCAAAGCGCTCTGCATCATCATAATAGCCGTAAAGACCATCACGCTTGAAATAATACTGATTATCGAGAAGATAGTAAATTACGCCACCTGCTTTTGCTTCAAAAACGCCACAATACTGTCTTCTCCATGCAACAGGAACAGAAATGCTTGTTACAAATTTCATTGTATCTTTAAGTTCCTGACTAATTGTGTCATATAAAGGCATTACAACTCTTGCGCCAATAAGTCTTTTGCGAAGTGCTTGTGGCAAACTACCTGCCACATCGCCAAGACCACCACTAGCTTTGAATGGAAGTGCCTCACTTGCAACATATAAAACTTTCATATATTTTTCCTTTCGAAAGGTTTTTATTTCGGTGGGAGCAAGCCCCCACCCTAAACTATTCAACTATAAATGCTTGGATTTTTGATGAAATTTTGCTTTTGAGACCGCAGGCTTACGAGTGTAAGTCAAGGGTGAAAAAGTGAAATTTCGCAAAAAGACTGCATTTATATTACTATCTCTTTACCAATATAAACAGGATAATTTTCTGCGCCTGAAAGAGTCTTATTAGGAGTAATAACAACGCTCTTATCTGCAACTACACAGTTAAGAGATGCATTTTGTGCTACAAAGCAATCCTGCATAACGATTGAATTCTTAACTACTGCACCTTTTTCAACTCGAACACCTCTGAAAAGGATTGAGTTTTCAACTGTGCCTTCAATAATACAACCATCAGCTACAAGTGAATTCTTAACATCTGAGCCAAGACCGTAAATTGCAGGCATATCATCGCGAACCTTTGTATAAATTGGTCTGTCTGCATTGAAAAGGTCATCACAATTAGCCATATCAAGAAGTTCCATATTTGTTTTGAAATAACTTTCCATTGACTCGATTGTTGCAGCATAACCTGTTACTTCGTAGCCGTAAATGTTGAGTTTATCAACATTACCCTGAATAATATCTGCTTCAAAATCTTTGTAGTTAAGGCTGATAGCATCATTTATAAGTCTTTCAAGAAGTGCTTTCTTCATAAAGATAACATTAAGTGAATAGTTCACATTATCTTCAGTTACAGGAGAAATTGAAATCTTTTCTGCCTTACCCTCTGCATTCATATCAAGCACTACTACATCTGTAAGATTTGGTTTTTTACCGTTCTTGTAAACGATTGTCATATCAGCATTTTTTGCTGTGTGGTAATCTGTAAGTGCATCAATATCAAGGTTAAGAACTGTGTTGCAGTCTGAAAGAAGAACATATTCTTCATTTGAACGGCTTATGAATCCCATAATACCTTTAAGAGATGCGAGTTTGTCTGCATTTCCACCTGCTTCATTTGTTGAGAATGGAGGAAGAATGAAAAGACCGTCATTTTTACGAGATAAATCCCAAGGTTTACCTGTACCTACATGGTCCATAAGGGATTGATAGTTGCTCTTTGTGAGAACACCAACTTTTTCAATACCTGCGTTAACCATATTTGAAAGAGTAAAGTCGATAAGACGATAACGAGCTGCAAAAGGCACTGAACCCATTGTACGAATACCTGTAAGTTCGCCGATACATTCGTCATAAGCGTTTGAAAATACAATACCTACTATATTCTTACCTGTCATCTTAGTTATCCCCCTTTACTACATCTTCATCTACCATTGCTTTAGGTGCAACAAATGCGCCTTCGTGAACAGTAACGCCTGCGCCAACTACTGCAACGCCCCAGTCGTCACGATTTGCCATTTCTTCAGGGCTTGCGCCAACAACTGCGCCTGCCTCAATAACTGCATTTTCTGCAACCATTGAATACTGAACAACTGCGCCTTTTTTAACAACTGTGCCAGGCATTACAATTGAGTATTTAACCTCTGCACCCTCTTCAATTACAACATCATTGAAAAGAATTGAGTAGTCAACGTCGCCGTAAACACGAGAGCCCTCTGAAATCATTGAATTCTGCACTTTTGCGTCTGCAGAAATATAGTGTGGTGGGCTTGATGGAGTTTTTGCATAAATTCTCCAGCTTGTGTCTGACAAGTCAAGGTCTACTTTAGGATTAAGAAGGTCAAGGTTTGCCTCCCACAAGCTATCAATTGTACCAACGTCTTTCCAGTAACCGTCAAAAAGGTATGCAAACATCTTTTCGCCGTCTGCGTGCATTTTTGGAATAACGTTTTTACCGAAGTCGTTGCTTGAATTTGGGTCATTTTCATCATCAATAAGATATTGACGAAGTTTGCTCCAAGTAAATACATAAACACCCATTGATGCCTTATTACTTCTTGGATTCTTTGGCTTTTCTTCAAACTCACTGATTGAGTTATCATCATTTAAAATCATAAGACCGAAACGGCTTGCTTCTTCCCAACTTACTTCAAGCATTGCGATTGTACAAGCAGCGCCTTTTTCTTTATGATATTCAAGCATCTTGTTGTAATCCATTTTATAGATATGGTCACCTGAAAGAATTACAACATATTCAGGGTCATAACGGTCAATGAAATTAATATTCTGGTAAATAGCGTTTGCAGTGCCTTTGTACCATTCTGTACCCTTAATCTGCTGATAAGGTGAAAGAATGTGCACACCACCGTTTGCACGGTCCAAATCCCAAGCCTGACCGTTGCCTATGTAGCCATTAAGTTCAAGTGGTTGATACTGTGTAAGAACACCAACGGTAGAAATACCTGAGTTTACACAGTTTGAAAGTGGGAAGTCGATAATTCTGTACTTACCACCGTATGGTACCGCTGGTTTAGCAATGTTCTTTGTGAGAATTCCAAGACGGCTTCCCTGACCGCCTGCAAGAAGCATTGCAATACATTCTTGTTTTCTTGCCATATGTTTTCCTCCTTATTTGGATGCGAATTTATTATATTATTCTATCTTGTTTTCTGAAGATAGATTGTTGACATTGGTGGTAAATCGAGAGAAATACTTTGCTCGAATCCGTGCATAGCATCTTTTTGCCATTTAATTTTTTCAGGTTGATTTTTTCCTGTTCCACCATATTTAATATCATCAGAATTAAATACGATTTTGTAGTTGCTCTTATAAGGAACACCGATTTTGTAATTATCACGAGCTACAGGAGTAAAGTTGCAAACTGCAATAATTTCTTTACCCTTTTCATCAATTCTACGGAATGAGATTACTGAATTGTCATTGTCGTCAGCAGAAATCCAAGAAAATCCTTCCCACGAATGGTCAACCTGCCAAAGTGGTGCATTTGCTTTGTAGAAATGGTTAAGCTCTTTTGTGTATGTCTGCAACTGTTTGTGTGCATCATAGTCGAGAAGCAACCAATCAAGCCCTTGCTTATAATTCCACTCAATAAACTGACCAAATTCACTACCCATAAACATAAGTTTTTTGCCTGGATGAGCCATCATATAACCCATAAATGCTCTTACCCCTGCAAACTTTTCTTCATAAGTACCGGGCATTTTATTTATGAGTGAACATTTACCATGCACAACTTCGTCGTGAGAAATCGGTAAGATAAAGTTCTCTGAAAAAGCGTAGAAGAATGAGAATGTAATACAATTGTGGTTACCTTTTCTATAAAGTGGGTCCATTGAGAAGTAACGAAGAATGTCGTTCATCCAACCCATATTCCACTTATAGTTGAAACCAAGACCACCCATATAAACAGGTTTTGTAACCATTGGCCACGCTGTACTTTCTTCTGCTATAAGTAAGCTGCCGTGATAATCACGGAAAACATTCATACTTAATTTATTAAGGAATTCGATTGTTTCAAGATTTTCGTTGCCACCGTCTTTATTGGCAATCCAATGACCGTCATCACGACCATAATCAAGGTAAAGCATAGATGCAACTGCGTCAACACGAAGTCCGTCAATATGGTATTTATCAAGCCAGAACATAGCACTTGAAATAAGGAATGACTGAACTTCATTTCTGCCAAAGTCGAATACCTTTGTGCCCCATTCAAGATGCTCACCCTTACGGATATCTGCATACTCATAACAAGGTGTGCCGTCAAATTCATAAAGACCGTTTGCATCTTTTGGGAAATGAGCAGGTACCCAGTCAAGAATTACACCGATACCGTTTTTGTGGCACATATCAACAAGATACATTAAATCATCAGGTGTGCCATAACGAGAAGTTGCAGCAAAATAACCTGTAACCTGATAACCCCACGAGCCGTCAAACGGATACTCTGTAAGTGGCATAAATTCAATGTGAGTGTAGCCCATTTCTTTGACGTAAGGGATTAACTCTTCTGCCATTTTTCGATATGAATAGAAGTTGCCATCTTCATATTGCTTCCAAGAGCCAAAATGCACTTCATAAATATTAACAGGCTTATCATACTGGGCTTTTTCACGCTTTGCTTTTTCCCACTTAGCGTCAGTCCACTTGTAATTACCTAATTCGTAATATTTTGTAGCATTGTCAGGTCGAGTTTCCATATGGTAACCATAAGGGTCGCTCTTCATAAGCTTTCTGCCGTCACCTGTTACAATACAGAATTTATATGAATCATAAACCTTTACATTTTTAACATAAACTTCCCAGATACCACCTGCAGTAATACGCTCTGCCTTATTTGCCTCATCATTCCAGTTATTGAAATCACCACTTACGCTAACAGATACTGCATTTGGTGCCCATGTTCTGAAAACAACTGTTTCATCATCAACACGATGCGCACCCATATATTCATAAGCGCGTGCATTGTTACCCTGATGGAACAAATATACAGGCACTTGCGCCTCATAGTTGTTATTCTGAACTTCCATCACGCTTTTCACCTCACATATTTTTCAACAAATCATAATTCTACTTATACAGATATATTTTATCACTTAAAAATTGTATTTTCAAGTGAATTTTGCACAAAATGTTCAAAGCAGTAACAAATTTCATTACAACCATTTGTGCATTTTGTTACAAAATTTGGCAATAAATATTACAAGCAACCACTTTTCAACACTATTACACAAAAAATCAATGTGATATCTGGTAAAAAAGGGTCGGTCCCTTTTTTACCAATCTGGAAATATTTCTTTGTTGAAAAGCATCAGTCTTGCACAAAAAAAGAGCCTACTCATACGAGCAAGCTCTTAAAACTTTATCATATTAAAATTAATATGCAACTGTCCACCATTCTTCGAAGCCAAGACCTACTGAGAAGTCGCCCATATAAAGAATCATTGGAAGGTCGAAGTAATACTCAACAAGGTTACCTGTTGATTTTTCAATTTTTGCTTCAGCTGTTGTTGCCTGATAATCGCAATTTGGCTCAAGTGAATTGATAATTGGAACATCTTTAATTGGGTCCTGAATTGACTCTTTTGTAAGCACTGAAGCAACTGCGCCAACTTTTTCACCTGCTTTTGGATTCTTTGCAGGTTTTACTACAACTGTAATAATGTAATAGTTGCCCTCTTCTTTACAGTCAATGCTCTTAACATCGTCTTTTGTAAGACCACAAGTTGCACCTGATGGTGGGAAGTTACCAGCAATATCAGCGCCTGTATATGTAACATTTGTATCTTCTGCTTTTAGAAGTGAGCCCATAAGGCCTTGACCGGCTGCTTCAATAATAGGATTACCGCCTGCGTCGACATGCTCATCATAGTTATAAGCATTTTTCTTTACCTGAGTAGCGCTCTTAGCGTTTGTTTTAACGCCTGAGAAAGCCTTAACGAACAAATCAAACTGCATTGTTTTTGAAGTCATAACAGTTGCAGCCTCACCACCCTGATTATCTGTATTTGAATCATCAGGAATAGCTGGTGTCTGATTATCACTACCGTTATTCTGGCTTGAACCAGAGTTATTGCTCTGTTGCTGTGTAGTAACAGTGAATGTTTTATTTTTAAGAACTGTTGCAAGACCAATTCTTGTAAATGCTACTGATGTTGCACTATAAACGATTACTATTGCAACACAAATAGCGATTGTTTTAAGAAAAAGATTAGCAAAATTCTTTCTTTTCTTAGCTTTCTTTTCTATTTTAGCCTTATATTGTTCGGGAGTAAGTTGTTTTTTAGCCATTTTTTGAACCCCTTTCAAAAATTAAACCTTTACCACATTACTTTACAACAAAATAGGCAAAATGTCAATATTATTCTTAAAAATCGCCCTTTTTTAATATTGTATTAACCATTTTTTTGTGCTATCATATTATACATAATTGTTTGAGGAAATATATTCTAAAATAATTGAGGCAAAGAAAATGAAAGATTTCAAAAGAAAAGCATTCAGTTGGTTTGTTGTCATTAAAGTTATAGGGCATTTGTTATTCGTAATGAATCCTAAAATTATGTACTATAACCATCTTGACAAAAAAGGTATGCACGAAAAGCGTGATGCGTTTGCTTTCAAAGCAGTTAAAAAATGGGCTAAATTTGTTGTTCGTGCTGCAAAATTAAACATTACTGTTGAGGGCCTTGAGAAAATCCCTACTGACAGGCCAATCCTTTTTACACCGAATCATCAAAGTTATGCCGATATTCCTGTACTTCTTTATGCTTTAAGTAATTTTAACTTTGGTTTTATGATGAAAATTTCCCTTGCAGGTGTACCTTTTATTGGAAGCATTAGTAAAATGCTTAAAAGTGTTCCTGTAAATCAGGAGAATCCTCGTGAAGCAGTCAAGGCAATTCACAAAACTATTGAAACAATAGAAAGTGGTCATTCAATGCTTATTTTTCCTGAAGGCAAGCGAGTATTCGGCAACACTCCTGACGAATTTAAAAATGGCGCATTTAAAATTGTTCAGAAAACAAATGTTACTGTTGTGCCTATTTACACAAGAAACATTTTTAAAGTGCTTGAAGGCAGTAACGGTATTGTAACCCCTACTGATATTAAGATTACAATCCTTGACCCTATTGAAACAAGCAATATGACTCGTGCTGATGTTAAAGAGTTACACGATAAAGTGTATAATATGATTTTAGAAGAATCAAGAAAGTATAAAAATTAAAAAACACAATAATTTTAGGCAGTCTGTCAAAAAGATTGCCTATTTTTTTGTGCTTTGTAACATTGAATAATATGTTCTTTTATAGTATAATAAATTGATATTTTGTCCTAAGGAGGATACGAAATGAAAAAAGGAATTATTTTTGACAAGTCAAAAAAAGCTTTTCCGATAATTCTTATGGCAATCGGCATTGTTCTTGCCCTCGCTTTACAGATTATGCGACTTAACATTGTTGCAATTGTGAACGTTGCGTATATGTGCATTACAGTTGCTGTTATGATGCTCGGAATCTTTATTTTCAAAAAGCTTTATATCTGGAACTTCATCTCATACGGTGCTAACGCATTAAGCATTGTGCTTTACTATGCTATTTGGGGTGCAGATGCAGGCTTCGGCGCATGGCTTTCAGGTGGTAAAGCAGGTTGGAAATCTATTGAACACGCACTTGTTTCCGGTGCTGACAGTGCAAACTTCTTTATTCGTCTTGGTGGTAACTTGTTGCTCATTTTACCTTGTGCTATTTTCTTTTTTGCACTTTTAATTGTAGGTAAAAAGCAGTTTGAAAAGAAAGGTGCTCACGTTGTAATTACAAGCATTATCAGTGTTTTGCTTGCAGGTACATCTGCATTCTATGTAATCACAATGAACTACCGTTCACAGCCAAATGTTGAGCGTCTTTGGGATGGTCACAACGACTACCTTGACGGTGTTGACGAGGAAAGCAAGGGTAAACCAAATGTACTTTTTATTATGATGGACGACTTAGGTTGGGGCGACATTTCACTTAACGGTGCAATTTATGATACTCCAAACATTGACCGTATCGGTGAAGAAGGCGTTAACTTTGACAACTTCTATTCAAGCTATTCAGTTTGCTCACCTGCTCGTTTCAGCTTAATGACAGGTCGTTATCCATTCCGTGGATACGCAGACAATGTTATTTATCCTACATTCGACACACTTTCACCATTTGCATCAACTCGTATTTTCAACTCTATTGAAATGGGTAACAACTGCGACGGTATGCTTGGCGACGAAATTACAATTGCTGAAGTATTCCAGAATGCAGGCTACAACACAGGTGCATTCGGCAAATGGCATCTTGGCGACTACGGTGAATATCTTCCAACAAATCAGGGCTTTGACTACTTCTATGGTAGCCACCATGTAAACGATATGACTCCATTCTATCATGTTGCAGAAGAAAACGGCGAATATGAAATAGTTCACGGCATTGACGAAATGTTTGTTGACGGTAAAAAAGACCAGAGTAAGCTTAGCAAATGGATTCACGAAGAAATTAACGATTGGATTACAGATACTGTTACAAATTCTGACGAGCCATTCTTCGCATACTATGCAACTCCATGGCCACACGGTCCTGTGTTTGCAGGTGACGATTTTGACGGCACAAGCGGTATGGGTACTTATGTTGACTGCGTAACAGAGTTTGACTATTACTTAGGTGAACTCTTTAACACTCTTGAAGAACTCGGCGTTATGGACGACACAATTATTGTATTTACAAGTGATAACGGTCCTGCACTTGAGGGCTCAACAGGTGAGCTTCGTGGTGGTAAATACCTCGCATACGAGGCAGGTCAGAAAGTTCCATTTATGATTAAGTGGGCTAACAACAATGGCCTTTGGGAAGAAGGAACAACAAGAAAACAGAGTTCAGTTCTTGCTGATATGTTCCCAACACTTATTGAACTTTGTGGAATCACAGGTAACGGTGGCACAGCTAACTACTTGCCAGCTGACAGAACTATTGACGGTGTTTCAATGCTTCCTGTTCTTAAAAATGATACTGCAATTCATAACGAAGACCACCCAATTCTTCATATGAAACGCGAAAAGCTTAAAGCACTTCAGTACACAATGACAACTGACGAAGTTCTCGCTCGTGAAGAATACAAAGATTATACATACCCTGTTCTTACTGAAAACGACTATGTAACATTCAAGTATTTCCGTAAGATGCAGAATGACAACCCAGCATTCTTTGACAAGACAAGAAAGAACTGGTTATTTGTGCTTAATGACGATAAGAGCGAAAGCTACAACCGTACAAGCACATACCCAACAATCGCAGAAGAACTTAACGAGAAAATGGACGAAGTTATGAAAGACTTCAAAGAAAATCGTCGAGGAATCAACTACGATTACTATAAAGATGCAAAATAAATTGTAACAAATACAGCCCCATTGAGAAGTTGATTTTCAATGGGGTTTGTTATATAATAAGGTTATTAAATTTGAGGAGAAGTACTATGCCACCACTTTCAATAATGATTAAACCTGCGTCATCGCTTTGCAATATGCGTTGCGAATACTGTTTCTATCATAACGTTACAGAGCTTCGTCAGGTTAGTTCTTTTGGCATTATGACAAACGATACTGCTGACAATTTAATAGAAAAAGCGCTCAAGTTTGCTAATGGTGAAAGTGTTGCGTTTGCTTTTCAGGGTGGTGAGCCACTTATGGCAGGGCTCCCCTATTTTAAGCATTTTGTAGAAAAGGTTAAATCTGCGAACAAACTTCATAGCCAGATTTATTTCAGCACACAGACAAATGGTACACTTGTTACTGACGAGTGGTGCAAATTTTTCTATAAGAATAATTTTCTTGTCGGCTTAAGCCTTGACGGTGATTTTAAGCACAATAAGTTCCGTGTTGATGCAAATCGTGAAAACACTTTTTATCGTATTCTGGGTGCTGCCGAAAAGTTCAAAAAGCATAAGGTTGAGTTCAATATCTTAACTGTTTTAACAGGCTATTGTGCCGATAATATTGATGACATTTACAAGTTTTTCCGTAATAAAGGGTTTAGGTATTTACAGTTTATTCCTTGCTTACGCCCATTTGACGACGATACCGAAAGCGAATTATATATGACACCAGAGCAATACGGTAATTTCCTTGTAAAATGCTTTAACTACTATGTTAAAGATTATGTGAGAGGTCAATACACAAGCGTTCGTTGGTTTGATAACATTGTGCATCAGTTTTTAGGTAACAAAACTGAACAGTGTGGAATGTGTGGTCATTGTATGCACCAGTTTGTTGCAGAGGGCAACGGCAACATTTACCCCTGCGATTTCTATTGTACTGACGAATGGTATTTAGGTAATATCAATGATGAAAATGAAAACTTTGATACACTTGCTCATTGTGAAAAGGCAATTGAGTTTTTAAGAGAAAGTCTTGCAGTACCTGAAAAATGTAAACAATGTAAATTTTACCCTGTATGTCGTGCAGGTGGTTGCAAGCGTACAAGAGCAGACAGGGATTATTGCGAAAGTTATAAAAAATTCTTCTCGTCTTGTCTGCCACTTTTCAGAGCATTCATAAACGA
>CALAEV010000044.1 GCA_937892525.1 uncultured Clostridia bacterium
TTTACCCCAAATTTTAAGTGGTTCTTTTTCACTCTTTTCTTCTTCGCCACCAATGAATGGAATTACATTGTCAATCATTTCAGGCCAAGTCTGGAATGTTTTACCTGCACCTGAAATTGCCTGATATGTGCAAACAAGAACATCTTTAATACCAAACTTTGAAAGAGGGAAGAGAGCAGGAACGTAACTCTGGAGTGAGCAGTTTGATTTTACTGCAATAAATCCACGTTTTGTGCCAAGTCTTTTTCTCTGAGCAGGAATGATTTTTGCATGGTCTGCATTAAGTTCAGGAACAATCATAGGAACGTCAGGAGTATGTCTGTGAGCACTATTGTTAGAAATAACAGGGCATTCTGCTTTTGCATAAGCTTCTTCAAGAGCCTTGATTTCATCTTTCTTCATATCAACTGCACAGAATACAAAATCAACCTGCGATGCGATTTTTTCGATATCAGCAGTTGCATCCATAACTACAATATCTTTCATAGCTTCTGGAATTTCAACATCCATGCACCATTTAGCACCTACAGCGTCAGAATATTTCTTGCCTGCTGAGCGTGGGCTTGCTGCTAACACCTTTACGTCAAACCAAGGATGGTTATCGAGAAGAGTCATAAAACGCTGACCAACCATACCTGTTGCACCAATTACACCTACATTATACTTTTTCACTTGAAATTACCTCCAAATAATGATATTATATCATTCGTTATAAAAAATCAGTAATGATTATGCCACCATTACTGAATAAAAATACAAAGTATTACAAACAAATGTCATAATACGAAAGCACTCCATCAATAACTGATGACAGTTGCATTACTGTTAATAATACAACCAGAAAAATCAAATCCCAAGCCCTGTTTTTTCTTCGGCAACAAACCCTTTCTCATTTCATCAAAAACTCTTGGGAGTTTCAAAAATGATACTGATTTTTGTTGCGCCTCAATCGCGTAAATATAATACCATTATAAAGGGCTTGTGTCAAACATTTTTACGATTTTCTATATTTTTACGGAGAAACACTATGAAAAAATCAGATTTTTACTACGATTTGCCCAAAGAATTGATAGCTCAGACTCCAATTGAGCCAAGAGACCACTCAAAAATGATGGTTTTATCAAGAAAAGATGATACTATTGAGCATAAACATTTTTACGATTTTGTTGATTATCTTAATCCTGGTGATTGCTTAATTCTTAATAATACACGAGTACTTCCAGCTAGAATGTATGGCGTTAAAAAAGATACGGGTGCAGTTGTAGAGTTTTTAATTCTCAACAATCTTGGTAATGACCGTTGGGAAACTATTACAGGACCAGGTAAAAGAGCAAAAGTTGATACAGAATTTTCATTTGGCGATGGTATTCTTTCTTGTAAGATTGAAGAAGTGCTTGAAAATGGTAATAGAATAGCAAAGTTTAGCTATGATGCTTCAAATATATATGAAGTTTTAGATAAAGTCGGCGAAATGCCATTACCCCATTATATTACTGAAAAACTTGAAGATAAAGAACGTTATCAAACCGTTTATTCAAAAGAATTAGGCTCAGCAGCAGCACCAACAGCAGGACTTCATTTTACGGATGTAATAATGAAGAAAATACTTGATAAAGGTGTTAAAATTGGTTATGTGACACTACATGTTGGTATTGGTACATTTCGTCCTGTTAAAGCTGAAAACATAGAAGATCACGAGATGCACTCCGAGCATTATCATATTCCAAAAGAAACTGCTGATTTAATCAATGAAACCAAGAAAAATGGTGGCCGAGTTGTTGGTGTTGGCACTACTTGTTGTAGAACACTTGAAAGTGTAATGCAAAGTCAGGGTGAAATGAAAGAGTTTGATGATTGGACAAGTATTTTTATCTATCCTGGTTATGAGTTTAAGTGTATTGATGCTTTACTTACCAACTTTCATTTACCTGAAAGCACACTTATAATGCTCATATCTGCATTATATGATAGAAATAAAGTTTTAAATGCTTATAAAACAGCCGTTCAGGAAAAATATAGATTTTTCTCATTTGGTGATTGTATGTTTATTTATTAAGGAGATTTTATGTATAAACTTATTAAAAAATGTGGAAACGCAAGAAGGGGAGAGTTTCAAACAGTGCACGGTACTGTTCAAACACCTGCTTTTATGAATGTTGCAACTCAAGGCGCAATTAAAGGTGGAGTTTCTGCTTACGACCTGAAAGATATAGATTGTCAAGTTCAGTTATGTAATACCTATCATTTACATTTAAGACCTACTGACACACTTGTAAAAGAAATGGGTGGACTTCATAAGTTTACAGGTTGGAATGGTCCTATACTTACTGACAGTGGTGGATTTCAAGTATTTTCACTTGCTTCACTTCGCAAAATTAAAGAAGAAGGCGTATATTTTTCATCACATATTGACGGTCATAAGATTTTTATGGGCCCTGAAGAAAGTATGCAAATTCAATCAAATCTCGGTTCAACTATTGCTATGGCATTTGATGAGTGTGTTGAAAATCCTGCAAAGTATGAGTATTCAAAACAATCTTGTGAAAGAACAACAAGATGGCTAGTACGTTGTAAAACCGAAATGGCACGTCTTAATTCTTTACCTGATACAATTAATAAAAATCAATTGCTTTTTGGCATTAATCAGGGCTGTACTTTCGACGATTTACGAGTTGAACATATGAAAGAAATCGCAAAACTTGACCTTGACGGCTATGCAATTGGTGGCCTTGCAGTTGGCGAACCTAAAGAGGATATGTATCGTATTATTTCTGCTGTCGAGCCCTATATGCCTGCAGACAAAATCAGATATCTCATGGGTGTTGGTACACCAGGTAATATTTTGGAGGCTGTTAAAAGGGGAATTGACCTTTTTGATTGTGTTATGCCAAGTAGAAATGCGCGCCACGGTCATCTTTTTACCGATTCAGGTATTATTAATATCAATAATAAAAAATATGAGAAAGATAATTTACCAATAGACCCTAAATGTAATTGTCCAACTTGTCAAAAACACTCAAGAGCTTACATCAGACATTTATTTAAAGCGCAGGAAATGTTAGCTATGAGACTTTGTGTTATGCACAATCTTTATTTCTACAACAATTTAATGACTCGAATTCGTGAAGCACTTGATAATGGTACATTTGAAGAGTTTTATAATAAGTACGTTGACAGGCTTGATACAAGAATTTAAGAATTTGTAAATTTTTAAAAATCACTTGCAAAATATACTTTTATTATGTATAATATGCAAGTTGACATTAATTTCACTATTTGGAGGATTATTAGAAATGACAAACTTTTTAACATTTGCTATGATGGCTGGTACTGGCGCTGGCGCAGAAGGTGGGGAACCAACAAGTTCATTCCCTATGCTTTTCATCTTTGCTGGTATGTTTGCCCTTATGTATTTTACAACAATTAGACCACAGAAAAAGCAGCAGAAAAGAGAACAGGAAATTCGTGAGAACACACAGATTGGTGATGAAATTACAACAATCGGTGGTATTTGTGGTAGAGTAGTTTCTGTTAAAGATGACACAGTTGTTATTGAAACAGGTTCAGACAGAGTTAAGATTAAATTCAAGAAGTACGCTATCCAGACAAATCACACAGCTAACGAAAAGATTCAGGCAGAGCGTGAAGCTGCAAAAGCTGCTATGCAGGAAAAGAAAGAAAAGAAATCTAAAAAGAATAAAGATGAAGAATAATTAAATCATAAATATTATTAATCCCTCATATTCTTTATTGAATGTGAGGGATTTTTCTATGCGTAAAAACTTTTCTAAAAGGAAAAACGAACAATCAGCAACTAGTAAAAATATTACAGGACTATTTTTAGCTAGTGGTATAGGTTTTATATCAATAGTCATATTAACTTTATTTGCTTCTTTGATTTTATCAAAATCATCAGTATTAACTGATTCAATAGCAATATATTTTATAGGTTCTGTTAGTATTGGCGCAATTATTACTGGATTTATTGCATCAAAAAAGTGTGGATATAAAGGGCTTGTTTCGGGATTTATAGCATCATTACCACTGATGTTTTATATTACTGTTATAATGCTGATTTTCTCGAACGGAAGATTAATACCTCAATCAGTAATACTTTATTTAGGCGTTGTAATATTTTCTGCCATTGGTGGAATAATCAGTGCAAATACAAAGCGTAGAAAATAATTATAAAAGGATTTAATTATGACAAAAGTAATAAACTTTAGAAAACGAAAAGCAATTAAATTAAAACCTGTTATTCATAAAAATAAAAAAGAAAATTTTAGTATGTTATATAATGAAAGATATAAAATAATTTTTCTTGTTATATCAGTTTTAGCAATACTATTAGGTGCATTGTGTTTTAGAATGACGAGCAACAGTCAGTTATCAAAAATTATTGTAGAAAGCTTCACAACACTCAATAGCACTAACTTTAAATTCATTTTTTTATATCTACTTAAACTTGATTCAATTTATTTTATAATCAGTTTTTTTATAGGAACTAGTTTTATTGGCTCTGTACTCTCATTTATTCCACCAACAATTAAATGCTTATACATAGGTTACTTAAGTGGATATTTATATAATGAATTTGAACTTAAAGGAGTTCTATTCTGTTTATTATTGTTATATCCGTGCTTCGCCATTACAACAACAGCTTTAATTTTTGCTTCTAATGAGAATGTTTATATGAGCCAATATATTTATAATTGTCTTAATGGTAAAAACTCTACTGATAATATATCAATAAGATTATATCTGTTAAGGTACATTCTTTTATTTACTATAGTTTTATCATGTATTACTGTTACTGCATTTCTAATTTCATTTATTGGTCCAAAATTGAATATTATATAGCTAAAAGAACCAAATCCTTTTGTGGACTTGGTTCTTATTTTAATTATCGCTTTTAATATTAGCTAATGGATTTGCTTCTGATGCTTTTTTTAGTTGTTCGTCAATGATATGAGTATATATTTCTGTAGTGCCAAGATTCTCATGACCTAGAATGTCTTTAAGCACTAAAACATCAACATTTCCGTGCTGATACATAAGAGTTGCAGCAGTATGGCGTAGTTTATGCACTGAGTATCCCTCAAGACCACATTTTTCTAGATATGAATAAACAATATGCTGAACAGTTTTAGGACTAATACGCTTGTTTCTACTACTTAAAAATAATGCATTTCTATCTGTTGTAGCAACTCCGTCAATTGGTCTTACAGCCATATAATGAGCATAGGCATCCAAACAAGCATCATTCAAGTAGATTGTACGCTCTTTATTACCTTTACCGGTAACTCGTAAAGTATGGTCATCACGGATATCATTATAATTCAAGCTTACAAGTTCAGATAAACGCAATCCACAATTTAAGAATAATACAAGAATACAATAATCCCGTTCTTTATACTTTCCATCAACAGATTTTAATAGTTTTATGCTTTCTTCTAATGTAAGGTATTTAGGAAGTGATTTCTTAAGGCGTGGGGAGTCCAGTACTTCCATTGGGTTATCGGAAATAATCTGTTTTTGCTTTTCGAGGTATTTGAAAAAAGTGCGAAGACAAGAAACTTTTCTTGCTCGTGCCGCTTCCTGATTATCTCTTTCATTCTTACAATAAGATAAAAAAGCATAAGCATCATTTAATGTAACGCTTCTAACAAACTCCTCGTCAATATCAAGTATATCAATTTCTTCAAACTCAACAGAAGAGGGGATAAGCCCACGATAATACTTAAGAAATTTAAAAAAAAGTCGTAAATCTGATGCGTATTCGTCAATAGTAAGTGTGGATTTATTCTTAATAACATCAAGATAAATCAAAAAATCCTTAATAATTAGTGGTAAACCTATGTAATTTATTCTTTTCATAACATCACCTGTGAAACTGTTTCACAATTAAATATTTTTATATAATGAACAAATACTTGTTTGCATTTGTATATACTACTATACTTTTCACAATAGGTAATAACTATATTATATTGCTTGTTATAATAGCATTTTGCAGATATAAGTCTTAAATCTTTATTCAGCTAATCTTTGTAACTGATTAATCAGGCAACTTTAATTAGATTGTCTGTTTTATTAAAACTAATATAATAATATATTAAAAACTATAAAAATTAAAGGACTTTTGCAATTTTTTTGAAAATTAAATTCGATAGAAATTTTTGAAACGATGCAGAGTTCATTTTGAAAAAAGTTATCGGATTTTATTTTTTGAATAAAATGAAAATCAATATAAAGAAATAAAATATTTTATATAAAAGATTGGCTGAAATCAGAAAATCAAATTTAATAAGTTTTTGCAAATGATACAAATTATCTTTATTATCACTTGAATAGCATAAAATCGTCAAAATAGCTGTATTTCTATAAAATACTAATATTTCCCATATTTTGTATAATTTTTCTTCCCCTATTTGATACAAAATATTTATTTTGTATAATTATATATCAACTTTTCAACATTGTCAACAATTAAATTTAGTTTTCAACAAATAGTCAGTTTGTATAATCCCCTTACTTTTTAAACAAATAAAAAAATCCATAGGCACTTGATTTATGAAAAGCCTATGGATTTAAACTTATTTAATATTATTTACTTCTAAATATCTAATCTTAAATTTTTCTTTATCATTTATTAGGTTTGTAATTTCGTTTCTGAACTGATTATATTCGTCATCAACAACATAACTTTTTGCATAACCATTTGAACCGTATTTTTCTTTCGAATGATTATAGGCTCGTTCAATGATTTTATCTATATTCAAATCAGGTTCATGTTTTAATGTATATGAATGTGTTCTTTTTAAAAATTCGTTTACATTAGTTGAACGGTCGGCAGACGAAATAATTTTACCATAATTGCTACGAGGAGTGCTTGTAGAAGAAGCTCTATGGTCTTCTATCCCCTCTTTAATGATAATTCGCTGTTCTTCAGTAAAAAACTTTTTCATATCATCATTTTCATAAAAAATCTGTGCAGAGAGTTTTTCGTGATTTTTCTTATCAATATGATGTGCAATGTCGTGGAAAGCTGCAATCGCATAAAGCATATCTAAATCTATATTGTCAAATTGTTTAGCAAATCTTAAACAACGGTCAATTACATAATTTATATGCTCAATTCCATGACCCGAATCGTTCTTTGAGTATTCAGGAAATACATTGATTTCTATGTATTCATTTAATTCATTTTTTATAAGGTTTCTAATGTTGTTCAAGTACTCATCAGCATCTTCTCTTGATTTGAAAATTATTACTTGTTTTTTATCTTTGTATTTTTCAAGTAAATCATAGATATATGGTAATGTATCTTTAGGAAAATCTTCAATAAATTGTTTGAATTCAGGGTCCAACTCTGTTTCAATCCACGGCAAGTCATAACGACCTTTACCGATTCTTTCGGTTGCGCCTTGCAAACAAACTTCTGTCGGTAAATCAAATAGAAAAACAGTATCACATTCTTTAAGACGCATTTCTATTGTTCTTTTGTAATTGCCGTCAATTATCCATTTGTCTTCGTTAAATATTTCAGATATTCTTTTGTCAAAATCTTCTCTTGAAATATGCGTTTTGTCTGGATTGTGCCAAATAGCATCAAGATAATACAATGGTAACCCTGTATATTCATGCAGTTTTTCAGCAAATGTTGTTTTACCTGAACCAGGACAACCAATTACAATAACTTTATTCATTATTTGATTACCTTTTTAGTAACAAAATCGATACCTTTTTCTGCTGTTTTAGCAAGTTTTTCAGGAGATGCTTTTTTCTTTTCTTTAAGTGGTTGTCCGTATTTTTTTGCCATTTTACCGGCTTTAGCGAGAACTACACCCATTGTTGTTGCAGCGCCTAAATATGCTATTAGATAACCTTTTTTCATTTTATTCACCGTCTTTTTCAGTTATTGGAATTATACTTCCTATATCAGTTAATGGTTTACCTTTTATATCAATATATTTTACATTGATATCATACAAGAATTTCTCTATTTTGTCAAAATCTGTGTGTGTTGATAAATCGCCATTAAATAACAATAAGTTTTTATCAATTAAACCACAGCATCCACCAATAAAGCCATAATTGTATTTATTTATGCTTACGCTCCCCTTTTCAACTAGTAATGAATTTATATTATCATACTGTAAAAGCGCGTTATAAATGGAAATATCGTCAGTTATAACAGTATTTTGTTTACAAATACATACAGAACATTTTGAATAACCCTGTTTTACATCAATTATCTCTTTTTGAGGCAAATATTTTACAATTTGCTCTGACAAAATAGATTTATTACAGATAATATAGTCACCAATATCTGCAAAGTTCAACAAACAATCATTTGGATATGGAGATTTTATATTTTCTATAACAACTGATTTCCCATCATTATTTTTTATAAAACTACAAAGTTCTACTTGGTTTTCATCTACCAAAAATATGGATTTCCCAACATAATTTGCTAAAATATCGGCGTGTTTGCTTATAGGTGCATCTAAAAACTTGTTTTCAGCTACACTCACGACTTTTATAGCCAATTTATCAAAAACGTTTTTAAGGGCAATATCGTCGATATCTGCAAATACGGTTATAACTTTATTTTTAGGAAGATTAGGATTTATTAAAAATCTTTCACTCAATTCATAATCGCCTCAAATGCTTGTCTAATATTTTTTGCAGGAACAATCTCAATTTCCTTAAAAAGATATTTAGGAAGTTTTGAATAGTTGTGATATGGTATAACACATTTTTCAAAACCAAGTTTTGCAGCCTCTTTAATTCTTTGCTCACAGCAATTTACTGAGCGAATCTCCCCTGCTAATCCGATTTCGCCGAATGCTAATGTTTTTTCAGGTACTACAACATCTTTAAGACTTGAAACGATAGCAAGAGCAATTGATAAGTCTGCAGCAGTTTCGTCAACACGAAGCCCACCAATTACGTTTGTGTAACAATCCATATTTCCAAGGAAATAACCACAACGTTTTTCAAGTACAGCAATAAGCATAGCCATTCTGCCGTAATCAATGCCTGTGGCCATTCTGCGAGGGTTACCAAAACCACTTGGTGTTACAAGACTTTGAACTTCAGCAAGAATTGGTCTTGAGCCCTCCATAAGACAAGCAACACAAGTGCCTGAAACATTTCTTGGTTTGCCGGAAATCAACATCATAGATGGGTTTTCAACCTCACAAAGACCATTATCAAGCATTTCGAATACACCAATTTCATTTGTTGAGCCATAACGATTTTTAACTGCTCGCAAAATACGGTAAGATGTATTTCTGTCGCCCTCAAAGTAGAGTACACAGTCAACAATGTGTTCAAGGACTTTAGGACCTGCAATATTACCGTCCTTATTAACATGACCTACAAGAAATATTGGAATATTTGATGCCTTTGCAGTTCTTGTAAATAGATTTGTAGATTCGCGTACTTGTGTAACGCTACCTGGAGATGAGTTTAATTCACTGATTTCCATTGTTTGTATTGAGTCGATTATCACAATGTCAGGCTTTTCTGACTGAATATACTCACAGATGTATTGTGCATCTGTTTCACAAAGTACTGAAAGATTTTCAGTTGATACTGCAAGTCTAGATGCACGAAGTTTAATCTGGTGTGCAGACTCTTCACCTGATACATATAAAATCTTTAATCCCTCGCCTAAATATTCGCAAATCTGTAAAAGGATTGTTGACTTACCAATGCCAGGGTCACCACTTAAAAGCACAACAGAACCTTTTACAAGACCACCACCAAGTACGCGATTTAACTCTTTAAGACCTGTATTGTATCTATGACCTGTGTCAGCAGTAATCTGTGCAAGTGGGTACGCACGACCACGATTTGAGCCCACAAGACTCTTTTTAGCAGTTTCTTTTACAACTGTTTTGATTTCTTCATTTAAAGTATTCCACTCGTTACAATTTGGACATTGACCAAGCCAACGCGGTGTTTCATAACCACATTCACTACAAATATATACTGATTTAGACTTCTGAGCCATTTTGGACCTCCGAAATGTTATAGTTTATTATTCCTGTTGCAATTGATAATGCCATATTATTTTGATATGTGCTATTTTTCAATTGATTTAATTCGCTTGGATTTGAAACAAACCCACATTCAACCATTACTGCAGGTTTTGTTGCGTTATATAGCACATAAATATCTGTGCCTGACTTTTTAATTTGACGCTTGTTATCTGGCTGCAATTGGCTTTTAACAGCGTTTTGAATAAGCCCTGCAATTTCTTGACTATCATCACAATTAGCTGAATAAAAGGTCTGAGTGCCCCATATTCTGCTATCTTCGTACTTGTTTTGGTGAACACTCAAATAAATGCAGTTTTCGTACAAATCCATAGTAGCAGTTCTGTTGCGAATATCAGAAACTTTACGTTCTCGAATTGTGTTGCCTGAAGTATGAATGGCAGTATCTGTTGTTCTTATTAAATGCGTTTTATAGCCGAAAACTGACAATAAATCATTTAACTTTAATGAAATTTGCAAATTAATATCTTTTTCATAAGTACCATCAACAGCTACTGCGCCACCATCTTCGCCACCGTGACCTGCATCAATAATTATAACTGGCAATTGGTCATTTATTATTGTGTTTGATGATACTATTTGTATTTGACACAAAAGAACAGATGTAATGCACACAACGGTTGCAAGCAATAAAGCAATTAAAGATTTTTTCACAAAATCACCCCATAAAATATATGGAAATAATTTTAACAATATTATTTTACATTATGGCTTTGATTTTTACAAGCAAAAAAATAAAACGTACAGCATAAACTGTACGCTTTATTGGTCTGAGTATTAATATTTAATCTGGGTAGTCGTATTTTACGTGTGTTTCGCCACCGGCTGTGCAAGTAACTTTAATTCTGTACTCACTAAAAACATTGATAAGACGTGTTTCTTCAAGAAGAAGTGATACACCTGTACCAGATTTTGTCCATGTTTCAATAGTTTCATAACCTGACGACTTTTCTTTTTGCAATTCTATCTTTATATATAAAGATGTTGATGTTTTCGCTGTAAGTATTACTGTTGAAGTAGAATTAAGACCACTTATAACAAAAGATGTTGAAACACTACTTATTGTAGTGAAGCAAGGCATTACACCATATTCTTCTTCAACTACAGCAGCAGAAGACATAATTGCAAAAGATGAAAACAACATTGTAAGAATTAAAAGAATGCTTACAGTTTTTTTCATAGTTTTTACCATTTTTACACCTCCCCTAAAAAACATATATCGTATTATAAGAGAAGTTTGTTACTATTAAACTCTATTTAACAGTTTCTGCAATTTTTAATAATTCATCTTTTGAGATGGAACCATGTATTTGATAAACATAGTCATTCATATTCCAAACCAAATAACCATAGTTTGTATCATCAACATGATATAAATATATCATTTCATCTATAAGAATGTTTTCCACAGTTTCAAATTCCGTGTCGAAATCTACTTCAATTGATGAAGAAGTTTTTGTAATCGTAATTATTCTACCACTTGAATCAGTATAATCATTCACAATTCCCTTTGAAGAAACCTGTTCATTTTCTAACTCAAACCCTTCAGCCATATAGCCTACAGTAATTTCACCGTTTACTGAGTTTTTATTATTCTCTGTAATTTTGTATCTGCTGAAAATTTCAAAATTATCAATAATATATTCGCGTGAAGAAGGAATTACAAAAGCAGTAAACAACAATGCTGTTAACACGGCTGCCACAAGCATAACTTTTACTGTATTTGTGGTGAATCTGTGATAACGGTTGCCACGCATTTTGTTAAACAACTTTTTAAGCCATTTTTCATGATTTTTAGTGTATTCTGCTTTAGGCACATTATCCGGGATAGTTGCTAACCAGTCATTCATTGACATTTCACATGCTTTTTCAAAATTATTCATCGGTTTCTCCCTCAAAATATTTTATAACAAACTGTCTGCCAAGCATACAACGTTTTCTTACAAGAGGCTGTGATATATCTAACATTCTGGCAATTTGTTCACCAGTTATATTAAGAACATATTTAAGATAGCAAATATATCTGTATTCTTCCGGCATCTTTTCGAAAGCTTCTTTAAGTGTTATTACATCAATAACATCAAATTCTTTTGCTTCAATATCATAAAATTCACTTATATCTGCATCTGCCACGTTATAAATATGTTTTTTCTCTTTTCTAAACATATCAACTGCCTTTGCTTGTGTAACTATGCTTATGAAGTTGTATAATTTTTTATCGTTAAAATCATGGGTAATGTTATGAAAGTTCTTAGCAAAGCTGATTAACACCTCATGAGCACAGTCTTCTGCTGATTCAATAGTTTTTAAATGCTTCTTTGCTATGTAGAAAATTGTATCGTAAAATTTGTTATAAAACTCTTCAAACAATGGCTCATCTTCAGGATTTTCTAGTAAGGCAAAATACGCAAAAAGCACACAAATCACTCCCTTTTTTACAGATTATACCTTAAAGCGACAAATAAAGCAAGTTATGTTTAATTTTAAAAAAATAAAGCGTACAGAAAGAACTGTACGCTTATAGTTTTATTAAAGAAATTACATCATGCTTGCGATTTCAGCAGCAAAGTTTTCTTCTTTCTTTTCAATGCCTTCGCCCTTTTCAAAACGAACAAAGCTTGTAAGCTTAATATCTGCGCCAAGAGCTTTGGCAACTGAATTTACATAACCGTCAACAGAACCGTCGAAAAGGTCTGAACGAACGAATGTCTGCTCAAGAAGACAAACTTCTTTAATCTGTTTTGCAAGACGACCCTGAACAAGACCAACGAAGATTTTGTTTTCTGAAATTTCAGCCTTATGAGATACTGCGATTTCAGCCATTGTAGCATAAGCTTCTTTTGAAATGAAGTTTACAAAGTTCTTTCTCTGTTTCTGGTCAAGACCGTTGTAAATTTCAGCGTCTTCGTCGCTCCACTTCTTATCATTGATTGCTTCTGTAATAATGCTGTTAAGAATTGGAACTGGAAGTGAATCAGGCTTGTTAAGTGCGCTATCAATAGTGATTGATTTCATCTTTGCAAGTTCATCATCAGAAATTGATGCTTTGCACAAATATTCTGGGTTCATAGCTGCAATCTGCATTGCAACGTTTTTGCCCATTGCGTCAAATTCTGCTTTTGCTGCTGTAGCATCATCAACATCAAATGCTACAATAACGCCAACAGTACCACCAGCATGAATATATGTTGCTGTGTGACCTTCAACAAGTGCAAATCTACGAACTTTCATATTTTCGCGAAGTGCAAGGAATACTTCCTGTACTTCTTCATCAACTGTTTTGTCAGAATCAACTGCTTTTGTAGCAAGAAGTGCTTCAACATCAGCTGGCTTTGTAGCAACAACAGTCTTAACAACTTTAGCGGCAAGGTTAACGAATGGTTCACCCTTTGCAACGAAGTCTGTTTCGCAGTTAATTTCAACAAGTGCGCCTGCATTAGCGTCGCTATAAGCAGCAACTACACCTTCAGCAGCAACACGGCTTGCTTTCTTTGCAGCTGAAGCAAGTCCTTTTTCTCTAAGAATATCAATAGCCTTTTCAATATCGCCATCTGTTTCAACAAGAGCTTTTTTACAATCCATCATACCAACGCCTGTCTTCTCACGAAGAGCCTGTACGTCTTTTGCAGTAAATGCCATTTTCTTTTCCTCCAATATCAAATATTTTGAAAAGAGCCCGTAACGATTATGCCACGGGCTATAATAAACTTAATTATTCAGCAACTTCTTCAGCTACTGCTTCTGCAGCTTCTTCAGCTACAACTTCCATCTGTTCACCCTGTCTGCCTTCGATAATAGCATCAGCCATAGCGCCAGCAATAAGTTTTACTGCACGAATAGCATCGTCATTACCTGGGATAACATAGTCAACATCATCAGGGTCACAGTTTGTGTCAACGATAGCAATTACAGGAATACCAAGCTTCTTAGCTTCAGCAACTGCAATCTTTTCTTTTCTTGGGTCAACAATGAACATAGCAGCTGGCTGCTTTTTCATTTCTGTAATACCACCAATGTATTTTTCAAGCTTTTCAATTTCAAGCTCATACTTAGCAACTTCCTTTTTAGGAAGAAGGTCGAATGTGCCATCTTCTTGCATAGCTTTGAGTTGAGCGAGTCTCTTAATTCTTTGCTTGATTGTTGAGAAGTTTGTAAGCATACCACCAAGCCAACGAGCATTAACGTAAGGCATACCGCAACGAATTGCTTCTTCCTTAACTGAATCCTGAGCCTGTTTCTTTGTGCCTACGAAGAGAACTTCGCCACCGTTTTCAGAAACTTCCTTGATTACCTTGTAAGCTTCTTCAAGTTTTTTAACTGTTTTCTGAAGGTCAATGATATAAATACCATTTCTTTCAGTGAAGATGTATTCAGCCATTTTAGGGTTCCATCTTCTTGTTTGGTGTCCGAAATGAACACCTGCCTCGAGTAACTGTTTCATAGATACTACTGACATTGTTTTTTCCTCCTTATTTATATCCTCTGCACGGGTCAACTTTTAACAGGACATACTGTGTATGCAATACCATTAAAATCACCGTACATGCGAATTGCTGAAAAATTATATCACAATCGTTTTGTAAATGCAAGTATTTTTTTGAATTTATTTATATTGATATATTTCCTTACTATTCTGTGTATAGACCGTAATTGCTTCGCCGTCGCTCGAAACTGCAATATCACCATCAAGAAAAGTTGAAAATGCAAATATCCCCTTTTGTTCAAGTCTATCTAATACAGTTTTGTTTGGATGACCGTAATTATTACCGTAACCACTCGAAAGAATTGCTATCTGTGGGCTTGTAGCGTCTAAATATTTATCAGTCGAAGATGTTTTACTACCATGATGACCTGTTTTTAACACATCTACATCAATATCGAAATCTGACCGAAGTAAATCATTTTCAATTTTTGATTCTGCATCACCTTGAAATAAAAACTCAGTATCACCATAAGTTATTTTTAGCACTACAGACATATTATTAAGGTTATTACTTTGCACGGTTGGTGACAATATTTCAACCAGAGCCTCCCCCAACATAAAGTTTTTACAATCTTGTGCAGGAATTTTGTTGATATTCTTATTATTAATTGTATTAATTAAAACGTTATAAGTCTTACTTGTCACATTATTAGTCTGTGTAAGTTTAGGCATAATAATATTTTCAACTGAAACGTCTTCTAATAAATCTATAGCACTACCCATATGGTCATCGTGTTGATGTGTGATTAACATATAATCAACTTTGTCAATTTCTAGAGTATGTATAGACTGACGGATAGTATTCAGTTGATTATAAGTACCACAGTCAATCATGAGTACTTCATCATCACAAATAACAATGGTACAGTCACTTTGACCAACATCAAGATAATATACTGCGAAGTCACTATCAACAGGTTTTACACCATCAATTGCGCCAAGGGTATTCTTAATTTCAGAAATAGATGCAATTCCTGAAAAATCAAGAGTATAAACTATGATGCCAATAATCACAATTACAATAGTGTATGCTACAAATTTCTTTTGCTTTTTTGTTAAATGAAATCTTGGATAACCGTTTTCATTTTTTCTTCCGCTTTTGTATATTATTTTTTCGTTTTTTGTCATATTTATAATTCACTTGATTTCTTACGTTGGCTCTATCGTTCGCCTTTGGCTTAATCAAACATTTTGCAGATGTGCCTATTAAATCTGAACGACCTGCCTTTTTTAATGCCTCATAAACTAAATCATAGTTTTTAGGATTAAAATATTGCATTAATGCTCGTTGCAAAGCCTTATCATGTGGATTTTTTGCAACAAAAACTTTTTCAAGAGTATATGGGTCAAGTTCAGTATAATACATAGCAGTAGAAATTGTGCCAGGTGTTGGATAATAATCTTGAACTTGTTCAGGATGAAGTTTTTCATCACGAATGAACTCTGCTAATTCAACAGCATCTTTCAATGTTGCCCCTGGGTGTGACGACATAAGATATGGCACGAGATACTGTTCTTTACCAATTGATTTAGTAAAATTAAAGTATTTTTTTGAAAACTCTTTATACGCTTGAATATGAGGTTTACCCATTTTATCAAGAACCGTCGCAGAACAATGTTCAGGAGCTACTTTTAACTGTCCGCTGACATGGTGTTTTACAAGTTCTTTGAAAAATTCGTCATTTTTATCGCACAACATGTAATCATAACGGATTCCTGAACGAATAAACACTTTTTTTACTTTAGGTAAATTACGGATTTCTCTTAATATGTCAAGATATTCCTCGTGAGTTGAAACTAATGCAGGACAAGGATTAGGAGCTAAACACTTTTTGCCCTTACACAAACCATTTTTTAACTGCACATCACAAGAAGTTCTTCTAAAATTTGCAGTTGGACCACCAATATCATGAATATAACCCTTAAACCCATCTAATTCAGTTAAGAGTTTTGCCTCTTTTATAATGGATTCCTTGCTACGACAAGTTACAAATCTGCCTTGATGAAATGCAATAGAACAGAAATTACAAGCTCCGAAGCAACCACGGTTATGAGTAATTGAAAACTCAACTTCAATTATTCCAGGTACTCCCCCATCTTTTTCATACATAGGATGATATGTTCGCATATATGGAAGTGAATAAACTTTGTCAAGCTCTTCAGTTGTAAGTGGCTCCATTGGCACATTTTGAACAAGCATCATTTTACCGTGACGCTGTTTAATAACTTTACCACGAATATGGTCTTGCTCGTCTTGTTGAATACGACAAGAAATTGCATACTCTTTTTTAGACGCCAACACATTCTCAAATGAAGGGCACTCAACACCTTTGTATGGAGTCTCTGTAACAGGTACAGCATAGCAAGTACCTTTAATATCGGTTAAAGATTTAATATCTTCACCATTGTTAAGTCTGTTGGCAATTTCAACAGTTTGTTTTTCACCCATACCGAATGAAATCAAGTCTGCACCAGAGTCAAAAAGAATTGAAGGTCTAATCGCGTCATCCCAATAATCATAGTGCGCAAAACGACGGAGTGACGCTTCTAATCCACCAATAATAATTGGAATATCGCCATAGATTTCGCGAATTTTCTGACAATATACAATAACTGCACGGTCAGGACGTAATCCCATTTTTCCACCTGGAGAATAAGCATCTGTGCTTCTTTTACGCTTTGCAACAGTATAATGTGCAACCATTGAATCAATATTACCCGACGAAACCATAAATCCAAGTCTTGGCTTGCCGAACACTTTAAATGAATCATTTTTTCGCCAATCAGGTTGAGAAATCACACCAACTTTATACCCTGCATTTTCAAGAACACGAGTAATTATAGACACGCCGAAGCTGGGATGGTCGACGTACGCATCACCAGACACGTAAACAAAATCAACTTCATCCCAGCCTCTGTTAATCATATCAACTTTTGAGACAGGTAAAAATGTATTATTCTTCACTTAAATCCTCTTCGTCTTCACCATATGGTTTGTCTGCTCCACCTTGAGCCAAGGCATTCATTTCATACCATTGTTGTTTAGTAATTAAAACTTTTCTTGGTTTAGCACCCTCATATGGACCAATAATTCCACGCTCTTCAAGTTCGTCAACTATTCTTGCAGCTCTTGCATAGCCTAATTTAAGCTTTCTTTGAAGAAGTGTTGTAGATGCTGATTGTGCCTCAATAACAGCCTCTATCGCCTTTGGAAGCATTTCATCAGCTGGTCCGTCACTTCCATCACTGTCAGATGCAGAAGAATCTTTCTTTTTAGCACCTGTATTTGCAGCATTTTTATCAATTTCTTTCATAACATCATCATCGTAAACAGATTGTGCTTGATTTTTAATATGAGTTACAACGTTTTCAACTTCTTTATCTGAAAGGAAACAACCCTGAACACGAATCGGTTTAGGAATACCAACAGGATAATAAAGCATATCGCCATTACCAAGAAGTTTTTCAGCACCGACCGAGTCGATAATCGTACGAGAGTCAACCTGTGAAGAAACTGAAAGTGAAATTCTACTTGGAATGTTAGCTTTAATAATACCTGTAATAACATCAACTGATGGTCTTTGCGTAGCGATAACAAGATGCATACCTGCTGCACGCGCCATTTGTGCAAGACGGCAAATTGAGTCTTCAACTTCATTTGGTGCAGCCATCATAAGGTCGGACAACTCATCTATGAAAATAACAATCTGTGGCATTTTCTTTTTGCCTTGACTTTCACAAATGCTGTTGTAACCAGATATATCACGAACACTATTTTCAGAGAAAGTTTTGTATCTTGTAAGCATTTCAGTTACAGCCCATGCAAGAGCGCCAGATGCTTTTCTTGGGTCAGAAACTACAGGAACAAGCAAGTGAGGGATGCCATTATAAACTGTAAACTCAACTTGTTTTGGGTCAATCATTAAAAGTTTAACTTCTTCAGGTGTAGCATTATAAAGAATACTGACAATCATTGAGTTAAGACATACTGATTTACCTGAACCTGTTGTACCTGCAATAAGTAAGTGAGGCATTTTTGAAAGGTCTGAATATACAAATTCACCAGTAATATCTTTACCAAGGGCTACGTTTAATTTCGATTTTGCATTTTTATATTGTGGCTGGTCAACAACCTCGCGCATTGTAACCATTCTACGATTTTTGTTAGGAACTTCAATACCAACAGCAGCTTTATTTGGAATTGGCGCTTCAATACGAACACCGGAAGCTGCAAGATTTAATGCAATATCATCAGCAAGGTTAGTAATTTTACTGATTTTAACACCTGCTGCTGGTTGAATTTCATATCTTGTAACTGATGGACCAGAACAAATGCCCACGGTTCTGGTTTCTACGCCAAAACTACTAAGAGTTTCTTCAAGTTTCTTCGCTGTTTGTTTAAGTTCAGCTTCAAGATTAGATGCATTACTCTCTTTTGGCATATTAAGACAATCTATTGGAGGCAAAAGATAAACTCTTTTTTCAGCTTCTTCAACCTCTTCAACTATTTCTTCTTCAACAACTGCTTCTTCTTTTTTAATACTTTTCTTTATAATATCGTCAAGATTAATAACTTTTTCTTCTTCAATCTTTTCTGGTTCTTGCTTATTATTTTTAATATCACTCAAAGGAACTAGTTCGTCTAATTCCTCTTCAATTTCATCATCAAAAGTTAAAGGTTTAGCATTTTCATCAGGGTCTGGTCCTAAATCAACATCAGGATTAAACTCTGCTTTTTTCTTTTTACGTTCTTCAGCAATCTGCTCTGCTTTTTCACCATATTCATTAATTTTTTCGCTAGTGAATTCACCAACTTTTTTAACAGGCTTTGAAATACCTCTTATAAGATTACCAAGAGTTAAACCAGTAAATATCATTACAATCACAAACAAAAGAATAAATTCAATAATTAGTGCAGCTGCAACATTACCACCTGTAAGTGCAAGAAAAATACCACCGATAATGGCACCAAAAGCACCTCCACCGAGCATACTTCCATCAATGTAGAACACATTATATGCTTCTTTAATTGCAACAAAATATGTATCAGTTGGATTAGATTGGAATACATGAACAATACCACTAATCAATGTGACAATAACTGTAATTTGTATAATTTTTGATGTAAAATTACTATCATTCTTATCAAGAGCCATAAAAGCAGCTGACACAAGTAAGAAAAGCGGGAAAATAAATGTAAAAACGCCGAACACACCAAATAAGAATGTTCGTAATCCTCCCCACAAGCCTTCAGCATCAATCAATGCCATACAAAACCACAATATGCCAACAGCAAACATAATAATTGCAGATAATTGCTTATTTATTACAAAACTATTGTTTGATTTTTTTGTATTTTTCCTATTTTGTGTTGTTTTTCTTTTTCTTTGATTTGCCATTTATTTATACATCTCCAAATTAAATTCCTAAAGCACTACAAATAATTGTAAATACACCAATTACAAGACAATAAAAACCGAAGTATTTCCACATATCCTTTTTCAAAATCCATTGTAACAATTTAATGCAGGCAACGCCCACAACAGCTGCAACCAACACACCAATAACGGTTGGTAATAATTCAAGTTGAGCACCTGTTTCTACTGCATCTTTAAGTTCAACAGCATTTGCAACTATAATTGCAGGAATGCCAAGAATAAATGAATATTCAACCATATATTCTTTTGATACTCCACAAATCATACCAGTTGAAATTGTTGAACCGGAACGAGAAATTCCAGGAAAACCTGCTGCAAACACTTGTGCAATACCAATCGCAAATGAATCAAGAGTATTCACTTCACGATTTAATGTTTTCTTTTTTGAAATATATGTAGATGATAATAATAAACAACCTGTGAAAAGGAAACAGAAACCTTCTAAGAGTATGCTGTCATCTTCAGAAAGCCCACCGAGTACATCCATAAGTTTCATATCATTACCAACCGGCAATAACAATAAAAGAAGTGGAATACAAGAGAATACAAACATTACAAGCATTTTCTTTTTTCCTTGAAGTTGCTTAAACTTAAATTTGCCTGTAAAAATATCTTTAACAAGACCAAAAGCGTCAACCACAAGTTCAAAAATTGTTTTATGAAACACAACAAACACAGCAATTAATGTACCTAAATGAAGAAGTACAGAAAATAGCAACGAACCCTCACCATCAACGTTCAAAAAATGTTGAAATAATGATAAGTGACCACTACTTGAAATTGGTAAAAACTCAGTTACCCCCTGAACTATACCAAGAATAATTGCTTTAATAATCGACATAAAATCAACTCCATTAACTCTCTATTTGTGAATACAAATATGAAATTGCATCTTTTAAATTACCAATATTATCTATTAAGCCCTCTTTTACAGCGTTTTCGCCGTCAAGGACAGTGCCAACATCCATTACTAACTCGCCGGTTGAAAGCATAAGTTCGCGAAAACGCTCAGGCGGAATATTAGAGTTGCCTGATACAAAACTTACAATACGCTCTTGCATCTGTTCAAAATATGATAATGTTTGTGGGACGCCCAATACTAAACCATTCATTCTCACAGGGTGAATAGTCATTGTGGCAGTTGGTACAATAAATGACTTATCAGCGGAAACTGCTAGTGGTACGCCTATTGAATGACCACCACCAAGGACTAATGAAGCAGTTGGTTTTTTCATACCTGAAATAAGTTCAGCAATAGCAAGACCTGCTTCAATATCGCCACCAACTGTATTGAGTATTATAAGCAATCCATCTACATCTTCATTTTCTTCAACTGCAACAAGTTGAGGAATAACATGTTCATATTTTGTAGTTTTATTGGTTGGAGGGAGAATATAATGTCCCTCTACCTGCCCTATTATTGTAAGGCAATGAATGTATTTTCCGTTTTTGTTTACAGAAAAAGCACCATCGTCAGTAATTTCATTTTTAGGTGAATTATCTGTTTCATTATCACTTGAACCACTTTGCTCAGGTGATGTTGGATTAGCTGGCGCAGTAAAATCATCATAGTAAACGCACATATTATCACTTCCGTTAGAATTTATAAAAATATTCTAACCGAATAGATAATAATTATTTATGCCAAAACTACTAAATATTGTATCATAATTTATTTTCAATATCAATGTTTTGTTAAAAAATACTTTTTAATATATACAAATATATTGACAAATTTCTAACAATATAATAAAATTAATAAAGATTGTTAAAAAAATGAAAAAGTCCAAGGAGTGATTCAAATGGGTATGACAATCGGACAAAAACTTATTAAATCTCACCTTGTCAGTGGTGATATGACACCAGGCAGTGAGGTTGGCCTTAAAATTGACCAGACATTAACTCAAGATGCTACAGGCACAATGGCATATCTTGAACTTGAAGCTATGGGAATTGAACAGGTTAAAACTGAACTTTCAGTTGCTTATATTGACCACAACACATTACAAACTGGATTTGAAAATGCTGATGACCACAGATTTATTCAGAGTGTTGCTAAAAAACGTGGTATTCGTTTTTCAAGACCTGGTAACGGAATTTGCCATCAGGTACACCTTGAAAGATTTGGCAAGCCTGGCAAGACTTTAATTGGTTCAGATAGTCACACACCTACTGGTGGTGGTATTGGTATGCTTGCTATGGGTGCTGGTGGTCTTGATGTTGCTGTTGCTATGGGTGGCGGTACATATTATATTACTATGCCAAAAATGGTTAGAGTAAACCTTACAGGCAAGCTTAGTCCTTGGGTTGCAGCAAAAGATGTTATCCTTGAAGTACTTCGTATTATGACAGTTAAGGGTGGCGTTGGTAAGATTATTGAATATGGTGGCGATGGTGTTGCTACCCTTTCAGTTCCAGAACGTGCTACAATTACTAACATGGGCGCTGAACTTGGTGCTACTACATCTGTTTTCCCATCTGACGATATTACGAAAGCATTCTTAAAGGCACAAGGTCGCGAAGAAGATTGGGTTGAGCTCAAAGCAGACGATGACGCAGTTTATGATGAAGTTATCAACATTAACTTATCAGAATTAGCTCCTATGGCTGCTTGTCCACATATGCCCGACAGAGTAAAATCTGTTACAGAAATCGGTAAAATCAAGGTTGACCAAGTTTGTATTGGTTCATGCACAAACTCATCACTTCTTGATATGATGAAAGTTGCAGCAATTCTTAAAGGTAAGACTGTTCATCCTGCAGTTAGTCTTTCAATTGCACCTGGTTCAAAACAGGTTCTTAATATGATTTCACAGAATGGTGCTCTTGCTGATATGATTGACGCAGGTGCTCGTATCCTTGAAAGCGCTTGTGGTCCTTGTATCGGTATGGGTCAGTCACCTAACTCAGCAGGCGTATCACTTCGCACATTCAATAGAAACTTTGAAGGTCGTTCAGGTACTGCTGATGCAGGTATTTATCTTGTAAGCCCTGAAGTTGCAGCAGCGTCTGCACTTACAGGTTACCTTACAGACCCACGCGATTTAGGTGAATTCCCTGAAATCATACTTCCTGATGAATTTATCATTAACGATAATATGGTTGCAATGCCTGCAACTCCTGAGGAAGCAAAAGATGTTGAGGTTATGTATGGACCAAACATCAAACCATTCCCAACAAGTGAGCCTATGGGCGACGATATTACTGCAAAAGCAGTTCTTAAAGTTGGCGATGATATAACAACAGACCACATTATGCCTGCTGGCGCTAAAATCCTCCCCTACCGTTCAAACATTCCTTTCCTTTCACAATATTGTTTTGGTGTTTGTGATAAAACTTTCCCTGAACGAATTAAGGCTGAAGGCAAAGGCATTGTAATTGGTGGTGCTAACTACGGTCAAGGCTCATCTCGTGAACACGCAGCACTTGTTCCACTTTATCTTGGTGTTAAAGCAGTTATCACAAAGTCATTTGCTCGTATTCACTGTGCAAACCTTATTAATGCAGGTATTCTTCCTCTTAACTTTGCAAATCCTGATGATTATGACAAAATTACTCAAGGCGATGAGTTAAGTCTTAAAGGAATTAAAAACGCAATTATCAACAATGAACCTGCTGTACTTGTAAACCTTACAACAAACGAAGAATACGAAATCAAGTATGACCTTTCACAACGTCAGAAAGATATTATTCTCGCAGGTGGATTATTAAACTATACTAAAGAATCATTTTAAGGAGAGTTAAATATGGAAAAGCAGATTTCAGAAGCACTTGCAAAGTTTGAAGCTCTTGTCAGAGAACAACTTGCAAGAAACGAAAAGATTAAAGCACAGAAAGAATTTGTTGACTTCGAAAAACTCGATAAAATCATCATCGGTGTTTGTGGTGGCGACGGTATTGGCCCTATTATCACAAAAGAATCAGCAAGAGTTCTTGAATATATGCTTGCAGATGATGTAAAAGCAGGTAAAGTTGAATTCAAGGTAATTGACGGTCTCACAATTGAAAACAGAGTTGCAGTTATGAAAGCAATTCCTGATGACGTTCTTGCAGAACTTAAAGAATGTCATGTAATCCTTAAAGGACCTACAACAACTCCACAAGCTGGCGACCCATGGCCAAACATTGAAAGTGCAAACGTTGCAATGAGAAAAGAACTTGACCTTTTTGCTAACGTTCGTCCTGTTAAAGTTCCTGACCAAGGTATTGACTGGACATTCTTCCGTGAAAACACAGAAGGTGCTTATGCAGTTGGTTCAAAGGGTGTTAATGTTACAGAAGACCTTGCTATGGACTTTGTTGTTACAACAAGTGAAGGTTCTGAAAGAATCGCACGTATGGCTTATGATTATGCAAAGAGAAACGGTAAAGAAAGAGTTTCTATTATCAATAAAGCAAATGTAATTAAGACAACTGATGGTAAATTCCTTAGAATTTGTAAAGAAGTTGGTAAAGAATATCCAGAAATCATTACAGATGAATGGTATGTTGATATTACAACTGCAAAACTTATTGACGAAAAGAGAAGAAAAGACTTTAAAGTATTTATTCTTCCTAATCTTTATGGCGATATTATTACTGACGAAGCTGCTGAATTCCAAGGTGGTGTTGGTACTGCAGGTAGTGCTAACCTTGGTAAGAGATACGCTATGTTTGAAGCTATTCACGGCTCTGCACCTCGTATGATTCGTGAAGGTCGTGGTCGGTATGCCGACCCTTGCTCAATGCTTCGTGCAACAGTTATGCTCCTTTCACACATCGGCAAACAGAAAGAAGCTGACTTACTTGAAAGAGCACTTGATATTTGTATGTTTGAAGAAAAGAAACTTACAATCACAGGTCGTGATAATGGTGCTACATGTAGTGATTTCGGCGACTATGTAATGGAAACTGTTAAAAAGCTTTCATAAGGAGTGAAAAGTATGAGTAGAAATGATGGAGTTTCAATTTCTGTCATTAAACGTCTTCCTCGCTACTACAGATTTTTAGGTGAGCTTAAAGAAAATGGTGTCGTAAGAATATCATCTAAAGATTTATCAGAAAAAATGGGCTTTACAGCGTCACAAATTCGTCAGGATTTAAACTGTTTTGGTGGATTTGGTCAACAAGGATACGGTTATAATATTGAGAGTTTATATAATGAAATCGGTAATATTCTTGGTGTAAACAATAACAGAAAGGCAATTTTAATTGGTGCAGGTAATCTTGGTAAGGCTGTTGCATTACATATGTCTTTTGAACAACGAGGTTTTAATGTAATCGGCGTATTTGACAGAAATAAAGCACTCACAGGACAACTGCTTCGTGGTTTGCCAATTCGCCATACAGATGGATTATATGACTTTTGTAAAGATAACTCCCCTACTGTTGCTGTTCTTTGTATTCCAAGTTCAGCGGCTAAGGAACTAGCTCCACAGCTTATTAAACTTGGTATTAAAGGATTTTGGAATTTTAGTCATTATGATATTTCAGCGGATTACCCACAAGTTGCAGTAGAAAATGTTCATTTAAGCGATAGTTTAATGACTTTAAGTTACCATGTAAGTAATTTAGACTAAAACGAAAAGATGCTATGTAAAACTACATAGCATCTTTTTTAATCCTTAGATTTATAATATAATTTACAATGGCAATAACCTTCAAAATCAGGGTCGGCAATTTGTTGCTTAAATTCTTCACAAACACATTTGTATTCTTCTAATTTTTGAAGTCTGCAAGGACAATATCCATCTTTCATTCTAAGACCCTCTTTGATTTTAGCAACTAATTCCTTGTTTTCATTTAATCTAACTGCCATATTATTCACCTCAAAATAATTATATTATAAACAGTCATAAAAAGCAATAACCCAAAGCGTAATGCCTTGGGTTATTTTTATTGTTATTTATTGAAATACTTTACAGCTGCTTCAAACATACGGATATCATATTCACCAGGAACATTCTTGTAAAGTCCGTCGCCGATACGCTCTGAGTGACCCATTTTACCGAATACACGACCGTCAGGAGAAGTAATACCTTCAATTGCACACAATGAACCATTTGGATTGAAGTCAATATTTGAAGTTGCATTACCATCAAGGTCAACGTACTGTGTAGCAATCTGTCCGTTAGTAGCAAGTTCTGCAATAAGTTCTGGAGATGCAAGGAACTTACCTTCACCGTGAGAAATAGGCACATTCACAATGTCTCCTACATTCATAAGGCTGAGCCATGGAGATTTTGTTGACGCAATTCTTGTATGAACAATTCTGCTTTGGTGACGACTGATGTTGTTGAATGTAAGTGTAGGACAATTCTCATCTGTGTCAATAATCTTTCCATAAGGAACAAGACCAAGCTTAATAAGTGCCTGGAAACCATTACAGATACCACACATAAGACCATCACGATTATCAAGAAGGTCTGTAACTGCTTCTTTTACTGCAGGGTTACGGAAGAAAGCAGTAATAAATTTAGCTGAACCGTCTGGCTCATCACCACCAGAGAAACCACCTGGGATGAAAATCATTTGACTTTCTTTTACCTTTGCAGAGAAGGCTTCAACACTTCTTGCAACATCTTCAGCAGTAAGGTTTCTAATTACGAAAATTTCAGCTTCAGCACCTGCTTTTTCAACTGCACGAGCAGAGTCGTATTCACAGTTTGTACCTGGGAATACAGGAATAAGTACTTTTGGTTTGGTAACCTTATTTGCAGGAGCTATATCACACTTTCCTTCAAAAGAATATGTAGGGATTTCGCCTTTATCTTCTTTAGCTTTAGTTGGATATACATCTTCAAGAGTTGCAGTATGTAATTTATAAAGTTCTTCGATTGTAGCAGTATCATCACCAAGTTTAATTACAGGCTCTACAGTAGTTGTACCGATTTTCATTACACCTGGAATCTCGACATCTTCAGTAAGTTCTGCAACAATGAAGCCCCACATACCAAGATGCCAATTTTCATTAAGGTCAGCAGATGAAGCGAAACCAACATTGTTACCAAATGACATTTTCATAACTGCTTCACCGATACCACGCTCAACTGCCCAAGATGCCTTTACCTTACCTTCTTTGCAAAGGTTGTGGAATGCTTCCCAAGTTGCTTTAAGAGAGTCAGCACTATCATCTGTTGCACCAAAAAGGTATACAGGATGATTTGCTTCTTTAAACTCGGGGCTGATTACATCTTGCTTTTTAATAGGAGCAATAGCAAAAGAAATAAGTGTTGGTGGAACATCCAAATCAAGGAAAGTACCTGACATTGAGTCTTTACCACCAATTGCAGCAGCACCTAACTCTAACTGAGCATCAAATGCACCAAGAAGAGCTGCAAAAGGCTTGCCCCAACGCTCTGGCTCAGTTTTAAGTCTTTCAAAGAATTCCTGTAATGTAAGATATGCAAGTTTATAATCACAACCTGCAGCAACAAGCTTTGCGACAGAGTTATAAATTGACGCGTGAGCACCTGTATAAGGGTCAACAGAAAGATGGTCAGGGTCGCAACCCCAACTGAAAACGCTTGCCTGGTCTGTTTCCTGACCTGGGAGTACTGGTAACACTGCAGCCATAGATTGTGTAGGAGTAAGCTGACGCTTACCACCATAAGGCATTACAACACTACCTGCACCGATAGTTGAGTCAAAGCGTTCCACAAGACCTCTCTGGCTTGCTGTACGAAGGTCAGAAGCCATTTCACGCAATGAGCCGAACATTGCCTTGCTTAATACTGAAAGGTCTTTTTTAGTAACTGTAACGTCCATATGCTTAACTGCACCATTTGTATCAAGGAAAGCACGGCTAAGGTCAGCTATAATGTTACCCTTCCACTTCATTACCATACGCTCTGCCTCTGTAACAACAGCAACACGATAAGCTTCAAGGTTTTCTTCTTCTGCAAACGCAATAAATTTATCTGCGTCTTCAGACGCAACAACAACTGCCATACGCTCTTGAGATTCAGAAATTGCTATTTCTGTTCCGTCAAGACCTTCATACTTTTTGCGTACTGCATCAAGGTCAATTTGAAGACCAGGAGCAAGTTCGCCAATAGCAACAGACACACCGCCTGCACCGAAGTCATTACAACGCTTGATTAAACGAGTAACTTCTGAATTACGGAAAAGTCTCTGAATCTTTCTTTCTTCAGGAGCATTACCTTTTTGAACTTCTGACGCCATTGTTGTAAGAGATTTCATATTATGGCTCTTTGATGAACCAGTAGCACCACCGATACCATCGCGACCTGTTCGTCCACCAAGAAGAACGATAACATCACCAGGAGCAGGACGTTCACGACGCACATTATAAGCAGGGGCAGCAGCAACTACTGCACCACATTCCATACGCTTTGCAACAAATCCCTCATGGTAAATTTCTGCAACATGACCTGTTGCAAGACCAATCTGGTTACCATAAGAAGAATAACCTGCTGCTGCAGTTTGACAGATTTTACGCTGTGGAAGTTTACCTTCTAAAGTTTCTGCAATAGTCTTTCTTGGGTCGCCTGCACCTGTTACGCGCATTGCCTGATGAACATAAGCACGACCTGAAAGAGGGTCTCTGATACAACCACCAATACATGTAGCTGCGCCACCAAATGGCTCAATTTCTGTAGGATGGTTATGAGTTTCGTTTTTGAACATAAGAAGCCAATCCTGGTCTTCACCATTTACAGTAGCAGTAACATGAATTGAACAAGCGTTGATTTCTTCACTTTCATCAAGTTCAGGAAGAAGTCCACGTTTCTTAAGTGTTTTTGTACCAATAGTAGCAATATCCATCAATGTCTGTGGACGAGCTGCGGCTTTTTCTTCGCCGTAAACTTCTACTCTTGCAGCAAGGTAACGGTCATAAGCTTCTTGCACTGCAGGGTCGTCAATACGAACATTATCAAGATGTGTAGAAAATGTTGTATGACGGCAATGGTCTGACCAATATGTATCAACAACACGGATTTCTGTAATAGTTGGGTCTCTATGCTCAGTATCTCTAAAATATGCCTGAAGGAACTTAAGGTCATCAAGGTCCATTGCAAGTCCTTTTTCATCAAGGAGATTTGCAAGTGCTAACTCATCCATACCGATAAAACCTTCAACAGTAGCAACTGTTTCAGGTGCAGCATATTTAGCTGAAAGTGTTTCAGGCAAATCAAGAGATGCCTCACGACTTTCAACCGCATTGATTACGTGATTCTTGAATGCTTTGATATCAGCCTCTGTCAAAGCGCCATAAAGAGCATAAACCTTTGCTGTACGGATAAGAGGACGCTCACCCTGAGAGATAATCTGAATACACTGAGCTGCAGAGTCTGCTCTCTGGTCAAATTGACCCGGAAGAGCCTCTACTGCAAAAACATAAGCACCAGGGATTTCTACACTGCTTGATACATTATCAAGCTGTGACTCTGAAAAAACAGTTTTTACAGCATAATCGAATAATTCTTCTGTAATATTTTCTGCATCATAGCGATTGAAAAGACGAATATCATCTAAATTTTCAATGCCAAGCAAGTGTTTTGCTTCATTAAGAAGACCTTTTGCTTCATTATCTAAGCCAGGCTTCTTTTCAACAAATATACGATAAACCATTTAGTAATTTCCTCCATTATCACTTAGTTAGAAGCTAAAAGTGCACGCTTACCAATATCACTTCTACGATATGCACCCTCAAACTTCACACCATCGGACAAACGATAAGCTTCTTTAATTGCTTCTGCAAGAGAATCTGCAACAGCTGTTGTGCCTGTAACACGACCACCTGAAGTAACGAGCTTGCCATTTTCAAGTTTTGCGCCAGCTACATATGTAGCTGCGAGTGCTTCTTCTGTAAATGTCATTTCAAAACCTTTTTTGTAAGATGTTGGATAACCATTTGAAGCTAAAATAACACAGCAAGCATGCTTATCAGCAAATTTAACTTCTGTTTCAGCCAAAGTTCCATTAGTTGTTGCTTGCATTATATCAAGCAAATCACTTTCAAGAAGCGGAAGAACAACTTGTGTTTCAGGGTCGCCAAAACGACAGTTGTATTCAATCACTTTTGGTCCGTTAGGTGTAAGCATAAGACCGAAGTAAAGACAGCCTTTAAAAGTTCTACCTTCTGCATTCATTGCATTGATTGTAGGAAGGAAAATAGTTTCCATACACTCATCAGCTATTGATTTTGTGTAATATGGATTTGGAGCTATTGTACCCATACCACCAGTATTAAGACCTGTATCATTATCGCCGATACGTTTGTGGTCCATTGAAGAAACCATAGGTTTTACAACCTTACCGTCAGTAAAAGCAAGAACTGATACTTCAGGACCTGTAAGAAATTCTTCAACAACTACACGAGAACCTGATTTACCAAAAATTCCACCTTCCATCATATCACGGACTGCAGTTTTTGCTTCATCACGAGTCTGTGCAATAATAACACCTTTACCAAGTGCAAGGCCATCAGCTTTGATAACTGTTGGAATAGGAGCAGTTTCAAGATAATTGAGAGCAGCCTCCATATCCTCAAAAACTTCGTATGTAGCAGTAGGAATATTATACTTTTTCATTAAGTTTTTTGAGAAAACTTTACTACCTTCAATGATAGCAGCGTTTGCTCTTGGTCCAAAGCAAGGAATACCCTTTTCACTGAGCGCATCAACGCAACCTAAAACCAATGGGTCATCAGGTGCAACAACTGCATAATCAATTTTGTTATCTACTGCAAAAGATACAATCTTGTCAATATCAGTAGCGCCGATATCTACACAAGTAGCATCTGCTGCAATACCACCGTTACCAGGTAATGCAAAGATTTCTGTAACTTTTTTATTTTCTTTAATTTTTTTGATGATAGCGTGTTCTCTACCGCCACCACCGACAACCATTATTTTCATAGTCAACCTCAAAATTAGTGGTGGAATAAACGCATTCCTGTAAATGCCATTGCGATTCCATATTTATTACAACAATCAATAACAACGTCATCACGGATTGAACCGCCTGGTTCAGCAATATAAGAAACACCACTTTTGCGTGCTCTTTCAATATTATCGCTGAATGGGAAGAATGCGTCAGAACCAACAGAAACACCTGTAATTGTGTCAAGATATGCTCTTGCTTCTTCTGCTGTGAGTGGTTCTGGCTGTGTTTTGAAGTATTTCTGCCAAATACCATCTGCACAAACATCTTCTTCGTTCTTGTTGATGTAACCGTCAATAACATTATCTCTATCAGGACGACGAATATCATCACGGAAAGGAAGATTAAGAACTTTTGGATGCTGACGAAGATGCCATGTATCTGCCTTTGTACCTGCAAGGCGTGTGCAGTGAATTCTTGACTGCTGACCTGCACCAACACCGATTGCTTGTCCGTCATAAGCATAGCAAACAGAGTTTGACTGTGTATATTTAAGAGTAATAAGTGCGATAATCAAGTCGCGCTTTGCTTCTTCAGGGAACTCTTTGTTTTCTGTAACCATATTTGAAAGAAGTTCTTCATCAATTCTGAAGTTGTTTCTTCCCTGCTCAAATGTAATACCAAATACCTGTTTTTTCTCCTGAACTGCAGGAACATAATCGGCATCAATTTTTACAATATTATAGTTACCATTTCTTTTGCCTTTAAGAATTTCAAGTGCTTCAGCTGAATAACCAGGAGCAATAATACCATCAGAAACTTCACGAGCAACAAGTTTTGCAGTTGTTGCGTCACATTCATCGCTAAGTGCAATCCAGTCACCAAATGATGACATTCTATCTGTACCACGAGCACGAGCATAAGCACAAGCAAGTGGAGATTCATCAAGGTCAGGGATATCGTCAACAAAGCAAGCCTTTTTAAGTGAATCAGGGAGTTTTACACCAACTGCAGCAGATGTAGGGCTTACATGCTTAAAAGATGTTGCAGCAGGCATACCGAGAATATCTTTAATTTCCTTTACAAGCTGCCATGAGTTAAATGCATCAAGGAAATTGATAAAACCAGGTCTGCCATTAAGGATTTCAATAGGAAGTTCTGAACCATCTTCCATATAGATTTTTGATGGTTTCTGGTTAGGGTTACAACCGTATTTAAGTTCAAATTCTTTCATTTTCAATCTCCTTATCCTTATACATTCTTGTTTACAATTCTTGTTTCAATTTCATTAGTTTCTAAGTCAATGTATCTTACAAAAAGTGAAACTTTATTGTCTTCATTAAGGTTTTTCCAAATGATGTCTGTCATTGTATCAATATCAACATCAGGTAATTCAAGAGTTTTTGGCTCTCCTTCAAAACTTGGAAGTGGATTTCCGTCAGCTTCATAAGTGTGAATAAACTTGGCTTTACCTGCAAGAGGATTTGTATAAGCGTATGTATATCTTTGGCATGATGAACCATCACCGTCAGCAGACTTAAGAATTGACATAGCATAATTCATTTCGCCGTTTTCATGATGAATAATACCTGAAATACGAGGTGTGTAGTTTGGAGCATCATCTTCAAACTCGCGTGTACGGAGTGCTTGTTCAAAAGTCATCTGTTTATCCATAAGTTCATAAATTGTATCTGTCTGGTCGCCATTTGTAACGATAGTCTTGTTACCAAGAACTCTTACAGGATAATAAATGATAAGATGAGGGTCAGTCATTTTTGACTCATCAAATGCCTTTGTACGCATAGCGTCACCTTCTGCAACAAAAACTCTGTTACGACTGTTAACGCTTCTACCCATAATAAAATATGCAGTAATTGCCTTTTTACCATCTACGCTTTTACCGATGATAATACCTCTGCCGTGGTAAGCGAGAGAATTCAGTTCGTTTTCAAGTGATTTGATTTCCATTTGAAAAATCCTCCGATTATATAATATTTGTTTTACCGTTTTCTACTATAATTTTGTCATCACAGAAAAGCTGAACTGCTTTGGGGAGTATCTTCCATTCGGCTTGTTCCATAATTCGTTTCTGTAATGTTTCAGGTGTGTCATCATTCATAACATCAACTGCTTTTTGTAAAATAATTGGACCTGCATCACATTCTGCAGTTACAAAGTGAACAGTTGCACCTGATACTTTTACGCCTTTTTTCAAGGCTTCTTCGTGTACGTGTAACCCATAAAAACCTTTTCCACAGAAAGATGGAATAAGGGCAGGATGCACGTTAATCATCTTATTTTTGAAAGCATCACAGACATTTTCATCAAGAATTGTCATAAATCCTGCATAAACAATAAGGTCTGCTTTTTCTTCAATAAGCAAATCTCGCATAGCGCAACTATATGACGCAATATCGTTGTAATCTTTTCTTATAAGTGTTCTTGTTTTAATTCCGTTATTTTCGGCACGAGTAAGAGCATAAGCATCGGCTTTCGAAGCAATTACACAAGTAATTTTTCCATTGCCTAACTCCCCTCTTTTTTCTGCATCAATAAGTGCTTGAAGATTTGTGCCACCACCAGATACAAGAACTACAATTCTCTTACTCATTATAAAAGCACCTTCTCGTCGCCTTCTATAATCTCACCGATTACATAAGCATCAATGCCATTTTCTTTAAGAATTGAGAGAGAAAGTTCAACCTCGTTAGCAGGAACTACAATGCTCATACCAACGCCCATATTGTATGTATTATACATATCACGTTCAGGAATGTTGCCCCACTTTGCGATAACATCAAAGATAGGAAGAACTTTAACAGCAGATTTATCAATTTTTGCACAAAGTCCATCAGGAATAGAACGTGGAATATTTTCGTAAAATCCACCACCTGTAATATGAGAAATGCCCTTTACGTTTACTTTTTCAAGAAGTGCAAGAACAGGTTTAACATAAATCTTTGTAGGAACAAGTAAAGCTTCTGCAATAGTTTTGCCACTTAACTCTTCACGAGGAACATAAAGTTCAGGGTTATTATTATCAATATCAAAAACCTTACGGCATAAGCTGAAGCCGTTTGAGTGAATACCTGTTGATGGAAGCGCGATAACTACATCACCTACAGCCATTTTGCTGTTATCAATTATTTTTGGCTTATCGACTACACCAACTGCAAAACCTGCAAGGTCATAGTCTTCTTCAGGCATAAGACCAGGATGTTCAGCAGTTTCACCACCAATAAGTGCGCAACCAGACTGAACACAACCCTCAGCAACACCACCAACGATTTCTGCAATCTTTTCAGGAACATTTTTACCACAAGCAATATAGTCAAGGAAATATAATGGTTTTGCACCAACACAGATAATATCGTTAACACACATAGCAACTGCATCAATACCGA
>CALAEV010000045.1 GCA_937892525.1 uncultured Clostridia bacterium
AATACTTCGTATCCTATTACGATTACTATCAACCAGAAGCATATATAGCAACAACTGACACTTATATTGAAAAAGACTCTGCAATTAACGATGAAATTGACAAATTGCGACATTCTGCAACATCTGCCTTATCTGAAAGACGAGATGTAATTATAGTTGCAAGTGTTTCTTGTATTTACTCGTTAGGTGACCCAATTGATTATAAGTCAATGGTAATTTCGTTGCGTACCGGTATGGAAAAAAGCCGTGATGATTTAATTGCTAAACTTGTTGAAATTCAATATGAGCGTAATGATATTAACTTTATCCGTAATAAATTTAGAGTTAGGGGAGATATTGTCGAGATTTTCCCTGTATATTCAAATGATACTGCAATTAGAGTTGAATTTTTTGGCGACGAAATTGACAGAATAAGTGAAATTAACGCATTAACAGGTGCAGTAAAAAATGTTGTGTCACATATTGCAATTTACCCTGCATCACACTATGTTGTTTCGCCTGAAAAGATGGAAGAAGCACTTCAAAAAATCAATAATGAGATGGAGTTGCAAGTAGCTGAATTTGAAAAACAAGGAAAACTTATAGAAGCGCAAAGAATACGCCAACGCACTGAGTATGATATGGAAATGTTGCGTGAGACAGGGTTTTGCAAGGGTATAGAAAACTATTCTGCAATTATGTCAGGTAGAAAACCAGGCGAACCACCATTTACTTTACTTGACTATTTCCCTGACGATTATGTGCTTTTTGTAGACGAATCTCATGTCACATTACCACAAGTCCGTGGAATGTATGGTGGCGACCGTTCAAGAAAAGAAAGTCTTATTAATTTTGGATTTCGTTTGCCATCTGCTTATGACAATAGACCATTAACTTTTGATGAATTTTACGGCAAAACACATCAAAAGATATTTGTAAGTGCAACACCTGGACCTTTTGAAGCTGAAAAAAGTGTGCAAGTTGCAGAACAAGTTATAAGACCAACAGGTCTTCTTGACCCAGAAATTTCTGTGCGTGGTACAGAGGGTCAAATTGATGATTTAATTTCTGAAATCAATATGCGTATCGAGAAAAAAGAGCGTGTACTTGTTACTACTCTTACAAAGAAAATGGCAGAAAATCTTACTGATTATTTGTCGCAACACGGAATAAAAGTCCGTTATATGCATTATGATATTGATACTATTGAGCGTATGGAATTAATCCGTGATTTGCGATTAGGTGAATTTGATGTTCTTGTGGGCATCAACCTTCTTCGTGAAGGTCTTGATATTCCTGAAGTCTCACTTATTGCAATTCTTGATGCTGATAAGGAAGGGTTTTTGCGTTCTGAAACTTCGCTTGTACAGATTATTGGTCGTGCAGCGCGTAATGCTAACGGACAAGTTATTATGTATGCTGATACGGTTACAAAATCAATGGAAAGAGCAATTGAAGAAACATATCGCAGACGTGAAAAACAGATTGCATATAACGAAGAACACGGTATTACTCCACAGACAATTACAAAAGATGTTCGTGAAATACTTGAAATTTCAAGTCGTGACAAATCTGGTAAGAAACGAATGAGCCGTGAAGAAAAGCAAAAGCTTATAATCAGACTTACTGAAGAAATGAAAGCTGCAGCAAAAATTCTTGAGTTTGAACATGCTGCATATTTACGTGATAAAATTGAAAAATTAAAATCGGAGAAATAAATGACACACGATAAAATTATTATTAAAGGTGCAAAAGAAAATAATCTTAAAAATATTGATGTTGAAATACCACGCGATAAGCTTGTGGTTTTAACAGGACTTTCTGGTTCCGGTAAATCGTCTTTAGCTTTTGATACTATCTATGCTGAGGGACAAAGACGCTATATTGAGTCTTTATCATCTTATGCAAGAATGTTTTTGGGCCAGATGGAAAAACCGAATGTAGAGGCAATTGAGGGACTTTCTCCAGCAATTTCCATTGACCAGAAGACAACATCAAAAAATCCCCGTTC
>CALAEV010000046.1 GCA_937892525.1 uncultured Clostridia bacterium
CTTTAGCTCAGTTGGTAGAGCACCTGACTCTTAATCAGGGTGTCCAGGGTTCGAGTCCCTGAAGGTGTACCATTCGAGATATACGGCCCGTTGGTCAAGTGGCCTAAGACTCCGGCCTCTCACGCCGGCAACACGAGTTCGAATCTCGTACGGGTCACCATTAGACTAATAAGGTTCTTATTATATAACAAATAATTGGCTTAAAAGGTCAATTCATAGTCGGTGTTGATTGCGATGAGGGTCCACCTGTTCCCATCCCGAACACAGTAGTTAAGCTCATTTGCGCCGAAGATACTTGGCTGGAAGCGGCCCGGAAAAATAGGTAATGCCGACATAAATATTCCTCTATAGCTCAGTCGGTAGAGCATGCGGCTGTTAACCGCAGGGTCGTTGGTTCGAGTCCAACTGGGGGAGCCAAACAAAGAAGACATCCAATAGGATGTCTTTTTTGTTTGCTTTTTTTCAATTTGATTTGAACTTATGACCTTGTGTAGTGCAGACGCATTCGGCTGTTAACTGGTTTATAAATTTGACCGTTCAGTGAACGAATAGTCAAATTTATAAATGGGAAGAAACACAGAGCGTTGCGACTGCTCCAAGGGAAGCAATACGACAATGTTTCTGACCGAATGGGTCGTTATGTGTGTGAGTATGCTTTTATTCCATTTACAAATGCTCTTTTTCGTGGTACACTAATTTGTAGGAAGTGGTATTATGTCAGCACAGACCATTAAAACAGAGAGATTGATTTTAAGAAACATTAAAAAAAGTGATGCGAAAAACATAGAATACCTATTAAAACCTGAAATCGAGAATACTAGTGGAAAATATATGCCACATAATAAAAAACAACTCAAACAGCATATTGAAAGAATTAAAGGTGATGCTTCTTGGGGTATTACACTTAATGATGGCACATTTATTGGAGATATAGGCATTTTTTCAGTTATTGAAAATCAAATAGGTGAAATTGCTTGGTATGTTGACCCTGCATACTGGAATAAAGGTTATGCTTTTGAAGCAGGGAGTGCTGTTTTAGAATATTGTTTCGAAATGCTTGGATTTATAAGAATAAGTGCTCAAATATCTGCTGATAATCAAAAATCAAGGCATCTTGCAGAAAAATTAGGATTTGAATTTCACGCAATATTACCACAAGCAAACTTGGGAGGTAAAATTACTGATGTTGCGTATTATTCTTTAGCTTCAAAGAACAAAAAATAATTATTGACTTGCATTTTTAATTATTTGTAGTATAATCAATTAAAATCTTAATTGGAGGAAAATGGTATGTTCTTTATCTCTATTCGACGCAGACGAAGATAGCTTGTATCTTATTCGGGTACAGGCTTGAATTGCTATGTGCCTGATAGAGTGATAGAGAAAAGTTTACCTTTTATATTACTGTTAATGGCATATAGCTGTTAACAGTATTTTTTTATTATTTTGGAGGTTATTAAAAATGAACATTATTAAATATTCATCATTAAACAAAGCAATTTTTGAACAAATCAGTTTACCCGACAATGCAGTTATTGCAGATTTGGGGTGCCGTGATGCAAGTTTTCTTTTAGGGTTTCAGAAGGTTTTCCCCGATAAAATCAAAACTGCCATTGGTGTAGATATTACTGACAAAGGGTTTAAGAATGTCAAATATAAAAAGCCCATTAAGCTTAAGGTTATGAATTGCTCAAAGAAACTGAAATTTTCAGACAATACCTTTGATTTTGTGTTTACAAAGGATATGTTTGAGTGCGTTCCGGATAAAGATTTTTTAGTCAGGGAGATTTACAGAATTTTAAAGCCAGGCGGAGTGGTGATTTCTGTAAACTGTGATTGGGACAGCGTCACATATAACGGTAAAAATAAAGACCTGATTTCAAAAGTGATTCACGCCTATGCAGTCACAAAGCAACCTTGGATGGATGACCTTGACAGTTGGATAGGCAGAAGGATGTACGGCTACTTTAATAAAAGCAAGCTTTTTGAAAGTTCTGTAAGCGTTCATAATGTTGTTGAAACAGAATACAAAGAAGGTGCTTTTGGCTATGATTTCAGTAAACACTTTGCATGGCTCTACGAAGAAAACACGGGAGCTATAAGTGAAGCAGAATACGATGAGTTTATTGAAAATCTTAAATCGGCTCAAGAAAGTGGGAATTACATCTTTTCAAAACCGTACTATATTTATAAAGGCATTAAACTGTAGTTAGTTCCGCATTGATTTTTATGGATTTAATTGCTATAATGGTTTTGAGGTGTAAACATAATGAAATTTCTTAATAACAGTGATAAGCATTTAATGTCAGTTTTACCTGACATTGTTTTTGAAAACCTTAATAAAAAGGCTGTAAGTTTCAAGTTTATTGGTGGGGGTAGTTATGGTAGAGTTTATAAGACTACTCTTTCCGATGGCGAAGTTATTGCCATTAAGGGATATAAACTTCAAGGTATGCAACAAGAAGAAGCATATCAGCTAAGTGTTTTAGCAGATAATACAAGTGTTGAAATGCCTAAAGTTCTTTTTACATACGAAGATGATAATACCGAAATCTTAGGTATGACCTTCGTTGAAGGGCAAAATGTGTTAAATCCTATGTTTTTATTAAAAAGCAAAAGTCAAAAGCAAAAATTCGCAGAAGAAGTTATTTCAGGTATGTTGGAGTTGCATAGTATTACGAATGACAAGTTTGGCGAGTTGTCAAATCCCGTTTATGACAGTTGGTACGATTATTACCAAAAAGAAAAGCAAGAGCCATGGCTTAAAGCTTTGAATGAATTAACTGAAAACGGAAAATTCAGTAAGAAAAAGATGCAATATCTGTATGATGCAACAGAGCTTTTCAACAAATTACCGCAAGAAAATACAAAACCTGTGCTTATACACGCCGACCTTAATATAATGAACATAATGGCTGACCCGAAAACATTCAAATTAACTGGATTTATTGACCCTTGTGGTAGCATCTGGGCGGACAGAGAATACGATTTGTTCCAGCTTCGCAATATGTGGGGTGACGCTTATGGTTTGTATAAAACATATAAAAGCAAGTGTGAAATGAGTGAGTTTACCGATTTCAGAGTTGCTTATTATGGTGCTATGCTTGAAGCATCAATGCGACTTAAAGGTGGTCACATTGTGCCACTTTGGGAAGACTTGAATTTTTCCCGACTTAAAAAGGAAATGAAGAAGATAAAAGGGAAAGTATAGTTTAATAAAAGTTGTTTTAACAGAAACTCTTGATTTTCAAGGGTTTCTTTTATTATGACACGAAAAGTATCGTGATTGTTACGGTAAAATACTTTATACTCTTTTTGTTTTATGTTAGTGTTAAGTTATAATTTTACAAAAGAAAGGACACAAACAATATGAAAACAAAAGGTATGAAAAATCTAATATCGGGAATAGTTTTTATTATTTTCTTTACAATCTGGACAATATTAATAAAAATAATAGATGTGCAACCCATAGGTGTAAACGTCACAAATATAGGTTTTGCAATAATAAATGGTTGGTTTCATTCCTTAACAGGTGTGAATATGACACTTTATACTATTACAGATTGGTTAGGTCTTGTGCCTATTTTTATTTGCATGTTTTTTGGCTTTATGGGGCTTATTCAGTTAATCAAACGAAAAAAACTGCTAAAAGTTGACTTTGATATTATTGTTTTAGGTGTATATTATGTTATAGTAATACTGTGTTATATGATTTTTGAAATGTACCCAATCAATTACAGACCAATTCTTATAAATGGTTTTATGGAGGCATCTTACCCATCGTCAACAACACTACTTGTGTTGTGCGTTATGCCAACGCTTGTATTTCAAGCTAATCAAAGATTAAAAAGCATTACATTAAAAAGATTTATAACAATATTTACAGTTGCGTTTTCTGTGTTTATGGTAGCAGGCAGACTGATTTCAGGTGTGCATTGGTTGACAGATATTATAGGCTCTTGTCTTTTAAGTGCAGGATTGTTTTATACTTATAAGGGGATTGTGTTATGGAATTCAATGAAAAGCTTCAAAGTTTAAGAAAAAGTAAAGGTCTTACTCAAGAAGAATTGGCAGATGCCTTGTTCGTGTCTCGTACTGCTATATCAAAATGGGAGTCAGGTAGAGGTTATCCAAGCATTGATTCATTAAAAGATATATCAAAGTTCTTTTCAGTATCAATCGACGATTTGCTATCGGGAGAAAAACTTCTTTCACTTGCAGAAACTGAAAACAAGTCAAATATAAGAAATATATGCGATTTGTTGTTTGGAATTGTAGATTTATGTTCATTTATTCTTGTAGTTTTGCCATTGTACCCCAATACGATTGATGGATTTGTTTATTCTGTAAATTTGTTGAATTACACACAAACCACTACGCTCAACAGAACAATTTGTTGGATTATGTTCAGTTTACTTGTAATAACAGGATTTGCAAAAGTAATACTTAGCAAAACAAAAGCAGAAAAATGTGGTAAAGCATTTATGGAAATATCAATAGTAATTAGTGCTTTAACAGTAATATTCCTCGCAATAACAAGAGAAGTTTATGCGGTAGTTGTTGTGTTTTTGTTATTGATAATCAAAGGTGTTATAATTTTCAAGCGTGTTCAGCACAAATAAAAAGGTATGACGATATTTATTGCCATTTTTTAGTATGTGTGTTACAATTTATTCGGGTGATTTGAATGGATAAAAAAGTTTACAGACGCGGTAAAATCGGGCAGTATTGGTATAACTTTACAGAACTTTTAGTGTATGCGCTTACTGCACGTCCTTGTCCTGATGGTTTGGAATACAAAATCGACAGTTATGACGCGGGCAAGCAGAATAAAATTTATACATACTGTCGCAAAGATTTGAAAGAAACCAAAAAACCATTGTTCATTTATATTCACGGTGGTGGATGGCTTTCAGGTATTACTCCAATGCGAAATCGGTATATTGCTCAGTGGGCAGAAAAAGGATTTTATACTGCATCAATCGGCTACACTTGGGCGCCTGACAAAGTGTATCCGACACAGCTTCACGAAGTTTTTAAGGCTATTGACCAGATTTTAGATACAGCAGAAGAAAACAACTTTGACCCTAATAATATTGTAATTGCAGGGGAAAGTGCAGGTGGATATTACATTACTTATGTTGCATCTTGCTTTAACGATAAGTCGATTCTTGATGGGTTGAATATTGATTTCCGTCACTTTGGAAAAGCCAAAATAAATGCACTTGTTTCAATTTGTGGTTGTTATGATTTAGCAAGACTTACTGATGTGAATAAAGAACAATCCAAATTCCCTGATATGAAAAAGATGGTACCAACATTTTTAGGCAAAACTCTTGAAGAAACAAGAGAATACCTTAAAACTGATGATGCAAAATATTGCTCACCAAAAATTACTGACCAATTTCCACCAACCTATGCTGTATGGTCAACAAATGATAAGTTGAGATTTGAAACTTTTGATTTGTGTGCAGATTTAGATAAATTAGGAGTACCCAATAAGCAATACAAGGCAGATGGAATAATCGGTAATCACGCTTGGGCAGTTATGCCTATCTTCAAAAAGAGTAAAGCTTGTTTTGAAGATGCTTATGAGTTTGTAAAAAAATATATATAGAAACAAAAATAAAAGGTAGGATGCAAATCCTACCTTGTTTTATATGCGAAATTAACAAATAAGCCTTGACTATGTTATGCAAAAGTGCTAATATTTTAACCGTTGTTTGACAATAAAACATTAAGTGGATGAGGTATATATGAAGAACTTTTATCTTAAACCAAAACTTTTTTCGGTACTTAAAAACTATAAAAAAGACCAACTGGTAAAAGATGTTGTAGCCGGTGTAATTGTTGCAATCATCGCTTTACCGTTGTCAATAGCGTTAGCGTTAGCGTCAGGTGTTGAGCCGGCTTGTGGTGTTTATACTGCGATTTTTGCTGGTTTTATGGTGTCTTTTCTTGGAGGTAGCCGAGTTCAGATTGCAGGACCTACTGCAGCATTTGCCACAGTTGTTGCCGGAATTGTTGCGACTCAGGGCATGGATGGCCTTATTATTGCCACGATTCTTGCAGGTGTTTTCTTGATATTAATGGGCGTATTTAAATTAGGCTCACTTATTAAGTTTATTCCTTACACAATTACAACAGGCTTTACAGCAGGTATAGCAGTTACAATTTTTATAGGACAAATCAAAGATTTTCTCGGTCTTCAGTATGCGTCAGGGGTTAAACCTATTGAAACTATTGAAAAAATTGAAGCTAATATTGAGGCAATCGGCACATTCAGTTGGCAGGCATTTTTAGTTGGTGCAGTGTCACTTGCCATTCTCATTATTTACCCAAAATTCGAGAAAAAAGTTCCGCCATCACTTATTGCAGTAGTTGTGGGTGCACTTATGGTGAAATTTATCCCCGGACTTGATAATGGCGTTTTTACAATCGGTGAGCTTTATACTATTCCATCAGGTTTGCCTCAATTTGCATTGACAAATATGGAGTTTAGTTTCGCAAAAGTATCAGCCGTTCTGCCAGATGCGTTTACTATTGCAATTCTTGCAGCAATTGAGTCACTTCTTTCTTGTGTTGTTGCTGACAGTATGGTAAATTCACGTCACAATTCAAATGCAGAATTGGTTGCTCAGGGTGTTGGCAATATTGCATCAGTATTGTTTGGTGGAATTCCAGCTACTGGTGCTATTGCAAGAACTGCAGCAAATGCTAAAAATGGTGGTCGAACACCGATTGCAGGTATGGTACACGCAGTAGTGCTTTTATTAGTTCTTTTATTTCTTATGCCACTTGCAGGGCTTATTCCAATGCCAACAATTGCAGCAATTCTTTTTATGGTTGCTTATAATATGAGCGAATACAAGAAGTTTATTAAAACAGTTAAAACTGCACCAAAAAGTGATATTGTAGTTATGGTAATCACATTTGGCCTTACTGTTATTTTTGACTTGGTTGTTGCTATTGAGGTTGGTATAATTCTTGCAGCGATGTTGTTTATGAAACGAATGAGTGAAGAAACAACAGTTAAAGGTTGGGATTATGTTGAAAATGACGCAGACAGTATTGACTTGAAGGCAGTGCCAAAAAATGTAAGAGTTTATGAAATCAGTGGACCTCTTTTCTTTGGTGCAGCCGACAAAATTCTTGATATTACCTTCAAAGAATATACAAGCTGTCTTGTATTAAGAATGAGAGCAGTTTCGGCAATAGATGCAACTGCTATGAACTCACTCGAACAACTTTATAAAAAGTGTAAGAGCAAGGGCGTTGCACTTGTGCTTTCTCACGTAAACGAGCAACCATTACACGCAATGCAAAAATCAGGTTTCTATGATAAAGTAGGTGCCGAAAATTTCTGTGCACATATTGACGATGCACTTATTCGTGCAAATGAGATAAAATAAAATAAAAACTATAATACTCCGTGCTTTTTTGGTAAATACTATTAAAAAAGTAAAGGAGTATTTTTTATGATTGAACAAGATACAATAAAACTATTGCGCGAGTGTGATGCAGGTATTAAAATGGGCGTTTCGTCTATTGATGATGTGCTTGGATATGTGAAATCTGACAGACTCAGAAAAGACCTTGAAGATAATAAGGAGGAGCACAAAAAACTCGATAAAGAGTTGCAGGAGTTACTTGACCGTTATCGTGATGACGGAAAAGAACCAAATCCAATGGCAAAGGGTATGTCTTGGATGAAAACAAATATGAAGCTTGTTATGAATGAATCTGACCATACAATTGCAGATTTGATTACCGATGGTTGCAATATGGGTGTAAAATCACTTAACAAGTATCTTAATCAGTATGTAGCTGCAGATGAAAAATCAAAAGACATCTGTAAACGGCTTATAAATCTCGAAGAAGATTTAATTGTTCAGATGCGTCAGTTTTTATAATTGCATATAGTGTATCCCCTCGGCATAAAATATGTCGGGGGGGATTTATTATGATAATTATGTGGAAAAAGTTTTTATTGTGTCTTGCAATACCATTAGGAGTAGGTGGAGTGTCGGCACTGCTTACATCAGGTAATATGCAGTTGTTTGATGAGATTAACAAACCACCATTGTCGCCACCAGGTTGGCTTTTTCCTGTGGTGTGGACTATTCTTTATGCGTCAATGGGTGTTGCCTTGTATCTTGTAGTAATGGCAAAGGACACAAAAAGCAATTTGCCTGCATATATCTCGTTTGGTGTGCAGTTGTTTTTTAATTTCTTCTGGTCAATTATTTTCTTTAACGCAAGAGCATATTTATTCGCGTTCATCTGGCTTGTTTTGTTGTGGGTTGCAATTATTGTAAACATATTTTTCTTCTATAAGGTCAACAAAACAGCAGGTAAAATTTTAATTCCATATCTCATTTGGGTAACATTTGCAGGATACCTAAATTTCGGAATATATTTATTGAATTAAATAATAAAACTATAACCGTCATCGGATTTTCGTTGACGGTTTTTTCATTCTATGCTAAAATACCCATATCAAATCAGGTGAGGTATTATTGTGAAAATCGGTAATGTTGAAATAAAAGGTAAAGCAGTTTTAGCACCTATGGCAGGGGTGGCAGACCGTGCCTTCCGTGAACTTTGTGTAGATTACGGCGCAGCGTATGTTGTAAGCGAGATGGTCAGCTCAAAAGGCGTGTCAATGGGCGACAGAAAATCGAAAGATTTAATGTTTTTGTCAGAAAAAGAGCGCCCTGCTGCAGTGCAGATTTTTGGTAGTGACCCTATAATTATGGCACAAAGCGTTGAAACTGTAATGCAAGCAAATCCACAGATTATTGATATAAATATGGGGTGTCCTGCACCAAAAATTGCAGGTAATGGTGGTGGCGCAAGTCTTGCAAAAAATCCTGAGCTTGCAGAAAAAATCGTAAAAGCAGTTGTCGAGGCTTCACCTGTGCCTGTAACTGTAAAAATCCGTATGGGTTGGGATGAAAATTCTATAAACGCAGTTGAAATGGCAAAAAGAGCTGAAAATGCAGGGGCAAGTGCAATAACTGTTCACGGACGCACAAGAAAACAAATGTATGCACCACCTGTTGACAGAAATATTATTGCAGAAGTGAAAAAGAGCGTTTCAATTCCGGTAATCGGTAATGGTGATATAATCGATGAGCAATCAGCAGCAATTATGCTTGAAGAAACAAACTGTGACCTTATTATGATTGGTCGTGGCGCTCTTGGTTGCCCTTGGGTATTTTCGCAAGTCAATGCCTATCTTGAACACGGCAGAGTTTTGCCTACCCCATCTGTAAGTGAACGTATGAGAGTAATGATTAAACACATAGAAACTCTTTGCAAATATAAAGGTGAATATGTAGGTATGCGTGAGGCTCGAAAGCACGCAGGCTGGTACACAAAAGGACTTCACGGTGCTGCTAAATATCGTCAGGAGTTAGGCACTATTGAAAGCATTGAACAGTTACAGGAGATTGCATATAAAATTTGCGTAGAGAATCAATAATGAGTATTTTCAATACAATTAAAGATAATTTGCTGTGGCTTTTTCTTGCAAAACGATGCAGATATTGTAATACGCTTGTTACTAAAAATGAAGATTTGTGTGATGATTGTAAAGAAAATCTACCACGCATAGAAGGTGAAAAGTGCAAATTTTGTGGTGCAGGGAAAGACAGATGCACTTGTAAAAAACATCGTATGAATTTTGACGGTATAACATCTCCCTTTTATTATGAAAAAGGTGTTAAACAAGGCTTGCAACTTCTAAAATTTAACAATAAAAGCCATCTTGCGCAAACATTCTCAAAAGATATGGCGAAATGTGTGAAAGAAGATTTTGAAGATATAGATTTTGATTTTATTTGTTATGTGCCGTTTTCACCTTTGCAGATAACAGAGAGAAGCTATAACCAGAGTGAAATGTTGGCAGAAGAGTTGTCAAAAAGACTTGAAATTCCTGTTAAAAATGCCCTTGTGAAATTGTTTGATGTAAAAACTCAACACGATATGGCAATAATGCAAAGGAAAGGTAATGTTCACGGAATTTATGATGTTAAAGACGGTCTTGACGTAAAAGGGAAAACAATCCTGATGGTTGATGATATTATGACAACAGGTGAGACACTTAACAACTGTGCATTGATTATGAAAATCCGTGGTGCAGAAAAAGTGTATTGCGTAACTGCAGCACTAACAGCAAAGAAAAAGAATAAAAAATAGAAAAAGACGGCGAGCAGGTTGCTCGTTGTTTTTTCTTGCAAAAAAACGGAAAAATCTTGCATTTTTGCAATGTTATTGCTATTGAGATTGGTTTTTGATAAAATTATATTGAGTTATAATATACTTTTTTGCAAATAAAAAGGAGTGATTTTGTGCGAATACTTGTTTGTGATGATGAAATTAAAAACATAAATGATTTAAAAAGTTATGTTGAAGAATATATGAATAATCACGGTATTACTTTTGAAATAGAAACTACTACAAATCCAACTGATGTTGTTGAAAGTGATACTGCCTACGATTTGGTATTTCTTGATATTCAAATGCCTGAACTAGACGGTTTCAAATTAGCCCACGAGTTAAAGAAGAGAAACGGTAAAGTTGTAATATTTTTCGTTACAGCCTTTAATGAGTATCAGGATGATGCTATGGATTTGCAGGTATTTAGATTTTTTGAAAAGCCATTTGATGTAAACCGTTTATATTCAAGTCTTGACAAAGCAATGGAATATATAGATGGTGCTTATGTTGATGTTTTTGTTTACAACAACAAAGAGCATAGAAAAATTTTGGTTGATGACATTTTTTATATTAAGCGTGAAAATAGAAAAAACTATCTTTATACAAAAGATAGCGAAATCATAGTTCGTGAGGATTTGGAAGAATGGAATGAAAAACTTCCTAACACGTTTTTCTATATGGTTCATAAATCCTTTTTGATAAATCTTCATTATGTAACAAGATATAACTATACAGAAGTTTATCTTAACGAAAAAACAAGAATTCCTATTGCCCCAAGAAAACAAGCAGATTTCCACAAAGCGTGGTTCAATTACCTTAAGAGGAGATAAGTATGCTTTATTATATCATTTTGACAACTGCATACATTATAGAACTGTTTGCTACATATATAGTTTTTTCTCAATTAGGAGAAAAAAGAATGAGACCATTGTTTTGTTTGCTCACAGGGACAGGGCTTTTCATTCTTGCCTATTTAGTAAACATTTTATTTGCTAATAATGTGTGGATAAATGTTCTTTTCTATCCTTTAATATGTTTTCTTTTTGCTGTGTTATGCTTTAAGATTAAACCAACAAAAGCTGCTTTATGGTCTGTTTTGTTGGAGTTTATTTGTATAGCATTAGAATATGTATTTGAGACTTTTTTAGCAATTGTTTCAAATGCGAATATGTTTGGCTATCGTGATAATGATTTCATTGCATTTTATGTTGTTGCGACAAGTAAAGGAACATTCTTTTTGGCATGTGCATTATTGTCACGATTATTAAACAAAGAAAACCATTCTAAAGTTCCAGCATCTTTTTATCTTTACCCTGTTTCTGCAGTTTTAGTAATTACAACATTTTGGTACATCACAAATGATAATAAAACTTATCAGATTTTGATGTTTGCAGGTGGAACATTATTATTGTTATCATCAATAGTTTTATTTATTACTTATCAACGTAATGCAGAAAAAGAAAATGAGTTGTTTCAACTAAAAAATGAAATGAATAAAATTGAAACTGAAAAGACATATTATGATATTCTTGAAAAGCAGAATCAAGACTTGATGATATATGCTCACGATGCAAAGAATCATATGACTGCAATTAAAAGTCTTAATACTGACCCACAAATTGAAAAATATATAAACAAAATGACTGAAAGTCTTGCCACATACAGTAAGGTCAGTCATAGCGGTAACCACACGCTTGATGTTATCATAAATAAATATATTACAGAGTGCGAAATAAAAGGCGTAAACTTCACTTTTGATATTCGTCTTAAAAACCTTGAATATGTTGAGGATTACGATTTGGTAACAATTTTAGGTAATCTTCTTGATAACGCGTTGGAATCTGCCGAAAAATCAGAAAAGCGAGAGATTTCGTTATCGACGGATTATCGTAATACATACGATGTTTTAATTATTACAAATAGTTGTGATAATTCACCAAAAACCATTAGTGAAAAACTGCTTACCACTAAAAGCGATAAGAAATTTCACGGTATGGGGCTTAAGAGTGTTGCAAAAACACTTAAAAAATATAACGGTGACTATGACTGGGAATACGATAGCGAAAATAAAGTATTTACCGCAACCGTTATGATGAGTGAAGGGAAATAATTATGTTTTTTATTTTATTTGTTGCTTATGCAATTGAGTTTATCTCAGCACATATTTTCTTTTCATCTGCAACTGAAATGAAATACAAGCCAGTTCATTGTTACTTGATTGGTGGTGGATTATTTGCATCCGCTCTTATTATTAGCGTTATATTCAGAGAATTTATTTGGTTGAATTTGTTTACTTATGTATTGATAGACATCCTTTATGCATATCTTTGTTTCAATTTTAATATAAAAAAATCTTTCTTTTATGGCTTTATTGTTACTCTTATTGGTGTAATATGGGAAGTTTTTATAAATTTTATTCTTACCTCAGTAACAGATGTGACTGTTGTAGAGTCATTAAGTGATGTTTTTTCTATGGCAATGCTGACAACTTTGAGTAGAGGATTGTTGTTTATATCCGTACTTATTCTTTCAAGATTTATGACTAAGGATAGTAATTTTAAGATACCAACTTTGTTTTTTATATATCCAATAACTTTGATGATTTCGTTAAGTATGTTTTATCATATATGTGCTTATTGTGGAGTTAATTCAACAGGACAAGTTATACTGGCAATTATAAGTATCATTCTTATTGTGCCAACAACGCTTTTGTTCCTTATTTATCAACGAAACATTGAAAAAGAAAATGAACTGTTTCAGTTAAAAAACGAAATGAGTAAAGTTGAAACTGAAAAAACATATTATGGTATTCTTGAAAAACAAAACCAAGACTTAATGATATATGCTCACGATGCCAAAAATCATTTGACTGCAATTAAGAGTCTTAATACTGACCCACAAATTGAAGAGTATATAAATAAAATGACTGAAAGTCTTACAACTTATAGTAAGGTCAGTCATAGTGGGAATCAGACATTAGATGTAATTATCAATAAGTATTTAACCGAGTGTGAAATTAAAGGTGTAAAATTCACTTTTGATATTCATCTTAAAAATCTTAACTATGTTGAAGATTATGACTTGGTTACAATTTTAGGTAATCTTCTTGATAACGCCTTGGAGTCTGCTAAAAATTCAGAAAAGCGTGAAATTTCATTATCGATAGATTATCGTAATACATACGATGTAATAATTATTAGTAACAGTTGTGATATTTCACCAACAACATCTAACGAAAAATTATTAACAACAAAAGCCGATAAAAAACTTCATGGTATCGGTATAAAAAGCGTAATTAAAACTCTTAAAAAATATAACGGTTATTTTGATTGGGAATATGACCAGGAAAACAAAATATTTACATCAACTATTATGATGACAAACAAATAAGAAAAAGCATCTCAATTGAGATGCTTTTTCTTGCAATAATGCAGTTTTTTCTTGCAATTTTGCATTTTGATTTACTTGATTTTAGGTTTGTAATAAAATAAATGTGTAGATGTAATGCTAACATATATCTTTTATTGACAAATATTAGCATGGGCTATATAATTAAATTATATAAATTTATTTGGGAGGCTTTGTTATGAAGAGAACAGCAAAGCAAATTTTGAGCATTTTCTTATCATTGGTTGTTGTTTTAAGTTCATTGACATTGGTTGCTTTTGCAGAAGATAGCGTATGCACTTGTGGTAGTGCATACGAAAACGGTTTCTGCAAAAATGCAGATTGTGGTGCTTATGAACCTGCTGTTGAAACAACGGGTAAATATATGGTTTATGTGGCAAAGGGTGATGGTGGCTATAGGGTAACAACTAACGCTGTAGTTTATGAAATCTCAAATGCAGGTCAGCTTTATTGGTTTGCTGAACAAGTAAATAGTGGCACTAATTTAACAATTAACGGTGTCCTTATGAATGACATTGTTATTAATACAGGCGACTTAATTAACTATGATGGTACAAGTGCTAATGATTGGAAAGTTTGGACTCCAATAGGTAATGAAACAACTATTCATTCTGGCTGGTTTGATGGCAACGGTTATACAGTAAGCGGTTTGTACTTTAACGATAAGACTGCAGTTTGTGTCGGCCTTTTTGGAAAGTGCTCAGGTATAATTAAAAATATTACAGTTGATAATTCATATTTTGTTGCAGCAAACCGAGTTGCTGGTATTTGTGGCATATTGGATGAACATGGTCTAATTGAGAATGCGACAAATAAGGCAACAGTCTTAGGTTATGAATTTAATACAGCCGGTGTTTGTGGTAATGTCTTTTATAGCTCATTATCAGGATGTAAAAATTTTGGTAAGATAACCAGCTATAGCAATAATACGGGTGGTATTTGTGGTTCGGCAACAGGTCAGACATATTCAACTGGAGTAAGTAACTCTGTATATGGTTGTATCAATTATGGCGATGTAACAGCGTGTAATACCAATAAGGCACTTCGTGATTATACTGTAGTAGGTGGTATTTGCGGTTCTAATGTAAGTTCATCTTTATCAAGTTGCAAAAACTACGGAACAATCACAGGTGAAGATAAAGTAGGTGGCATTTGCGGTCATCATTATGCTTATCCTAATGAAATTTACGATTCACACAACTTTGGTGATGTTGTTGCGACAGGCACAAACGGCGTAGCAGATGCAGGTGGTATTTGTGGTACTGCAAGCTACGATATTAGAAGATGTTCTAATTCAGGTACTATTACAGGTAATGGTAACGATGTTGGTGGTATTGTAGGTAGTTTAATTGACGAAGATATATTGAACTGTTACAATGTGGGTAAAGTTAATGGTAACGCCAATATTGGTGGTATTGCAGGTAATCAAATGGAGGGTAGTATCACATATTGTCACAATTATGGTGAGGTTAAAGGTACATCAAACTATGTTGGTGCTATCAACGGTAATAATAGCTTTTTTAGTAGTAATCAACGATTTGTTGATTATGCATTCTATTTAGAAGGCTCAGCAATAGATGGTAGTGGATTTGCTCAAAATGGTACAGGCTGCGAAACACTTGGTGAAGCAGTTGCTGACAAGGATTACGATGATAATGATGATGGTATTCTTGATGTGAATGACCCAAATCATATTGACTGTGATACAAATAATAATGGTATTCCTGATATAAATGAACGCGATACTGATGGTGATGGTACTCCTGACATTACTGATACTAATGATGATAACGACTCATATACAGATGTGAATGATAGAGATGATGATGGCGATGATATTCTTGATGTCAACGACCCTGACCATCCTGATTATGATTCCGATGGTGATGGATTTGCTGATAGTGAAGATGCTGACGATGATAATGATGGAATTCCAGATGTGGGACCAACATCAGCAACAAAAGAATTTTTTGAAAGTGGAGAAATGGCTTATATTCTCAATGGCGATAAGGCAGGAACCTCATCAGCAACTTGGGAACAAAAAATAGGTAAAGAAGCATATCCAAACTTTACTAGTGATACAGTTAAATACAACGAGGATGAAGATAAATATTATAATGATGCACCAAAGTTAGATACTGAAGTTATTTATGAAATCGGTACAGTTGAAGACCTTTATTGGTTTGCTGAGCAAGTAAAGCTTGGTAATGATAAAATAAATGTAGTATTAACAAACGATATTGTTGTTAATACAGGTGACCTTAAAAATTATGATGGCGTAAGCGAGAATGATTGGATTGAATGGATTCCTATTAAGGAATACAAAGGTGTTTTTGATGGTGCAGGACACTATATAAGTGGCCTTTATACAAATGATGAATCAGCGGATTGCGTTGGTTTCTTTGATGTAGTACGGGGAACTGTTAAGAACTTAAGTGTTGTCAATTCTTATTTCAAAGGTGCAACGATAGTTGGCGGTATCGCAGGCGGTATAGCAACATATTCCAATGAATTAGGTGGAATATTTAATTGCTATAGTGACGCAACTGTTGTATCTGCTGGAGATTATGCAGGTGGCATATTTGGCTATGGGGTAGTTGGTATAGTAGATAACTGTTATAATACTGGTTCGGTTACCAGTGGTGGCATTTATGCAGGTGGTATTTGTGGACTTATCGACGAAATTACCGTATCAAATTGTTATAATTACGGTACAGTTCAAGGTGCTTCCAAATCTGTTGGTGCAGTTTGTGGTGGATTAATTGATAGTACTGTAACTAATTGCTATTATCTTGAAGGCTGTGCGAAAGATGGTAATGATGTTGTTCAGAATGGTATTGGCAGTGAAACACTTGGTAGTACAACAACAGATACACAGAGCATGACAACAGTTAAAACTGCTGACCAGTTTGCAAGTGGCGAAGTTTGTGTTGCTCTTAATGGTGAAAATAGTAACACATGGAAGCAAACAATAGGTGAAGATATTTATCCAAACTTTATTGGTGGTACAGTTGCTTATAACGAAACTGAAAATAAGTATTATAACGCTGAGCCAAAATTAAATAGTGATGGCTATTATGAAATTACAAACGAGTTTGAACTTTATTGGTTTGCTGAACAAGTAAATAGTGGTAATAACGAAATCAATGGTATTCTTAAAAATAACATTTATGTTAATGAAGGCGACTTAAAGAATTACGATGGCGAAAGCGCAAATAATTGGAGAGCATGGACTCCAATAGGCATGGGCTATGATTACAATGGCACCTTTGATGGCAATGGATATTATATTAATGGTCTTTATTACAATGATGAAAATGGGCAGGCAGTAGGCCTCTTCGGTGTAGTTGAAGGTGTTATTAAAAATGTAGGTATCAAAAATTCATATTTCCACGCAAAACAAGAGGTTGGTGGCATTTGTGGTACATTACAGGCTGAATTAGATGAAGATAAAGCAATAATCACAAATTGTTATAGTGATGCAACAGTTACAGCAAAAAGAACTTATGTCGGTGGTATTTGTGGGCTTTCGGGTCATATTATCACTGATTGTTACAATACGGGAATAGTAACAACACACTTTAATCAAAGTGAATATGTTGGTGGTATTGTTGGCATGACAGACTCGATGGGGTTGGTATCAAATTGCTATAACACCGGTGATGTTACAGGCATGTATTATATAGGTGGTATTGTAGGTGGCAATAGACCAAACGATGTTGTAAATTGCTATAACACCGGTAATATAACTGGATATTTCAGCTATGTTGGTGGTATTTGTGGTGCAAATGCAGGCAAGACTATAAATTGCTATAACACAGGTGATATTCTTTGTGGTGAAACGTGTGCTGGTGGTATTGTAGGGCAAGCAGGCAAAGAAGTTTTGAATTGCTATAACACAGGTAAAATAACATGTTATGTTTCTTTAGCTGGTGGTATTTGTGGTTGGACTGATACTAATATTACAAATTGTCACAGTGTTGGTATGGTCGTTGGTATGGTTGAGAGTGGTGCTTATTGCATTGGAGCAATTTGTGGCAAGGGTGTCGTTGAATCAATGACAAACTGTTATTACTTGTCAGGTTGTGCAACTGATGGTGCTGGTGCTACACAAAATGGTTTAGGTGTAGCAGATTTAGGTGCTTTTGCAGAAGATGGTGCAGGAACAATCGGTAAAACTGCAGATGAATTTGCAAGTGGCGAAATTTGCTATCTTCTTAATGGAGAAGAAGGAAAAGAAACTGCGCTTTGGAAACAAACAGTTGGCACCGATGAATATCCTAAATTTGAAGGCGAAACCATTTATTATGGTGAAAATGATTCAACATACTACAACGGAATTATTGACCTAGATTTTTGGAAACATCAAATAAGATTTGATACAAATGCAGACGGAACTGATGCAGGTACATTTGATTTCCGTGTTCTTGCTTCAATGTCATCTGAAGATTTGCTTGGGGTATATGATTCGGAAGCCTCTGCAGCAAAAGGCATTAAAGAAATTGGATTTATTATGACAAAAGGTGATAGTGCAACTAACTTCGATTATGCAGTTGCTAAAGCGACAGCGTTGGGAATAGGAAATGAATATACAAAAGTTCAACTTCAACGAATCTCAACTGGTTTTAATACAGTTGCAACTAGTGGTCATGATGACTATGTAATCTCTTGCTTAGTTACAGATGTTCCAAAAGCAGATAAAGGCATGTATCTTATGGCAATGGCTTATATGTGTTATGAAGATGCAAATGGTAATTTAATTTGGGAATTCAGCCCAACAGTGTACACTGATACTTTTGAAGAAATGTATGATATGTATTATTCAAAAGCATTCCCATCATAAAAGGAGGCGCTATAATGATGTATACAACTCCAGATTTTGATATAACAAATTATGAGGTTGAAGATATCATTACTGCATCTTCACCAATCATAATTGATAACCAGGACCCAGACGGCGAGGGCTGGTGGGGCTAAAAGAATAAAGGCTATTGGGGATTTTCTCCAATAGCCTTTTTGTTTGTGCTTATTAACTAATTATACTGAATAGTGTGGGTAATTGTTTCTTTACAAACGAAATTATTTTTGCAAGCGCTATACATAATGAAACATTTTTAGTTTTATAAATTTTTGCCATAATTCCGATTAGTCCACCACCGTGCAAGTGGTTTTCGAAATTCTTAAAACGCTCACTATTAAATTCTTTTGCCAAGAAGTCTTTTTGCTGTTGCGAATTCATCCGCGAGCGCTTATCAAGGTTTCTTTCAAGGGCTGAAAATACACAACGCACATATCTTAATGCAATAGTGTTAAGATTTTTATCATCAAGCATATTCCAATATTTAAACTGGTCGTACAACTTGTCTATTTTCATCATAATATCATCAAAATATGTGGGTATAAAACTGCCTGTTGTACTGCCTGTATGCTTAATGTAGTGATATGGTGCAAAATCTAAAATGTTGCAACTATCAATATCCATAAAAACATCAATATTGAAAATAATGTCTTCATTGAATTTCATTTTTGGAAAGACTGCACCGGTTGATTTCAAAAATTCTATATCATACATTTTGTTGCAAGGGTATCCGTACAAATCGACTAATTCAAGGGATAAAACCTCATTTCTTACTGATTGTTTATCTCTTAAGGTTTTATTTTCATAAGTTACTTTTTTTGTGTTGGCAACTTTTCCGTTGCGTTTAAGATATTCTTCTATTAATCCAAAAATAACAACTTTAGCAGGATTTTCACTTACTGAACTCACAAGAGTTTCAAGCATATTGCTGTCAAAGTAGTCATCAGCATCTAAAAAGCAAAGATATTTGCCTTTTACAACCTTCATAGCCTCATTTCGCGCATTGCCTGCGCCACCATTTTCTTTAAGGTGCAACACTTTGACTCTGTTATCTTTTTGAGAATATTCATCACAAATTGCACCACTGTTGTCAGGTGAGCAGTCGTCAACAAGTAAAAGTTCAAAATCCTTAAAGCTTTGTGAAAGAACTGTTTCAACACTTTTTCTTAAATATTTTTCAGCTTTATATACAGGCATAATTATACTGATATAAGGACTTGTCATAGTTGCACCTCCTATTTCTTAAATTATACTTTACAATATTGTTTGTGTCAATGATTTTAAGGTATTACAAACTAGTTACAACACTTGAAAAAGTTGTAATATAGTGATATAATCAATATCGTATATAACTATGCTCAAAGAAAGCGAGAATTTTTATGAAAAGATTTATAAGCGACCTTAAAAAATTCAAAAGTTATACGCTTTATGCAGCAAAATCTGATATGAAAGCAGAAGTTGCAGGGTCATTTTTAAGCTGGATGTGGTGGATTTTAGACCCATTACTTTATATGCTTGTTTATTCATTTGTTGCAGTGTATGTTTTTGGTAGTCGTGAGCCATATTTCCCTGTATTCGTTTTTATAGGTCTTAATACTTGGACCTTCTTTAGTAAAACAGTTAAAGCTGGCGTTAAACTTGTGCAAGGTAAAAAAAGTATAGTGACAAAAGTTTACATTCCAAAATTTATATTTATTCTTGAAAAAGAAGCTGTTTTTGGAATTAAGATGTTTGTATCATTTGCACTTACGGTAGTGTTTATGATTTTTTATCAGGTGCCGGTTACTTGGAAAGTACTTTGGGTAATTCCGTTATGGCTTTTATTGTTTATGATAACTTTTGCTTGCACAACAATTGTTACTCATTTCGGCGTTTTCGTTGAGGACCTTATGAATGTGCTTACAGTTGCGCTTCAACTTGGTTTCTATGTTTCAGGTATTTTCTATTCAATTGAAACAAGAATTCTTCCAAAAAGTGAAATCATAGGTAATCTACTCATTCACTGTAATCCTATTGCTCTTATTATGACCGATTTAAGAAGGGTTTTGATTTACAATCAAGAACCACACTACATTTCACTTGCAATCTGGGCGGTTGTTTCTATTATAATTTCTGTAATCGGTTTAAGAACAATTTACAAACATGAGAACACTTATGTTAAAGTAATATAAAAAGGAGGGACACAAATGAGCGAAGCTGCTATTTCAGTAAAAGACGTAAAAATCAGATACCGTATGATGAATAAAATTTCATTCTTCAGAGCCTTGGTATCTCGTTCAACATATTCAAAAACTAAATATTTTGAAGCAGTAAAAGGTGTGTCCTTTGAAGTAGAGAAAGGACAGATTTTAGGTATTGTTGGTAAAAATGGTAGTGGTAAATCAACACTTCTTCGTGCAATCGCAGGTATTTTTTCACCTGATGAGGGCGAGATTGATTTGCACGGCAATACTATATCCCTTCTTTCAATTGGTGTAGGTTTCCAGAATGCACTTTCAGGTCGTGAAAATATCTACCTTTCAGGCATGCTTTTAGGTTTCTCAAGAGATTTTATTGATGAAAAACTTGAAGAAATTATTGAATTTTCAGAGTTGGGTGATTTCATTGACCGTCCTGTAAAGTCATATTCAAGTGGTATGTATTCAAAACTCGCTTTCGCAATTACTGCAATTTTGGAAACTGATATTATGCTTATTGATGAGGTTTTATCAGTTGGTGATGCAAAATTCAAGAAAAAGAGTTATGCAAAAATGAAAGAACTTATTTCTAATGAGAACAGAACTGTTTTAATTGTTTCACATAACTCTGACACAATTAGAAAACTCTGTGATAATGTTCTTTGGATTCACGAAGGCAATATGAAAATGTACGGTACAACTGAAGAAGTTCTTCCTAAATATGAGGAATTTATGAAATAAACTATGAGTAATAAACCAATAGATTTTGTAATGATATGGGTTGACGGTGCCGACCCTGAATGGCGAAAAGAAAAAGCACAGTATGATGGTAGCGTTGTTACAAGTTCAAATAGCGAAGTTCGATACAGAGACTGGGATAATCTTCAGTATTGGTTCAGAGCAGTTGAAAAATATGCACCATGGGTTAATAAAATCCATTTTGTAACTTGGGGGCATTTACCGGAGTGGCTTGACACAACTAACCCAAAACTTCATATCGTAAATCATAAGGATTATATTCCGGAAGAATATCTTCCAACATTTAGTTCACATACAATCGAACTTAACTTGCACAGAATTGAAGGTTTGGCAGAACAGTTTGTATATTTCAATGATGACACTTTCTTAAATAAACCTGTAAATCCTGAAGATTTCTTCAAAAATGGTCTTCCTTGCGATACTGCTGCTGTACATTGTATCTATTTCGCAGATGATAGTGCAGGTCATTTTCACGGTTCAGACATTGAGGTTATCAATGATAATTTCAATAAGCATCAGTGTATGAAACGCGACTTCAAAAAGTGGTTCAACCTTAAAAACGGATTCAAAAATGTAATCCGTACAGCACTTTTATTCCCTTGGCCGTGGTTCCCGGGAATGTATTGTCAGCACACACCTAACAGTTTGTTGAAATCTACTTTTGAAACTGTATGGGACAAGGCTTATGATACACTTCACGAAACTTGTCAGCACAAATTTCGTCAAAAAAGCGATGTTAACCAGTGGGTTATGAAATACTGGCAAATGGCAGAAGGTAAGTTTTGTGTGCGTGATGCAAACTTTGCACAGTGCTATCATATTGATAACGAAATGTTCAAAGATTTGTGTAAAGAGTTAGAGCAGAAAACACATGCACTTATTTGCATAAACGATACAATAAATACAGATAATTTTGAAGAGAAAAAACAGATAGTTATTGACACTTTTGAACGCAATTTCCCAGAAAAATCATCATTTGAAAAATGAAAAGAGGATTTTGAATGAAACCCGATTTGAATAAACCAATAGATTTTGTAATGATATGGGTTGACGGTGCTGACCCTGAATGGCGAAAAGAAAAAGCACAGTATGACGGTAGCGTTGTTACAAGTTCAAATAGCGAAGTAAGATACAGAGACTGGGATAATCTTCAGTATTGGTTCAGAGCAGTTGAAAAATATGCACCATGGGTTAATAAAATCCATTTTGTAACTTGGGGGCACTTACCAGAGTGGCTTGATACAACTAACCCAAAACTTCATATTGTAAATCATAAGGATTATATTCCAGAAGAATATCTTCCAACCTTCAGTTCACATACAATTGAATTGAATCTTCACAGAATTAAAGGTCTGGCTGAGCAGTTTGTGTATTTTAATGATGATAATTTTATCAACAGACCTGTAAAGCCAGAGGATTTCTTCAAAGATGGATTACCTTTAGATGTTGGCGCAATCAACTGTACTTATTTTGGTAAAGATAGCGCAGGATTTTTCCACGCTGCCGATTTGGTTGTAATAAATTCTCACTTTAAGAAAAAAGCCGTAATGAAGCAACATTGGAAAAAGTGGTATCATCCTAAAAACGGATATATGAATGTGCTTAAAAACGTGTTGCTTTACCCTTGGCTTTGGTTCCCAGGATTTTATAACCAACATGTTTCAAATAACTTCTTGAAATCCACATTTGAAACCGTATGGGCAGAGGAGTTTGAAATACTCGATGAAACTTGTCGTCATAAATTCCGTAAAAATGGCGATGTTAATCAGTGGGTAATGAAATATTGGCAGTTGGCAGATGGCAAATTTAATGTGAGACGTGGGGATTTTGCATTTTGCTATCACGTAAAGCCAAAGAATTTCAATCGTCTTTGTGAAGATTTGAAAAATCAAATACATGCACTTATCTGTATTAACGATAATGCAAAAACAGAGGATTTTGAAGAGAAAAAACAGCAAATAATTGATATTTTTGAGGAAAAATTTCCTGAAAAATCATCATTTGAAAAATAAAGGGGCTAAAATTTTCAATAAAATTTGAAAGAAAGAAGAAGGATTAAATGAACATTCAGGTTGATTTCAAACAAGTTGAAGAAGTGGTGTTGAGAGACGTTGTGTGTATTAAATACAACGACAATGAATACACCATCAACGAGGGTACAATTAAAAGAAATAAGTCAGTGTGTATTGAAGACTTTGCAGAAGAAAAATCAGAGTTTTCATATATGCCTGTGTATCATGAAAACAAAAAGTACTATATTTACAACACCAAAAAGAGCTTAAGAATCACATCAAGATTAAATCTGATTTTTGAAAGAAAATCAAAGCTTTGGTGTAAGCTTACTAAAAAACATTTCTGGTTTTATGGTATTTATACTGACAATTCTCACAAGATTAAAGATTGCGATAATGTTTATCTTAATGATAAAAAGATTGGCAAGGTTATTCGTCCATTTAATTTCTGGAAATTTAGACATTTTGCAATTATCAAAGTTGATGTTGAAGATGTATTGAATTCTGGTGAGATTCATAGTGAAATCGGTGTAGGTGACGCAGACGGCAACTACATAAACCTTAGTCTCAAGAAAAAGCACAAGGGCATAAACTATTACGCAAGAAAAAAACTTGGTGGCAACTACCTTTTAATCAGAAGCACAGTAGGGTCAGGAAATGTTCGTCTTGTAAATATTCTTATGCAGCCTGAATATACAAAGTGGAATATGTTTAAAAACTTTGTTGCTCATAAGTTATCAAAAATAATAGGTAAAAAGAATATTGTTTTAATGTTTGAAAAAGAAACAGCAAAAGCAAATGAGTCGGGATATTATGTTTTTGAAACTCTTATGGCAGAAAATGCAAAGAATCCTCTTAATTCGAAAATATATTTTGTAATTGACAAAAACTGTAACGACTATCAAAAAGTTGTGCAAAAATATCCTAAAAACACAATTGCAAAATACACCTTTAGACATTATCTCTACATCTATATAAGTAAATATTTCTTATCATCAGAATTATCAAACCACGTTATCAATCCAAGATTATATATTGAAAGCATAAACAGAGAAATTGCAAGAAAGCCACTCGTATTCTTGCAGCACGGTATTATGTTCTCAAAACCAATCGATAATCCTGCAGCAGCTGGATTTAGTAAAGATAATCCAAATACCAACTACTATAAGTGTATTATTTCATCAGAACTTGAGGCAACTCAGTTCTACAAAAAAGGATTTGTAAGAAGTGATTTAATTAAGTGTGGTCTTCCTAAATTTGATGTAAGTAAGCAAGACCCAAATGCAGACAAGGTTCTTATTATGCTTACATATAGGTATTGGGAAGAAGCTCTTATTATGAACCCTGAAACCATTAAAGAAACCACGTATTATAAGGTTTATATGAGCATAATTGACGCTTTTGAGCAACACGGAATGCTTGACAAGTTGCTTATTTCATGTCATCCTAAATTTGCAGATTGTATTATTCAAGCTGCTCCAAAGTATGCCGACATAGTTGAAAAAGATGTTAACAAGGGCATTGAAAATGCAAAGATTTTCATTACTGACTATTCATCGGCTTCTTACGATGCTCATTATAGAGGTTCATATATTATTTACTATTGGGAAGAAAGAGATTACCTTATTGAAAACTATCAGGCAATTCCACCGGTAAATGAGGAAAACTGTGATGGTGTTCCTGTTTTCAGTATCGACGAGTTGATGGCTGAAATTAAAAAGGCTATTGCAAATAATTATGTAATGGACCCAATGTATGAAGAACGCTATAAGAAAATCAATGAATTTTCTGATAATAAAAATGGCGAACGTCTTATTAAAGAACTAAAAGAATTAGATATTATCTAATAAAGGGGTATATAAAAATGATTAAAGTTATGGTAGTTTTCGGTACAAGACCGGAAGCAATTAAAATGGCACCATTGGTAAAAGAATTAAAAACAAGAGATTGTATTGAAACAATCGTTTGTGTTACTGCACAGCACAGACAAATGCTTGACCAGGTTTTGAACACTTTTGAAATCACACCTGATTATGACCTTAACATTATGCAACAAGGTCAGACATTAACTGATATTACAACAAGAGCAACAAAAGGTCTTGAAGAAGTAATTAAAGAGGTTGAACCTGATATTGTGCTTGTTCATGGTGATACATCAACAACTTTTGCAGGTGCATTAGCAGCTTTTTATAATCAAAGAGCAATTGGTCACGTTGAAGCAGGTCTTCGCACATACAACAAGTATTCACCATACCCTGAAGAAATGAACAGACAAATGGTAGGTTGTATGGCAGATATGCACTTTGCACCAACTCAACTCAGTGCTGACAACCTTTTAAGAGAAGGCAAAGATGAAAAGAGCATTTTTATTACAGGTAATACTGCAATTGATGCTATGAAAACAACAATCAGAGAAGAATATACTCATCCAATGTTTGATTGGGTTGGTGAAGACCGTCTTATTCTTTTAACTGCACATCGTCGTGAAAATCTTGGCGAGCCAATGTATAATATTTTCAGAGCAATTAAGAGAATCATTGACGAATATGAAGATATTAAGGTAATTTACCCAATTCATATGAATCCTGTTGTTAGAAAAATCGCTAACGATGTTTTAGGCGATTGTGACAGAGTAAGAATGATTGAACCGTTAGAAGTTCTTGATTTCCACAACTTTATCAATAAGGCATATATCATTATGTCAGACAGTGGTGGAATTCAGGAAGAAGCTCCATCATTGGGTAAACCTGTTCTCGTTTTAAGAGATACAACAGAGCGTCCTGAAGGTATTAAAGCAGGAACATTAAAACTTGTTGGTACTGATGAAGAAGTTATCTATAAAGAAGCAAAATTGTTGCTTACAAATCAAGAGGAATATGACAAAATGAGTAAAGCAAGTAACCCTTATGGCGATGGCTTTGCTTGTGCGAGAATTGTCAACAGCATTATTGAATGGTTCGCTGACAAAAAGTAAACAATATATCAGCCGAAGTGAATTTGTTGTTTCGGCTGATGTTTGATTTTAAAATCTGTTACCTTAAAACGTTAAGGGTGAAGATATGACAAACAATATTTATTCAAAAAAAGAAATGAATGGGATGGAATCGTTAAATCAGCTTTACAGAATTGGGTGTGGGCCGTCAAGTTCACACACAATGGGGCCTGAAAAGGCTTGCGTAATATTCAAAGAGAAAAACGCAGATGCCGACAATTTTAAAGTGATTTTATACGGCTCACTTGCCAAAACAGGTAAGGGGCATTGCACCGATTCTGTTATTGAAAATACACTAGCGCCAACACCTACTGTTGTTGAGTTCGATTTTGACAAAACCGATATCGGACATCCTAACACAATGGAGTTGTTCGCATATAAAAATGGCGAACAAGTTGATTTTGCACGAGTTTTCAGTGTTGGTGGTGGCAGAATCGAGTTTGAAGGCTCAACTTCTGCAAAAGAGCCAATCGTCTATGAGTTAAGCTCTTTTACTGACATCAAAGCCTATTGCAAAGAGAAAAAATATCGTCTTTGGCAGTATGTTGATGAGGTTGAGGGCGAATACATCTGGGATTATCTTGCAAAGGTATGGCAAACAATGAAGGATGCCATTGAGCGTGGTATTGAAGACGAGGGTATTCTTCCTGGCGGTCTTGAAGTGCAGAAAAAAGCAAAATATTTGTATAATATGGAGCATATCGGCGAAAGTGCCGAAACTCGTGAAAACCGTGAAGTGTGTTCATACGCTTTTGCAGTAAGTGAGCAAAATGCGTCAGGTCACACAATAGTTACTGCACCAACCTGTGGTGCATCAGGTGTGTTGCCTGCAGTTCTCTATTATATGCAGTTAAAACACGGCTATACAGACCGTCAGATTTTACAAGCACTTGCAACAGGTGGACTTATAGGAAATCTTGTAAAAACAAACGCATCGATTTCAGGCGCAGAGTGTGGCTGTCAGGCAGAAATTGGTACTGCTTGTGCTATGGCATCAGCAGCATTAGGCGAGTTGTTCGGTCTTAAAAGAGGCAAGATTGAATATGCTGCTGAAATCGCCATTGAGCATCATTTAGGTCTTACTTGTGACCCAATTTGTGGTCTTGTGCAGATTCCTTGCATTGAGCGTAATGCTGTTGCAGCAATGAGAGCAATCAATGCAGTAAATCTTGCAAGTTTCTTAAGCGAAACAAGAAAAATTTCTCTTGATAACGTAATTGAAACAATGAGAAAAACCGGTCTTGATATTCACGCAGCATATCGCGAGACAAGTGAGGGTGGTCTTGCAACGCTGAATATATAAAACTACGCGTAGTGGCAGGCTTCCACGTCTGCCTTGTGAAAAGTGTATGATTTGCACCTTTGGTGCATTAATAAAAAGGGGTATGGGGATATGATTTGTCCGAATTGTAAAAAAGAAAATATGAACGAATATGCAACTGTGTGTGCATATTGTAATCAGCCACTTTATAGTAGCGATGTAGCAGAGGCAAAAGCAGTTGAATTATCTGCAAAACAGAAAAAAGATAAAACTAAATCAATAATTATTACAATACTTTCAGTTTTTCTTGCTATTGTAGTTGCGATTGTTGTGCTGATTATTCCAAAGCCAGATAAAGATGACGACACAACAACAGAAAGCACTACTGAAAGTACAACATTAGCAGGTTCAGAAGAAGGCACAACAAATAACGGCGTTGTCGATGAAGAAAATACAACTAAAAAGAATGATGATTCTTCAAAAAATGACCCAAATGTAATGGATACAACAGAAGAAATTCTTACATATTTCAATACAAATGCTAACAGAGTAAAAACTGAAGCAAAAAAGGTAGTCAAGAACTATGAAGACCGTGAGATTGGCGAAATTGATGCACCAACTGCACTGATGTACTTGACAAAAATAATAGATATTGAGAAAATTATGGCTGACGATACCGAGCCAATGGAATTTGCAACTCGTGAAGAAATTGTTGAAAATTTCCAAGTGCCAAAACAAAGCTATGTAAGTTGTGCTACAGTTAATGATGTTGAATTGGCATCTTGCAAAGAAGAAGGCAATTACTACATAATTACTATTAAATTAAAAGACCAGAAAAACCCTGTTGTAGGTAAAGGTACAGGCGCAATGTTTGATGTTGTTGAGGCAGAAGAGGTTGAAGCAAAGGCTGAAGGCATTGTTGACGATTTTACAACAGAATACTATGATTGTGTAGTTGTAGCAAAGTTTGAAAAGTCAACTAACAGAATGGTACACGCAAACTATATGACACCAATGAAACTTAATGTAGTAATTGGTAAGTCTGAAGCTTCAATGGAAATGTCATTTGAAAAAGATTACACAATTACATACTAAACGATATGGTGGGACAAAGTTCCCACCTTTTTTGTTATAAAAATCTCTTGACAAATATGTCTACATAGTGTAGACTAAAGTTGACGACAAGATGTAGACAAGGGAGGAGCTTTGTATGAATGAAATGAAATTAGGTGTAGTTGAAGCCCGTTTTGCTGATATTATTTGGAGTAATGCTCCAATTTCAACTGCAGAATTAGTGAAAATCTGCGAAAAAGAGTTGAAGTGGAAGAGAACTACCACATATACTGTGCTTAAAAGGCTATCTGAACGAGGACTTTTCAAAAACGATAATTCTGTAGTTATTCCGTTGATTTCGCGTGATGAGTTCTATTCAATGCAAAGTGAAAAATTTGTTGAAGAAACTTTCAGTGGCTCGTTACCTGCTTTTCTAGCTGCGTTCACGTCAAGAAAAAGTTTAAAACCGGAGGAAATTGCAGAACTTCGCCGTATTGTAGATGAATACGAGGAGGGTTGATTATGGAAAATGTATTTCTTGAGCTTTTTAATATGAGTGTAACTGCTTCTTGGCTCGTGCTTGCAGTTTTGATTTTTAGGTTCGTTTTCAAAAAAGCACCAAAATCACTTCGTGTAGTTGTGTGGGGATTAGTGGCATTTCGCCTTGTGTGTCCATTCTCAATTGAGAGTGTATTGAGTATGATTCCTAGTACAGAAACGGTACCTCAAGCAATAATGAGCGGAAACACTTTCAGGGTAACTTCAGGAATAGAAATGTTTGATAATCCCATAAACGAATATCTCGGTGACCATTATTACGAAGGTGTAACAGTTCCTACAGATGCTGGTAGTAGTTTTATGAGTATAGTTACAATGGCTTGGATAATTGGTATGGCAGTAATGCTTTTATATACTATTATCAGTTATTTGCGAATTGTTAAAAAAGTGAAAGAGGCAACACCTCTTAAAGAAAATATATGGATTTGCGATAACATTTCAACACCATTTATTTTAGGTGTTGTTAAGCCTAGAATTTTTATACCATCATCAATGAATGATGAAGATTTGAAATTTGTAATTGCACACGAACAAGCACATATCAAACGAGGCGACCATTTGTGGAAACCATTGGGATTTACACTTTTAACGGTCTATTGGTTTAATCCTGTGCTTTGGGTAGCATACACTCTTCTTTGCCGTGATATTGAATTGGCTTGTGATGAAAAAGTTATTAAGCAAATGGGTGCAGAAATTAAAAAGTCATATTCTGAAGCACTCATAAATTGCAGTGTACCGCGAAGAATGATTTCCGCTTGTCCTATTGCATTTGGCGAAACAGATATAAAAGGCAGAATAAAATCTGTGCTTAACTATGAAAAACCTGCATTTTGGGTTATCGTTGTTGCAATTATTTCAGTTATTGCAATTGTGATTTGTTTTATGACTAACCCCAAGACTAGTGTTGGTCCTGTTGACCCACCAAAAGAGTATCTTGAAAACAACAAATATGGCATAAAAAATATAACAACCGGCTCTGAATATGAGGGAGTATCAATAGAACCAATAACAATTTCTATGGTAGGCGATTCAAGATATATTGAGTTGCTTTGGGAAAATCAGACTGACAAACCGGCAATGTTTGGCGAACCTAGTTTTATTTACCGAAAAGACGGTAACGAGTGGGTTGAATACAAACTGCCTGAAGGCTATGCTTGGAACATGCTTGGATATATGTTGAATCCAAAAGATACAACAACCCATAAATACAATTACAATGTTTATGAAGAGTTTGAAACAGGTAAATACCGATTTGAGACAGATTTTAGTTTTGACGAATATCCTCGAAAAGACTACAAGGTGTGGATTGAGTTTGAGTTGGAAGGTATAAATGCAGATAGTGATGCATATATACCACTTGAGCTTGTTTGTGAAAGTGGTGTGTTCTCATTCGTTCAGACCGCTGACATTGCCCCAACATTCTATGTAACAAAAGATATGGAACTTACCACCGTTTATGGTAATGGGTTGCTTTTTGAAAGAGGAAAATTCGAGAAAATCGACCTTAATATTGAAAATTGGGATTCAAGATTTTCTTCAGCAAATTGGAGTGAGGGTTATTCTTGTTCTCAAATCAGAAACAACAATAAAAATGCTTGGCAATTAGAAGTGGATAACGGTGAAGATGATATTTCCATTCTTTTTATGTTGCTGGAGCAAAATGATGGCACATATTTTATAGCACAAGGAATGTATAATTATAACAACATAAATCCTGCCAATAAAGATGACTCTTTAATAAGGTGGTTATATCTTGTTGGCAAAAATGCTACGGCTAGTGAGGTTGGTGGAGTAAATCCTTACATTGAAATACTTGAATATTCTCATCAAGGAAGCAATGATTTTGCGAAAATTTCACTAAACACCACAACAAAAAGCTTCTCGTTTTCATATTCGTTATTCAGTAGTTACTTGCCAAGTGGGACTTATGAAGAATACGACGAATATATTATTATGAAAACTGATGATGGTAAAAACACATATACATTCAAAAAAGATGGCGATAAACTGATTCTTGATGCGTTTCAATCGTCTCCACTGCCATCATATAAGTATTCAACTGGTGGAAAAGAAGAACCTTGTCTGTCCAATGGTGCAGTATTCGAATAACTGCAATATAAAAAGCACTTAACCTTTTTGGTTAAGTGCTTTTTGTCATTTAGCAATATTTTTTTGTGATTTCTTGCATCTTGTCCATTTTCTTTTCCATATCTGCAACGAGCGCAAATTGTGTTCGAGCACGAATCAAATTGTGGTCGTCATAATCCGTATGGAAATATTTATCACCATTAAGATAGTCCATAAGAAAACGGATTCCACATTCATAAGTCATAATTTTTGCACCGAATGGGAGCATTTCTTTTTCAAGGTCTGTAAGTGCGTCTTTTGCACTACTGAGATATCCCTTTACATAAGCTTCATAAAGGTTAAGGTCAAGAGAAACCTTTGAAACATCTTTTTCATCTTCCGCCGCTGTATTTGCACCAAAACGGATGCTGTCACCGAAATCATAAAGTGAAAGTCCCGGCATAACAGTATCAAGGTCAATAATGCAAATTCCCTTGTCAGTTTCATTGTCAAAAAGAATGTTGTTGAGTTTTGTATCGTTATGTGTAACGCGAAGTGGTAACTTGCCTTCTGCAATTAAATTAACAAGAACGTGTGTGTCTTTCTCTCTTGCAACTGCAAACGCTACTTCTTCTTTTACATTATCAAGTCTGCCTGAAAGGTTATCATCAACAGCCTTTTTGAAATCTGCAAATCTTGAAACTGTGTTATGAAAGTTTTCGATTGTATCGTAAAGTGAGTCAATATCATAATCAGCAAGTAAATTCTGAAATTCACCGAATGATTTACCTGCATTACAGAAAACCTCTGCATTATCAATAATGTTACAAGTGTAAACATCATCAATGAATTTATATACACGCCAACAGTTGTTGTTTTCGTCTATGTAATAATATTTGCCTTGTGTAGTAGGCAAAAATGTAAGAGTACATCTGTCAACCCAAGGTGTGTTCATTTCTTCATTCTTTTTACGAATATGATTTGTAACACCTACGATATTGCTCATAAGTCCCTCAGGATTTTTAAAAATATCAGTGCTAATCATTTGTAAAACATATTTTCTAATTTCGCCATTTTCGTTGAATTTTAAGATAAAAGTACTGTTTACGTGACCGTTAGTATTCTGCTTGTACTCTACAAAATCACCTTTAATATCAAAAATATTACGGATTGTCTCAACATTAAAAGATACAGACATTTTTCACACTCCAATATAATTGTTAGACATTATTACACCACTTAATTATATATTGTGGAGCGAATTTAGTCAATGCTTAATTTGTATAATAATTTACACAGTAATTGTTGAAAAATCCTCTTTACAGAATGAGGATTTTAGGGTAAAATATACTAAATATGGTAACCGATTAAAATTGTTACCACGGAGGTGTTTTTATGGAACCTAAATATAAGAGAGTCCTTTTGAAAGTTAGTGGTGAAGTTCTTGCGGGTGAGAACAAACACGGCTTTGATTTTAACACAGTGAACAGCGTTTGTTCTGCAATTAAAGAAATGGCAGAATTGGGCGTTGAGGTAGCTATCGTTGTAGGTGGTGGCAACTTCTGGCGTGGTCGTTCAAGTGGCGATATGGACAGAACAAGAGCTGACCATATTGGTATGCTTGCAACTGTTATGAACTCATTGGCACTTGCAGATTCACTTGAACAGATGGGTGTAATTGTTCGTGTTCAGACTGCTATTGAAATGAATAAGATTGCAGAACCATATATTAGCCATCGTGCAAAGCGTCACCTTGAAAAAGGTCGCGTTGTAATCTTCGGTTGTGGTACAGGCAACCCATTCTTCTCAACTGATACTGCAGCAGCTCTTCGCGCAGCAGAAATCGGTGCTGATATTATTTTCAAAGCAACAAATGTTGACGGTGTTTATGATAAAGACCCTAACCGTTTTGATGACGCAATTAAGTATGATGTAATCACTCATCAGGATATTTTAAGCAAAGGTCTTGCAGTTATGGATAGTACTGCAGCATCTCTTTGTCGTGATAATGATATTCCACTTCTCGTATTTAACCTTCAACAGCCAGAAAATATGGTTAAGGCAGTTAAAGGCGAAAATGTTGGTACAGTTGTAGTAAGTGAGAAATAATCTGTAATTAAATTATAAAAAGGAGATAGATTTATGAATACAGTTTTTGATACAATGAAAGAAAAAATGAATAAAACCATTCATGCTCTTGAAAAAGAGTATGCAGGAATGAGAGCTGGCAGAGCAACTCCTGCAATCCTTGATAAAATTCAGGTTGACTATTACGGTGTGCAAACTCCAATTCAGCAGATGGCTGCAGTTTCAGTTAGCGAAGGCAGAATTCTTATTATTCAGCCATGGGATGTTAGCACAATCAACCCAATTTCAAAAGCAATTCAGGCTTCAGACATTGGCATTAACCCAATGAACGACGGTAAGGTTATCCGTCTTACATTCCCACCTCTTACAGAGGAACGCAGAAAAGCACTTTGTAAAGATGTTAGCAAAATTGCAGAAGACAGCAAGGTTGCAATCCGTTCAATCCGTCGCGATGCAATGGATAAAATCAAGAACATGAAGAAAAACAGTGAAATTACTGAAGACGACCAGAAAAATGCAGAAACAAAAATTCAGAAAATCACTGATGACTTCATTAAAGAAATTGACACAGTTTCTGATAAAAAAGAAAAAGAGATTATGGAGATATAATTGGTTTTATGGGCGAGGCGACTCGCCCATAATTTGCCATTATGAATAGTTATGGATAAGAAAAACATACCACAATTTTCGGTTTTGCCCCAACATATTGGTATTATTATGGACGGTAACGGAAGATGGGCAAAACAAAGAAATTTACCAAGATATAAAGGTCATATTGAAGGTGCAAAAACATTCCGTAAAATCGGTGAGTTTGCTGCTGATGTTGGAATTAAGTGTATGACTTTCTATGCCTTTTCAACTGAAAACTGGAAAAGACCTCAAGAAGAAGTAGATGCTATTATGCAACTTTTTCGTGAGTATCTTCGTGAGGCTGAAGAGCGTCAGGCAGAAAATGAGGAGAAGGGCATTAAACTTTGCTTTTTAGGTGACCGTAAGGGTATTCCTGAAGATATTCTTGCAATTATGGAAAATATTGAAAACAGTTCAAAATATGAAACAAAGGTTATTTTAAATCTTGCAATCAACTATGGTGGCCGTCACGAAATTACTGACGGAGTTAAAAAGATTGCAGAAAAAGTAAAAAATGGCGAGATAAGTGTTGATGATATTACTGAAGATATGATTTCAGATTCATTATACACAGCAGGGTCGCCTGACCCTGACCTTATTATCAGACCAAGTGGGGAGTATAGATTGTCAAACTTTTTAACATGGCAATCAGCTTATTCAGAGTTCTGGTTTTCAGATGTTCTTTGGCCTGATTTTACAGAAGAAAATCTTGTTGAAGCATTGAGAGAGTTTGAAAAGCGTAACAGACGCTTCGGTGGGGTATAATAACTTAAAAAGGGATTATTTTATATGAAACAAAGAATTATTTTCGGACTTCTATGTGCAGGTGCTGGTATTCTTGCTCTTTGCATTCGCAACACACCACTTTTTCTTGTAATTGGTGCAATAGTTTGCGTAATGGTTACAGTTGAAATCAACAAAGCAATTAAACTAAAGAATAAACCGATGTTTGCATTAAGCCTTGTAGCCTCTGCACTTGTTCCAATTTATTATGAATATGGTTATTTGCTAGATGGTCTTACATTGAACTTTAGTCCGGTATATCTTATTTGTATTTACATTCTTGCACTGTTTATTTTATTGCTTATAGGTTATGAAAACACAAAGTTTTCAGATGTGGGAATGGTGCTTTTAGGCTCATTAGGATTACCTCTTGCAGTCACAGTTCTTTTGTATTTGAGAGATATTGATAAATTTTTCCCTGAACAGAATTATACAACTGAACACGGCTTGTTCCTTATATTATTCGCTATGTTCTGTGCTTGGATAAGCGACGCATCTGCATACTTTGGTGGAAGATTTTTCGGCAAACACAAATTGGCACCCAAAATCAGCCCTAAAAAGACTATTGAGGGTGTAATAAGTGGTGCACTTGGTTGTGTTCTTGCAAATGTAATTCTTTATGCGGTGTTTGATAATCTTGTTTTCGCAGAGCCACACAACAATTACCTTGAAATAGTTTTAATGTCAATTCCATTGTCACTTATCGGCGTTTGTGGTGACCTTACATTCTCTGCACTTAAGCGTAATTATGAAATCAAAGACTTCAGCAATCTTGTTCCGGGTCATGGTGGCGTTATGGATAGATTTGACAGTGAAGTATTTGTACTTGTGGCACTTTATGCGATTATCAATATTTTCGGAGTAGTGATTTGATGATTACTAAAAATTTAAGTATATTAGGCTCAACCGGTTCAATTGGTACTCAAAGCCTTGAAACAGCAAGAAAGTGCGGTTACTCTGTTTCCGCGCTTTCGGCATATTCTAATGTAGATTTAATTGAAGAACAAATACGCGAATTCAAGCCACAAATAGCAGCATTGGTTGATGAAAATGCTGCAAAAGAGCTTAAAAATCGCGTTAGTGATTTAGATGTAAAAGTGCTTTCAGGTATAGATGGTGTCTGCGAATGTGCAAGAGTAGAAAACGCTGATACAGTAATAAATTCAGTTGTTGGTATGGCAGGACTTAAACCTACACTTGCTGCTATTGAAAGCGATAAAAAAATCGCTCTTGCCAACAAAGAAACACTTGTTGCAGGTGGTCTTTTAGTCACAACAAATGCAAAGGCAAAAGGTGTTGACATTTTGCCTGTGGACTCTGAACATTCTGCAATTTTTCAGTGTTTACAAGGTCAACCAATAAATCGCGCATTAAAAAGAATTATCTTAACTGCATCTGGTGGCCCATTCTTTGGTAAAACAAAAGAAGAACTTGCAAAAGTTACCGTTGCAGACGCGCTTAAACATCCTAATTGGAGTATGGGACAAAAAATAACCATTGACTCTGCTACAATGATGAATAAGGGACTTGAACTTATTGAAGCTGTTTGGCTTTTCTCGGTTCATCCTTCAAAAATTGAGATTGTAGTTCATCGTGAAAGTATAATTCATTCAGCAGTTGAATATACCGATAATGCAGTTATTGCACAGTTGGGACTTCCTGATATGAAAATACCTATTCAGTATGCGCTTACATACCCTGAAAGAATAGAATCTCTTACAGGCGAATTGGATTTGACAAAATTGGGAACACTAACATTCTATAAACCTGATTATGACACTTTTAAATGTATGAATATCTGTCGTGAAGCTATCACTCGTGGTGGACTTTACCCAGCGTTTGCTAACAGTGCTAATGAACAGGCGAATTTGATGTTCCGTCAGGGAAAAATCGGTTTCTTAGAAATCGGTGAACTTGTTGAGCGTGTAATGAACGACGCTCCAAAAGTTGAAACTTATACAGTTGATGATGTTTATAATGCTGATAAAGAAGCACGAAATTTAGTAATCAAGTATTCAGGAAAGTAGTGATTTTTTGGAAATCTGGTCTAAAGTTTGGCCGTTTTTAGTAGCCATCTTATTTTTCGGACTTTTAATTTCAATCCACGAGTTAGGTCATTTTTCTTTTGCTAAACTTTTCAAGGTAAAAGTAAATGAATTCTCACTTGGTATGGGCCCGGCAATCTTTAAAAAGAAAAAGGGAGAAACCCTTTACGCACTCCGTTTGCTTCCAATCGGTGGTTATGTAAGTATGGAGGGTGAAGACGAAGAAAGCCAAGATGAAAATGCCTTTAACCGTAAAAAAGTATGGCAAAAAATAATTATAGTGGCAGCCGGTGCTATAATGAACTTAATATTAGGCGTTGTAATTGTTGCAACTGTGCTTTCAATGGAAGATTTAATCGGTACAAATCAGATTTTAGAGTTTCACGAAGGCGCATTAAGTCAACAGACAGGACTTAAAGTTGGTGACGAATTTCTGGAAATTGATGGTCACAGAGTCTTTTCTGATACCGATATTTCATTCCTTATGGGGCGCAGTGACGATGGCGTTTTTGATATGGTTGTCCGTCGTGACGGTGAAAAGGTAGAACTTAAAGATGTAACTTTTAAAACAGAAAAAGATGGTAAATATACATTTATCACTTACGATTTTGTAATTTTAGGTGAAGAAACAAACTTCTTAAATGTTCTTGAAAATTCTTTCAGGCGCTCGGCATCAATTGGCAGACTTGTGTGGTTAAGCTTTTTTGATTTAATAACAGGTAGATATGGGCTTACCGATTTGTCAGGTCCTGTTGGTACAGTAAATGTTATTGCAGACGCTGCAGCAGGTGCAGTAGAAAGTAAAGATGGTCTAATAACTGCCCTTACAATGATGGCATTTATTTCAATAAACATTGGTGTATTCAATCTTCTGCCATTACCTGCACTTGACGGTGGCAGACTCTTTTTCCTTGTGATTGAGGGCATACGTAGAAAACCTCTTAACCCTAAATATGAGGGTTATGTGCATGGCGCAGGACTTGCACTCTTATTATTGTTAATGTTAGTTGTAACTTTTAATGATATTGTGACACTTATTAAAAACTAGGTGATTAAAATGATTGAAAGAAGAAAAAGCCGTGTTGTAACGGCAGGTAATGTTAAAATTGGTGGCAATAACCCTATTTCAGTACAGTCAATGCTTAATGTAGTGGCTGAAGACGCTGAGGGTAATGTAAGACAAGCTGTGGAATTAGAAAAAGCAGGTTGTCAGATTATTCGTCTTACTGTGCCAAACAAAGAAGCAGTTAAAACTCTTTATGCAGTAAAAAATGCAGTTAATATTCCTGTTGTTGCTGACATTCATTTTGATTACCGTTGCGCTCTTGAAAGTGTTGCAGCAGGTGTTGATAAAATCAGAATAAATCCAGGTAACATTGGCGATGACGAAAAAGTCCGTGCAGTTGCAGATGCTTGCCGTCTTCACAATGTGCCTATTCGTATTGGCGTAAATTCAGGCTCACTTGAAAAAAACTTGCTCAGCAAGTACGGTTCTCCAACACCTGAAGCTATGGCTGAAAGTGCAATGTATCATATAAGCCTTTTAGAAAAGTTTGATTTTAACGATATTGTTGTTTCAATCAAATCATCAGATGTTCAAAAAATGGTTAAAGCATACCGTCTTGTGGCAGAGATGTGTGATTACCCTTTGCATTTAGGCGTAACTGAAGCAGGTACTCACAATATGGCGCTTGTAAAATCAAGTATAGGTATCGGCTCACTTCTTCTTGACGGTATAGGTGACACAATCCGTGTTTCTATGACTGCTGAACCTGTAACAGAAGTCAAAGCAGGGTTTGACATTCTTAAAGCCGCAGGCATAAAAACAGATTGTGCTCAAATCGTATCTTGCCCTACTTGTGGCAGAACAAAAATCGACTTAATCGGACTTGCAGAAAAGGTAGAAAAAGCCCTTGCAAATTATAATAAGCCTATTAAGGTTGCAGTTATGGGTTGCGTTGTTAATGGACCTGGCGAAGCAAGAGAGGCTGACATAGGCGTTGCAGGTGGCGATGGTTGTGGCGTAATTTTCAAAAATGGCGAAGTGCTTAAAAAAGTAAATGAAAACGAAATAATAGACGAATTATTGAAAGAAATAGAAAAAATATAGTGGTGTAATACATATGACAACAGTAAATAAACTTTTTGGTGAGTTTTTTGACTGTAACAATAATCTTGACTTTGCAGTTGCAGATATTACAGGATTTGCAACTTCACAAGCAACAAACAGTGCAACTCTTACCATAAAGCCATACAGAATAATTGAAGAAGACAGAATAAAAGCCTTTGAAGATACACTTTCAAGGGCTACAAATGTTAATATAAAAGTAATTTGTGACAATTCAAGAAAAGGCTTTACAACCGAATATGCAGAAATGGTTATTGAAATTTTAAGAGACCGTGTTGCAGTTGCAAACGGATATTTCAATAATGCAGATTATAAGGTTGAGGACGGAGAATTTAAAATCCTTCTTAAAAAAGGTGGTAAAGATATTCTTCGTGCTTCAAATGTTGATGATGAAATCGCAAAAATTATAAGAGAGATTTTTGGTGTCAATCTTGAAGTAACTTTTCATCAATACGATTTTGATGTTGAAATAGCACTTGATTCAATGCAAAAACAGATGGAAGAACTTCATAATCGTCAGTTGGCTGAAGAAAATCCTCAGGCAGCAGTTACAAAAAGCGAAGGCAAAACTCATATAGTAAAAGAAGGTATTCCTCTTTACCTTGAAACACAAAAGGCAATTTACGGTAATATTATAAGAACATCAAAATTACAGAAACTTTGTGACATTTCAATCGAAAGTGGCGCTGTTGCAGTATGGGGTGAAATTTTCTCACTTGATGTACGAACAACTCGTGATGGCAGAAATAATATTATCAATTTTAATATTACAGACAAGACATATTCTTATACAGTTAAGATTTTTGAAACAGTTGCAAATGCAAAATCGTTGCTTGGTGCGTTAAAAGAGGGTGAAACAGTAATTGTTTACGGTAAGGTAAGTTATGATAAATATTCAGGTGAGAATATCATTTCTGCAACTTCCGTGAATAGTGTAAAGCCTATTAAGAAACAAGATAATGCAGAAGTTAAGCGTGTTGAACTTCACTTGCATACAAATATGTCTGATATGGACGGTATGACAAGTGCTGATAAACTTGTAAAACGAGCAATAAGCTGGGGACATACTGCAATTGCAATTACCGACCACGGTAATGCACAGGGATACCCTGACGCAGTAAAAGGTAAGGGCAAAGATGATATAAAACTCATTTATGGTGTTGAGGGTTATCTTATTGACGATATTGGTGACCCAGAAACACCTTGGGAAAAACTTCCTCGTTACCATATTATTTTGCTTGTGCAGAATAAAGCAGGTCTTAAAAATCTTTATAAACTTATATCACTTTCTCACACAACATATTTCCACACAAGACCGTGTATTCCACGCTCAAAACTCAACGAGCATCGTGACGGTATTATTCTAGGCTCAGCTTGTGAAGCAGGTGAGCTTATTAAGGCGATTCTTCTTGAAAAAAGTGATGAAGAAATCTTAAAAATTGCAGATTATTACGATTATCTTGAAATTCAGCCAGATGGTAACAATATATTTATGATTGACTCCCATTCTGACCCAAGTGCTAAAAATCCTGACAGAAATAAAGAGTATAATCGTATTAAAACTCTTGAGGATATTCGTGATATTAACCGTAAGATTATACATATTGGCGACAGATTAAACAAACTTGTATGTGCAACAGGTGACGTTCACTTTATGGACCCTGAAGATGCAGCATTCCGTGCAATTCTCATGGCAGGTAAAGGCTTTGATGATGCTGATAATCAAGCACCTCTTTATTTTAAGACTACTGAAGAAATGCTCAATGAGTTTACATATTTAGGTGAAGACACTGCCTATGAGGTTGTAGTTACAAATACAAATAAAATTGCAGATATGGTAGAAACGGTTACACCTATCCCACCGGGAACCTTTAACCCTACAATTCCTGGTGCTGAACAAGAACTTCGTGATATTTGCTGGGCAAAGGCAAAAGATTGGTATGGCGACCCTGTGCCTGAATATGTTGCAGAGCGTCTTGAAATGGAACTTGAATCTATTATTAAACACGGTTTCGCAGTCCTTTATATTATCGCACAAAAACTTGTATGGGATTCAGAGGCTCACGGCTATCATGTAGGCTCTCGTGGTTCTGTTGGCTCATCTTTTGTTGCTACAATGGCAGGTATTTCAGAGGTTAATCCTCTTGCAGCACACTATCGTTGTGCAAAGTGTAAGCATAGTGAGTTCTTCTTGCACGGTGAATACGGTTCAGGATTTGATATGCCACCAAAGAATTGCCCTCATTGTGATATTCCTATGATTCGTGACGGCCACGAAATCCCATTCCAGACATTCTTAGGCTTCCACGGTGATAAAGCACCTGATATTGACCTTAACTTCTCTGGTGATTATCAGGGTAAGGCGCACAGATATACTGAAGAGCTTTTCGGTCGCGACCACGTGTTCAAAGCAGGTACAATCGCAACGGTTGCTGATAAAACTGCTTACGGCTATGTAAAAAAATATCTTGAAGAGCGTGGTAAGATTGTAACTCGTGCTGAAGAAGACCGACTTACAAAAGGTTGTACAGGCATTAAGCGCACAACAGGTCAGCACCCTGGCGGTATGGTTGTTGTGCCTAACGAATTTGATGTTTACGATTTTACTGCAGTTCAATATCCTGCAAATGATACATCTTCAGATATGGAAACAACTCACTTCGACTTCCATTTCTTACACGATACAATCTTGAAACTTGATATTCTTGGTCATGATGTGCCTACACTTTATAAGCATCTTGAAGATATGACAGGCATTAATGTTATGGATGTTGATGTTTGTGACCCTAAAATTGTAAGCCTTTGTACAAGTCCTGAGGCTTTGGGACTTACACCTGATGACATCGGCGTTGAAACAGGTACACTTTCAATTCCTGAAATGGGTACAGATTTTGTTCGTGGAATGCTTGTAGAAGCACAGCCTAAAAAGTTCTCTGACCTTTTACAGATTTCAGGTCTTTCACACGGTACTGACGTTTGGCTTGGTAACGCACAAGAACTCATTAAAAATGGTACTTGCACAATTTCAGAGGTTATTGGTACTCGTGACGATATTATGACTTATCTTATCCATAAAGGTTTGGATTCAGGTCTTGCCTTTAATATTATGGAAAAAACTCGTAAGGGTATTGTTGCAAAGGTAGGCTTCCCTGAGGGTGCAGAAGATGCTATGCGTGCTTGTAACGTACCACAATGGTATATGGATTCTTGTCGTAAAATCAAATATATGTTCCCAAAAGCTCACGCAGCAGCTTATGTTATTGCAGCACTTCGTCTTGGTTGGTATAAGATTTACAGACCGACTGAGTACTATACTGCATTTTTAACTGTTCGTGGTGGTGACCTTGATGCTCTTACAGTAGCACAGGGTAGGGACGCAGTTAAACGCAAGATGGTTGAACTTCACGGACCACTTAATGCAGAGCCAAAAGACAGAAAACCAATGACCACAAAAGAAAAGGACCAGTTTACAGCCTTGCAGGTTGTAAATGAAATGATGGCTCGTGGAATTGAAATGTTGCCTGTTGATATTTATAAATCAAGAGCAACAGAATATTACATAGAAGACGGAAAAATCAGAATGCCATTCTCAGCGCTTTCCGGTGTTGGTGAAAATGCTGCAAAATCTATTGTGGCTGGGCGTGATGAATGTGGTGCAGACTTCGTTTCGGTTGATGATTTCCAAGCAAAAACAGGTGCTTCAAGCGCTGTTGTAACTGCACTTAAAGAAATCGGTGCATTAGGTGACCTTCCTGAAACTGCACAAATATCATTTTTCGGATTTTAGTCAGTTTGACAAATAAGATGTGCAGAGTTGCTGTGAGTTTTGCAATTCTGCACATTGACACATACACTTTATTGTGTTATCATATTAGCACGCTAAAGTGCAAAAACAAAAAGAAAAGGTAATTTTTATGAAAAATTATTCAAAAATCACACCTGAAGGAACAAAAGACTATTTAGCACTTGAAAGTCGCGCAATCCGTTGTGCTGAAAAAAGACTTTCATCTGTTTTCAAGTCAAAAGGTTACGAAAAGGTAATGACACCTACAATTGAATTTTTTGATGTGTTTAATCGAGAAAGTTCAGGTTATAACCCAGAAGATTTATATAGCCTTACCGACTCTTACGGACGACTTTTAGTATTACGACCTGACTCAACTCTTCCTATTGCAAGACTTGTTTCAACTCGTTTTCAGAATGCTCGTTTGCCACTTCGTTTGTATTATAATCAGAATGTTTTTGTAAGACAGAAAAATCTGACTGGCAGAAGTGACGAGGCGGTACAAAGTGGTATTGAACTTATGGGCGCATACGGACTTCGTGCAGATTTAGAGGTTATTACAACTGCTGTTGAGGCTATTGAAAACTGCACATCTGCAGATTTCAAACTTGAAATCGGTCACGCAGGATTTTTCAAAGAACTCTGCAAAAAACTCAATGTAAGTGACGAAACTGTAAGTGAGATTTACGAATGTGTTGAAAGTAGAAACTTTGTCTCTCTTAACAATATTCTTGATAAAATCGGCAAAAACGATATTACTGATTGTATTCGCAATCTTCCAAGATTTTTTGGTGGACTTGAAATCATTGAAAAAGCAAAAAAGATTGACTTAGGTGATGAGGGACAAAACAGCCTTGATTACTTGAAAGAATTATATATGCTCTTATGTAAAGCAGGACTTGAGAATAAAATTGTTATCGACTTAAGCCTTGTAAATCGTACAAATTACTATACAGGCATTATCTTCAAAGGCTACTTACAGGGTAGTGGCATTTCTGTTGTTTCAGGTGGTCGTTATGATTGTCTTGGTGCAGAATTCGGTCGCGATATGCCGTCAACTGGTTTTGGTATTGAAACAGGTGCGTTAGCTACAGTAATGCTCTCAAGAAACGAACTTGACGATGAAAAATTACCTGAAATTATAGTTTTTGGTGAAAAAGATTATATTACAGAAGCAATTGATTACTCACGCAAACTTCGTGCAGATGGTATCTATTGTGAGAACAGTACTTTTGAAACATTGGCAGAAACAAAAGAGTATGCAAAATCAAAAAACATCTCAAAAATTTGTGTTGTTAGTGTTGATGGTGTAAGGGAGGAAACAGTATGAGAAAATTACGAATAGCCCTTACAAAAGGCCGTCTTGAAAAGAAAAGCGTTGAACTTTTCGAGAAGATGGGTATTGATTGCGATGAGCTTATAAACAAAGGCAGACGTTTAATTCTTAATGCTGGTGATTATGAAGTAGTGCTTGCAAAGGCAGCTGATGTAATCACTTATGTTGAACACGGCGTTTGTGATATAGGTATTGTAGGTAAAGACACAATTGTAGAAAACGGAAAAAGCTTCTATGAAATGATGGATTTAAACCTTGGTAAATGCGATTTTGCACTTGCTACACAAAAAGGTGTTGATTTCTATGATGGCTTTAACACAAAACGAATTGCAACAAAATACCCTAATATTACAAAAGCGTATTTTGAAGGCAAGGGTATGGATATTAAGATTATTAAGATTGAGGGCTCAGTAGAACTTGCTCCACTTCTTAATCTTGCTGACGGTATTGTTGATATTGTTGAAACAGGAACAACTCTTAAAGAAAACGGACTTGAAGTAAAAGAAAAGATTATGCCTGTTTCTGCTCGTGTAATTGTAAATATGGCGAGTATGAAACTTCGTCGTGAAGAAATCGATAAGTTCCTAGAAGAAATTGAAAAAGTAATCCCAAAGGGTGAATGATATGATAAATACAGTTTTTGCAGACGGTAAGGCAGACGAAAGCCTTATTAAACAACTTAAAGAGCGTAGTGGCGAGGTTGACAAAAAAGTAACTCTTGCCGTTACTGATATTCTTGAAAACGTAAAAATGAATGGTGACAAAGCCGTGTATGAATATACAGTGAAATTTGACGGTAAAGCACCTGAATATGCAGAAATATCAAAGGAAGAAATTGACAAAGCAATCGAAAAATGCGACCCATTCTTTGTGAAATCTTTGGAAGATGCTGCAGAAAATATTCGTGATTTTCACGCTCGTCAAAAACAACAGAGCTGGCTTACAACCAAAGAAAATGGAGTTATTATGGGTCAGCGTGTGCGTGGACTCCATCGTGTAGGTCTTTATGTGCCAGGTGGTACTGCTGCATATCCATCAAGTGTGCTTATGAATGCAATTCCTGCAAAAATTGCAGGTGTTAAAGAGCTTATTATGGTAACCCCACCATCAAAAGATGGTACACCTAACCCTGATATTCTTGCAGCTGCAAAAATTGCAGGTGTTGACAGAGTGTTCTTAATGGGTGGGGCTCAGGCAGTTGCAGCACTTGCATACGGCACTGAAACTGTGCCAAAGGTTGATAAAATAGTTGGTCCCGGTAACATTTTCGTTGCTACTGCAAAGAAACTTCTTTACGGCACAGTTGATATTGATATGGTTGCAGGTCCAAGTGAAATACTTATAGTTGCAGACGATACTGCAAATCCTAAGTTCCTTGCAGCCGACCTTATGAGTCAGGCAGAGCACGATGTTCTCGCTTCTGCAATTCTTATTACAACAAGTGAAAAAATTGCCGAAGAAACAAAGAAAGAACTTGCTCGTCAGTGTGCAACACTTTCTCGTAAAGATATTATCGAAAAATCACTTAAAGATTATAGTGCAATTATTATTTGCGATAATATGGAAAAAGCAGTAGATTTCGCAAATCGTCTTGCCCCTGAACACCTTGAAATGTGTGTAGAAAATCCACTTGAATATATTGGCAGAATGGATAATGCAGGTAGTGTGTTCCTTGGTAATTACTCTCCGGAGCCACTCGGCGATTATTTTGCAGGTCCTAACCATGTTCTTCCTACAAGTGGTACTGCAAGATTTTTCTCACCATTGTCAGTTGACAGTTTTATTAAAAAATCAAGTTTTATTTACTATACAGAAGATGCACTCAAAGAGTGCAAAGATAAAGTTGTTTCTCTTGCAGAAACAGAGGGCTTAACAGCTCACGCAAATTCAATCAAAGTCAGATTTGAGGATTAAAGATGTTCCAACTTAACGAAAAAGTAAAAAACTTAACACCGTATGAGCCAATTAGTGGCACTTATGAAATTCGTCTTGATGCCAATGAGTCTTTTTTGACTGTCCCAAAAGAAATTGAGAATGAAATGGTTGAAGCACTTAAAAATTCAGCGCTTAACCGTTATCCTGACCCAATGGCAACAAAGCTCGTCAACGGATTTGCAAATTATTTTAATGTTAATGCTGATTGCGTTACTGCAGGTAACGGCTCGGACGAGATTATTTCAGTTATAATGAATGCTTTTTTACAGAAAGGCGACAAGATTTTAACTCTTGAACCTGATTTCTCAATGTATCGTTTCTACGCTGAAATTGCAGAGTGCGAAAGTGTTAAGTATCAGAAAGACGAAAAACTTGATGTTAATATTGATGATGTAATCACACTTGCAAACAAGGAAAAGGTGCGAATTGTAATTTTCTCAAATCCTTGTAACCCAACATCAAGAATTGTTACAAAAGACGATGTTAGAAAACTCATAAATAGTGTGGATTCTCTTGTTGTTCTTGATGAAGCATATATGGATTTCGCAGAAGATGAAAGTCTTTTAAATGAGTTCGAAAAATACGATAATCTTATAATCCTTAAAACTTGCTCAAAAGCATTAGGTAGCGCAGCGTTAAGATTAGGTTTCGCAGTTGCAAACAAAACTCTTACAAATGTAATTCGTGCAGTAAAATCACCATATAACGTGAACTCTGTTTCACAGGCAATTGGTGAGGTGCTTTTCTCACATCCTGATTATATTGATAACTGTATTAAGACAGTTGTTGAGTCAAAGAAAGAGCTTTACGAAGAACTTATCAAAATCGAAAGTGATAAAATAGAAAAGGTTTACGAAACTCATACCAACTTTGTATTTATGAAAGTAAAAAATGCAAAGCAAGTGTTTGAAAAAATGAAAGAAAACAGCATTATTATTCGTAATATGGGTGATTATTTGCGAATTACTGCAGGTAACAAACAAGAAAATAAAAAAATGCTTGAAACTTTCAAAAAAGTGTTGGAGGAAGTGTAATGAGAACTGCAACAATTAACAGAAAAACAAAAGAAACTGATATTAGTTTGACTCTCTGTCTTGAAGGTGGCGAAGTGAGTATTGATACAGGCGTTGGATTTTTTGACCATATGCTTACAGCTTTTGCTGCACACGCAGGTTACGGCTTAACAGTTACTTGCAAAGGCGACACAGAAGTTGATTGCCACCACACAGTTGAAGATATAGGCATTGTACTTGGTCAGGCCCTTTATGAATGTTTAGGCGACAAGTCAAACCTTGTTCGTTATGGTAGCTTTTTTGTGCCAATGGACGAAGCACTCGGTTTCTGTGCAGTTGATATTTGTAATCGTGCTTATACAGTATTTGAAGCAGATTTTCCACAAGAAAAATGTGGCGATTTTGATGCTTGTATGTGTGTTGAATTTTTCCGTGCAGTAGCAGATAATGCGAAGATTACATTACACCTTCGCGCTCCTTATGGTGATAACTCTCACCATATTGCCGAAGCGATTTTTAAGGCTTTTGGCCACGCAATGAGCATTGCAACAGAAAAAACTGACAAAACACTCTCTACAAAGGGGACTCTTTAATAAATGATTATTTTTCCGGCAATAGATATTAAAGACAAAGAATGTGTACGACTTTACAAAGGGGATTTCTCCACTGCAGGTAAGGTTGCAGACTCATATATGGAAACTGCGCTGAATTTTCGTAGAGCTGGCGCAGAATGGATTCACATGGTTGACTTAAACGGCGCACTTGACGGTGTCCGTATAAATAGTGAAATCTTCCTTGATGTTGCTAAAAACAGTGGACTCAAGGTTGAAGTGGGTGGCGGAATCCGTACAATGAAAGATGTGGATTTCTACATTCAAAATGGTATAGAAAGAGTTATTATCGGCTCTGCGGCTTTGAAAAATCCACAACTTGTAAAAGAAGCGTGTAAAGAATTCGGCGACAGAATTGCAGTTGGCATTGACGCTAAAAACGAAATGGTTGCAACTGAGGGTTGGACCGAAAAAAGCGACACCCACTATATAGACCTTGCAAAGAGAATGGAAGACTTCGGTGTAAAGTATATTATCTTTACAGATATTGACTGCGACGGTATGCTCTCAGGACCAAACCTCGAACAACTTGTAAAACTCAATGAAGCAGTTTCTTGCAATATTACTGCAAGTGGTGGTATTAAGGATTTAAGCAATATTATCGACCTTAAAAACGCCAATATGTATGGTGCTATCTGTGGCAGAAGTATTTATAGTGGCACGTTGAATCTTGCAGAAGCAGTCAAGGAGGCAACAAAATGAACCTTGATAAATATTTTGTGAAGGCAGAGTTAATTCCTGCCATAATTCAAGAAGAAAGCACAGGCGAAGTGCTTATGCTTGCCTATATGAATAAAGAATCAATGGCAAAAACACTTGAGACCGGTTATACTTGGTTTTGGAGTCGTTCTCGTCAGGAGTTATGGAACAAAGGTGCAACATCAGGGCATCTTCAAAAGGTTGTTTCAATCTACGGCGACTGTGATGATGATACACTTTTGATTAAGGTTGAACAGACAGGCCCTGCTTGTCATACAGGTAGTAAATCTTGTTTTTTCAATAAGATTAAAGGAGAATAATATGAACGATACATTAGTAAATCTTTACGAAACAATCCTTGAAAGAAAAGCAAATCAGCAAGAGGGCTCATATACTTGCTATCTTTTTGAAAAGGGTCTTGATAAAATCCTTAAAAAAGTAGGGGAAGAGTGCTCTGAAACAATTATTGCTGCAAAAAACGGTAATAAGGAAGAAACTGTCGGCGAAATCAGCGATTTGATTTTCCACTTGTTTGTTATGATGGCAAACGAGGGCATAGCAGTAGAAGATGTTATGGCAGAACTCGACAAGCGTAGTAATAAAACAGGCAACTTAAAGACTTTTCATACAGTCGATAAGAATACCTGATAAGGAGAGATAGATATGGAAATTTTGTGGACAATTCTTGGACTTTTAGGTCTTTTCATTGTGGTAACACTTATTCGTGCAGTGTTCTTCAAAGAGAAAAAAGCAGAAAATGTAAAACTTGAACCTGAAATGGTCAATATGGAAAAATATTGTCAGGATTTAAGCGATGCTATTAAAATTAAGACAATTTCTAACTATGACCGTGAACTTGTTGATTGGAATGAATTTGATAAATTCCACGCATTTTTAGAAGAGCGTTTCCCACTCGTACATAAAACAATGAGCAAAACGAAGGTTGCCGACGCAAGTCTTGTTTTTAAGTGGGAGGGTACAGACCCAACTCTTGACGGTATTGCAATGCTTGCTCATCAAGACGTTGTGCCAATTACTGCAGGCACAGAACAAGATTGGGAGCACGAGCCGTTCAGTGGCTATAACGATGGCGAATTTATCTGGGGCCGTGGTGCTATGGATATGAAAAACCATCTTATTGCCGTTATGGAGTGTATGGAAGAGCTTATCAACGAGGGCTATCAGCCAAAGCGCTCAATTTATATTTGTTTAGGTCATAATGAAGAAGTTGTTGCAGCACCTGATAACGGCGCAAAACAGATTGCAGCATACCTTAAAGAGCAAGGCGTACACCTTGAAGCAGTTCTTGACGAGGGTGGCGCAATTCTTCCTGTTAAACTTGGCAAACTTCTCGATATTAACCTTACAGGTGTTGGTATTGCTGAAAAAGGTAGCGTAAACTACAAAGTTAGCGTAAATGCAAAAGGTGGCCATTCATCACAACCACCAAAGCATACTGCAGTAGGCAAGCTTGCAGATGTTATTAAAGATATCGAAAATCATCAGTTTAAGGCAACAATGCCAGATTATCTTAAACAACTTATTAAACGCGTTGGTATGAATGCAGGTTATCCGTTAAGAGTAGTTCTTGTAAATGCTCCTATTTTACAGCCACTTATCCTTGCTATCTGCAAAAACATTCCTGCTGCAGCATCACTTATTCGTACTTGTACTGCAGTTACAATGGCAGAGGGTAGTCCACAGTTCAATGTGCTTCCACAAAAGGCAAGTGTTACCGTAAACTTCCGTACAATGCCTGGCGTTTCAATTGCCGATGTTGAAAAGCATATTCGCGATAGCGTTAAGAATAAAGACATTGATGTTGAATTCCTTGTTGGTAAAGAATCTTCAATGGTTTCTCCAACAGATTCAAAAGCATTCCAGACAATCAAGGAATTGGCAGAAGCACAGAATAGCAAAAACCTTGTTACACCATTCTTGGTAATGGGTGGCACAGACGCTTATAACTATGAGCCTGTTTGCGAAAATATCTATCGTTTCGCACCATTCGTAGCAGATACAAAACTTCTTCTTTGCACACACGGTACAAACGAGCGTATTCCAATTGCTTGCTGTGAAGATGCAATCGCATTCTTTAAGAGATATACTCGCAGAATGACCCAAGACTAATTTTTGGTATATTTTTTGCAATACTGCTTTGCTTTCGGCTCGCGGTATACACGATACAGCTTCGCCTCAGCAAGATTGTCTTGCGAAAAATCTACTCAAAAATACCGAACAAGTGAAGTATTCATAATAATAAAGCGCAAAGGCAGTCCGTGAGGACTGCCTTTAATTCTGCATTCAAATTATTCTTCTGTCTGTTTTCCTAAAAATGATGCGGCAACTGATACTAACTTGATTTCAGTTTGACTTGGCATAACGCCGTTAGTGTTAAGCATAAGCACAACTGCACCGGCAACATCGCCACCACCAATAATAGGATAGGCGATTCCTGCTTCACGGTCACTGTCCCTTAATGGGTAAAGCGCCTTAATATCAGGGGCAGCCACATAATTTTCGCGATTTTCAATTATTTCTTCCAATTCAGATGAAATGCGCTTATCCATAGCGTCTTTTTTCGGCATACCAGATGCAGCAATAACGTGGTCGCGGTCTGTAATGATTACAGGTAAATTTGTAGCACGATTCAGTACATCTGTGTATTGACTTGCAAACTCCGATAACTCACCAATAGGGGAGTATTTCTTAAAAATAACCTCCCCATCAGATGCTGTATAGATTTCTAATGGGTCTCCTTCACGGATTCGCATAGTCCTACGAATCTCTTTTGGAATAACAACCCTTCCCAAATCATCTATTCTACGAACTATTCCTGTTGCTTTCATATATGAATACTCCTTTTTTACAAATTAAATGTGATATTAGTATCACACTTTTTGTAGAAATTATGAGCAGATTTTCCAAAAGATTTTAAATTAAAAAAGACCCCACCTGAATGGATTTTTCAAGTGGGGAAAAGTATTAAGTGCTAATTTTGTTCAATAAATGGGCGTTCGTTATTCTTCATAAACATCTGTCCTTTATTAAAAAGATAATATGGTTTATTTCCAATAATCTCTATGTCGTTGTCGTTTACAAAAAGCGTGATTTCTTCAGGTAATGCAATCGATGTTCTATGTTGTGATAATTCTAACAAATATTGTTTGTTTTCTTCATCTTCTTCAGGAATTCCGTTTGTATAATGACAGAGAATTGATATGCCTTTTAATATATCAAATCCGTTTATGTCCTGTAAATCAACTTCATTGTCATCGGCAAGTTTACAAGCTTCTAAATCTTTACCGAAAATAATAGCACCTGCACTACCACCAAAAACAACACCATTATTATTTATGTATTCAAATAGTTTTTCAAAAGCTCCGCATTTTTTCAAGTCGTGCAATAATTTAAAAGTATTGCCACCACCAATAAATAAGAAACTGTAATCATTAAAGTTTTTTGTTGACAGTTCTTCGGCACTCCTTACCATATCAATATTGGAAACGGCAACAGATTTCAGTTCACCGGTTATCCATTCATAGCAACTATCATATTTCTCTTGCACCATGGCTAAAGGAATATACAGACAAGGTTTTGAATTGTCAATAATTTGATTCAATCTTTTGTAGGCATCTATTGTCTGAATATCTGCACCACCACCATTTAAAAACACTTTCATAATGCTATCTCCAACATACATGGTAATTGTTTATACAAATATTATACCACTTGATGAAACGAAAAACAAGATAAAGAGAAGACACCTTAGGAAACACAATCTTATCGTATAATAGTAGAATAGGTGCATATAATTTAACGTATAATTTTTTTCTTTTGTTCAACATCTTAAGCAACATGTAAAATAATAGTTGTATTTTAAATGCAATATGCTTTTGATTTAAATTCAAATAAAAAAATGCTTGATTTTTAATTTGAAAAGTGTTAATATTAACAATACAACAAAAAAGAAGGTGATTTTTATGTCATATAAAGAATTGAAAACTTTATATTATGGCGATGAAAAAATATATGTTCAAGAATATTTAAATAGGTTCAATTCAGAAGAGACCATAAAAATAGATTTTTATATTGGTGAAAATCAAGCTTTTTTTATGGAAAGTGCAGAAGTAATGAAACTCGCATTCAATATTGCTAAACTTGATAAAAAGATAGGAATTTTATGTGATAGTCTTCCCGGTGCAGCTATAGGGCAATATTCAAGAAAATGTTTAATTGATGAAATTGTTATTACAAACAAAATTGAGGGAGTACACAGTAGCCGAAAAGAAATTGGTGAAGCTTTGGATATTTTAGAAACTCAGTCAAAGGGCAAAGGAAAACACCAGCGTTTTGTGAGTTTAGTAAATAAATATTTAAAGTTAATCAAATATGAAAAAATATCTTTAGATAGCTGTAAAGACGTTAGAGATATTTATGATGAAGTTTTTCTTGAAGAAGTACTTCATGAAGACCCAACTAACAAGCCGGATGGTGTATTTTTTAGAAAAGACCTCGTTAGTGTTTATAGTGAAACAGATAAAGTAATTCATACGGGATTAACGCCGGAAAGTAAAATAATTGAATCAATGGACCAAGCTCTTAAGTTTTTAAACGATGATTCAATAGAGAAGTTATTTAGGATTTGTATCTTTCATTATTTAATAGAATATATTCACCCATTTTACGATGGAAATGGTAGAATAGGAAGGTTTATATTAAGTTATGGCATTTCAAATACATTGACGCCCTTAATTTCTTTTAGAATTTCTGAAACTATAAAAGAGAATATAAATGCTTATTATAAAGCATTTAAAACATGCAATGACCAACGTAATCTTGGTGATATAACTCCTTTTCTTTTAATGCAGTTGAAAATGATTTTCAAGGCGATGAAAGAACTTGAAAAATCATTGTTAGAAAAATTAACAACATGGGATAAGTATGAAAAGGTTATCGAAAAACAATGTGATGACATTGAATTGAACAGATTGTATAGCTTTTTGATACAGGCGGCATTATTTAGTGAAAAAGGTATTTCTATGTTGGAATTACAACAAAATATGGAATGCAGTAAATATGTAATTAAGAACTTAATGGCAAAGATTTCAGAGGAAATGATAGTTGTTAAAATTAAAAAGAAATATAAATATTATTCTCTTAATTTAGAAAAACTTGATTCCTTGAGTTTCCAAGAAAGTTTAAATGAAATAACTTCAAAATAATCAAACAAACCAAATAGAAAAGATACCCTTGTAGCATCTGCATTTACTACAAGGGTGCTTTTGTTTAATTATGTATCTCGTTATCTTTTTAGTTATTTCTTTTTCGCTTTAAGAGTTTAGCCAACTCATTATTCGTCTTTCACGTTCTTCGTACTCTTTTCTTTTTTCTTCTATTTCAAGTTTCCGTTTGCAAACGCTTGTTAAGTTAAGTTGAAGTATGTCGATTTGTGTCAATGTTGTCAGTAAAGGGTCTCCTTCGCGAATTCGCATAGTCCTACGAATTTCTTTTGGAATAACAACCCTTCCCAAATCGTCTATGCGGCGTACAATACCTGTTGCTTTCATATATAAAAACTCCTTTTCACTATTTAATGGTGTGGAGTTAGTATGTGGAATATTGCCATTATTATACTCATTTGACACGATTCTCAGTATTTCTTTGAAGATTTGTGCGGTCTCTTCTTCACGCTCCATTCGGTTTATAGTGCAACCTAATTGTTTGATATCAAAGTCACTTCGTCGATTTTGAATTTGATGTATCGGAACATCATACATTTTGGAAATAAATGCATCAGATGCATGCTCAAAAAGTTTTTCTAATTGGCTCTTGCTCATCCTAAAGAAATCTGCCGGAAAATTAGAAATTGTTACATGATGAAAGCCCCGCTTTTTCAATTCATCTTTAATCCATTTTCCTTCTTTTCCTGAATAATCATAGTATTCTTCTTTATACATAGTCTATACCTGCCTTGATTTGTCCCTTCATAATATAAACACAACTGAAAAATTCAAAATATAGTCGCTTTTTTAAAAAAATTTCAAATTATATTTTACCACAATAACAATTATATATGATTCATTTCCCAATGTCATCGGCAAAGAATCGTCTTTTTATAGGCAAAAAATGGGCATAGAATAGGCACAATATAGGCATAAGCAAAGGCACCGCTGTTGTGAGCGATGCCTTTCGTTTGCATTAATGGTCCGGATTTGAGCCTTTTACCATATTGAAAAAGGTTTCATCTTTCAAAGCTTCCAACATAATGGTCGCACTATTTACATTGGTAGCAAGCGGAATCTTCTGTACATCACCCAAGCGAAGAAGTGCTGATACATCCGGTTCGTGTGGCTGCGCAGTAAGTGGATCACGCAAGAAAACGATCAAATCAAGTTCGCCGTTTGCAAGCATAGCACCGATTGGTGCCGGTTGCATAGAGTTCATACTTGCCGAGAACATCTTTGTATTTCTTGGCAAGTTCGATGATTTCGTTTTTCTTTTTATCGTGCGCAATCAAAGCTATTTTCATTTTATCATTTCTTTCCATTTAGCAAAAAACGGAGACACCCACTTGATGAGGCTCCTCCGTTTTTTGTCTTCATACGGTGACAAACCCGCATCGAAATTTCTTAAAATTTGAATGTAAAAGTATTCTTGTATGTTTTGGGAATTTCATATTCCTGCGGCAAATCGGGGCCGCAGGATTTTGAACCCACACCGCGCATTGCGAGATCAATACACACATTTACAAAATCATTCTCTTCAAGCTCAAAAGAGTGAAGTGTTTCACGCAACT
>CALAEV010000047.1 GCA_937892525.1 uncultured Clostridia bacterium
CCCCAGTTAGCATCTGCACCAAACATTGCTGCTTTTACAAGTGATGAACAAATTACGCTCTTTGCACAAGTCTTTGCGATTTCTTTTGTTTTTGCACCACCTACCTGACATTCAACAAGTTTTGTTGCACCCTCGCCGTCTTTTGCCATAAGTTTTACGAGTTTCTCGCAAATTGCTGCTAATGCGTTCACAAATGTTTTATAATCATCATTTTCTGTTTCAATACGAGCATTTTCGCAAAGTCCTGAAGCAAGAAGAGCAACAGTATCATTTGTCGATGTATCTCCATCAACTGAAAGCATATTGAAGCTATCTTTAACAACATCTAAAAGTGCTTTTTTAAGCATTTCACTTGAAATGTTAGCATCAGTTGTGATAAATCCAAGCATTGTTGCCATATTTGGATGAATCATACCACTACCCTTTGAGATAGCGCCGATTTTACATTCTTTTCCTTGGAGAGTGAATGAAACTGCAAACTCTTTTTTAACTGTGTCAGTTGTCATAATAGCCTGAGCTGCTGAATCAGAGCCGTTTTCATTTAATTCTGCCACAAGTTGTGCCATACCATTCTGGATTGGCTCAATATCAATAGGCTGACCAATAACACCTGTTGATGCAACAACAAAATCTGTTGATTTAAGTCCTGTTGCTTTTGCTACGATTTCGCACATCATTTCGGCTTTTTCTACACCGTCAGCATTGCAAGTGTTAGCAATACCACTATTACAGATTACGCCATAAGCTTTACCGTCTGCAATATTATTTCTTGTAACTGTAATTGGTGCACCGTAAACGAGATTCTGTGTATAAACTGCTGCAGCATCACATTCAGTTTCACAAAGAATAAGTGCTAAATCTTTTTTTGTTTTATTTTTACGGATTCCACAGTGAATACCACTTGCTTTGAATCCTTTTGGTGCAGTAACACCACCGTTGATAAATTGCATATTGTTCACCAAATCTTTCCGTACGGATTATTCATTATATACTCTGTTATTCTCAAATAATCTTCATCATTACGAACTATGTGGTCATTGTAACCACGTTGCCATATTTTAAAACCAGCTTTTCTATTTGTCATTCTTTTGAATGTCGAAACAATTGATGGTATTCGTGCATTCGTAGGGGTCGGCGTCCCCGACGACCCATCAATCTCAATGATAAAGTGAATATGATTAGGCATAATTACATACGGATAAATATTCACATCATCATAAACAGAGTTTATTTCTTCTATCTGATTTTTTACAATCTCACCATAACCAGTTAATTGAATATATGGCTCCGTTTGTAAGCTTTCTCTTTTTATTTTACCAAATATTGCTTTTTCTTTTTCGATAGCACAAATGGTTATAAAATAATAACCTTTTGTTGAATAGTCAAAATTTTTTAATCTGGTTGGTTTTCTCTTTTTAAATTCCATATTATTTTAGTTTAGGGTCGTCGAGGACGCCGACCCTACGCATTTTACAGACTCAACTGGTATTCAGGAGAAATTCCCATTTTAACATTTAAGCATTGAACTGCAGCGCCAGAAGCACCTTTGCCAAGATTATCATATCTTGCAATAAGCAAAATTCTATCTTCATTACCACAAACTGTAACTTCCATACCGTCATTTTCGCTCATTTTGTTACCTGCGATAAAGCCGTTTTCGTCAATACTTTCTTTATATTTTACAATGTCTGAATTGTATTTTTCTTTGTAAAGTGCCTTTATATCTTCGGCAGTTTTGCCATCTTTCAAATCCTTTTTGAAAAGTGGAACTGTCATAACCATACCACTAAAATAGTCGCAGATATATGGGCTAAAAATTGGTTCATTATTAAGTCCTGAAATTGCTTTCATTTCTTTTAAGTGCTTATGTTGTTGAGTGAGAGCATACTCACGAGGAGCATCTAAAAGCACATCACGGTTTTCATCTTCGTATTGTGCAATACCATTTTTACCTGCACCACTATAACCTGACATAGCATGACAAGCGATACAAATATCACTATCAATAATTCCTGCGTCAACAAGTGGTTTAACAAGTGCAATAAAACCACTTGCGTAACAACCCGGCACTGCAATTCGTTTTGAGTTTTTGAGTTTGTTTTCAAAATCCGCTGACAATTCAGGGAATCCGTAAGCCCAACCCTCGTTTGTTCTGTGTGCAGTTGATGTGTCAATCACGATTGTATTGTCGTTTTCGATAAGACTAACTGCCTCAATGGCTGCTGCATCAGGGAGACAAAGGAATGCAATATCGGCATTATTGAGTGCTTGTTTTCTTGCATTTGTGTCTTTTCTTAAATTTTCGGGAAGAGTTATAAGTTCTATATCTTCTCTTTTTGCAAGACGGTCAAAAATCTTAAGGCCTGTTGTACCCTGACTACCGTCGATAAATATTTTTGTCATAATTCTATATTCCTTATTTATTCAATTTTCTTACTCGTTCAACTTGACTGAGCACATTCTGTGGTGCAGGACCACCGAGTGAAGTACGGTCATTTACACATTTATCAAGATTGATTGCATCAAACACACCTTCATCAAATATATCACAAACTGCTTTGTATTCTTCTAATGGAAGTGTTTCAAGAGTAAGACCTTTGTTAATGCAAAGAGCAACTAATTCGCCTGTTGCTTTATACGCATCACGGAAAGGAAGTCCCTTACCAACAAGATAGTCAGCACAATCAGTTGCATTGATAAAGCCACCTGCTGCTGCTTTTCTCATATTTTCAGGAAGTGCAGTCATTGTGTCAAGCATTGGGATAAATGCAGTAAGGCACATTTTAACTGTATCAAACGCATCAAAGATAGCTTCTTTATCTTCTTGCATATCTTTATTATAAGCAAGAGGAAGACCTTTCATCATTGTAAGGAGTGTAGTTAAATCACCAAATACACGACCTGATTTACCACGAATTAACTCTGTAATATCAGGGTTTTTCTTCTGTGGCATAATTGATGAACCAGTTGAAAATGCGTCGTCAAGTTCAATAAACTTAAATTCCCAAGAACACCACAATACGATTTCTTCTGAAAAGCGTGAAAGATGCACCATAATAATCGAGATAACTGATGCGAGTTCCATACAGAAATCACGGTCAGAAACTGAATCGAGTGAGTTTTGCATTGCACCATTAAAGCCAAGTGCTTTTGCTGTCATTTCTCGGTCTGTATTATATGTTGTACCTGCCAATGCACAAGCACCAAGTGGAGAATAGTTCATTCTGTCTGTTGCTTGTGAAAGACGCTCTTTATCACGAAGAAGCATTTCTGCATAAGCCATTAAGTGATGACCGAATGTAATAGGCTGTGCTCTTTGAAGATGAGTATATCCCGGCATAACTGCACTTGCATATTGTTCTGCTTTTTTGCAAAGAACATCAACAAGTTCTGTAAGCTGATTATAAAGCGCATCACACTCATGGCGAAGATAAAGGCGAATATCAACTGCAACCTGGTCATTACGGCTTCTTGCTGTATGTAAACGTTTACCTGCTGCACCGATTCTTGATGTAAGTTCACCCTCAACAAAAGTATGAATATCTTCTGCATTAGGGTCAATTTCTAACTCGCCACTTTCGATTTCTGACTTAATTGCGTTTAATCCGTCAGTAATCTGGGCTAAGTCTTCTGCAGAGATAATCCCTTGAGCGCAAAGCATTGCTGCGTGGGCTAAACTTCCGTCAATATCTTCTTTATACATACGACTATCAAACTTAATTGATGAGTTAAAGTCGTTGGTTTTTGGGTCGATTTCTTTTGAAAATCTGCCTTTCCAGAGTTGCATAATTGTCACCTTATTTATGTCTATATTAGCACAATACGACAAAGACAATATCTGCCTTTGTCGTTTGTTATTAGTTATTAATTAGTTCTCACCACGTTGCTTATCTAACAAAGCTTTTACTTTGATTGAAAGACCAAAGAGGTTGATAAAGCCTGCTGAATCTTTCTGGTTGTATGCGCCACCATCATCGCCGAATGATGCAACATTTTCATCATAAAGTGAGTATGGAGATGTAATACCTGCGTTGATAATGTTACCTTTATAAAGTTTAAGTTTAACATCGCCTGTAACTGTTTTCTGTGTTTCGTCAACGAAAGCTGAAAGTGCTTCACGAAGTGGTGTAAACCAAAGTCCGTTATAAACTACTTCGCCGAATTTCTGTGCTACAAGTTTCTTGTAGTGCTGTGTATCACGGTCAAGACAAATCATTTCAAGAAGTTCGTGTGCCTTATAAAGGATTGCACCACCTGGAGTTTCATAAACGCCACGAGATTTCATACCAACAAGACGGTTTTCAACAATGTCAAGAAGACCGATACCGTTTGCACCACCAAGCTCGTTGAGTTTTTCAACGATTGCAAGGCCTTTCATTTCTACGCCGTCAATAGCTGTTGGAACGCCCTGCTCAAAATGGATTGTAACATAAGTTGGTACATCAGGAGCCTGTTCTGGAGAAACGCCCATTTCAAGGAAACCTTCCTTATTATATAATGGCTCATTTGCAGGGTCTTCAAGGTCAAGACCTTCGTGAGATAAGTGCCAAACGTTCTTATCTTTTGAATAGTTTGTTTCACGGTTAATTTTAAGAGGAATGTTGTGAGCCTCAGCATAAGCAATTTCTTCTTCACGAGATTTAATATCCCATTCACGCCAAGGAGCAATAATTGCCATTTCAGGAGCAAATGCTTTAAGTGTTAATTCAAAACGAACTTGGTCGTTACCTTTACCTGTGCAACCATGGCAGATAGCGTCTGCACCCTCTTTGATTGCGATTTCAGCAAGTCCTTTTGCAATACAAGGACGAGCGTGTGAAGTACCGAGAAGATACTGTTCATATTCAGCACCTGCTTTAAGGCAAGGCCAGATGTATTCTTCAACATATTCTTCTTTGAGGTCAAGAACATAAAGTTTTGAAGCACCTGTTGCGATTGCTTTCTCTTCAAGACCGTCAAGTTCAGTACCCTGACCAACGTCGCCTGAAACTGCAATAACTTCGCAGTTGTTATAATTTTCTTTTAACCAAGGGATGATAATTGATGTATCAAGACCACCTGAATAAGCTAAAACTACCTTTTTGATATCTTTCTTTTCCATTGTGTATTCCTCCGAAAAAATTGCCTTTTTGTTGTGCAATTTGTAGTATGGGTTATATTATACACCCATTATTTAATAAATCAAGAGTTTTTCACATATTTTTTCAATATTTTTGTATTTTTATGCAACTATTTGCATATTTTATGAATATTTATACTAGTTTTATGCATTTTTATTACATATTTTTACGATTTTATACATTTATGCATAATATAATGTATAAAATTGCAAAAAATACGGCGAAGGAATCCCTCCACCGTCTACGACGGTCCCCCTCCCTTTGACAAGGGAGGCAAGTCCGTAATAATTTTATTTTACGCTATTTACAGTAACAATATCGCCCTTAGCGTCTTTATCCACAACAAATGTTATTGTGTCGCCTGGATTAAGAATAACAATCTTTTCTGCGTTTTTAACTGCAACTTTATAGTATGTTGCATTGTCAACGAGTTTGATATAGAAATAAGTTTCACCACCTGTGATGATGCTTCTTATCTCTTCCACCTTACCTGTTACCTCTACTGTTTCTACTTTAGGTGTATCAGGAGTTTCTTCTTGACCCATTGAGTCAACATCTACATCTACATTCACGCCGTTGCTTTTAAGCTCTGTCGCATAATTTTCAGTACACTCTGCAAGAGTATTACCAACACCAACAACTGTTGATTGCTCAACATTAACCATTGCATACATTTTTACAAGTTGGCTACTATCTTTAAGTGCCATAAAATATGTTGGTTCGCCACTAACATTGAGAAGAATCGGGAATGTTGCAACATATCCTTTTTCCTGAACTTTACCCTGTGCAGATGTTCTTGCGGTTTCTTCTAATGCACCAGCCTGTTGATAATAAACAGCTTCTTTTGTTCTCTGGTTAATAAGAATAAAACCGATAATTGACTGGTCAGAGCTTATAGAAGTTACACCTGTATACATATAAACGTCATCATTAAGGGCTAAATAGTTATAACCTGATGATGTTACTTTTACATTTTCTTGACCGATAATTGAGTTCCAGAAACCGTTGTTATATTTACCGTAATAGTTATACTGCTGATTTACAATGCTTGCAGAATAAACCTGGTCAAGCCACTGAAACTCTTTATCACTTACAAACTTATCAGTAGGAAGCTTTGTTGTACCATCAAGACTTGTTGAAACGAGAGTTGTATCGCCGTTGATTGAGTCAACAATAACAGCACCAATTACATCTGTACCACCAAAAAGACCGATTGTTTTGTCAAGCACCGGAACAATCCAGAAAGGTCTGCCTGTTTCGTCAATTTCAAATGATGGCTCGCCTAAAATAAGTGATGGGTATTTGAAACGGACATGACGAATAAGATATTCGTTGAAATGCTCTGCCGGTGAATACTTCATGCCTTCTTCGAGTCGAACTGTTTCTGCTTTCTGAGTTGTCATATCAACAATAATATATGCAGGAATACCCTCTTTTGTATTCTTAAGCCATTTGAAAACATCACCGTAATCAAGTGACTGAACGCGAACAGGAGTGCCTTTATAGTTAATCTGTGTTGAATAATATTGATTTACAACAAACTGTGAAACATAGTCTGAAAGTTCACCAAGTGCACGAGTCGCAATCATATTTGATGAGTCCTTATCAAGACGAGGAACTGCTGAAAAGTCAACTTCTTCAATTTCTTCTGCAAAGTTACCTTCTTTTACATCAATAAGTTCTGCATAATCTTTTGCTCTGAAAATTGATGCACCTGCAAGATAACCGATACCTACAACTAAAACAAGCACAAGAATAAGTGCAATTGGAATTTTAACCTTATTCTTTGCGTATTCCATATATTCAGGACGGAAATAAGCCTTTGATGCAATTCCATAAATACCGATATATGCAACTATAAGCATACCGATATAAATATAGAGTTCAATTGCCTTAAAGTTAAGAGCAGGAAGCATAGCATAATATGCAACTGCACCAATAATCAAAGTAAGTACAATGCTTATAATTACTCTTTTAAGGTTACTGCCTTTGGGTGTTTCAGGAACAACTGACTTGCCACCAAAATCAACATTGATTGGGTCCATAAAATTACCTCTTTTCCATAATATGTAAATAGTATAGCACATTTTACTTGTAAAATACAATAATTAACGATGAATATATAATGGGCGATTCGCGAATCGCCCCTAAACTATACTTTCTTCTTGCAATATTCATTTACTGCACAGTTTTCACAATTGGCCTTACGTGCTGTGCAGACTGCTCTGCCGTGAAGTACGGCACGATGGCAGAAGTCATTACTTTCGTGGGGTGGTAGGATTTTCTTTAACTCCATTTCTACTTTTTTAGGGTCTTTTGTATCTACTAACCCCATTCTGTTTGTAAGTCGGATTAAATGAGTATCTGCCACGACTGCAGGTTTGCCATAAACATCGCCCACTATTAAATTTGCCGTTTTTCTGCCAACGCCTGAAAGAGTTGTTAAATCTTCAATATTATCCGGCACAACTCCACCGAAACGGTCTCGCACTCCCCTTGCCATTTCAATAATATCACGAGCCTTACCGTGATAAAATCCGCAAGAGTGAATAATATTTTCAATATCTTTAACATCTGCATTCACATAATCGTCAAGTGTTCTGTACTTATTAAAAAGTGCGGGGGTTACTAAATTCACCCTCGCATCTGTACACTGTGCCGAAAGACGTGTTGCAACAAGAAGTTCGAAGGGATTACCTGCTACCAGAGAACAGATAGCATCAGGATATTCCTTTTTAAGCCCCTCCACAAGAAGTTTTGCACGTTCTTTTTTAGTCATAAATTACTCCGGATAATTCATATTATTAGGAAGTCCTAATAAAAAGTCTGCTGAAACATTAAAATATTTGCAAAGAGCAACAATATCTTTAAGACTTGGCTCAGTTGTGCCTGTTTCTAAGAAAGAAACCTTACGCTGAGTAATGCCAAGTGCATTTGCCAAATCTTTTTGAGTAATTGTTGGTATTTTTGCACATCTTAAATATTTTAATCTATCATGAAATTGCATTTCTACACCCTCAAACCTACATTCATACGTAGTCAAAAATAATCGCCCAACAACCACTGGTGAGGGCGTGGGAATATAATACCACAACACTTGCAAAAATAAAAGATGTAGTTTGAAAATAACTATACAAAAAATATTGGATATTTTTGGTTAGTTTAACAAACTTTTTCAACATTTGAACAAAGTTATAAACTATCTATTATATTTGCCTTGTTTTTCGCAAATGTTGGGTATATAATAAATACAATTTAAAAAGGAGTTTTTCGTATGCAAAAAGAAATTAATATTAGAGAATTAAAAGATAATTTTGTTAAAATGATTAGCAACGACTGGGCTTTGCTTACATCAGGTAAAAGTGATGATTTCAACACAATGACTGTAAGCTGGGGTGGAATCGGCGAACTCTGGAATAAAGATGTTTGCTTTGTGTTCGTTCGTCCACAGCGTTATACCTATGAATTCATAGAAAAAAATGACTACTTTTCGCTTTCATTCTTTGGTGGGGAATACAAGAAAGAATTGGGTATTTGTGGCAGTAAGTCAGGTCGCGATATTGACAAGATGGCTGAAACAGGATTTTCTCCTGTTGACTTAGGTGAAGCGGTTGGCTTTGAACAAGCAAAGGTAAATATTGTTCTTAAAAAGCTTGCCTACCAAGATATAAAGCCTGACGGATTTATTGATGAAACAATTATGAAAAACTATGCTAACAACGATTTTCACAGAGTATATGTTGGGGAAATTGTGAAAGTAATTCAAAATTCAGAATGCTAAATTATAATAAAAAACGATACGAGTCTGCACTCTGTATCGTTTTTCTATTTTTCATAAAACAAATCATCAAAAGAAACTTTCAAAATTTCTTTAATGCATTTTAATTCATCAGCGTAAATGTGTCGTTGACCAACCTCAATTTTTGCAACTGAGCTTCGTGTAATGTCACACCCCATTGTTTGCAATTTCGCAGCCAACTGGTCCTGAGTCATAGGTATTTGTTCCCTAATAAGTTTTATTCTATTACCGATTTCTTTATCATAATTCCAATTCATAATGTCACCTTGCACCTAAATAAGAACAATTTTCTTGACATTATTTTAACCTTATGATAGTATAAATTTGCACCGATACGAGTGCAATAACTATTTAATTTTAAAGGTATGACAGTTATGAAATGTAAAAACAGACTTTGTGTTTATCAAAAAGATGGTGAATGTATAACAGAAAGTGAAATTGAACTTGATTGGCATGGGCTTTGCAAAAATATGGTTCCTATTCGCATTTCGGAATATAACCTTTACTATGAAAAACTTGTCACAAAATTGCAATTTGAAGACGGTGAACATTATCTTGATAACGAAAACGGCATAGTCCATTATATAGCTGACAGTTATTCGGGTGATGCATAAAAAAGGACTGATTGAAAAATCAGTCCTTTTTCTTATTCTTCTACAAATTCTGCGATTTGGTGTTTTTCTTTTGCGCCTACAAATCGTTTTTCTTCTTGTCCGTTTTTGAAAAGAAGTACTGTTGGAATACTCATAACGCCGAATGTAAGGGCTAAATCAGTTGCCTCATCAACATTGAGTTTGCAAACCTTTACACTATCATTTTCTTCTGCGAAAGCTTCAAGTTCAGGTGCCATCATCTGACATGGGCCACACCAATCAGCGTACATATCAAGAAGTACAGGTTTTTCTGAACGCAAAACTTCTTCTGCAAAATTATCAAGATTAACTTTAATTACTGCCATTATCTAACACTCCTATATAATGCTGCGGCTCTGTCAACATCTGTTTGGTCAACACCGCATTTATCTGTATTACGAGCAAGCATTGAGCCTTTAAGTTCAATATTAAGTACTGTGAATGCTTGTAAAAGTTGATGTTTAATAACCTCAAAACCAACCTCACCATCACTACCACTTGTAACAATAAGTACTGCCTTGCGTGGTTTTTCTATTGGGTGTTTCATATTGCGACGGAAACGCGCTTCGTAGTAACGCTGAAAACGGTCAATAAGCGCTTTAAACGGTGCTGGCACACCCATAAAATAGATTGGTGTTGCAAATACGATTACATCTGCAGTTTCAAACTTTTTAAAGAAATCTTCTAAATCTTTTTTTGAGCAACCATTACCTGCTTTACAGTAGCCACAAGCGTTACAAGGTATTGGATTTAATTCATAAAGATTTACAATTTCAATATTTGTGCCTTTTGGGAATTCACGAAGAAGTGTTCCTAAAAGTTTTGCAGTATAGCCTGTTTTTCTTGGCGATGCCATAAGGGCTAACACTTTTGTACCGTTAGAAAATTCTTCGGTATTACCGTAACCTAAAATCATTGTATTATTCCTCTGTTTTTTCTTCTGTTTCTGTATTATTCTTTTTCTTCATATTTGCGTGACGCTTGATTTTCTTTGTGGTAGTCTTTTCAAATTCTTCGTCACGAATTTCAATATTTCTGATTTTCTTGTATTTAGGAAGTTTCTTGTTTACATCCTTAACTGCTTCCTCAACAGATTTCTGAACATCTTCTTTTGTAATATCCTGACGCTTTAAGTTGTTCTTAATTTGCTCATAGTTAGGATAAATTGATGCACTAACATAAGTTTCGTCATCAACATCATCGCCGAAAACAAGACTTTCTTCAATAACAGGGTTGGTGTTGAGATAATGCTCAACTTCTTCTGGGAAGATATTTTTACCGTTTTTAGTAACAATAACATTCTTACTTCTGCCTGTAATCTTATAGCAATTATGACGGTCGCAAGTACCAAGGTCCCCTGTTCTAAACCAACCATCTTCTGTAATTACCTGAGCAGTTGCTTCTGGATTTTTATAATAACCATTCATAACCATAGGACCACGCACCCAGATTTCACCAACACCTAAATCGTCAGGGTCGTGAATAAATGCTTCAACACCAGGCATAGGTGTACCAATTGAGTCAGGAAGCATAAGACGGTCATTATTACACATAACAAGTGGTGCACATTCTGTAAGACCATAACCGATATAAAGGTCAATACCCATATGCATAATATCTTCTGCAACACGAGGGTCTAACGCTGCCGCACCTGTAACAATAAGACGGAGTCTGCCACCGAAAGTTTCAATAACCTCTGCAAAGAGTTTACGGTCAAGGTCTTTAATGCCCACTGCTTTACTTAAAATTGACGCGTATTTACCAACCTTGAAAATAAGTTTACCTGCTGTTTTTTCTTCCATCTTCTTCATAATTTTACCGTGAACTTTTTCAATGAGAAGTGGAACAGTAATAAATGCTGTTGGTTTTACTTCCTTAAAGTTTTTGGTAATGTAACGAAGTCCATCACAGAAAGCAATACAAGCACCACAATAAATAATATAAAGGAAACCGATTGAGCATTCGTAAGTATGGTGAATAGGAAGAATTGACAAAAGCTGGTCTTCTTCAGTAACTTTAATACAGCCTGCTGCACCAAGAACAACTGAACAGATATTTTTTTGGCTTAAGCAAACACCTTTTGACACACCTGTTGTACCAGATGTGAAAAGAAGTGCCGTTGTTGCCTCAGGGTCAATAGTAATATCATTAAGAAGCTTTTTACCACTTCTGTAAAGTTTTCTGCCTATATCAATATAATCTTCGTAATAAATTACGCCATCAGCCTCTAACTCATTAAAGCAAACAAACTTAAATCCTTCAGGAAGTTCATCTTTTCTTTCAGCCAATGCCTTAATATATTTTTTGTCACCAAAAATCATAGTTGAGTCAGAATCATTAAGAACATCAATAATATTGTCAGTTGTAAGTTCTTTATCAACAGGCACAATAACATTGTTACTGCAAGTAACTGCAAGATAAGTTACTGACCAATTATATGAGTTTGCACCTACTACTGCAATATGATTTCTTGAATAGCCGTCTTGAATAAGAGTATTTGCAAGATAATAGATAGCATGGCGGAAATTCTTATAAGTTACCTCATAATAAACACCGTCTTTGTTCTTAAGTTTATATGCAGGACGCTCTGAAAAAAGATTTTCACTTTGGTCAATTAAGTCCTTAAAATCTTTAATTTGACGAACCTCATAAAAAGGTTCATTTATTGGAAATCGGCTTTGATGACTCATTTTATTTACCTCAATCTATTGTTTTTGATAAACATATTTAATTCATTATACCATACAATTTGAAAATTTCAAAGAATTTAATCAAAATTTATACATTATACATAAATTATGGTAATTTTCTTTTTACTGTTTTAACTGCCTCTTTATATTCATCGTATGTCATATAAACATTAATTATTTTTAAAAGTGAAGATGAACTTATTCGTTCAGGTAATTCCAATTGTTTTGCTAAGGCTTTACGGATTTCGCTACTGTTTTCTCCTCCTGAAATGCCATCTTCAAAAAAGTCAGTATGTGTAATTTCTTGATGCTCTGCTTTTTCATTAGTATCACACAAAACGCCTGCTTTTTGAAGGGCTGACAAAATCACATCAGGTTTCATACCTTCAACGCCTAGTTTACCCTCTTTTGAAGCTTCAGTTTTGCGTTTTTCTTTACCGTAAACATCGGGAATATACACATTTTTAATGTTCTCACTTTTTGTAATACCGTTTATAAAATTACGGATTTTAAAACCTGCTGAATCAGAATCGGTCATTATTATAATTCCACGTTTTTCAGCAAGAAAACGAATAAGTTTTTGTTTTTCTTTATCCTTGAACACAGCAAAACCGTCGGTTTCAATGATTACTGTATCAATGATTGCCGACAGTTTTATTTTATCATATTTACCTTCAACTATAACTGCTTCTTTGATTTTAATCATAATTTCACCTTGCTATTATAAGTGAAAGACGAACTATAAGTTTTTCAAGAATAAGTTCCCCTGACTGCGCAGAACTTTTAAGTGCTTTATCTGCCTCTGCAAAGCAATCAAAACATTCACGAATTTGCTCGTCAGAAAGATTTTTAGCAAAACGATTACTGTTTGTAAGTCTGAAATCTTTGTTTTTATAGTCGAAAATTTTTGCAGGATACATAACAGTTTCACCTGCTGTTACAGATGTTTTTACTCTGTAAATATCAACAAACGCAGTAAGTATTACGCCGAAAATATCAATTGGTTCGGCTTTTTGCATCATAAGAGTATGCAAAAGTTCAAGAGCACCTTGAGCATTATGGTTAAGTATAAGCTTTGACAAATCAAAAACTTTTGCTTCAAGACTTCGCACTGCAACGCTGTCAATATGCTCACGAGTGACTTCGTTACCCTGCCCTGCAAAGTTACATGCTTTCTGAATTTCATTAAAAAGCACATTAAGACTATCGCCTGAAAGTTCAACTAAATATGACGCAACATTATCGTTCATTGTGCAACCATTTTTTGACGCATAGGCACAAAGGATTTTGCGAAGTTCCCTACCCTCTGCTTTTGTGAAATTAACTGCATTTGCATATTTTGTGAAAATGTCGATTGCCCACTTACCTTTTTTATTTGAAAGCTCAATACCATCCATCCAGAAAATTGTGATTGATGTGTCAGGAATATTCTGAAGAAACTCCTCAATTTGTTCTTTTTGGTCACTTGTAGGAGTATCAAGAGGAAAATCATGAGCCACTACAACTGAGTATTCACTCATAAATGGCATAGACTGTGCACCCTCAAAAACTTCATCGAGAGCGTTTTCTTTACCGTCATATTTACGCAAACTGAATGTTTCACTACCTGGTGTTACAAATTTTGAGCAGATTTTATTTGCGTAAAACTGCTTCAAGTAATCTTCACTACCATAGAAAAGATAACAGTTTGACATATTCTTTTCTCTGATTTGCCTTTTTAAGTCGGCTTCATAAATCAATGCCATAAGTTTATTCCTATCACTTAAAATAAAATGAAAACGTTTCACCATCTACTGACACAAAAACTTCTGCGTCAGTTTTTTCTGACTCGATGCATTCTTTGATTGATAAAGCATTTTCCCCATATAGAATAATTATATCATAATCTTTGATTTTTTCAAAGAGCTTTTCTGCATTTTGGCTATCTATTAAAACGAGTTTTTTATTATTAACGGAAATCTCAACATACTTTTTATAATTTTCTGTATTGATTTCAACTTTTTCACCTATCGTAAGTGTTTTCACATTACTGATGGAACGATTTTCAAAAATCTGTGGAGAGTTGTAGCAGAAATATGTATTATTAACTTTGATTGCACCATATAAGTCCATAAGATATGACGGTGTAAACTCGTTATTTTCAGTTATAAGAACATTATCAGCAACTTTCTCGTTATGGGAATTGAGGATTTTTATCAAATCAGTTTCATATATAGTTGTAGGTGGATTTACTATCAAACTTTCGCCTTGTGAGTTTACAACCAACACAGGTGACGAATCTCTACAAAGAACATCGACTGACGGTGTATTGTAATCGTAAGTTGTACAATAGACTGATAAGAGAATAAATGCAACTGACAAAAATGCCGATACAGTTTTTAATAGAATTTTTCTATGCTTTTTGAATATGAATACTATTAAAATACTGACAACTGCGACAATGACAAAACACACATAGTATCTGTGAGTTACAGGCAACGTTGACCATTCTGCAAGACCGATTTCTTCTGCAAAAACTTTAAGAAAATTACTGATTATGCCTGTTAGAATAAATAGTATTTCAGCAACAAAAGAAAGACCAACCGAATGTAAAACTGCACCTGCGACAGTAAGCACCATTAAGACAAGTGCTGAATCAATCATTACAATATTTGATATAAAGGATGCAATTGGTAGAATACCCACTTTTACCACAAAAACCGGTAGCGTGAAAATAGTTGTTGAAGCACTTATTACGGTAGTTGTTATAAGGAAATAGAGAATTGAACTTTTTGTAACTTTTTTATATTTAGGATTCGTCTTTAACTTAAATAATACACTATTTGCTAACGTGAGTATTCCAAGAGTTGAAAGAGTTGTAAACCACAAGGCGCTGGATAGTGTTGCGTAAGGATTAATTATAAGAATAAATGCTAATGCTACGCCAATTGAGTTGATACTATCTGCGTCACGGTGTAAGGCTTTACCTAAAAGCACTGCACCAACCATAGCACCTGCACGGATAACCGATACACTAAAACCTGTTAATGCTGAATACCCTAAAAGACAAGCAAAACCTATTAAAACAGTATATTTGCGAAGTTTAGAAAAACGCTCTGCAAACTGCATTATTCCTATTGACCACAATGTAAGGTGAAGCCCTGAAATAACAAGCAAATGTGATGTGCCTGAATAGTTAAAATAGTCAATTGTGGTATTTTCAATTTCTGATTTATCACCGATTGTCATAGCCTTTGCTATTGCACCACTTTCACCCGGTAAATACAAATCAATAATATCTGAAAACCAGTTTTTGACTTCGCCCAATCCTCTATAAAATCCGTTTACATCACCTGTTTTATCAACAAAGGTATCTTCACTCTCAAAAAATGTGAAATAGATTTTTGAAGATAATGAGTTTTCAAAAAACACATCTTTGAATTGTTTGTCACTTTTCGTTACTACACCTGAAACTATATCACCTTCACGAAACATTTTATTATCTTCTGACACATAACGGATTTTGTAGTTTTCATTATGAAGTTTTATTACATAGGTAAATGCATAGTCGGTTTCTTGTGGAGTCTGGCATACTACACCAGTTATTTCCGCTGGTTTTTCATATTGCTTTTCAGCATTTATATAAGTGCTTTGGGTGAAAATAAAAGATACTATATAAACAGCAACTGCGAAAATACTGAAGATTACAAATGAATATTTTCGCAACTTTTTGAATGCTACAAAAATGCAAAAAACAACCGTTACACCAATTAACAGAGCAACGGTTGTTTTAAAATTAATATTAGTTATAAAAAGTGACACTAAGAGCATTGAAAAGCCAATTACTGCGAATGGTCTTTTCAATTTTCTCACTCCTTAAACAAGTTTTTCTGAAAGATTATCTCCACTTAAAATATGGAAGTGAATGTGTTTTACAGTTTGACCTGCTTTGTCACCACAGTTATTGATAATTCTATAACTATCAGCACCTGCAAGGCTTGCGATTTCAGGAATTTTAGCAAAGATATAACCTACGATTTCACAGTTTTCTGTTGTAATATCGTTTGCACTACTTGCAACATGGTCTTTAGGAATTACAAGCACATGGGTCTCTGCTTGTGGTGCAATATCACGAAATGCGAGAATTTTTTCATCCTCATAAACCTTATTTGACGGAATTTCACCGTTTGCTATTTTACAAAAAAGACAATCCATAACATTCACCTCTTATTTAATCATTGATTTAAGAATTTCGTTAGCAGACATTAAAGCATCATCAATCTTTGAAATGTCTTTACCACCTGCCATAGCCATATCAGGTTTGCCACCACCTGAGCCACCTGCAATCTTTGCAACCTCGCGTACAATATTACCTGCGTGAGCGCCACTTGCGATTGCATCTTTACCACAAGCACAAGCAAATGAGCAAGTACCTTTTTCTGCATTTGAGCCTGCAATAATTGCAACTGTGTTAGGTGCAGAATCTCTTGCAGTTTCTGCCATGGAGCGAAGTCCGTTAGCATCAGCCTCACCTGCATAATAAACAACAAGCTGAACGCCGTTTACGTCAATAGCACCTGCCATAATACCAGCAGTTTTGAATGAGTTGATTTCTGCTTTAAGACTTGCGATTTCTTTATCTTTTGCTTTAAGGTCGTTTGCGATTGACTGTGCTTTCTGTGGAAGAGCTGAAACATTACCTACTTTGAAAGCCTCAGCAGTTGTATAAAGAAGTTCGTTCTTTTCGTCAATATATTTAAGAACATTTTTACCTGTTACCGCCTGAATTCTACGAACACCTGCTGCAACTGATGATTCAGAAACAATCTTGAAAAGACCGATTTTACCTGTATTGTCAACGTGAGTACCACCACAAAGTTCTGTTGAGAAGTCCCCTGCTTTAACAACACGAACAACATCGCCATATTTTTCGCCGAAAAGTGCCATAGCACCCATAGCCTTTGCCTCATCAATAGGCATTTCGCGAATCAGCATTTCTGTTGCATTAAGGATTTCTTCATTTACAAGGTCTTCAACCTTTTTGAGTTCTTCCCCTGTCATACCTGTAAAGTGAGTGAAGTCAAAACGAACTTCATTAGCATCAACAAGCTGACCAGCCTGCTCAACATGAGTGCCAAGCACTGTACGAAGTGCCGCTTGAAGAAGATGAGCAGCAGTATGATTTCTCATAATCGCTTTTCTGTTTTCTTCATTATATGTGGTTGTTACAGTATCGCCAACCTTAACTGCATCGCCCACAAGTGTACCATGATGAAGCACTACACCGTCAGCGTCTTTTGTTGTGTTTGAAACTTCAAATGTGCTGTCACCTATTGTGATAACACCTGTATCGCCAACTTGTCCACCACTTTCAGCGTAGAAAGAAGTTTTGTCAAGAACAAGAATTGCGTCACCTGACTCAACGAAATCCGCTATTTCTCCGTTTGAAACAAGTGCAAGAATTGTTGCATTTGTGTTGTTTTCTGTATATCCTGTAAACTCTGTTTTTGCAACATCTTTAAATGAAACGCCGTTGTTTCTCCAGTCAGTTTCTGCACCGTCACGCTTAACTGATTTTGCTTTCATTCTTGCTTCTTCAACAAGAGTTTTGAAAGCATCTTCGTCAACTGTCATATTATTTTCAGCAACGATTTCTTTTGTTAAATCGATTGGGAAGCCAAAAGTATCTTGAAGTTTGAAAGCATCTTCACCTGAAAGAATATTATCTTTTGAGTTTGCCATCATTTCGTTAAGAAGACCTAAACCACTATCAATTGTCTTGTAGAAGCTTTCTTCTTCCATTGCGATAACTTTTTTAATATAATCTTGTTTTTCAACAAGATTTGGATATGCATTTGCATTTTCCTTAATTACAGTTTCGCAAACCTCACTGAGAAATGGTCTGTCAATACCGATAAGACGACCATGACGAGCAGCACGGCGAAGAAGACGACGAAGAACATATCCACGACCACTATTTGATGGAAGAACGCCATCACCAACCATAAATGTTGTGCTACGAATATGGTCAGTAATAACTCGAAGTGAAACATCCTTTTTAGCGTCTTTATGATACTCAATACCTGAAATATCAATAATATGCTTCATAATATTCTGAACTGTGTCAACTTCAAAGAGATTTTCAACATCCTGCATAATGCAAGCAAGACGCTCAAGTCCCATACCTGTATCAATATTAGGATTTGCAAGGCGAGTATAGTTGTTGTTACCGTCATTTTCAAACTGTGTGAAAACAAGGTTCCATACTTCAATAAATCTGTCGCACTCGCAGCCAACCTTACAATCAGGACTGCCGCAGCCTTTATCAGCACCACGGTCAAAGTAAATCTCTGAACAAGGACCACAAGGACCTGCACCATGTTCCCAGAAATTATCTTCTTTACCGAAACGAACCATGTGTGATGGGTCAACGCCTACTTCTTTTGTCCAGATGTCATAAGCCTCATCATCTTCAAGATAAACGCTGACATAAAGAAGTTCTTCAGGGATTTCGAGAACCTTTGTAAAGAATTCCCAAGCCCATGCAGTTGCTTCGTGCTTGAAATAATCACCAAATGAGAAGTTACCAAGCATCTCGAAATATGTTCCGTGTCTTGCAGTTTTACCAACATTCTCAATATCAGGTGTACGAATACATTTTTGACAAGTTGTAACACGTTTTTTAGGTGGTGTTACTTCTCCTGTAAAGTATTTTTTCATTGGTGTCATACCTGCATTGATAAGCAAAATACTCTTATCCCCCTGAGGTACAAGTGAAAAGCTTGGAAGACGCAAATGGTCTTTGCTTTCAAAAAATGCAAGATATTTTTCTCTTAATTCATTAAGACCTGTCCATTTCATACAGACTACTCCTATTTTATAAAAATTTATATTCAATAAATTATACAATTATAAAGCAAATATGTCAATAAAAACTCTTGTTTTACAAAGTTTTTTCATTTATAATATTTTCATTGATTACAATTAGTGTGTGGTGAAATTATGAATTTGAAGTCGCGTTCTAATATTATTCTTATAATTACAATTATTGTAACTATACTTGCAATTGCATCACCTTTTATTGCCGGTAACATTAACCGTCATTATTCAGGTGTTCCTGATATTGTTGGTGGTAAGGGCGATTTTACAAATGCAAAATCTAATTACACACTTTACCTTACTGGTGAATGGGAATATTACGACAATGTGCATATTATCAGTAACCGTGAGCACGCAGATTCTGTAATTGCTGAAATACCTACACCTATTGTTAAGCCTATCACTTCGCTCTCTAAAGCTAACGGATTTACTGCGTCTTATAAAATCACAATCAATAATCTGGATTATGAAAACGCTATTATTTATGTACCTCATTTTGCCGGCACTTACCGTGTTTTTGTAAATGGTATTATGGTTACTCAAAGTGGTACATACATTGACCAGAAAGCCCACGCCAACCTTGACCTTATTGCAAGCAATATAAAATTTGAACCACAGAATACTTATGAAATTGTCATTGAGGCAACCTGTAATATGATGCCTTCACTTTATATGACTCCTGTCATTTCTAACATTGATTACACAATGACATACTCAAGAATTGCACAGACTTTCCGTTCACTTCTTACCGGTGTTGTACTTTTCTGTGGACTTTTCATCTTCTCATATTCTGCAAAGAAATCATTTATAATCAGTTCGAAATGGTTGCCTGTGCTTTGTGCCTGTGTTGCTATAAGGATGATGATTTCAACTGAAGGTTATTCAGTTTTCTCTTTTCTTTTCCCTTATATTGATTACGAGAGTATTACGCTTATTATCTGCGTTTCAACATTCATTATTAAACTTGTTGCACTTCTTTTCTATTCTGAAACACTTGACCTTAAAATCAACAAGAATGTTATTGCAATATTCTGCTTTGTTTTCTTGTCACTTTCACTTGTTGCAGCAGTTTTACCTTATATTATTTTTAGCCCATATTACTACATTATAATTCAGGCTGCTACTATTCCACTCGACATTATTATTCTTAGTAATATCTGCAACTGTGTTGTAAGAAAAGCGCCTTATGCAAAACTATATCTTCTTGGTTATATTACTATCCTTATAGGCACACTTGTTGACTGTTTCTACACAAATGGTGTTATCAACTTTATGTCAAGCCAGTTTATGCCAATCTGTTTTACGATTTTTATTATTACTTTTGTTGTAATCTATTTTGAAAAGATTTCTCGTATTTTTAATACAGCGCTTAAAACAGCTGAAATTGAAAGAGAACTTGAATTTGCCAACACTTCTCTTATGATTTCGCAAATTCAACCTCATTTCCTTTATAACGCACTTAATACTATTAAGTATCTTATTAAACGTGACCCAAAATCAGCAGAAAAAGCAGTTATTTCATTTTCACGATATCTGCGTGGTAATATGGATTCTATTACAAAAAAAGAACCAATTCCTTTTGCAGAAGAATTGGAACATACAAAAAATTATTGTGACATTGAGTTGTTACGATTTGGTGATAAGCTTAATATTGTTTACGATACACCTGTCACCAACTTCTTACTTCCTGCACTTTCGGTTCAACCGATTGTTGAAAACGCAATCAAGCATGGTGTTACTAAAAAGCCAGAAGGTGGTACAGTGACAGTTACTACAAGTGAAGACGAGCATAACTACTTGATTAAAGTACAAGATGATGGTGTTGGGTTTGACGTAGATAACCCTAACCTTACTCCAAGTGACACTCACGCTCATATCGGTATGAACAATGTGCGTGAACGACTTACTAATATGGTAAATGCCACATTCACTATTGAAAGTCAAATTGATGTTGGCACTTGTGTTACAATTAAAATACCTAAAAAGGAGATTGAAAGCGTATGAAAATAATGATAGTTGACGATGAAAGAATTGCATCAGAAGAACTTTATGATATATGTCTTTCTCATCCAAAAGTTAAAGAGGCAAATGTTTTTAACAACCCTGCTGAAGCACTTTATTTTATAAGTGAGCACAATGATATTGACATAGCTTTTCTTGATATTGAAATGCCAGTTATGACAGGTCTTGAACTTGCAAGAAAAATCAACGAAATAAACAGCTCGACTAAAATTGTTTTTGTTACAGGCTTTAAAGAATATGCTTATGACGCGTTCAAAGTGAACGCTATAGGCTATATTCTTAAACCGTATGACGACGACACTGTTTTTCAAGAAATAGAAAAAGCAGACGCTTTCAAAAATATAACTCCATCGAATGAAATTGCAATTAAAACATTTGGGTATTTTGATATTTTTGTAAACTGTAAGCCTGTATATTTTTCAAGTGCCAAAGCAAAAGAATTTATGGCGTTACTTGTTGACCGTCAAGGTAGTTCAGTAAGCACAGAACAAGCAGTTTCTATTCTTTGGCCTGACAGAGATTATGATGAGAGTGTTCAGTCACTATTCCGTAAAGTACTTCGTAGTTTGCGAAACTCGTTATCTGACGCAGGCATTCTTGACATTCTTATTGACGGACGAAACCAACGTAGTATTGACATAACAAAATTCAAGTGTGATTATTATCAATTTCTTGCAGACCCTCATCGTAATTTTGACACATTCCACGGTGAATATATGACAGGATACGCTTTTGCAAAACCTACAGAACAGAAAATCAAAAATAAGTTTTATGAAGTTAAAGGCGGCATTTGATTAAGTGCAAATTGCAAAACGCAGAACGCAAAACAAACATAAAATAACCCCATTCTCAATTGAGAATGGGGCTGTTTTTTATAAAAATATAATATTTATGAGCAAAAATGCCACAACGCAGTATCACGGAAAATATGCCAAAAAGATTAGAACAAGCCGTCGATTTTGCCGTCTGCATCTACATCAATCTTGTATGCAGCAGGTACTTTTGGAAGACCCGGCATTGTCATAATGTCACCTGTAAGGCAAACTATAAATCCTGCACCTGCACTGAGTTTTACTTCGCGCACAGTCATTGTAAAGTTTTCAGGTTTACCAAGTTTTGTTGGGTCATCTGACAATGAATACTGAGTTTTTGCAACACAGATTGGAAGTTTGTCTTTACCAAGGTTTTCAATATCTTTAATTGCTTTTTCAGCTGCTGCTGTAAAGATTACGCCGTCTGCACGGTAAATTTCTTTTGCGATTGTATTAAGTTTTTCTTTAATTGAGAGTTTTTCGTCATAAAGTGGATGGAAGTCTGCTTTGCCTTCATCAATAACAGCACAAACCTTTTCTGCAAGGTCCATACCACCCTCGCCACCTTTTGCGAACACTTCAGCCAATGAAACTGGAACTTTCATTTCTTCGCAGAATTCTTTAATGTATGCGATTTCAGCATCAGTATCTGTATGGAATTTGTTGATTGCAACAACAACAGGAACATTGTATTTTCTCATATTTTCGATATGAGTTTTAAGGTTTACGATACCTTTTTTGAGTGCTTCTACATTTTCTTCTTGTAAATCTGCACGAGCAACGCCACCGTTATATTTAAGAGCACGAATTGTAGCAACAACTACGATACATTCAGGTTTAAGACCTGCATAACGGCACTTGATATCAAGGAA
>CALAEV010000048.1 GCA_937892525.1 uncultured Clostridia bacterium
TATTACGCCCCATCTTTGAGGGGGCTGTCTGCGAAGCAGACTGGGGGAGTAATATGTGTAATTGTAAAACTCCCTCCGTCAAAATCTTCGATTTTGCCACCTCCCTCAACGAGGGAGGGTAATAGGTTGTGTCTATACAAAGAGTTCGACAAACTATAATTTGTAACGCAGTTCCGAATTTTTTCATTATTCATCATTCATTATTCACTTTTCACTAAAAAAAGACGAGGGCTACCCCTCGTCTTATATTCTTATTTTGCGTTTCTGCGTGTCATCATCATTTCAACAATTTTAATATCGTCAGGATATGTAACCTTATAATTATCGGTATAATCAAAATAACGATATTCTGTGGCAGTCAGTGGCAACTGATGTGCCGGATGACAAAGCTCTGAATCCTTATTAAAATGCTTATAAAGTAATGAAAAACGATAAGCATCAGGTGCTTGAATAAGATAAAAATCTTCACGATTTGCGATTCTGTCCTTATATGAGCCTAGTGCATCAGTAATTTTATATGCAGTATTTACATAATCGTATTCATCAAGCAAATCCATAAACTCGTCAATAAGTTCAGGTGTTATCATAGGACACGCTGCGTTGTTTTCAATGATTTTTTCACAATCAGGGAAAGTTTTGTTGATGTAATCAAGGGCATTCTTAAAGGATTCGTTTCGTGTGTTACCACCTTGCACAAGTGTAACACCGTAATCCCTTGCAAGACGACCACTTTGCATTTCGTTTGCGTCAACCACTACAATAAAATCGTCTATATTCTTTGCCTGACGAAAAGCGTTGATTGAATACCAAATCATTTCTTTATCAAAAATCTTGCAATACTGTTTTGGCTTATCTGCACCAAAACGCGAGCCTATTCCACCTGCAAGTATAATTCCTATAGATGACATATAATCCCCTTACCTTATTTATATACAACACAATTTCTTGGTTTTTTGTGTGCTAACCAATCTTCAAGAGTGTCACATACCATTTGTGTACCACAAACCTGAACATCATAAGCTGAACCTGCAATATGAGGTGTAATAATCAAATTTTTTGCAGTAAGCAACGGACAATCTGATGCAATTGGTTCTTTAACGGTAACATCTATTGCAGCACCTGCAAGATGATTTGAGTTAAGCGCCTCAATTAAATCTTCTTCAACAACAAGCTCACCACGAGCAGTATTGATAAAATATGAGCCTTTTTTCATTTTTGCAAAGGTTTCTTTATTAAACATATTCTTTGTTTGTGGAGAAACAATACAATGAAGGCTTACAATGTCGGAACGACTTAAAAATTCATCAAATCCAACAAGTTCAACTGACTCAGGCACTTTTGTAGGGTCAACATAAGGGTCATAAGCAATAACCTTCATACCAAACGCTTCTGCCTTTTTAGCAACAAGGCTACCTGCACAACCACAACCTACAAGACCTAATGTCATATAGTTAATACTTTTACCTCTGTATTTTATGAATGGAGAGTTATTATCAAGTCCCCATACTGTGTCCTGATATTCTTCAGGTAATGTGTTGATATCTGAAGTTATAACACGATTAAAAATAAGGTTATTTGTAAGTGTAATATTTCTTGTTAAGTCAAGAATATAACCCATTGTTAAATCTGAAACTGCATTAGCGTTTCTACCACCATTATTGCAGATGATAATACCCTTTTCCATTGCTGCTTCTATATCAACAACTGACTTAACACCACCACGACAGCAGATAATAATTTTAAGATTTTTTGCATTTTCAAAAACATCTTTGTCAATTGTATCATATTCACATATAAGAATATCATAATTTGCTATTCTTTCAATCAGCTCTTTATGAGGCATTACCTCGTGGTCAATGCAATAGCCATCAAATTCAAAGTCGATTTGGTCTTTGAATTTTTCAAGCATTGGGTTAATCATTTCGGCAGTTACAAGGGCACGATATTTCATATTATTATATCTCCTTTTCAAACAATTCGCCATGCACATTTACTTCACGGTATTCTGGAGTTGTTCTTGTTTCAAAAATATACTCACCAAGGTCAATACGCGCAAAGTTGTGAGGAGCTGCTCGTTTTGTGAGTGGTGGCTCAGGAAGATACCCTGGGCCGTAGTCAAATGTAAGATAATTCGTATAATCTTCAGGAATTGGTGCTTTGAAGCCACCGTCAAATGGGACTCTTTGAACATCTTCAAGACCTTCAATTGAAAATGGTCCTTTTTTCTGAAGTTTACCTGTACTATCAATTACATACTTGGCATTTTTCTTATGCTTATATAATGTAAGCACAAATTCATAGATTTTATGCCAAGCATTCAAAGGAAGAATACGAATAAATGGTAAAAGCACCATTTCTTTTCTGAAATTTGGATTTCTTCTTGGTCTGTTATACCATCTGATTTCAATAATCTTTGAAAGCATGTGAACAGTAAGGCTATGAAGCTTACCGATAAATTTATTGTTACTTGTCTGGTCATAAACAAGAACATCAATAAATAATCCGTCAGGGTATTCGTGAACAGAAGAGTACTTTGTTGAGAAATATGTACCGTTAAGACGAATTTTATCAACAATATAATGGCTACCACTCTTATTCCAATGGCTTGAGTAGTTGTATGTGTCCTTACTCTCTTTAAGTGCTACTTTACGGAATTTATCGAAATCCTTACGAAGCATACCAATATCAAGGTCGTCATCCCAAGGAATACTGTGGCCATAACGGACTGCGCCAAGCATTGTACCACCACAGAGGAAATATTTGATGTCGTTTGCTTCACAAATATCATCAATATCCTTCAGCATCATAAGCTCAAGGTCTTTAATACGTGTAAGCTTACCTGAATAAATAGCGATATTATTTTTGTTATTATCTTTTTCACCTGTAAGGTTGCAAACTGTTCTGTAAAACGCATCAGAGAAAGAAAGATGCTTTTTCTTATTCCAACCTGTCTGGAAAAATTTAAGTGTATTAAGGCAACGATATTCAGCCTTTTCAACCGTTGATGATTCAACATTAAGAGAAAGCTTTTCTTTGAAATTGTTACGGATTATACTTTTAATACCTGCTATGGTTGTATTGTGTGAAGAGAAGTTATAAATCTGACCTTTTCTGCCACAATATACTGTTTGAATTGCAAAATTAATTGCATCTCTTACGTAAGAACAAGAAATGTAATTTTCGTAATCTTCGGTTGTTATTTTCATAACGCCAGTTTCAAACGCTTCTTCAATACATTTTTCAAGGTCAAATGTACGAATTTGGTTTGAATCAGGGCCAAAAAGGTTGTCAACACGAATAACATTCATATTCTCGTAGCCATCATTTACAAGTTTTCTACACAAAGCTTCAAGCTCTACAAAGTATTTTTGTGACTCGGTAGGATTTTCAATATATTTTTCCATAAAATAGCCAAATTCGCGTTCAGAAAGACTTGTTATTTCAGCGTCAGGGATTGCAGGATGTTCAGGAAGAATAAGCATAACTGTACATTTATTATCTTTGCCCTTTGATGCATATTCAGCAGTCATTCTAATTGCATCAAGCCAAGCTTCTCGGCTTTCAAGCTTTTCACAGTCAACACAAAGCATAAACGAGCATTTATTAATTACAGATGCTGTATCAATACTTTCAATATGATTAAGTTCACACTGGTCATATTCTAAATCAGCAAACTTATGAAATCCGTCATAAACAGAATAGCCTTTTACAGATGTAAAAAAGCCTTTTTTCTTTATTGCTTCCATAGCAGGAAGCATAAGGTTGCCTAAAGGATTGCAGTCACTTACAACAACTGCATTTTCATAAAGAAATCTACCTTTTTTGCTGATACCCACAAACTTTGGTGGGTGCATATATTTACCTGTAAGGTCTTTATAAAAACCAACTATTTCAGATAATTCATCTTCAAGAATAAGCTTATTCATTTACTAATCCTCCACATTCTTGCTTATTGAAGCGAAAGTGCGACGGTACACGCTTTTCTTCAGGTGGAAACTCCATAAAATTTCCGTAAATATGAGTGTTATATTCTTCAGCCTTCTGTGGAATTGGTACAACAATATCTTCAAAAGGCACATATCTTGCTTCACCAAAAAAATCTGACGGAACTTTTTCACGGTCACCACTTACACCGTATATATTAGACACATATTGTGTTTTGTCATTTTTCCATTTTGTAATCACTTTATATGAAATTTTCTGAAGAAAATCCAATAAGAATTTAGGAAAAAATTTACAGATTATATATGTAAAAATCTTTTTAGCCTTACCTCTGTTTTCGGCAGGGCGTCTTACTATGCAAACATGATATATCATAGCAAAAAGCTTTTGAATTTTTTCACTTAAGGCATTGTCAGGTATATTATCGATAGCAAAAATATCAATTCGTGGGGCGTTTTCTATAACGTCACCATCCAGTAAATACACATGTCCCAACGGTGCGTCAGGCATTATATGACTTTCAACTGCATCATATAACATTTCGTCACCTAAATCTGCAAGTGTTTTTTCTGCTCTTTCAAAATCGCGACGCATAATTGCAATATCCACGTCATCGTCCCACGGTATGAAACCCTGATGGCGCAACGCACCTATACTGCTGCCCCCTATAAGATAAAATGTTATATTTTCTGATTTTAATCGTTCAGATACAGTTTTAAGCATTTTTAACTCTGCTAACTGAAATTCTCTTAATGTGTATTCCAAGCTATCACCTCACATCAACAAAATAAAAAGCGAGAAAAACTTACCGAAGGTAAATCATTTTTTAGGCAATTCATAAGGATTATTCGTAATCCCTGCAATATAATCAAGCGACACATTATAAAATTTTGCCAAAGCAATTACGTGGTGAAAAGGTATTTCTGTTTCACCTGTCTCCCAACGGCTATATTGTTTTTGGGATGTTCCCAGCAATTTGCCTACATCAGTTTGATTTAACTCTCTATCTTCTCTTAAATCCTTTAATCGTGAATACAAATATATGACATATCACCTCTAGAGGCATTTTATCATAGTACTTATTTGGGGTATTTTGTTTAGTACGTTAATGGGGTATAGTCTATTATATGCTTTAAAGGTAAAAAAAATAAAGACGAGGTTTCCCTCGTCTTATATTTTTAATTATTATGCTTCGGCACTTACTACATCTGAAATTGTTTTATTAAGTTCAACCTCACTGTAGCACTTCATACCTGTACCTGATGGAAGAAGCTTACCGATAATAACATTCTCTTTAAGTCCCATAAGTGGGTCAACCTTACCCTTGATAGCTGCATCAGTAAGAACTCTTGTTGTTTCCTGGAATGATGCTGCTGACAAGAATGAGTCAGTTGCAAGAGATGCTTTTGTAATACCGAGAAGCACAGGAGCGCAAGTTGCAGGAATGAATGTTTCGCCTGTTTCTTCTGCTCTGAGACGTGCTTTTTCATTTTCAGCGTTAAATTCGCGCTTATCTGTTGTAGCACCTGGAAGAAGGTCTGTTGTACCTTCATCTTCAACTCGGAGTTTTCTCATCATCTGACGAACAATAACTTCGATATGCTTATCGTTGATATCAACACCCTGCATACGATATGTTCTTTGAACTTCCTTGATAAGGTAATCGTGAACAGCGTCAACACCGTTGATTGCAAGAATATCGTTTGGATTTGGTGCACCATCTGTAAGTGCTGTACCCTTCTTAACAAAGATTGGGTTACCATTTTCGTCAGTTTCTGAGTTGAATGTCTTATGGAATCCATAAGGAATCATATATGCTCTTTCATCACCGTTTTCATGGTCAGTAATAACGATATGTTCGTTACCCTTGATTTCACGGAATGAAAGAATACCATCGATTTCTGAAAGGATTGCAAGAGTCTTTGGTTTTCTTGCTTCAAACAATTCTTCAACACGAGGAAGACCCTGTGTAATATCTTGGCTTGAAGCAACACCACCAGTATGGAAAGTTCTCATTGTAAGCTGAGTACCAGGTTCACCGATTGACTGAGCAGCGATAATACCAACTGCTTCACCAACTGTAACAGGGTCGCCTGTTGCAAGGTTAGCACCGTAGCACTTGATACATACGCCGTGTTCTGAATTACAAGTAAGAAGTGAACGAATCTTGATACGACGGTCTGCAGGATTTTCTCTTGCATTAACCATATCAGCGATAACTTTAGCCTTAGCTTCTGTAATCATTTCATCCTTAGATGCGATAAGTGTTTCGCCATCATAGAAATCTTCAAGAAGGTAACGACCTGTAAGACGTTCGCTGAGTGTTTCAATCATTTCCTTACCTTCAGTAATATCGTAAACCTCAAGACCTTCGTGACAATGACAATCTTCTTCACGGATAATAACGTCCTGTGAAACGTCAACAAGACGACGTGTAAGATAACCAGAGTCAGCAGTACGAAGAGCTGTATCGGCAAGACCTTTACGAGCACCACGAGAAGAAATGAAGTATTCGAGAACGTTAAGACCTTCACGGTAGTTAGCACGAATTGGAACTTCGATTGTTTTACCTGCTGTGTTGGCAATAAGACCACGCATACCAGCAAGCTGACGAAGCTGAGCCTTAGAACCACGGGCACCAGAGTCAACCATCATATAGATTGGGTTGTACTCGCCAAGGCTTTCAAGAATACCTGAAGAAACAGCATTTGTTGTTTCTTCCCATACCTTGATAACTGCTCTTGAACGCTCGTCTGCACTATAAAGACCCATATTGTAGTAGTTGTTGATAACGTCAACCTGTTCTTCTGCAGATGCGAGTAAGTCTTTTTTGCTTTCAGGGATTTTAGCATCACAAACAGCAACTGTGATACCACTGCGTGTTGAATACTTAAAGCCCTGTGCCTTAATCTTATCAAGCATTTCAGCAGCAACTGTTACGCCGTGAACTTTAATACATTTATCAATGATTTTACCGAGGCCACCCTTTTTAACAAGGAAATCAACCTCAAGCTTAAATGCGTTTTCTGGGTCAGTTCTGTCAACAAAGCCTAAATCCTGAGGAATTGGATTGTTGAAAATTACGCGACCAAGAGTTGTAGGAACAAGTTTTGTAACCTGTTCACCGTTAACTTCTTTAGTCATACGGATTTTAATTTGTGCGTGAAGTGTGATGTCGCCTTCATCATAAGCCATGATTGCTTCATCAACATCACGGAATACTTTACCTTCACCAGGTTCACCATCTTTAACCATTGTAAGATAGTATGAACCAAGAATCATATCCTGTGTAGGAACTGCAACAGGTTTACCGTCTGATGGTTTAAGAAGGTTGTTAGCAGCAAGCATAAGAAGTCTTGCTTCTGCCTGAGCTTCTGCTGAAAGTGGTACGTGAACAGCCATCTGGTCACCGTCGAAGTCAGCGT
>CALAEV010000049.1 GCA_937892525.1 uncultured Clostridia bacterium
AAATGTAAATATCTTTTTGATAACCGTTACGGCACAGGGCAGTCTGTATGGGATGGTATTAATCGCACAACAAACCTTATTGTTGCAGGCAAAAAAGTTGTGGTTGCAGGTTACGGTTGGTGTGGCAAAGGCGTTGCGATGCGTGCAAATGCACTTGGCGCACAGGTTATTGTTACTGAAATTGACCCTATTAAGGCTATGGAAGCGCGAATGGACGGTTTCTCTGTAATGGAAATGGTTGATGCAGCAAAAGAGGGTGACTTTTTTGTTACTGTTACAGGTTGCAAAGATGTTATCACAAAAAAAGCTTTCGAGAATATGAAAGACGGTGCAATTTGCTGTAATGCAGGTCATTTTAACGTTGAAATTAATCTTCCTGACCTTGAGAATATGGCAATTGAGGTTAAAGAGCAAAGAAACAACATTATGGGTTATGTTCTCCCTGACGGCAGAACAATCAGCGTGATTGCAGAAGGTCGTCTTGTAAACCTTGCTGCCGGTGACGGTCACCCTGCCGAAATTATGGATATGAGCTTCTCTATTCAGGCTCTTTGTGCAGAATATATTGTTAAAAATCACAATAATTTAACTGCATCAGTTATTGATGTTCCTGAAGAAATTGACAAAAAGGTTGCTCTTCGCAAGCTTAACAGTTGGGGAACAGAAATTGACGTTTTAACTCCTGAACAAGAAAAATATGTAAACAGTTGGAATGTGTAAAAATGAACGATAATTATTTCAGATATTCATACGAAAAGTGTCCTGTTTGTGAAAAAAAGTTCACAAACAATGACGATATTGTGGTTTGTCCTTTATGTGGCACTCCACATCATCGCGACTGCTATAAGCAAAACGGTGAATGTGGAAATTACGAAAAGCATAACGAGGGCTTTCGTTGGACACCATCCAAAGAAAACAAACGTGTAACAGAAGATACTGCTCCGTTGCCACCATTGGATAATTTGGCTGAAAACAACCAGCAAAGCCCACCACAGCCAAGCGCATTTTTTGGTGCAAATCCACTTTCTCAATTCCCACCAGAAATTGAAGATGGTGTTTCAACAGAAGATGTTGCAGGATTTGTGCAGATTAACGCAATTAAATACATTCGTAACTTCTTCTATACAAAATCCAACAAAAAGACTTTCAGTTGGGCAGCATTTTTCTTTACTCCATATTGGTTTTTCTATAGAAAAATGTATAAACTTGGTGCAATTTTTATGGCACTTACACTCTTGTTAACAGTTGGATTTAATCTTCTGCCACCTGTACAGACTCTTTACAATGATATGACAGAATGGACAGAAAAATACAACATTGAAAATACAGAAGAGTTTACAGAAGAAGACCTTCAACAAGCATATAAAGAGCAACAGGAATTTATCCTTGGCAATCCCACAGGTGTAATATTAATGTTTACGCAGGGTGCTCTTTCACTTGCATTGCAGATTTTTGTTGGCTTTAAAGCAAACAAATGGTATTACAACCACACGATTGCAAACATTAAAAAAATTAAATCAGAAGAAACTGACAAGCAAAAACAAAAACTTCTTTTCTTCAAAGCAGGTGGCGCATCAGTTGGCGCTACATTCCTTGCAGTTCTTGTAAACAATATGATTGTTATGGCAATTGAAATGCTGTTAACATATATAAAATAGGAGATTGGTATTATGAAAATTACAAAGGCAATTATTCCTGCAGCAGGTCTTGGCACAAGAGTTTTACCTGCATCAAAGGCAGTTCCAAAGGAAATGCTTAATATTGTTGATAAACCTGCAATTCAGTATCTTGTTGAAGAGGCTGCAAAATCAGGTATCACAGATGTACTTATCATCACAAACCGTGGTAAAGGTGTTATTGAAGACCACTTTGACCACGCTTATGAGCTTGAGGACAAATTAAGCCGTAATCCTGATAAGAAAGAGCTTTACGAATCTGTTCTTGAGTGTTCACAGCTTTGCAACACATATTTTCTTCGTCAGAAAGAAACAGGTGGCCTTGGTCACGCAGTTCTTTGTGCAAAGAATTTCGTAGGTAACGAGCCATTTGCAATTCTTTATGGCGATGACGTTTTCATTTCTGACAAAGAGCCTGTTACAAAACAGCTTATTGATGCTTATGAAAAATACGGCAAAGGCGTTGTTGGTGTTAAAGAAGTTCCAACAAAAGATGTTACAAAGTATTGCTCACTTAAAGTTGAAGAAATTGAAGACAAGGTTTTCAACTGTACAGATATGATTGAAAAACCAAAGCCTGAAGAAATTTTCTCAAACTATTCAATTCTTGGTCGTGTTGTAATGCCACCTGAAATTTTTGACATTCTCGAAAACACACCAAAGGGCGCAGGCAACGAGCTTCAGCTTACAGACGCTATGAAAACTCTTGCACAGACAAAAGGTGTTATTGCTCTTGATTACTATGGCACACGCTATGATATGGGCAACAAGATGGGTATTATGAAAGCAAATTGCGAGGTTGCTCTTAACCACCCTGAAATTGCAGACGATTTCAAAGCATACATTAAAGAATTGGCAAAAACACTATAATTGAACATAAGTAAAGGGCAGTCGCTTCACGTGACTGCCCTTAATTTTTTGTTTAATAATTTTTATTTGCAGAAATAATTTTTAATTCTTTCTACTGCTTTGATTGTGTTTTCTGTTGAGCCGAATGCTGTGAGTCGGAAGTAACCCTCGCCACTTGGACCAAAGCCTTCGCCTGGTGTACCAACAACCTGAATGTTTTCAAGAAGTGTGTCGAAGAAATCCCAACTGCTCATTCCGTCAGGAGTTTTAAGCCATACATAAGGTGAGTTTACTGCACCATAAACTGTAAAGCCACAATCTTTAAGTCCGTTATAAATAATCTTTGCATTATTCTGATAATATGCAATAATTTCACGGATTTGCTTTTTACCCTCTTCACTATAACAAGCTTCTGCTGCACGCTGTGTGATATATGAAACACCATTAAACTTTGTTGCCTGACGACGAGCCCAAAGTGCATTAAGTTCAACACCGTCAACTTTAATGTCGTGTGGTACTACTGTATAACCACAGCGAACACCTGTAAAACCAGCAGTTTTTGAGAAGCTTCTGAACTCGATTGCACAACTCTTTGCACCTTCGATTTCATAGATTGAATGTGGAACATCATCTTCAGTAATAAACGCCTCATAAGCAGAGTCAAAAAGGATTACTGCGCCGTTTTCGTTTGCATAGTCAACCCATTTTTTAAGCTCATCTCTTGTTGCAGCCATACCTGTTGGGTTGTTAGGGAAGCAAAGATAGATGATATCAACTTTTTCTTTTGGAAGTTCAGGTAAGAAGTTATTCTCTGCAAGGCAAGGCATATAGTAGATATTTGTCCAGCCGTTTTCTGTCTTGTCGCCTGAACGACCACTCATAACATTTGTATCAACATAAACAGGGTAAACAGGGTCGCAAACTGCAACCTTATTATCAGTTGAGAAAATGTCGCCAATATTACCACAGTCGCTCTTTGCACCGTCTGATACAAAGATTTCGCTATTGTCAAGTACAACGCCATACTTTTTATAATCGTTATCGTTGATTGCATTAAGAAGCCAATCATGACCATACTCTGGTGGATAACCCATAAATGTTTTTTCGTCTGCCATTTCGTCAACTGCTTTGTGCATAGCAGTAATACAAGCATCTGCAAGAGGACGAGTAACGTCGCCAATACCAAGACGAATAATCTGTTTGTCCGGGTTAGCAGCAGTATAAGCCTTTACCTTTTTTGCAATATTTGAGAAAAGGTAAGAACTTTGGATTTTTAAAAAGTTTTCATTTATTTTCATCATTATTCCTCCAATAATGGATTTTTTGTTTTTTCATATGTTTCACAGGCGTGAGACTAACCACTACGCGTTTATCTCGCCGTCAAAAACTTTGACTGCGTTTCCACTTAAATAAACGTTGTCGTTTTTATGCCATTTAACTGTTAAACTTCCACCTTTTGTGTGGATTTTGATTTCTTCGTTTTGTCTGCAAAATCCATTTAGCACACTTGCTACTGCCACAGCACACGCGCCTGTGCCACAAGCCAAGGTTTCGCCACTACCACGCTCCCACACACGCATTTTAAGATTGTTGTTATCAACAATCTCAACAAACTCTGCGTTTATTCTTTCAGGGAACATTTCGTGGTTTTCAAAAAGTGGTCCGATTTTTTCTAAATTTAATTTATATATATCATTATAAAAAACTACGCAATGGGGATTGCCCATACTTACGCAAGTTATTTCATAATCCTTGTTTTCAATGTTAATAACTTTATTTTTTACAATATTATCGCCGTATCGTGTGGGGATTTGCCTACCATTAAAAATTGGTTTTCCCATATTCACTTTGCCACCGACGGCTATTCCATTTTCAGTAAAAATCTCAACAAGTTTTATACCACTTAAAGTTTCAATTTTAATAACTGGTTTTTTAGTTTTATTATCATATATGTATTTTGCAACACAGCGTATTGCATTACCACACATTTTTGCCCTTGAACCGTCTGCATTATAGATATCCATAAAGCAATCGGCAACAGGCGACGGATTTATAAGCACAATACCGTCTGCACCTATTCCAAAATGTCTATCACTCAATTTTTTTGATAAATCTTTTGGATTTTCTACGGTTTCCGTAAAGCAGTCAATGTAAATATAATCATTTCCTGCCCCATGCATTTTTGTAAATTTCATTATAAGCCCCCACTGCATTATTTTTTTACATTTTATGCAGTGGGGAGTCTAATTTATTATTCGTATAATGGATATTTCTTGCAGATTTCTGCTACGCCGTTTTTAATGTATTCTTTTTTGTTTTCAAAATCAGTAGCGCAGAGATAAATGAATTCTGCAATTTTATCCATATCTTCTACACCTAAGCCTCTTGTTGTAACTGCAGGTGTACCAAGACGGACACCACTTGTTACAAATGGCTTCTCGGGGTCGTTTGGAATAGCGTTTTTATTTGCAGTAATGTGAACTTCGTCAAGTCTATGTTCAAGTTCTTTACCTGTAATGCCAACTGAACGAAGGTCAACAAGCATCAAGTGATTATCTGTACCACCTGAAACCAAGTTGATACCACGCTTTGTAAGACCGTCTGCAAGAGCTTTTGCATTGTCGATAACTCTTTGCTGGTAATTCTTGAAGTCATCACTTAATGCTTCGCCAAAGCAAACTGCTTTACCTGCGATAATGTGCATTAAAGGACCACCCTGTGTGCCTGGGAAGATTGCCTTATTGAACTGCATACCAAACTCTTCGTCTTTACAAAGGATAATACCACCACGAGGCCCGCGAAGAGTCTTATGAGTTGTTGAAGTAACAACATCTGCATAAGGTACAGGAGATGGATGAAGACCAGCAGCTACAAGACCTGCAATGTGAGCCATATCAACCATAAAGTAAGCGCCTACATTATGAGCGATATTTGCCATTCTTTCAAAGTCGATTGTTCTTGGGTATGCTGATGCACCTGCTACGATAAGCTTTGGCTGACATTCTTTTGCTTTCTGCTCAAAAGCATCATAATCAAGGAAGCCGTTTTCGTCAACGCCATAAGGAACGAAATTGTAGTATTTACCTGACATATTTACAGGTGAACCGTGTGTTAAGTGGCCACCCTCTGCAAGATTCATGCCCATAACAGTATCACCTGGGTTAATAAGAGCAAAATATACTGCCATATTTGCCTGAGCGCCTGAATGTGGCTGAACATTAGCATAGTTTGCACCGAAAAGCTTTTTAAGACGGTCGCGTGCAATATCTTCTACAATATCAACATGCTGACAACCGCCGTAATATCTTTTTCCCGGATAACCTTCTGCATACTTGTTTGTAAGCACGCTGCCCATTGCTGCCATAACTGCAGGAGAAACAATGTTTTCACTTGCAATAAGTTCAATATTTTCGCGTTGTCTTTTAAGTTCAAGACCCATAGCGACAGCTACTTCAGGGTCAGTATTGTTAATAAATCCGATTGAATCGATTAAATTAGCAAACATATTTTCAAATCCTTAATTAAATATTTCCTGAATAGTTAGGAGCTTCTTTTGTAATGTAAACGTCGTGTGGATGGCTTTCTTTAAGACCTGCGTTTGTAATTCTGATAAACTTAGTCTTTGTTTTGAGTTCTTCGATTGTTGCGCAACCACAGTAACCCATACCTGCTTTAAGACCACCCATAAGCTGATAAATTGTGTCTGAAAGGAGTCCTTTGTAAGGAACACGTCCTTCAACGCCTTCTGGAACAAGTTTCTTATTATTTGCTTGGAAATATCTGTCTTTTGAGCCGTTGTTCATAGCAGCAATACTACCCATACCACGATAAACCTTGAACTGACGACCTTGGTAGATTTCGCTTTCACCTGGTGATTCTTCACAACCTGCTACAAGTGAACCAACCATAATAGCAGAAGCACCTGCTGCAATAGCTTTAACGATTTCACCTGAATATTTAATACCACCGTCAGCAATTACTGTGATACCGTGTTTTGCTGCTTCGTTTGCTGAATCATAAACTGCAGTAATCTGTGGAACACCGATACCTGCAACAACACGAGTTGTACAGATTGAACCAGGGCCGATACCAACCTTAACACAGTCTGCACCTGCATCAATAAGTGCTTTTGTTGCTTCTGCAGTTGCAATGTTACCACCGATAAGTGGAAGGTCAGGGTATGCTGCTTTAACTTTAGCAACAGCATTGATAATGCCGTGGCTATGACCGTGAGCTGAGTCAAGTGTAATCATATCTACACCTGCTTCAACAAGAGCTGCAACTCTGTCAAGTACGTCGGCAGTTGCACCAACAGCAGCACCACAAAGGAGACGACCCATTGAGTCTCTTGCAGAGTTAGGATACTTAACTGCTTTTTCAATATCTTTAATTGTGATAAGGCCTTTAAGGTAACCTGCTTCATCAACTAAAGGAAGTTTTTCAATCTTATGTTTCATAAGGATTTTCTTTGCTTCGTCGTGGCTTGTGCCAACAGGAGCAGTAACAAGACCTTCACTTGTCATATAATCCTTGATTTTACCACTGTAATCAGCAATAAATCTCATATCACGGTTTGTGAGAATACCAACGAGCTTGCCGTTTTCATCACATACAGGAACACCTGAAATTTTATAACGGTGCATAAGATTGTCTGCTTCCTGTACTGTATTTTCAGGAGATAAGAAGAATGGGTTGTTGATAACGCCGTTTTCACTTCTCTTAACCTTGTCAACCTGTGCCTTTTGAGCCTCGATTGACATATTCTTATGAATAATACCAATACCACCCTCACGAGCAATAGCAATAGCCATATTGCTTTCAGTAACTGTGTCCATAGCTGCTGTGAGTACCGGTGTGTTTAACTTGATTGTCTTTGTGAGCTGTGTTGAAATATCAACATCACTTGGAAGAACGTCGCTTTCTGCAGGAATGAGAAGCACGTCATCAAAGGTAAGACCTTCTTTTACAAACTTGTCTGTCATATATTTATCTCCTTCACTTTAAAAATCTTTATAAAATAGAGAGAAACTTTTGGGTTTCTCTCTAAAAATAGTCATAATTACTCGGCAGGGAAAAATGCCTTGTGGATTGCACTAACTGCACGGTCAGCATCCTCAAGAGCGATAAGAACTGAAATTTTGATTTCACTAGTAGCAATCATATCAATATTGATGTCACGCTCGTAGAGAGCCTCAAACATTTTTGAAGCTGTTCCTGGGTGAGATTCCATACCTGCACCAACAATTGAAATTTTAGCAACTGATGTATCACAAATAATGTCTTTATCTTCAATGTCAAAAACATTCTTTACACATTCAATTGTTTCTTCTGCATTACCCTTTGCAACTGTGAATGTAATATCTTTTGTGCTGTCGCGACCTACTGATTGCAAAATAATATCAACATTTATCTTGCGTTTTGCAAGAGCATCAAAAAGTTTAAAAGCAACACCTGGTGTGTTAGGAATTTTTGTAACTGAAATACGTGCTACGTCTGTATCTTTTGTAACACCTCTGATAAGCATTTTTTCCATTTTGGTAACCTCCTTAACGATTGTACCCGGAACTCTCTTAAGACTTGAGAGAACTTCTAACTCAACATTATATTTTTTAGCCATTTCTACTGAACGATTGTTTAATACCTGTGCACCCAAAGTTGCAAGTTCAAGCATTTCATCATAAGTGATTTCTTGAAGCTTCTTTGCATTTTCAACCTTTCTTGGGTCTGCTGTATAAACACCTTCAACGTCTGTGAAAATCTGGCAACGGTCTGCACGAAGAGCTGCTGCAATAGCAACTGCACTTGTATCACTACCACCACGGCCAAGAGTTGTAAGGTCATCATATTTGTTAAGGCCTTGGAAACCAGCCACAACGACAATGTTATGACGGTCAATTTCTGAACGAAGTCTGTCAGTTTTAACATTCTTGATACGAGCTGTACCGTAAGCAGAGCTTGTGTTAAAGCCTGCCTGCCAACCAAGAAGTGAAACTGCAGGGCAACCTAATTTTTCACATGCCATAGCAAGAAGTGCAATCGAAATCTGCTCACCTGATGCCATAAGCATATCCATTTCTCTTTTTGATGGCTTACTGTTGATTTCATAAGCCTTTTCAATTAAATCGTCAGTTGTGTCACCCTGTGCTGATACTACAACTACAACGTCGTTACCTGCACGGTAAGTATCAGTAACAATCTGGGCAACATTCATTACTCTTTCGGCGTCACGAACACTTGAACCACCGAATTTCTGAACTATAAGTCCCATATATGCCTCCTATTAATAATCAGTTACTCTGATTAGAGATTTAATACTGATTGAAGAAATACTATTGAGTTTTTCTGTTAATTCGCCTTCTGCCATAGCGCTTGTTACAAATGCAAGTTCATTTGACTTGCAGCCTGCAAACTCAAGCACCTGAACTTTACCGATAGTAGCAACAACATCCTGTAAAGCATTTGCTCTGTCAGTAACCTCTGCACGAATGTAAAGAGGATTAACAGCTGATTTGTAATCAACAACATAATTTTCTTCTGCTTCGCCCCAGCCAAGTGGTTTTTTTCTACCCATATTACGAGCGCAGTCAATAACATCGGCAACTACTGCTGATGCTGTTGGGAGTTTACCTGCACCCTTACCGTAGAATACAACATCGCCTGTTGCGTCACCACGAACAAGAATTGCGTTGAAAACATCGTTAACAGAAGCTAACTGACTGCCATCCATAACGATTGCAGGAGAAACAATAGCGAAAATTTTTCCGTCGTCCATTCTTTTTGCACGACCTAAAAGTTTGATTACGCCACCGAATGCGCCGATATATGCAACGTCGTCAAGAGTGATTTTTGTAATACCTTCTGTATAAACTGAATCAGGGTAAACGTGTTTGCCAAAGCAAAGTGATGCAAGAATACAAATTTTTCTGCAAGCGTCGTGACCTTCAACGTCGGCTGTTGGGTCTTTTTCTGCATAGCCGTTATCCTGAGCAAGTTTAAGTGCATCTTCAAAGCTCATATTCTTTTCAATCATCATTGTAAGAATAAAGTTTGTTGTGCCGTTTAAAATACCTGCGATTTCGTCAATCTCGTTTGCTGCAAGGCATTGCGAAATTGGTCGGATAATAGGAATACCGCCACCAACTGATGCTTCAAACAAGAAGTTTACATTATTCTCTTGAGCAAACTGTAAAAGCTCGCAACCTTTTGCTGCAACTAATTCTTTATTTGAAGTTACAACGCTTTTGCCTGCTTTAAGACAAGATGAAACAAATTCATAAGCAGGGTGAAGCCCACCCATTGTTTCAACTACAACCTTAACATCGTCATCATTAAGAATAATGTTAAAATCCTTTATCATTTTACTCTCGTGAGGGTCTCCTGGGAAATCTCTCAAGTCGAGAATATATTTAACTTCCATTTCATTTTGTGTACTTCTTTTAACGATACTGTCGTGGTTTTTTGTAAGCACTTCAACTACGCCTGAGCCAACTGTGCCGTAACCCATTACTGCAACATACATTAAAAATTCACTTCCTTACCACCTGTGTTTTCTTGGAAATAGGTATAATAAATCACATTAAAAAATACTTTTAGATATTCTATCACAAATCGTCAAGATAATAAAGAGGTAATATACAATATATTTATGAAAAATTTTATGGTTTTTTTAGAAAAATTTACATAAAATTATTACTTTTTAATTGATACTTAAAGAAAAATGGTTTATTATATTATCAGATATTATTTTATTCTGGAGATAAGGAAATATGACAAGCACAGAAAAAAAGAGAAAGTTTATAATCAATATTGTTTATACAGTTATTCTTATTGCACTTTTCTATTTGTTTTTCAAATTCGCATTTGGCACAATTTTTCCGATTTTATGTGCAATAGTTGTTGCAATGATTTTGCAGAAGCCTGTTAATTTTATATGCAAAAAAACGCCACTTAAAAGAGGTCTTGCATCTGCATTAACTGTTCTTGTTGCATTTTCAGTTGTCCTTTCAGGACTTGTGCTTATTTTAATTTGGGTTGGCTCTGAATTTAAGGGCTTTTTCCAATACATTATGATTGAGCTTGAAGATATTCCTGCATTTGTTCAAAAAGTTGAAGGCTATATAGCAAACGCAATAGGCTTTTTACCTGAAAAGTTAGAAACAACCGTTATGGAATTTGTAAGCGAAAAACTCAGCACTCTTACAGCACCTTCTACAACACCAAGCGACTCGTCAATGAGCATTGATTTGTCTGCGCTTTCAACTCCACTCATGGGGATTTGGAACACTGCAAAGCAAATTCCTACAACTCTTGTTTCTATTGTGGTTGCTATTGTTGCTTGTTGTTTTATGACTGCAGATTTTGCATCAGTAAAAAAACTTGTGCTTGGATTTTTCCAACCTGACACTCGCACAAAAATTGTTCGTGCAAAACGTCTTTTATTCCCATCTCTTGGCAAAATGGCAAAGGCTTATGGCATAATCATTACAATCACATTCTGTGAAGTTGCATTGGGGCTTTTCCTTTTGACGCTTATGGGCATTTATGACAACGGTTATATATTTGTAATTGCAATTCTTACTGCAATTATTGACATTGTTCCTGTGCTTGGTACCGGTACTGTGCTTATTCCTTGGGCAGTAGTTTCACTTCTTAACGGAAATTACCCAATGGCAATCGGCCTTATTGTAATGTATGCTTGTATTACAGTTATTCGTCAGATTATCGAACCAAAGCTTGTTGCTGCACAGCTTGGTATTCCTGCATTCCTTACAATTGTTTCAATGTTTATCGGCTCACAAATTTTTGGCGTTATCGGTATTTTCATTTTACCTATTACTATTGTTATGCTTAAGCTTCTTAATGACGAGGGAATTATTCACATATTCCACTATACAGACAAAGAAGAAAAAGCAGTTGAGCCTCAAGAAAAAGCTGAAGAAAAAACCAAAGAAAAAGTAGAGGTGGCACAAAAAAATGATTGATATTCACAACCATATACTTTTTGGTATTGATGATGGCTCGCCTGATATTGATACCTCTGTTGATATGTGCCGTGATGCTTTTGAAAACGGATACAAAACAGTTGTTGTAACTCCACATTTTACAGATTATCGCCACATTGACGAGTTTCTTGACCAGCGTGATTACAAAATTGAAAAACTGCGTGAAATATTGAAAATCGAAAACATTCAGTTAAATGTATTGAGTGGTGCAGAATTATTTTTAAGCGACGGTATTCTTAGCGCCGATAGTCTTGACCACCTTGCAATTAATAACTCACGATATATGCTTTGCGAATTCCCCTTAGGACCATTCAATATAAAACGAGGTCTTATGTGGATTGACGAACTTATTGACCGTGGTTATACACCAATTCTTGCTCACCCTGAAAGATATTTTGAAATTCATCGCAACCTTTCTGTTATTGATGAAATGCTTGACAGAGAAGTTGTTTTTCAGGTGAATATTGATAGTCTTACCGGAAAAAACGGTGGTACTGCACAAAAATTATCGGTTGATTTAGTGTGCCGTGGATTTGCACAGTTGATTGGCACAGATGCTCACGATTTGAAATATCGTCACACAAGAGTAAAAGAAAAAATTCGAGAATTGCCTTATGAAATCGACTATGAAGATTTTATGAAATGTGTAACCACAAACCCACAAAAAGTTATTAATGATGAAGAGATATAACGAAAACCACTCTCGTTTTTGAGAGTGGTTTTTCAGTTAATTCGACAAATTAGATTTTGTCGGGCTAATTTGCTTGTGTATTACGCCCCATCTTTGAGGGGGCTGTCTGCGAAGCAGACTGGGGGGAGTTACTCCCTCCGTCAACGCTTACGCGTTGCCACCTCCCTCACGGAGGGAGGGTAATATAATCGCAACGCAGTTCCTACACTTTGCGCTTTGCACTTTGCATTCTGTTCGACAAACCCAATTTTGCAAAAGAAAAGTGGGGTCAAGCCCCACTTTATATTATTTTGTTATTGTCATTCTTGCTTTGAAGAATTCTGCGATTTCTGTATTTGCTTGGTCACCTGCTGGGGAGAATGGATTTATAACATTGAAAACGTGTGTAAGATATTTGTCGTTTTCTTTCTCATTAAAATCGTGGAATTTGTATTCGATTTTATAGGTATCAAACATTTTTTTAAGCTTGTAACACTGTTTTTTAAGGAAATCGTTTGTTGCCGTATTTACATAATATGGTGGGAAATCCTTTGAGATAATCTGTGCCACATCAAGGTATTTTCTATATTTGCTCTTTCTGTGTTTTTCACCTAAAAGCACAGGCACATTTATATTCATAACAAGGTTAGGGCTTAACAAATCAACTGCAGGGCAAATTGCTGCAACTGCTTTGAAATCAAGTCCACAATACGTGACACCGAAATCTTTTTGCATATCCTCATTAAGATTAACAGCAGTAGTTACGCAAGAAAAATGACCACCTGCAGAATCACCCATTAAAAATACATTATTTAAATCGGCAGGGTAATTTTTAAGATTCTCACTTAACCACTTAAGAGCTGCAAAAATATCACGAATCTGGTCATCAAATCTTATTCCATTACCTGCAAGACGATAGTTAATTGATGCCACTAAAAATCCCTTTTCGCTTACCTTAAGGCAGAAATTTTTGTTGATTTCTTTATAGCCATACATCCAGCCACCACCGTGAATATCAATAATTACAGGTAGTTTATCTGTTGTACCTTCTGGGTAATAAATATCAAGCAAATGTGCTTTTTCACCATCGTCAATATATGGAATATCAAGGATTTTTGTAAGTCCCTCCGGTTCAATTTGTGACGCAATTCGTTTTGCGTCACTTTTTTCTGTGTTTTCCCAGTTTTTTCTTAAAATTGGTTCAAAAAAATACATAATTAAGCCCCTTTCACAGGCTTCTAAGCCTGCCACTACGCTTTTTATGGATGTGGTTTGTCGTTACGGTAAGCATCCATAATATCACGAAAAACCTCTCCATTTGATGGAGGGGTCCAGGTGATTGCATCTGCACCTGCACGTATTGTTGCTTTTATAGTTTCTTCAGTTGGTCCACCCGTTGCCATAATAGGCACATCAGGAAATTTTTCGCGGATTTTTGCAACTAATTCAGGTGTTTTTGATGCGGCAGATACATTTAATATCTGTGCACCTGCATCAAGTCTACCACTAATATCGTCTTCTTTTACAACCGTTATGACAATAGGCAAATCAACAACTTTTGCAACTTCACGGATTGTGTCATTTGAGGTTGGTGCATTAAGTACTACTCCCGTTGCACCCTGATATTCTGCGTGACGGGCAAGGTTTATAACCCTCTCACCTTTTGTAAGACCTCCTCCAACTCCCACAAAAACGGGGCAATCAGCAACCATCATAACCGCCTGTGTTATCACGGGTTGCGGCGTAAAAGGATAAACTGCAATTACCGCATCGGCATTACAATTCCGCAAAATACTCACATCAGTTGAAAATACAATAGACTTTATTCTTCTGCCAAAGATTTTTATGCCCCTGCACTCGTAAATAGCATTAGGCACACTTAATCTGAAATCTCTTAAATATCCTTTAATTTCGTTCATAAATAACATCCTTTATTTTAGGTTGCTTATATTATAACTTCCAAATATTACTAAATTGTATTTGCGGTGTTAGAAACTTGTAAACTGTGAACTTTTTTCATTACTTGTTTACCGATTTTCTTATGCTCTTCTTTTTGGAAATCTTTATCGACCTCCATAATCTCTTTTGCAAGCTCTTGCGTCTGCATAAGAACTTTTGTGTCAGTTAAAATGTCAGCAATACGAAGCTTTGGAAGTCCATGTTGACGAGTACCAAAGAAATCTCCAGGACCACGAAGTTTCAAGTCTTCGTCTGCAATCTTAAAGCCGTCAGTTGTTTCGCACATAATCTTCATACGCTTAACTGCGTCGTCGTTTTTTGCGTCAGTTACAAGAATACAAGAGGATTTTGCCTGACCTCGACCAACACGGCCACGCAACTGATGAAGCTGTGAAAGACCAAAACGCTCGGCATTCTCAACAACCATAATTACTGCGTTAGGCACATCCACACCAACCTCAATAACAACGGTTGAAATAAGAAGTTGTGTTTCGCCACTCTTGAACTTCATCATTATTTCGTCTTTTTTCTTAGGACTCATTTGACCGTGAAGCAAATCAAGTTTATAGTCCTTAAAAAGTGGTTGTGCTTTTTTGTAATACTCTTCAGCAGAAAGTACACCTTGCATCATTTCACTTTCTTCCACAAGTGGACAAACAATATAAGCCTGATAGCCTGCGTCAAGGTGCTTTCTTATATAGTCAAACATACTGCCACGTTTACCGGAATTAACTGTATATGTTTCGATTTTTTGTCTGCCAGGTGGTAATTCATCAAGAATTGAAACATTAAGGTCACCAAACATAATAAGACCTAATGTGCGTGGAATTGGTGTTGCCGACATAACAAAAACGTGTGGATTTTCACCTTTTGCGCAAAGTCCTGTACGCTGTTTTACACCAAAACGGTGTTGCTCGTCAGTAATTACAAGACCAAGCTTTTTAAACGCAACATCGTCCTGAATAAGCGCGTGCGTGCCTATAATCAAATCAATTTCGCCGTTTTCTAAACGCTGTTTGAGTTCTTTCTTCTCTTTTGCTTTTGTGCTACCTGTAAGCAATTCGCAACTAATACCAGTACCCTTAAACATTTTTTCAAATGTTTCAAAATGTTGTGTTGCCAGCACTTCTGTTGGCGCCATAAGGGCAGATTGCATTTGGTTTTTTGCTGCAGTATAAACTATTGACGCTGCAACGGCAGTTTTACCACTACCAACATCACCTTGCAAAAGTCTGTTCATCTGTTTGCCACTTTGCATATCAGAAACTGCGTCTTTAACTGCTCTTTTTTGTGCGTTTGTCGGTGTAAACGGTAACAACTTAAAGAAATCTTCTGAATAATCGTTTTCTATAATATTTCCTGTTTTAACAGTTGAGTTGTCGTTTTTAAGAGTTAACAAGCTTAACTGTAAAATGAATAATTCGTCAAATATAAGTCTGTCACGAGCATTCTGCAAAGAGGTATCATCTTTTGGAAAATGAATATCCCTTATAGCTCTTTCAAGACTCACAAGATTGAATTTTTTAAGTATATAGTCAGGCAGATAATCAGGAATAGAATCGATGTTTTTCAAAGCATTCTCAACTGCTGACTGCACAATTTTTGTTGTTATTGTTTTATTTTGTGGATAAATCGGTCTTATTTCTACGCTTTTTTCTGATTTCACAAACAAAGGGGTAACCATTTCACGCGCCGAGAATTTGCCTAATGTGAGTTTACCGTAGAAAAGATATTCCTCGCCACTTTTAAGCATTTTATCAATATACTTGTTATTAAAAAATGTAACTGCAATTACATCTTCACCATCAGTTACTGTGGCTTTTGCAATTAACATTCCACCACGGACACGCTCGTTTTTAACAGGAAACATTACTGTACCCTTAATGCACACATTTTCGCCGATTACACATTGTGAAATAGGTAGAATTTTACTCCAATCCTCATAAGCACGAGGATAAAAACGAAGAAGTTCCCCAACGGTTGACACACCAAGACTGCGAAAGCCCATTGCACGAGCTTCGCCCACACCCTTGATATACTTAATATCGTCGGAAAACTTCATAATTTTCACCTTATTATAAGTTGTTGTATAAATCAAATGGATTTTCTGATAAATCTGTTTTAATATCTCCAGAAATTACTACATAACCATTTCTGAAAAGCACAGGCACAAAAGGATATTCCTCTGCAAAAATTTCGTAATATTCTTCTGTTGTAATATGACCTGCACGATAACGGAAAAATTCTTTTGATGCTTTGCCTGATTTGTCAATTCCTGCACTCAAGCTTCCGTTTTCAAGAAAGAATTGTGATAAATCCATTGAGCCGTCAAGTTTAATTTCACCTAAATACATATCATAATTTCCTGCAAAAATGCGCTGATTATAATCTGCAAAAGACAACGGCTTTACATTGATATAAAAACCAAGTTTATTAAGACTATCGGCAATATGGAAAGCTGCTGCAAGGCGATATTTGTTATCCCTGTTCACGATAAGGTCAAAAGAAAGAGTGTATGCGCCATTTGTTTTTGCCTTGCCTGAATATCTCGTGAAGCCACTTCTATCAAGAATCTGCTCTGCAAGAGTTGTGTCACCTTGCGAGTTAATTGCAGAGGTGTTTTCGTAATAATGGGCATCTGGATTTACAGGCATCTTTACTGCTTTACCGTGGCCCTGATATGATGAAAGCACAATGTCATCACCATTGAGCCCTGCCGCAATTGCACTACGCACATATTTATTAAGACCACCGTTATTGTTGTTGAGCCCAAGATAGACCATATTATTAAGCATTACTTCTTCGGTTTTACCTGTAATGCCCATATACTCACAGTTGGACAAATCGCTGAAATAAACATCAGTTGCACCAATTTTGAAAGTGTTTTCAGCACTTTTATTTGTATCAACGCCGTAAAGCTTAATTGTTTTTGACTTATCTGCAGCGCTTACAAGCTTATTTTCAAGCACATAATAATCGCCACTACCGGTAGGGATTGCGTTTTGAATATCGGCTGTACCCTCTTTAACAACAGGGAAACAAAGCTTTGCTCCTGCATAAACATCAGAATAATCGAGAGTAAACGCTACCGTAAATTTTGAAACTGCAGTTGCACCTGATATACCGTTAAGATAGCCTGACCAACCATACGACGCTTTTGCAAGATTGAAAGAATACACAACATCATAAGCATTGATTGGTTGTGAGCCACGACAAACTGCGTCTGCTCGCAACTGAACAGTTGCAGTTTTACCGTTTACCGATATGCTTTCTGCAATTATAGGATTCGTGTTGTAATTTTTGTCAACGGAAAAGAGTGGCTCGAAAATCAAGTTACAGATATAAAGATTTTCGTTACTCTTTGCGAAATAGGGATTTAAACCGTCAGTTTCGTTATATGGTAATGAGATTACCCCATCACCTTTTGGTGAAGCGTCGTTATTGGTGCTCACATTTTGTTGAGTAGTGTCTGTTGTTGGTTCATTTTCAATAGGAGTTTTCTCTCCACAAGCAGAAAAGAGCATAGTAACACACAAAAGTAATGCAATTGTTTTTAACGCATTTTTCATTGTGTCACCTCACTGTAATAGCCGTTGCCTCAACTGTTTTTCCTATATCACGGTCAACAGTAAACACGCATCCTTGCATAAAACAAGGAGTGTCTGCATTTTCAAACATTGGGGCAAAGCCTTTTCTGAATTTTTCTATAATTATTTCTTTTTTCACGCCTAAAACAGACTCTTCTGGCCCTGTCATACCCAAATCTGTGATATAACCTGTGCCATTTGCCATAACTTGAGCGTCAGAAGTCTGAATATGAGTATGTGTGCCGAAAACTGCACTGACTTTTCCGTCAAGAAAATAACCAAGAGCTTTTTTCTCGGCAGTTGCTTCTGCGTGGAAATCAACAACTATGATTTTTGTCTCTTTTTTAAGCTCATCAATGACTTTTTCAGCAGTTTCAAAGGGGTCGCCGTGACCTTCAAGCCAAACACGGCCTAAAAGATTGATAACGCCAACCCTATAAGCACCTTTGTCGATTATGCCGTAACCTTTGCCCCATACTCCGTCACCAAAGTTTGCAGGACGAATTACAGCATCGGCACTATCAAGGTATTCGTAAATTTCGCGACGCTTAAAAGAGTGGTTGCCACCTGTAATAAAATCTGCACCACTTGTGAAAATGCTGTTACAGGATTGTGGCAACATACCGTTTCCAACTGCTGAATTTTCACCATTGACAATACAAACATCAATGTTGTTTTCTCTTTTGAAATCTGCAAGTTTTTTTCGTAAAAACTCGCAACCACTTGCACCGACAACATCGCCGATGCAAAGAATTTTAATATTGCGTGACATTATGCACACCGTTTCTATATATAGATTATTTTGCCCCGAAGCCGTTCTGACATCGGGGCATAGTTTTTAGATTACTTAGCGAAATCGATTACACGATTTTCTCTAACAATGTTGACTTTGATTTGACCTGGATATTCAAGCTCGTCTTCGATTTTCTTTGCGATATCACGAGCAACAATAACCATTTTTTCGTCTGAAATCTGGTCAGGATTAACCATAATTCTGATTTCACGACCTGCCTGAATAGCAAAAGATTTTTCAACACCTTCAAATGATGTTGCGATTTCTTCAAGCTTTTCAAGACGCTTAATGTAGTTCTGAACATTTTCACGACGAGCACCAGGACGAGCAGCTGAAATAGCATCAGCAGCCTGAACGAGCACAGCAACAATTGTTTTTGCTTCAACATCGCCATGGTGAGCCTGAATTGCATGAACAACCTTGTCGTTTTCTTTGTATTTCTTAGCAGCCTCAACACCAAGGTCAATATGTGTGCCTTCAAATTCACGGTCAAGTGCCTTACCTATATCGTGAAGAAGACCTGCGCGTTTTGCCTGTTTAACATCTGCACCAAGTTCTTGTGCCATAAGGCCTGCAATATAAGAAACTTCAAGTGAGTGGTTAAGTACGTTTTGACCAAAACTTGTACGGTATTTAAGTTTACCGAGAAGTTTAACGAGTTCAGGGTGAACACCGTTAACGCCTGCATCAACAACTGCGCGTTCACCTGTCTGCTTGATTGTATGCTCAACTTCACGCTTTGATTTTTCAAACATTTCTTCAATGCGTGCAGGGTGAATTCGACCATCTTGAATAAGTTTTTCAAGAGTAAGTCTTGCTACCTCACGGCGAACAGGGTCAAAGCTTGAAACTGTGATTGCTTCAGGAGTATCGTCAATAATAAGGTCAACACCTGTGATTGTTTCAAGAGTACGAATGTTACGGCCCTCACGACCGATAATTCTACCCTTCATTTCGTCATTTGGAAGTGCAACAACAGAAACTGTTGCTTCAGCAGCATGGTCAGCTGCGCAACGCTGAATTGCACCTGAAATAATTTCGCGTGCAAGATTATCGCTTTCGTCACGAGTGCGCTGTTCAAAATCCATAATTTTGAGAGCTTTTTCGTGAGTAAGTTGCTCGTCAAGTTCCTGCATAAGAAGTGCTTTAGCCTGTTCTTTGCTATAACCACTAACTTTTTCGAGCATTTCAAGTTGACTGCGTTTGAGCATTTCAACTTCTTCCATTTTAGCATCAGCAGCTTTAAGCTTTTCTGCTAAAAGTTCTTCTTTCTTTTCAAGATTTTCTGTTTTCTTGTCAAGATTTTCTTCTTTTTGGTTAAGTCTGTTTTCTTGACGTTGTACCTCTGCGCGTCTTTCACGAAGTTCTTTATCAACTTCACTTCTTAACTTGTGTATTTCATCTTTAGCCTCAAGAATAGCTTCTTTTTTCTTACTTTCAGCAGTCTGGACTGCCTGATTAACAATTCTTAATGCTTCTTCATTAGCAGAGCCTATTTTAGCTTCAGCAACCTTTTTACGATAAAGATTACCTATTGCGAAGCCAATTACTCCGAATACAACAGCAGAGACAACGGCAAGAATAATGGTAATAGGTTCCATTATGTCGTTCCCTCCTAAATAATATTTAATTTCAAAAGATATATCAAAAATATGTAATGAAATTAAGAGTATCAAGCACAGGAATACTATTATCCCATACTATCTTTTATATTTTACACAAAAATAGACACAATGTCAAGGTGTTTAACCGTAGAATGTAGAGTGCAAAATAACACACCTCTTAAAAACATAAAAAAGCAGGGGTAATGAAGTGAACCCCTGCCTTACTATAATATTTTTTGCCTATATAAATAAAACTATCCCCTCTGTGTACTATTCTCTTGTTTGTGAGATTTTAGAAGCTGTTCCACCAACATACTGGTCCATTGTGCCTTTGTCAGCCGCATTAATTGTTCCACTAGCATCAATGTCAGCTGCTAATTTGTAAACTCCTACAAGTTTCGAAGCCGTCCCTCCAACATACTGGTCAACTGTACCCTTATCGGCAGCATTAATCTGACCATTGCCGTCTACATCACCGAAAATAATAATTGTATATGTATCAACGATTGTGTCGGCACTGTTCTTAACATTTACAATTGCACCTGTACCATTTATATAGCCTGATGAGTTTGCAACAATTTCAAAGCTACCATTATTAACTTTAATATATTCTTCAACATTGTCGCCAGGGGTAATACCGTAAATATACTTATTTGTTGCATCAACTACTGTTGCCTTTCCTGACTCTGCAACAAGTTCAGCGCTACCTGATGTGATTGTGACAGATTGTGATGCATTTGTTACGTTGATATTTTCAACATTTTCAGGGATTGATGTAATTGTTGTGCCACTTGTTGTAGCACCGAAATAAAGCATACCCTCTATATTATCTTCGGTCTTTGCAGACTCAGTAACACATTTTACCAATGCTTCACCTGAAATATCTGACTTTGCCGTAATTGTGAATGTTAAAACTGTTTTATTATCGATAGTTGAAACTGTATCATTAGCTCCACCAATATATGTAACAAGCACAAAACCAAATTTTGAACTGTCTACATTTGTATTTTCATAAATTTTTGATGTATCAACAGCTGTTAAATCGGTTGTTACCTCTGCAACAGCATAGCTTGTAAGAGTTGCAGTTTCATTACTTACTGTAACCATTGTCTTATCATAAAAAACAGGGATTGATGCAGTTGCAACAGGATAGTCAGCCGATGCTGTTACGGTGACGGTTGCAGACTGACCTGCTGAAAGCTCGGTTTTATCAATTGAAATTGCAATTGATGTGTTTTTTGTGTTAGCAACAGTACCAACAACAAAAATAGATGCAACAAGAACAACTGCCACAATAATTGCTATTACTTTATTTCTATTTTTCATAACAACAGCCCCTTTATGGACACTTTTTTATATTGTAACATTTTGTGTTTTTTTAGTCAATACTCAAAGAGAGTATATATGAACGCAAAGTGCAAAATGCAAAGCGCAAAGTGTAGAAACTGTGTTGCGAATTATAGATTACACCTCATCAGTCAACTTCGTTGACAGCTTCTCCTCAAGGAGAAGCCTAAATCTTGCCTTCCCCTTGAGGGGAAGGGGGACCGCTTGCGGTGGATGAGGTGTTATACAAAGAGCCCACAAACTATAATTTGTTAATACAAAATTCCATTTTTCATTATGCTTTTTACTAAAAACGCAAAAACCCCCAAGGGGTTAACCTTGGGGGAAAAATTATTTTTTAAGTTTTGGGAGGTTTATTAACCCCACCACTGACCTCCATTAGAGTCATTTTCATTAATGGAGAGTGTAATTACATCTTCGATTTCGTAAACTGTTACGTCGAAATCTGGTGTTAAATATTCACGCATTATAATATGCTCCTTTCAATAATAA
>CALAEV010000050.1 GCA_937892525.1 uncultured Clostridia bacterium
CAGGCAAAACAGAAATGATTAGAGCCGTTGTTGAGGGCGTTTGCTTCCATCTTCGTTGGTTCCTTGAAACTGAAGAAAAGAAGGTTAAAACTTCAAAAACAATCCGTTTTGTTGGTGGTGGCGCTTTGTCAGATGTTACTGCTCAGATTCTCGCAGACTGCACAGGTCGAGTAGTTGAGACTGTTGCAAGTCCACAGAATGTTGGTGCAGTTGGTGCTGCTGTTCTTATTGCAATTGATGCAGGTATTATCGAAAAAGTTCCTGATGCAAAGAAACTTATTCCTGCTGCAAAGACATTTGTTCCTAACGCAGACAACAAGCCAATTTATGACAAAAACTTTGAAGTGTTCAAGAAACTTTATAAAGCAAATAAAGAAAACTTCGCAGCATTAAATGAGGTAAAATAAAAATTATAGTGGGGCAGGGCTTTACAACCTTGCCCTTATTTTATATATTTTTCTTGTTGCATTATTATTGTAAAAATTGTATAATAATTTGAGTATGTAATAAATCGGAGGTGTTATTATGGAAGAAAAGAAATCTCTCAATAATAAATACCAAAAAATTGATATAGATGAAACTCCTGAGGAAGTAGTTGAGCCTGTAAAAGAGAAAAAGGTGAAAGAACCAAAAACTCCTAAGGTGAAAAAAGAGAAAGCTCCAAAAGAGCCAAAACAACCTAAAGAAAAAAAGGCAAAACAGGAAAAACCTCCAAAGCCTCCTAAAGAGAAAAAGGTTAAAGAGCCTAAACCTCCTAAAGAGAAAAAGGTTAAAGAGCCTAAACCTCCTAAAGAGAAGAAGGTTAAAGAGCCTAAGCAACCAAAGGTGAAAAAAGAGAAAAAGAAAAAGTGGGAAGTTCAGATTGTAGAAGATTATTCTGCTGAAATCAGTGAAGAAATTGCAGTTGAAAACACTCAACCTGCAATCCCTGAAAATGAACGCAGAAGTGAAGAAATTGTGCTTCCTACAATAAAATCAGTTAAAAAGGTATCAGGCGAAAAAGAGAACCTCAAGAAAAAGAAAAAAGAAAAAGCTCCAAAACAGCCTAAAGAAAAGAAAACTCGCGAGCCAAAGCAACCAAAAGAGAAAAAGGTAAAAGAGCAAAAACCTGTAAAGGCGAAAAAGGAAAAACTACCTAAAGAGCCAAAACAACCGAAAGAGAAAAAGCCTCGTGAGCCATTAACAAAAAAAGATTTTGCAACAATAGGTATCGCAGTTTTTGCGCTCTTATTAGTAGTTGTTTTTGCAGTTATAAAATTTGCACCTGAAAGTGAAATAGGGACAGATTTTACTGAAACTACAACTCTTGCAGAAGATAAACTTGCAAACATTCAGGTTGTTCGTGACGGTGTTGCTGTAAATCTTGTGCAGACTGATATTCCAGATGTTTTTTATGGATATTCAAGCACTTACGAGTTGCAGTATTATCAATATAAAGACAATAAAATGGTGCCTGTAAAATCAACCGGTACAGTCAATGCAAGTATTGATATGGGTAACGAGACAATTCCCGTAAAAATCGATTATGTTGAGCTTGGTGGCAAGATTTTTGGTACAGGACTTTTTGTTGCAAACAAGACAGAAGGCGTTTATTTCTATGATATGCTTGCATTCCAGCTTGTAAATCTTCCAAAAGGCTATAGTGAAGATGGTAAAGCCTTGCTTCTTGCAACAACAAGCAAAAATGTGCTTACACAAAAGGTTACATTGTGGCCTGAAAGTTTTGTTGTAGATTTAGAAACAGGCAAGACATCACGATTCCTTAAAATAATCAACAGAAATATTGATATAACAACAGGTGCAGGTGTTGAAGATTTCTGTATGCTTACAAATGAGGGGTATAACGCATCAGGCAAAATCCCATTCATTACTGCTCGTGAATATGAGGCAGGTAGTGGTCAATTAGACATTTTTATCAAATCAGGTAAAGACGAAAAATTATATGCAAATGATATTTACGGCAAATTCTTACTTACTGACGGTAACGCAGTAATCTTTATGCGTAAAACCGATAAAGGCTTTGATGTAATTCGTAAAACAGGTGAGGATGAAACCGTTACAGGCTCGTTCTATGGCACAATGGGTACAAACTATATGTATTCAGGTGACTATATATTCAACAAAAACGACGGTAAGCTTTACAACCTTAAAACAGGGGATGTGAAGAATGTTATCGGTTATCGTATGAGTGCTGAAATGATGAGTGTAAGCCCTGACGGTAAATATCTTGTTATGCTTGGTACAGTTACTAATATGATGGATTATCAGGTGCACGTTTTCAATCTTGAGAATGGTGAATATACCAAATTTAAAGACGATAACTATTCAAGCCATTCAAATCTTACATTTATCAACGATACAACAGCAATGTATATGGTCCTTGACCCTAATCAGGGTTATGAGTATGTTGTGTTAGATGTAACAAAAGTTAAATAGTTTCTTTTTCCGCAATACGTCGTGGCGTTCGGCTTGCGTATGCTTTGAAAATGTAGGGTGGGGGTTCGCTCCCACCGTTTTCTTGTCTGTTTTTACCTTGTGAATATATCTATACAGTATCTTTTTGTTGAATTTTAACAAAGTTAAAAATTTTGTAAAAAAAATGAAAAAAATACTTGCAATTTGTGTTCTGTTCTGTTAGAATATCTCTTGCGTTCACGAGATGAACAGTTTCGTGAGTCGGTGTTGATTGCGATGAGGGTCCACCCGTTCCCATCCCGAACACGGTAGTTAAGCTCATTTGCGCCGAAGATACTTGGCTGGAAGCGGCCCGGAAAAATAGGTAATGCCGACACAAACCAAAGCGTCCACCCAATAGGGTGGGCGTTTTTTTATTTGTGCAATAACTCGTAAAAAAAAGACAGGGTGCAAACCCTGTCTTTTTATGTTATCTTAAAAGTGTCATTAAAATATCGCCGTTGCCCACTACCTTGCCTGTCCATTCACAAGTTTTGTTTAATGAACTGTCATAATAACCGATTTTTCTACCATAAAAATCATAAAGCCATTTTTTGTTACCAGAAATTTCTGTAAATCCAATAATTTTTCCTGTGTAGTCCTGAATCTTTTCTCTTGCCACAACAAAATCTCCTTTTATGAATTAAGTCTATATCATTATAATATATTTGTTAAATTTTTCAATGCTTTTGTTATGATTATCAAAATAAGGTGGGAGCAAGCCCCCACCTTTACAATTATTCTTTTTGCTTCTTTTGATATAATAGGCACTCTTTGAAATCATTAAAATCACACCAGGTTTGTTGTGCAATACATTTGTTGCGAGGAAAAGATTTTTCAGAATACTCTATTGAGCCTTTATCAGGGTCATCGTTAGTAACCCATAATTTTTGACTATAAGGACAATTATTATTTTTATACATATAAAAACCTCTTTTTTAATTATTCACGAGTCCAAGTTGCTTGTGTTCTTTCTTCAGTTTCGTGTTTGTTTCCATCACTCCATCTCGCTGTTACTACAAATCCGTATGACGATTTAGTCAAAGCTCCGGCATAACTAACCGTTGAACTTGACCCAACATATGAACCTGTTGTATTCCAATTTTCTCGTAAAACACCTTTTGCTGTCCAATAGTTTTCGCCTTCTATTGTAAAAGATGTTCCTACCAATGCATAAGGTTCAATTTTAACAATTTTTTCAGACACTATTATAGAAAGCGTGTCCTTACAATTATAAAAGCATTTAGTTGGAATGCACGTAATTGAATCCGAGAAAGAAAATTCACCTACCAAAGATGAACATCCTGCAAACGCAGAATCGCCGATAGATGTAACCGAAGATGGCAAATTTGCTGTAACTAAACCTGAACAAGCATTAAAGGCAGAGTCACCAATAGTTGTTATGGTATTAGGTATTTGAACGCTACATAATGTTTTAATTCCATCAAATGCGTTATCTTCAATAACTGTAACATTTCTACCATTATATGTTGCAGGAATTACAATATCAGAATAATAAGCTATATCCTTACCTGCTTTTACGCTATATGTTCCGTCTGCTTGTAAAGTGTAGATTAATATTTCATCTCCTGTTGTCCCTGAAAAACTGCCAAGGTTTTGAGTTGTACCATCGGTATATGTTACAATAAGTTGTCCAGCTGAATCAAAAGCCATACTTTCTATTCCTCTTCCGTCTTTACCGGAGTCACCCTTTTCGCCTTGGAGACCTTGCTCACCTTGGTCACCCTTATCACCTTTTTCACCTTTGATATTACCAAGGTTATAAGTTGAGTTGTCTGTCATAAGAATTGAAAGCTCACCATCTGTTGAAAGAGTTACAGTTTTAATACCTACACCGTCAACACCATCTGCACCGACAACAACACCAAGATTTGCAGTTGTGCCGTTTGTGTATGTAAGAACAAGCTCGCCGTTTGCATTGATTTCTGATTTTGAAATGCCAATTCCGTCTGCACCTTTAATATTTCCAAGGTTAAGAATTGTGCCGTTTGTAAGTTCAACTGTCAATGCGCCCTCTGTTGAGATTGTTACATTTGCAATACCAACACCATCAACACCATTTGTACCATCGGCACCTTTATCACCTTGGTCACCCTTGTCACCTTTATCGCCTTTAGCACCTTTGATATTGCCAAGATTTATAGAGTTCCCGTCAGAAAGTGTAATTACAAGTTCTTCATTGATTATTTCAACTTTGGATACACCGATACCTTGCTCTCCTTGGTCACCTTTGTCTCCCTTTTCACCTTGAAGACCTTGTTCACCCTGGTCGCCCTTGTCTCCTTTTTCACCTTGGATACCTTGCTCGCCTTGGTCGCCCTTGTCACCCTTTTCGCCTTGGATACCTTGTTCACCTTGGTCGCC
>CALAEV010000051.1 GCA_937892525.1 uncultured Clostridia bacterium
TCAAAATGGATAGCAATGTTAGACCCGAATCAATGGAAAGAATTACCACCAAAGCGTTAGCAGATGCTTTTATTGAAGAACAGATTAAAGCTGTTCGTGAGCAGGTTGGCGACAAAAAAGTTCTTCTCGCACTCTCCGGCGGTGTTGACTCATCAGTTGTTGCTGCTCTTCTTATTAAAGCAATCGGCAAACAGTTAGTTTGTGTTCACGTTAATCACGGTCTTATGAGAAAGAACGAAAGCGAAAACGTTATTGAAGTTTTCGGCAAAGAGCTTGATGCAAACCTTATTTATGTTGATGCTACTGACCGTTTTCTTGACCTTCTTGCAGGTGTTTCAGAACCTGAAAAGAAGAGAAAGATTATCGGTGCAGAATTTATAAATGTATTCGCAGACGAAGCAAGAAAACTTGAGGGTGTTGAATTCCTTGCACAAGGTACAATCTACCCTGATATTCTTGAAAGTTTCAAGCAGGCAGAAGGCAAAAAGGCTGTTAAATCTCACCACAACGTTGGCGGACTTCCTGAAGACCTTAACTTCCAACTTGTTGAGCCAATCAAACTTCTCTTTAAAGACGAAGTTCGTGTAGTTGGCGAAGCATTAGGACTCCCACACGCTATGGTATATCGTCAGCCATTCCCTGGCCCTGGTCTTGGTGTTCGTTGCCTTGGTGCAATCACAAGAGACAGACTTCATGCTCTTCGTGAGGCTGATGCAATTCTTCGTGAAGAATTTGACAACTGTGGTCTTGCTGAAAAAGTATGGCAGTACTTTATTGCAGTGCCTGATGTTAAGAGTGTTGGTGTTAAAGACGAAAGCCGTTATGAAGGCTGGCCTGCAATCATTCGTGCTGTAAATACTAAAGATGCTATGAGTGCAACAATTGAGGAAATTCCTTATGAAGTGCTCCATAAAGTTACTTACAGAATTACACACGAAGTTGACGGCATCAACCGTGTACTCTACGACCTCACTCCAAAGCCAATCGGCACAATCGAGTGGGAATAATCAACGATGCCCCAAGGCACTTCCCTTCATCCTTACATGGGGCAAAATCGCTTATCCTTTCCGCTGATTTTCAGTTGTGAAAGAAAAGTATAAATTTTTTCAAAATTTATGACCTTGCATTTTCTATGCAAGGTCTTTTTGTATAAAAAACAGGGCGAGTTTGAGAACCTCGTCCTGTTTTGTTGAATTTTTAAGTTTTAGTTGGTGGAATCGTCAATCAGAGAACCGTCCCCTGATTGGTCATCATCGAACACAGAAGAACCGTCCCCTTTGTGTTCCGTTTTTTTATGTTCTTTTATCACCATAAATATTAATACTGCTAATTTTTCAACAAACAGAATAATTAAATATATAGAAGCAAAAAACATTATGATAATTCCGTCGGCATTGCCTAACTCTCTTCGAGGAATTAGTCTTATCTTCCATTCAATATTATTTATAAATGATAACACAAGAGTAAAAATAAAAAACACAAAACTAATTAACGAACACCTTACCACACATTGTTCACATTTATTTATGAACAATAATGAACTTATTACAGATAATATTACAAGCAATACAAAAAATAATATTTCAAAAAAGCCAAAATCGTTCCAATATGGTGAAACGATAACTTCTATTAATAAAACAAATATAAGACTTTGAAGAGAACCATCAAGCATAGACCAAAAATACTTTTTCATTACAATCCCTCCGTATCCCACAATAAGTGTCCGTACGCTATCATTTCTTGGTCTCAGACAATCAGGGGACGGTTCCTTGATTGGAATAAAATCCCCTGTAAAATTCAATCTAACCTTAGATTAAATATATCAAAAATATGTTTTATTGTCAATGATTAACTTCTTTGCACAATATAATAGCTTGTTTCTTTTGCACAGAGGACGTTTCTCTGTGTTCGCCCCTACATTTTTTGAGATTCTGCGCTACGCTCAGAATGACAACTCCCCTAATTGTCCATTATTATTTCGCTCCCATTATCTGCTCGTTGCACTAAGAATACTTATATGGTATAATAAATTTATACTAAACTTCGGAGGTCAATATGGCGAATTTTATTTCTACAGAGCGTGTACTCATGAAATTAGATGAACTTTTAAGCAGAAATGATTATGCATCTGCAGAAAAGCATATTTTATATTGGCTTGGTGAAGCAGACAGTGCTAATGACAAGCGTTGTAAACTTCTTCTTACAAACGAACTTGCAGGACTTTATCGCAAACTTTCAAGAGAGGAAGATGCATTGATTACTGTGCAGAATGCTCTTGAATTAGTTAGAGATATGGGCATTGAAAACAACATTGGTGCAGGTACAACCTATATTAACTGTGCGACGGTATTAAAGGCATTTGGCAGAGCAGAAGACTCTATGCCTCTATTCGAAAAAGCATTGAATGTGTATAAGGAAAAACTTGAAAGTAACGACAAGCGTTTTGGTGGGCTTTATAACAATATGGCTTTGTCTTTAGTTGATTTGAAACGCTTTGATGATGCCTATGAATTGTATAAAAAAGCAATTTCTGTTATGGAACAACACGATGATGGTATGCTTGAAGTTGCTATTACTCACCTTAATATTGCAAGTGCAAAAGAAGCAGAATTAGGACTTGAAGATAGCGAAAAAATCATAGAAGAATATCTTTATAAAGCCATGAGAATTTTAGATGAATACGAAAACAGAGATGGATATTACGCCTTTGTATGCGAGAAATGTGCATCAGTTTTTGGGTATTACGGATTTTTTGCATATCAAAATGATTTGACTGAAAGAGCGAGGAAAATTTATGAAAGGTCTTGAACTTGCTGAAAAATTTTATAAAGAATATGGCGAGAAAATGATTGACGAAAATTTTTCTCACATAAAGCAGTATCTTGCAATCGGACTTGCAGGTAGTGGGTCAGAGTGTTTAGGCTTTGATGATAATATTTCTCAGGACCACGATTTTGAGGCTGGATTCTGCATATTTATTCCTGATGAAGATTTGGTTTCGGAAAGAGATGAATTTCTGCTTGAGCGTGCTTATTCAAAATTGCCAAGCGAATTTATGGGATATGAAAAAAGTAAACTTAATCCTGTTGGTGGAAATCGTCACGGAGTTATAAGAATAAGCAAGTTTTTCAAAGATAAAGTTGGCGACGAAAACGGAAACATCACAACTGATGGATGGTTTTACATTTCAGAGCAGTTTCTTCTTGAAGCCACAAACGGAAAAATATTCTGTGATAATTTTGGTCTTATAACGGACATTCGCAATAAATTATCATATCTCCCTGAAGATATACGTCTTAAAAAGTTAGCAGGAAATATTCTTGTTATGGCACAATCAGGTCAATACAACTACAAAAGGTGTATTGACAGACAGGAAACTGGTGCAGCACAATTAGCGATAGGCGAATTTGTGAATGCAACTTTGAAAGTAATTTTCCTGTTGAACAAAAAATATATGCCATACTACAAATGGTCATTCCGTGCATTAAAGGACCTTGAAATCTTGTCAGAATTACACGACACACTTGAACACCTGATTTCAAGTGAAAATACAGAAAAAGAGTCAAGATTGAAAATTGAAGTAATTGAAAATATTGCTTCTTTAGTGATAAAAGAAATTGAAAATCAAAGTTTGACTCGAGCGTCTTCGAGCAATCTTGTAAATCACGCTTATTCTGTAAATGATAGAATCAAGGATGCAGAAATAAGAAACTTAAATGTAATGTATGCAGTATAAATCAAAGAAGACGGTAAAGATTTATCTTTGCCGTCTTATTTATATTGTTTTTTTGAGGGATTTATGGTATTATTTGGTTATAAAAAGGAGTTGGGTTTATGAAAAAGAAGACTTTAATTATTGCACTAGCGATTATTTTAGTTGGAGGGATTATTGCATCTGCTATTTTAATTCCAAAACTTGAATATGCAAAAGATTCAAATGATACTGAAGAATTATACAGACAATACATTGATTTAGTAGGTTATGAAAATACTATTGAAACTGCTATTCCACAAACTGAACTTTACAACATTGTGAAAAACCACTTTGACTCCCCTCTTGCTGACGGCAAGACAGAGAAAAAAGCAATTATTATTGGTTACGACGGTTGCCGTGCAGATGTACTTGTGGCAATGAATGACGAAAACAGTGCGATTTCTTCTATGCTTAACGATGGCGCATCAATAAACCTTGCATATTGTGGTGGTGTGAACTACCCTGCTACTAACACTCAAGACACATCAACTGCGCCAGGCTGGTGTTCAATTCTTACAGGTGTATGGGCAAGTGAGCACGGTATTACTGCAAATGGTATTACAAAATCACTTGACCACAAAACGCTTCTCACAACACTTGTTGAAGATGATATTATAGACAGTTCTACTTTTATTACAAAATGGAAAGGTCATTTTGACAGAAAAAATGCTACATACAACGATGAAAAAGCATACTGTGAAGAAAATAATCTTAATGTAGCATTTAATAGATTGAAAAATGACGAAGCATCTCACGAATTCACATTAAATGAGGTTAACAAAAAAGATTGTGCAGATTTTATTTTTGTAATTTATGAACCAACTGACTCAACAGGTCATAATTACGGTTTTACAATTAACAATCCAAGATACAGAGAGGCATTCCAGACTGCCGACCAATATGGATTTGAGACTCTTGAGGCAATCAAGCAAAGAGAAACTTATGAAACTGAAGATTGGCTTATTATTATAACATCTGACCACGGTGGAATAGGCACAGACCACGGTGGTGCAAGCATTCAGGAAAGAATGACATTTATTGTTGCAAACAAGGAAGTTAACTATGAATAATCTTACATTTGAACAATTTAACAATGCCGAATTTACGCTTTTTGAGGGCAATCCTATACTTAAAAATCCTTTAAATAGCTTTGTTATTGCAGACCCAAGCGTTTTGACTCCAGATGTATCTCACGACGGCAAATGGCACTTATTCTGCCACACATTTTTTGGTGTTTACAGATACGAAAGTGTTGACGGAATAAACTTTAATAACAAAGGCAAAATCGTTAACCGTGCTATGCGACCAAATATCAATTATATCGACGGTAAATACTACTTGTTTTTTGAGCGTACAAGACCTGTGATTTTTAATCTTTTAAGTCTTGTGGGTGCAAAGTGGAAATCAGAAATATACTGTGTTGAGTCCACTAATCTTGAAGAATGGTCGAAGCCATATTTGGTTGTTGGCAAAACTCGTGATTATGAAGAATACAAGAATGGTTTTGCAATTTCAAATCCGTTTTTGATAAATATTGACGGCAAATATCGTATGTATTATTCTTGTGGGCAGACTTTCATTGAAGATTGTGGTTTTTGTGAGCCTACGCACATTAGTTTTGCAGAAAGCGATAGCATTACAAACGGCTATGTATCAAGGGAAAAACCTATTATTAGTCCTGATAAAAACATTGAATATCTCAATCTTTGTTCAGGTTGTTTAAAGGTGTATAAGCTTAAGGATTGCTACATAGGTTTACAAAATGGATTGTTTGAAAAAAACGGAAAAAGTCATTCGGCGATTATGTTGTTAAAGTCAGATGACGGTGTTAATTTTGAGTTTGTAAAACCGTTTTTAGTACCACAAATCCAAGGCGAAAGCCATTGGATGGCACAATATGTTTATGCTTGTTGCCTTACATATCACGAGAACAAATTAAGACTTTATTTTAATGCGAGAAATGTATCAAATAATTTAACAGGCAGAGAATGTATTGGGATTTACGAAGCAGAGGTGTGATATTTAGTTTATGACTAATGAAATTTCAAACAAAAGAAATACATCTATTGATTTTATTAAAGGCATCGCCATTTTTTCCGTTGTTTTGGCACATTGTTGGCTTCTGGACAGAGAGATTTTTCATTTTATATACTCATTTCACATGCCACTTTTCTTTTGCATTTCAGGTTACTTATTCAGTACAAAGAAAAGATACAAGGATTTTCTTGTAGGTAAAATCAAAAATCTATTAATACCTTATGTATTATTCTTTATTTTCTCGTTTGTTGTTTCGATTACAATTTTGCAAAGAGATATTACTATTCTTAATGGAATTAAATATTTAATTCTTGGCGGAAAGAACTGTGCTCATGTTTGTAATTGGGCTTTATGGTATCTTCAACTTTTCTTTATTGCATCTAATATCTTTTATTTTATCGCAAAAATCAAGTATTCTTTTGTCAGATTTTTCATTATGATTATGCTGTTTATAGTTTCATTACCAATTCAGCAATATTGTAATCAAAATTTTGAAAATGAATACGTCCCATTTGCACTCAATGCCCTGTGCCCCGCCATTTTCTTTATGCTTGTAGCTTTTGAGTTCAGGAGGATTAAAGAAAAACTTGTACCAAAACTTAACAACAAGTTAATTCGTGGAATTATTCCTGTTGTTTCATTTGGGCTATTTGTCATAGGAATACTTTTGGCAGCAGGAAATTCTGATGAAATTATACGACTAAAATCATATACATTTCTCATTTATTCACTTTTCATTCTTCAATTCATTGTTTTAATTTGTCAGAATTGTAATAACAAATATATTGTTTACATGGGTAAAAACTCCTTATGATTTTAGGTCTACACAGAATTTTGCTGTTTATATGTTCAAATATACTGCCTGTTAAGGCTATCTTAGATTATCTTCATGGAACAAGCTTTGCAGGTGCATTTCTTGTGAGCAGTTTATGTGTTTTTGTAATTTGTATTGTGAATTATATAGTTGAATCTATGTTCAAAAAAATTAAAGTAAAATGTAATTGAAAACTAACATAAAAGAGAAATTGGGAACGATTACGGCATCGTTCCTTTTTTTCCTTTATCCTATTGAATTTTAGAATTAAAGAGTATATAATTACTTTGATAAAAAAATAACAAGTCAAAGAGAGGTTTATTCTTATGGCAAGATATGCGATTTATGGTGCGGGCTCATTAGGTACTGTACTTGGTGCGTTTATTACAAAAAATGGTGGCGAAGTTGACCTTATCAACAGAAATAAGGCTCACGTTGAGGCACTTAACACAAAGGGTGCTAAAATTATTGGTACAGTTGATATGTTAGTACCTGTTAAGGCAATTACACCTGACCAGATGGAAGGCAAATATGATGTTATTGTTCTTCTTACAAAACAGTTGTTCAACAAAGAAGTTGTAACAATGCTTAAAGATTACATTACAGAAAATGGTGTTATTGTTACTTTACAAAATGGTATTCCTGAACCAGGAATTGCTGAAATTGTTGGTACAGAACACACAATGGGTTGCGCAGTTGAATGGGGTGCAGCGTTAGTTAAGCCAGGTGTATGCGAGCTTACAAGTGACAAAGACAGTCTTTCATTCCACATGGGCAAAATGGACGGCATTACTGATGAGCAGTTCAATATGGTTAAAGAATTACTTGAAATGATGTGTCCTGTTCACGAAGAAGAAAACCTTATGGGTGCTCGTTGGTCAAAACTTTTAATCAACTCTACATTCTCAGGTCTTGGCACAGTTGTTGGTGGTGTTTTCGGTGATGTTACTGAAGACAAGGCAGGTCAGAAGGTTGCAATCCGTTGTATGAAAGAAATTATTGACGTTGGTCATGCTTCAGGTGTTGAATTTGCACCTGTTCAGGGCAAAAACATTGTTGGTCTTTTCTATTGGAAAGGTGCATTAAAGCGTGCATTTGGTTGTTTCTTACTCCCTATCGCATTAAAGAAACACAGAGATATTGAGCCATCAATGTTACAGGACCTTAAAAAAGGTAAACCTTGCGAGGTTAACGCAATCAACGGTGTTGTTTGTGATTTTGGTAAGAAATACGGTGTGGCTACACCAATCAACGACAGAATTGTTGAGATTATAAAGAAAATCCAAAATGGTGAATTAACTGCATCAAAAGAAAACTTCAAGTTGTTTGATGACATTTTATAATTGATATAATCAAATTTTAAGGGACGCTTATTGCGTCCCTATTTTTTTGGAAATTAGAGTTTGTGCAACAGTACAAAATTTACATTGATATTTTTACTAATCCCACAAAAAACAAGTGCATTTAGTTAATTTTTAACAAAATTTACTTTTCTTCTTGATTTTTTACCAAAAAAAGTATATAATGGTGTTATATATTGAGGGGAATATACGCATTTTCACCTATAGTTTTGGAGGTATTCATTTTGAGCGGAGATTTACATTGTCACACAAGGTTATCTGATGGTACATTAGGTATTGAGGACCTTATCAATTTTGCAAAGAAAAAAGGTCTTGAAACTATTGCGATTACAGACCACGATTGTCTTGCAGGTACAGTCAGAGGTAAGATTATTGGTGCACGTCATGGTATTCAGGTTATTCCTGGTGTTGAGCTTTCAGCAACTGATGAAAAAAACGAAAAAAATGTTCATATTCTTTGCTATTTGCCTGACTCACCTGATATGCTTGAAGGCCTTTGCAAAAGAAACTCACTTGCTCGTAAAAAAGCAGGTCATTTTATGATGCTCCAAACTGCCAAACGTTTCCCTATTACTACAGAGTTTATTATGAAATGTGCAACAGGTTCAACAAACCTTTACAAAAAGCACATTATGCAGGCTCTTATTGAGTGTGGTTATGCTGATTCATTCAATGGCGACCTTTACAAAGAACTTTTTACAAAAGAAAGTGAAAACAACATTCTTGTTGTTCCTAAATATGAAAATGTTAAAGATGTAATTGATGCTATTCATACTGCCGGTGGTATTGCAGTGCTTGCTCACCCTGTTAAGAGTGGTTGTATGGATATACTCAATGATTACATTGAATATGGTATTGATGGTATTGAAGTAATCCACCCAACTGCTGATGAAAATTCAGTTGAAGAGCTTAAAAAGTTTGCAACAAAGAACAAGCTCTTAATGACAGGTGGTAGTGACTTCCACGGTCTTTATAATGAATATAAAGTGTCTTTAGGCGATTACAGTACTCCTGATGATTGTCTTCACGCTCTTCTCACATATAAATCAAAGCAGAAAAGATTACAGAAAAAATTAGCACAGCAGTCAGCTGAATAAAATTTTGTATATAATATGGTAAGGAGGTTTAACAATGCTTTTTGACGATAGCGATATTAAAATCTTTAATGATAACGGAGAACAGGCTGAATCTAATGACGAAGTTTCAGTTATTGCAGAAATGCAGAAGCACAGAACAAATGGTAATATATTAAGAGCAAAGCAATTGGGTAAACACCTTGCTGAAATCTTTATTGACGAGCCTCACCTTCTTTCAGACCTTGAGGGTGAAGTTGGCGAAATTAAGCGTGATAATGCTGACGATATGTATCAGATGAAAGTGTTGCTTATATTCACTGCTGAATATTGCATAAATCATCTTTTGCCTGCAACGGTACTATCAAACACAGCAATTAACGCTATGTATGATACAATCAGCAAAAAAGCAGCCCAGTTTTATGACAGACTTGATGACGCTGCTGAATACAGCTTCTATTACCTTGCAGTAAGAAAGGCTATTGATATTTCAAAGAATATTGGCATTTCATTCGCAATGCTTTGTGGTGAAAAAGAAGATGCTTATTATACCAATTTAGGTCAGCGCCTTTTTGAGGTTGCAGAACATGAAATTGATAAAATCATTGATAGCTTTGGATTTGAGAAATAAAAATATGGTATAAAAAAAGCAGTTGTAAGAGTCAATTCTTACAACTGTTATTTTTATGTCTGTTTGGATAATTCATAATAAATTAACTTGTTGTTCTAATGTCATATTTTTCTCCTATTCAGATGTGTATCCTAATTCGACCATTATATTAACCATCTTTTCATAATTATCATCATAGCAAAATCCATAAATAACAGTATTGTCGATTTGCATAAGCCAAAAATGTTTATTATCAACATTGTATGTGTGAATATAATAATGCTGATTGGCTTCTTCAAATTCTATGTCATTGGTTATATCTCTTTCATCAAGTATAATTTGGTTGAGTTCGACCATTATAGCATGAGCACGATTATAGTTTTCCATTTCAAAAAATTCGATTCTAAAGTCATCAGTACGATATCCGGCAACAGAAATAAATCCTAGTTTTGGATAATCCTCAACATACTCATCGGTAAAACTGTTTGGGGTAAACCCATATTTTTCTAAAGTCGTACAAATTTGTTGACTAGTAGCCGGAGTTTTAGGTTCGCCCATGTTGTTGATTGCTAATGGTACTGCAATCAATAAAGCAATAAGTAGAATTAATAATATAACACCTTTAATAGTGAATTTTTCACCTAAATTTTGTCTTTCCAAAATATCACCTCATACGCTGTCTTAACTTAATTATTCTTGGACGATTATACCTTTGTACTATTACAAAAACAAAGTCAACTAACGACGCTATAACAGATGTTATAAAAAACACCGGAAAAGCCCCGAAAGGAATGGCAAACAAAAGCGGTATAAAACTTAAAACCATTATTATTTCATGAACAACTTCTGCTCCGCACATATTCTTTTCTATTTGTTCAAGTGTATTTTTCTCAGTATCAAATGCTTCAGGATAATATGTAGGTATATGCTCTTTCCATTTCTTGACTTTTAGAAATTTATATAACTTCTTCTCAAAAGGTTTTTGGTTAAACCACTTTGATTCAGGATTTGTTTTCACAAATTTATCACAAAAAAGTCCAACAAGCAATCTCATTACAAAATGGTAAAGAAAAGTAAAGAAAGTAACCCCTAACGAATAAACTAAAACGCTTTCAGTAAATTTGTATAAAACTATACTTGTTATTGTAATTACAGCAAAAACAGTTGTTAATCTATGCATTACCTTTCTCATTCGCTCACCTCTAAATATAAAAATTTGGGCGGGCACTTAAGACCCGCCACTACAAAAATTATCACTTATAGAGAGATTTTAACAATGCAATTTCGCGGGCGTAACCGTCGAGTTCATTGGGAGTTTCAAGGAAGAATGGCAAATCGCGAAGTGCAGGATGGTTTATAATTCTCTCAAATGCCTCTGCACCAATTGAGCCCTCGCCTATTTTTTCATGACGGTCTTTATGGCTTGCAAAAGGATTTTTACTATCGTTAATATGGATTGCTTTAAGTCGGTCAAGACCAATAATCTTATCAAACTGTGTAAGCACTCCGTCAAGGTCATTTACAATATCGTATCCACCATCGTAAATATGACAAGTATCAAGGCAAACCCCCATTTTGTCTTCCAACTCTACTCTGTCGATAATTTCGCGAAGTTCTTCAAACTTGCCACCAACTTCGCTACCCTTACCTGCCATTGTTTCAAGCAATACCGTTGTAGTCTGGTCTTTCCACATAATTGAATTAAGAAGTTCTGAAATCAATTCAATACCTTTTTCTGTGCCCTGACCAACATGGCTACCAGGATGGAAGTTATACATATTATTTGGCACAAACTCCATACGCTTCAAGTCGTCAAGCATTGTGTTATACGCAAATTCACGAACATACTCTTTTTCTGCACAGGCATTAAGAGTATATGGTGCATGGGCAAGAATTTTTGCAAATCCTTTTTCTGCCATTAAATCGTTTAGTTTTTGTGCATCGGCTGGGTCAATTTCTTTTGCACTGCCCCCTCTTGGATTTCGTGTAAAGAACTGAAATGTATTGGCATCAATTGACAATGCCTCAACACCCATATTATAAAACCCTTTTGATGATGACAAATGACATCCTATATTTAACATAATATTCCCCTATTATTCTTGTGTTTCGTTATCTTTCTTTTTAAGTTTTCCCTTGTAATAGCCTGAAGTTACAAGATATGTTACTGCTGATGCAATTGCGCCAACAATAACTGATGCCATAATCACAACTACGTAGTGATAAAGCTTTGTTACTTTATTATTTTCATCATTGATTTCTGCCCATACAAGCTTAAAGAAATTATCTTTTTTATTAGGCTCTGTTACAGGCTCAGTAGTTGTAGGCAAGGTTGTTGATTCTGTTGTACTTTCAGTAGTTGACTCTGTTGTACTTTCGTCTGTTGACGATTCTTCAGTTGAGCTTTCTGTTGCCTTTTCTGTAACTGTGATTTTGTAAGTAACAGTCCAACCATTCTGTTTTGCAGTAATTGTTGTTGTTCCGAGTGCCACACCTGTTACAACACCTTTCGAAGATACTGTTGCAATACTTGTATCTGCAGAAGTCCAGGTTGTTGAGAAACTATCGGTTGCATCTGACGGTACTTTTACCACTTTAAGACTTAACGTTGAGCCTTGAGCCACAGTTTTTGAAGCATTACCACTAAGTGTAATGCCTGTTTGCGCTACTTTTACTGTTACTTTACAGGTTGCAGTTTTGTTACCTGCTTTTGCAGTAATTGTTGCTGTACCACCACCTACTGCAGTGATTGTACCGTTACTTGAAACCTTTGCCACATATTTATCACTTGTATAATAAGTAACTGTTTTATTTGTTGCGTTACTTGGTGTAACTGTTGCAGTAAGGCTTGCAGTTTCACCTTTTTTAAGAGTTACACTTGTTTTATTAAGTGAAATGCCTGTAACAGGGGTATTCACCGTAATTTTGCCATTAGATACTACTGGAGATAAGCGCACAGGTGGAGTACCTACGCCACAATGGTCACCTGCTGAACCTGATGGTGAAATTGTAAGGCTAGCAGTGCCTGAATCTGCTAAAATTTTAAATTTAAGTGTTGCAAATGTACCACTTTTTTTAGCACTATCATCGCCCATTGTCATACCGGTACATTTTACACTTGAACTACTAACAGATTTTACTGTGCAAGTTGCAAACATACCACCACTTGAACCACTCACATACTGAAGCTTTGAACTATCAAAATTCACATTAAGTATTGCAGAGGTTACACCGATACTACTTGAAACCTTGACTGTTACTGTAACTGTATCACCTTTCTGACCACTTGCACTTGTAACTGAATAGTTTACATTTGCAGCGCTTGCAGGGATAACAAACATTGAAACAAGTATTATAAAGGCAGATATAATTGCCATAATTTTAGATAATCTTCTCATATCAATCACCCAAATAAATAGTATATAAATATAATACAATAATTAGTATTAAAAGTCAATTAAGGTGTGGTGGAAATAAATAGAAAAAGCAGGGTTTCCCCTGCTTTCTAACTTATAAATTAAGAACCGAACTTGCGATTGCAAAATAGATTAAAAGTGTTACTGCGTCAACAATTGTTGAAATAAATGGACTTGACATTACAGCTGGGTCAAATCCGATTTTCTTTGCGATTACCGGAAGTATTGAGCCAACAACCTTTGCAAAAACAACTGCTGCAATCATTGTAATACTTACAACAAGTGATATCTTCCAACCAACATCATTAAAAATCATCAATTTTGCGAAGTTCACTATTGCCAATGCAATACCACAGACAAGCGCAATCGAAAATTCCTTGAACACCACCTTGAATGTATCTCTAAATTCAATTTCGCCCAAAGATATACCACGAATAATTGTTGAAGATGACTGATTACCACAGTTACCACATGTACCTGTAAGCATAGGGATAAATGCAGTCAACACCACGCAAGAGGTCAACGCACCTTCAAAATAAGTAATAATTTTTTCAGTAAACGTTGCTGAAACCATTAAAAGCATAAGCCAAGGAATACGCTTTTTGAAGTTTTCAAAAACGCCCATTTTAAGATATGGCTTATCGGTAGGTGTAATACCAGCCATCAATTCCATATCTTCTGTAATTTCTTCCTGCAAAACGTCGATAGCATCATCGACTGTAATAATACCAACAAGACGATTTTCACGGTCAACTACAGGAAGAACAACAAGGTCATACTTTTGGAAAAGGTCTGCTACAACTTCCTTGTCCTCGTGAGTGTTTACAGAAATAACATTATCTTCCATAATTTCACGGATTGTTGCAGTTTCATCAGCTAAAAGCAAATCTTTAACTGTTACATAACCTTTAAGTTTACGCTTACTATCAGTTACATAACAAGTGTATATTGTTTCTTTATCAACACCTGTTCTACGGATTCGTGTAAACGCATCAGCAACTGTCAATGAGCGTTTTAAGTCAACATACTCGATGGTCATAAGACTACCGGCAGAATCTTCAGGATAACGAAGAATTTCGTTGATTGATTTTCTGGTATCAGGGTCAGTATGGCGAAGAATACGCTTAACAAGTGTTGCAGGCATTTCTTCAATAAGGTCAACTGCATCATCCACATATAATTCGTCAAGAACTTCACGAAGCTCAGTATCACTGAATGCACGAATGAGCATTTCCTGATATTCAGGTTCCATATTAACAAAAACTTCAGCAGCCAACTCTTTAGGTAAAAGTCTATAAATGAGTGTAAGGTCGCGTTCTTCAAGCTCCATGAAAAGTTCAGCGATATCCTGTTCATTCATTTCTGTAAGAATCTCTTTTAACTCCTGCCATTTTTTGTTACGCAAGAGTTCGGTTAAAAGTTCAAAGGTTTCCATTTTTCACAACTCCTTACTTCAGGGTAATTTTTGTGAAACTCGGCGAGTAATTACAAATTGCAGACACAGTCTGCCATAATACTCGGAGGTTCCATATTTGTACTTCGGTATGTGTCCACAATTTTCACTCCTTTTCTTGAAAGCACTAATGAAACAAATAAAAAAGACCACATTTTAGCCTAAACGCAAAAATGCAGTCAAGAATACTACACGAATTCGTTCAAGCTTTAGCTTCGCAGGGCGATGAAATTACATTAAATCATACCTTGTTTTTCGATATGACTTGCTGACCTGCTAATAGTGTCTCCACCATTTCGCGGCAGTAATCCGTATCCCTGTGGTAGCCTTACCTACCGAATAGGTTTATTACCTATTTATTATCACTCTTAAACGCTTATTTGTCAATAGAAAATTGAATAAAAAGTCTGCTTTTTTTCTTATATTTTTACGTTTTTTACCATTTGACAAGTTGCACAGTTATATTTTACCCAATTTGGTGAATTTTAACGAAAATAGTTTTTTTGTGTTCATTTTTTGTTAAAATTTATTTTTTCGATTGAAACAAGGGAGAAAATTTGCTAAAATAAGCAGGTATGTAAAACATTATATAAGGAGTGCATAATATGAGTTTATCTCAAACCGTAAAAAACGGTGTTGACATGGTAAAAACCCATTGGAAAACACCACCTAAGGGCAGATATATGCCTTACAAAGAAATCGCCGCTTATTCAGGTGGTGGTATCGGTGCATACATGATTATCACATTAGGTAACGCATGTCTTTTATCTATGGGTAATACACTTATTTCTTCAACACTTGGTGTTGGACCAACAGATATGTATTTACTCTATGTTATCGCAATTCTCATCAACATTCCTTTCACAGGACTTCGTGCGACAATTATCGATAACACAAGAAACAAAGCAGGTAAATATCGTCCATACATAGTACGAATGGCTATTCCTTCAGCTATTATTTGTAACTTAATAGTGTGGTTCCCTTACGACAAGTTAAGTCTTATCGTTGGTGAAGGTACAATATTCGGCAGAGAAAAAGACTATGTTGCAAAATGTGCAATAATTCTTGTTCTTAACATTATTTTGAACTTCATCTATTATTTCTTTTATGACGGATACGAAAATCTTATTCATGTTCTTTCGCCTAACACACAAGAAAGAGCTGACGTACAATCAGTCAAGAGCGTTGTTTATTCATTTGCTCCTACTGTTGTAAATCTTTTCACACCAATTATTGCAAGAAATCTTTTCCACACAAACACTACAGATATTCGTGTTTACAGATTCCTTTACCCTATTCTTGCTGTTTTAGGCGTACTTCTTTGTATCGTTGTTTATAAACATACTGAAGAAAAAATTGTTCAGGCAAAAACTCACGTTGTTCAGATTAAATTTACTGATGCACTTCGTGCAGTTGCAAAAAACAAATATTTCTGGATTATCTCACTCGCAGGTTGGATTGGATTCCTTGAATCAGCTTATGCAAACATTCTTAACTGGCTTTACAACTACGGTGGAGCTTGTAACGGTAACGTTTACGGTCTTGTTGTTACTCTTTATGGCAACGCATCTCTCTGGGGTATGATTGCTGCACCATTCTGCATCAGAAAATGGGGTAAAAAAGCAGTTCTTATTGTTACAAACATTATGAACGTTGTATTTATTCTTATGATGCTTCCATTCACACAAGAAATCAATAACCTTACAATTTGGCTTGTTATGGGATGTTTGTATCTCAATGCTTTAATGGGTTCGTTTGCACATATCCTTAACCCAACAATCCAGGCTGACATCCGTGACTATCAGCAATATCAGACAGGCGAAAGAATCGACGGTATGTTCTCTGCTGTTGCTACTATTGGTACAATCATTACTCTTGGTACATCTGCTGTTCTTCCTGTTATCTATGAAAAAGGTGGTATTACTGCTGAAGTTGCTAAAAAGGTTACTGCTAACCCTGAAGTTCTCAATCGTGTTCTTGGCGACGGTAAAACTGTTGGTCAAATTCTTGCTGAACAATTGGAAGCAGGTCAAAATAACTATGTCAATCCAAACTCTGCATTGTATGATTTAGATATTTTCCTTCCTCTTATTCATGCACTTATTATCATTGCTGCTGTTGGTGCCTTTATGAACGTTATTCCATTCTTCTGGTATGACTTTAACGAAAGAAAACAGAAATCAGTTATTCGCGTTCTTAAAGTTCGTGCACTCTTTGAAGACTATGGTAATGGTATTACTAACGATGCTCAACTTGTTGAGGGTATTGACCTTATCAAAAACGCAAGAGAAATGGCTACACAAGAGCCAAAAGTTCTTGAAAAAACTTACAAATCAATTAAAGATAAGGCTGAAAAGAAAGCAGCTAAAAAGGCTTACAAAGAAGCTCTTGAATTTAACGAAGAAATTGAAATTTCTAAATTTGTTTGTGAAGAACTTGATAAATTCTCAACTGATGCATTTAAGTATCAATACAATGTTCAAAAAGGCATTTATGATTCAGGACTTCAAGGTCTTAAACTTATGAACATTGATGAAATCAACGCTGAAATGGCAGCTGCTAAGGCAATGCCTAAATCAACTGACGAAGAAAAAGAAATGCGCAAGTTCGCTATTGAAGTTGCAAGAAATAAGAAATCTGCATATAAAGCACTTAACAAATACTTCGCTAATGAAGAACTTGTTCAACCTGACTTTGCTGAACTTGAAAAAATCTTTGATGTTGAAGATGCTTGTGACGAAAAGCTCAAGGCACTTTATCTCGAATTAAGAGATGCAAAGAAAGCAAAAGACAAAGTTACTGCTAAATCACTCAAAGCAGAAATCAAGGATTATGAAGCTAAAAAGTCTGAAGCTCGCAAAGCTTCAAAGAAAGAAATGGACAGACACGCTTACTTTGCACGTGCTGCTAAGCCTTATCTTGACGCTGAAAAGCTTGTTAAACAAGAAGAAAACTACAAACATTTCGACGAAATTGCAGAAATGTATGAAGAATCAAAAGCACGTTATGAACAGGCTATGGCTGAAGCAGAAGAAAAAGCTCGTCGCGAAAAAGAAGAGGCAGACGCTTATGCTGCACAGTTAAAAGCAGAAAAAGCTGCTAAGAAAGCTGCAAAGAAAAACAAATAATTGAATAGTCATTAAAGCCGACTCGGATTTCGAGTCGGCTTTTTTTAATGCAGGTGTGAGACTAACCACTACGCGTTTTCACTCAGAATGACATTGAAAAATGGGTCACCGACCCCCTATACGAAAACATCTCGACACGCTCATATTTGTTGACAAAAAAAATTGGTGGGGATAAACCCCACCATATAAATATTTATTTAATTGCAATTATATAGGTCTTGCCTTGTTCGGTTTCCCATTCTGCGAAGCCATTTTCACTTTCGCAGATGTTTTTTACTATGTATTCTGACTTGCCATAATAGATTTTGCAAGTGCCACCCATATTTGAAGTGATTTTGGCTTTTGTAAGTTTTCCGTCATTCCACTCAATATTGATTGTGAAATTACCACGAGCAACAATGCCTTTTATACTACCTTTTTTCCATTCATTTGGAAGTGCAGGAAGCAGTTCTATAAATCCACAATGACTTTGCATAAGCATTTCATTAACGCCTGATGTAAAACCAAAGTTACCATCAATCTGGAATGGTGGATGGTAATCAAAAAAGTTAGGATAAATACCGTTTTTGAATAAGTCACCAATGATTTTAAGAACTCTGTCACCGTTACCAACGCGAGCCCAAGCATTGATTTTTTGTCCCATAGACCAGCCTGTGCTTTTATCAGTTCTATGATTCATTGAAACAACTGCTGCGTCAACAAGCTCAGGATTATGGAACTTATTCATTACATTACAAGGGAACAAGCCTAAAAGATGTGACATATGACGATGATGAGTTTCACCTATTTCACCAAGTTTTGTTTCGTGATACCATTCTTTAATTTGACCATCGTCACCTATTTCGTAAACTTTGAGTTTATTTTGAATATCTTGCCATTTTGATATGAACTCATCATCAACACCAAGGGCAATCGCACTTTTTGAAGCATCGTCATAAAGCTGCCAGAGAAGTGCTTGTTCATAAGTATTACCCATTGTGCGAGGACCGTGTTCAGGTGAATAACAAGGGTATGTAACAAGTCTGCCGTTATGCTCTACAAGGAGTTTACTGAAATACTCTGCACACTCTTTAAGCATTGGATAAATGTCATTTTTGAGAGTTTCTTTATCAAGAGTGTACTCATAATGCTCATAGCAGTTATGTAAAATCCAAGGCATTGCAGCCGGTGACCAACCCCAGTCAAAGCTCCAACCGGGACAAGTCCAACCGAATGGTGTGCATTGAGTATGGAATAAAAATCCGTTCTGCTCACCTTTTTCACTCTTTATACCGGTGTAGTATTCAGCAGTAATGCGACCAGGCTCAACCATTGATTTTATATATCTTATAAGTGGTTTTGAGCACTCTACAAGGTTGCCGTTATAAATTGGCCAATAGTTCATTTGAAGATTTACGTTAGTATGGAAGTCACTACTCCATTTAGGACTATTGGACACATTCCAGATACCCTGAAGATTTGACGGTAAAATATCGGTTTCACGAGTTGATGAAATTGCCAGATATCGACCATATTGATAAAGAAGTTGTTCTGCACTTCTTCTGTCAAACTTATTGTATTTATGAATGAGTTTATCAGCAGGTCCTGTTACATTACCGTCAAGGTCGAGAGAAACTCTATTAAACAGTGATGAGAAATCGTCTTTATGCGCCTTTAAAAGTTCATTAAAGCCTTTTTCAGTTGCTTTGGTTACTGTTTCATTAACTCTATTGAAAAGTGTTTCTGCGCTCTCACCTGTTCGGTATTTAGGGTAACAGTCTATATAGTCAGTATCTGCTGAAAAAATCACAGTAATTTCAGTTGCATTCTGGACACAAATACCGTTGCAACCATTGATTGTGCTACCATCTGTAATCACATTTGCGACAAGACAGAACTGCAAATCATTATCACTGAGTTTGCCTTTATGAATAATCTGATTGTTTTTATATTCTGCGTTACCGTGTGCAGATGAAAGTGAAATCACCGTATTAAGAGGCGCTCCTGTTCTTGTAATTTTAATTACACCACATTTATCTGGATATGACACAAATGCAACACGCTCATCGTGGACTTTTTTTGTAAAGCCAAGTGTAGCGTCATAAGATACTTTGCAAGTTGCGTTTTGCATATCAAGTTCACGATTATAATTTTTTGCGTTACAAAGTTTTGCGAAATCGAATTTGAGTTCGCCCCAGCACTGATACGCACCGTAACCGTCACTTATACCCACAAGTTTTTCACAAAGGTTATGGGCAGTTTTATCGTCACCTTTACAAAATGCTTCATAAATTTCTTTGTGATAATCGCGAGGAAGTTTGCCGTCTTTATCAGGTGTTGTGATATTACCACCACAATAGTCAGGGCGTTTTGGTGACGGACCACCTACCCAAAGAGTTTTATGGTTAAGGACGATTTTATCTTTCTTAACTTCGCCCATAATACCCATACCGATACTACCATTGCCGAGTGGTAATGAAGTTTGCTCCCAAAGATTTTCAAAACCTTTGAAATATGCTCTTTTAAGTTTTAATTTTGATGGTGGGACTTTGTAATAAAGTTCGTTAATTTCCATATTATTCTCCGAAATGTAAAATCATATCGTAATGAGGGATATTTTCTTCAAGGTATTCAGGAGTACCAACAAGTGCAAATCCACATTTTTCGTAAAACCCGACTGCGTGAGTCTGTGCACCTACGCGTACAGTCTTTGCACCGTCTTCTTTTGCTTTTCGTAACAATTCAAGAACGATTTTTTCGCCAAGGTGTAAGCCTCTTTTTTCTTTCTTAACTGCAATTCTTCCGATTTTAACAGTATTCTCTCCATAAGGAATAAATCTACCTGTGGCAACTGCTTCACCATCAAGAAAAATTACAAGATGTGGTACTTCTAAATCAAATGAGTCAAACTCATTTTCTTCAGGTACGCCTTGTTCTTTTACAAAAATTTCAATTCGCAAGTTTCTAAAGGAATCGTCAATGACTCCCCCATCAAACCATTTATATTCTAACATATTATTCTCCCTTAAATGCAAAACGGAATGACATTGGTTTATCTGATTTAACTATGTACTTTGAAAGTGTGTCAGGTCCACAAGTGTTTGTTCCTGTACCACGCATAAAGCCGTCAATACAAAGGAAGGTTGTATCTGCATACTCTAACTCCTCTTGATGTTTTGCTTTATTGAGAGCTTTTTGTGTATAGTTATGAGCAGAAAAACTGAATTTGGGTTCACCGTAAACTGTAAGTGTGTTACCACACTCATTAGAAAGCTTAAGATATTTTACACCACCACAGTTTCCGTTATCTTGTGGCATAACATAAGGCTCGTGCATATCTTCAACAGTTGTTTTCCAGATACCAATATACGCGTGGTCTTTAAGGTCACAGATATTTTCCATTTTTTCATCTGAACCTCTGCCATAAAACTCAATATTCTTGAATGCTGATGGAAGTTCAACTGATACACCAAAACGTTGAAGTTCGTCACAACCAAACATACCTTTACTAAGCTGACACTCAACATTCACAAGACCATCAGCATAAACTGTGTAAACAAGATTTGAACGGAAATGAGTTTTGAAACCATTTTTTATCACATAAGATGCACCGATTTTAGCACATACTGATTTGTCAGCATAATCAAATGATTTGCAAACAGTTGTAGCGTTGTGGAGTTTAATTTTATCCCAGCCACCCTTTTGACCATAAGAGTCATTATCAAGCGATGCTCTAACAAGGTTAGGCACAAAGCCTTTTTTGTTGTCAGCAGGGTTAATGTTTAGGTATTCGTAACCATTCTTGATATAGTTGGTCATTTCGCCTGATTTCATATCAAACACAACTTTACCGTTTTCAAATTCAACAGTCAAAGTATTGTCTTTTACGCTTGTTGATATGCTACCAGCACCAACTGAATATGGTGCAACGCTTGCGCTGTCGCTTATTGTTTTTTGTTCAAGAGCTACTCTGTGGCCACCATCAAAATATGCAATATTGATATGACAATCTTCTACTGAATCAAATTTATCATAATCGATTTCATAAGATTTTGTCTGCATTGGGTCGATATCAAGATTAAGTGTACCTGTTTTCACCTCAACACCATTTACAAGTTGAGTCCATACAACATTTAAGTATTTTGTATTCTTAAAACGATTTGTATTTGTAAATTCAAATACTTTACCACTTACCTGTTTACTTCTAACAGGGCGATAAACTGCTTTGATTACATAAGCGCCAGTATGAGGTGTTTTATCAGGGTAAAGCATACCGTCAACGCAGAAGTTACTGTCGTGCTTTTCTTCACCATGGTCACCACCGTAAGTATATTGGAACTTATACTTATCATTACCATCGTGATAAACTGCGTGGTCCGCCCACTCCCACACGCAACCGCCCATAAGGTTGTCGTATTTATAAATGCTATCCCAATACTCCTCTACTGCGCCAGGACCCACACCCATAGCGTGAACATATTCGCACATAAAGTATGGTTTTTGGTGATAGCGTTTATCTTTTGCAGTTTGTGAGCCGTAACTTGCAACTTTTTCCTGACTTGGATACATTTCTGAAATCACATCATAAGCAAAACGCTTTGTAGTTATGACACTTTCATAATGAACAGGGATTTTTGTGCCTTGTGCTTTAAGATATTCATAGCACTTATCTTGACAATAATAACCCCACGCTTCATTACCTAATGACCACATTGTAATACTTGGATGATTACGGTCACGACAATACATTCTACTTACTCTGTCAACATATCTGTTTTCCCATTTAGGGTCATCGCTGATAAGACAATTATCGCAAGGTACAGTAATATCCCCTGCGCCGTGAGTTTCAATATCGGCTTCATCTATAATATAGAATCCCATTAAATCAGCAAGAGTGAGTAAAGTTGGGTCAGGTGGGTAATGAGAAGTTCGGATTGAGTTTATATTAAACTTCTTCATAAGTTCAAGTTCTGATTTAATTTCTTCACCTGTAAGTACATAACCATTATACATATTTGTATCGTGGTGGTTTACGCCCTTAAATTTAATTGGCATACCGTTGAAATAGAACACATTACCCTTAATTTCAATAGTCTTAAATCCAACAATATTTTTAACATAGGTCTTTTTGCCATTACCATCTTCAAAAGTGATTAAAAGCTCATAAGTATATGGTTCTTCTGCATTCCATTCAACAACATCAAGATTTGAGAATGTAATTTTTGATTTTGCATGAGCATCTGCAATTTCTTTTGCAAGAGATTTTTTGCCATCAAAAAGTTCTGCAGAAATTGATGAGCCAATTAAATTACCCTTAAAAAGAAAATCAATTGACAAATTATATTTATCGCCTTTCTTTACTGTTTCAACTCCGAAATCGTAAAGATATGCGTTTTCATATTCATAAAGCAAAACATCACGGAAAATGCCGTTTTCACGGAACATATCCTGACACTCTAAATATGTACCTGTTGACCATTTTGAAACTACAGCTACAAGTTCATTTTCGCCTTTCTGGAGGTATTTTGTAATATCGAACTCGGCTGAATTGTGAGCGCCTTCGCTATAACCGACAAATTCACCATTTACATACAAATCGAGCGATGAAATTACACCCATAAATGTAATGATGTATGTTTTATCAAGGTCTTTTATATCAATAAACTTTCTGTAAACACCCATTGGCACATCCTGTGGCATTTCAGGGTAAAGTTTTGGGTCAAATTCATAACGAGTATTAAGATAACATGGCTCACGATAGCCTGTTCTTTGCCAAGTAGAAGGCACTATTACCTTATCAAACTTAACACGGTCAGTATAGAACTCGCTTGGAATAAGCATATCCTTTTCATAATATTTGAAGTCCCATTCACCATTAAGCACGCGCACCATAGTACTGTTATAACGCTCAGTAAGTACTGTTTGCTCTGAAAGTGCTTTTTTTGTTGCATAAGGAATAAAGTATGCACGTGGAGAAAGTTTGTTTATTTCAGCAATATCGAATTGTCTGAAATTTGCTCTGCTTATATTGTATTTCATAAAAAGACCTCCGTCCTTGTATAGATATGTTTAGTTTACCATAATATAGGAACTTTTACAATAAAAAATAATGAAAAGAGATATACAAATTATAGTTTGTCGAGTTGTTTTGTAAAAAAAACAAGGATGACTTCAATGCCAAATTGAAATCATCCTTTGATTGTATTTTATGTTCAGTTTGCTTTTACAGTATCTCTTGCACTAACCTTTTCTTCTGGTTTGATTTCACCTGCTTTAAGCAAGGAAATCTTAGTAAGGAATGGTCCTATAATTTCGTAAATAAGAACTGCGAAAAGAGTAATATTTGCTACAATTACACCTTCTGGTCCTAATTCTTCTGCTTTGATTGCCATACCAAGCGCAACGCCTGCCTGTGGGAAAAGTGTTATACCAAGATATTTTACGATTTTAGGGTCACATTTTGTTGCCTTTGCGCTTAAAGACGCACCAAAATATTTACCAAGACATCTGAATAAAATATAAACAAGACCGATACAAACAATACCGATATCTTTAAAGATTGACAACTCAAGCTCAGCGCCACTTATTACGAAGAACAAGATTAACAAAGGTGCTGTCCAACGGTCAACTCTGTCCATAAGTTCTTCTGAGAAATCACAGATATTGCAGAACACCGTTCCGAGCATCATACAAGATAACAATGATGAAAATGCAATGTGAATTCCACCAACATTAAGTTTAAGCATTGATAATGAAACTGTCAAGAAAACAAATGTCACTGACATTGCAAGTCGTTTTGACCTTGAATGGAAGAATTTTTCGCAGAAAGTAAATAAATAACCCATTACTGCACCAAGTACAAGGGACAAAACAACCTCAAGAAGTGGTTCAATGATAATTGAGATTACATCAACACTACCAACGATAAGTGCTTTTGCTATACCAAATGAAATAGCAAATACAATTAAGCCAACAGCGTCGTCAAGTGCAACAATCGGTAGAAGAAGACTTGTAAGAGGTCCTTTTGCCTTATATTGCTTTACAACCATAAGTGTTGCTGCAGGAGCAGTTGCAGTTGCAACAGCACCAAGCGTAATTGCAGCAGGTAATGAAAGCTTATCAGGTGCAATAAGGTGTACTACAACCAACGCGCCGTCAACAAGCAAGCAGGCCACTAAAGCTTGAAAAATACCAATAATTGTTGCTTGTTTACCAATTTGTTTAAGCTGAGAAAGTCTGAACTCATTACCAATTGAAAATGCAATAAATCCAAGTGCTACATCAGGAATAATGTCATAAGCATCAATATTTTTCATACTTGTAAAACCAAGACCTGAAATTCCCAAATTACCAAGCACATAAGGTCCTATAAGAATACCTGCCACGAGATAAGCTGTAACTGCAGGAAGTTTAAGCATTTTTGCCACACGCGAAAGCATAAGCCCTGCAAACAATGCAACGGACAGACAAAGTAAAGTTTCCATAAAAAATTCGCCTCTTAATATATTAATTAAAGCGTCTAATATTTTAGCACCAGTTATGTGAATACGCAATAATCAAAGTGCCATTTTAGAAGACATTTTTAAAGATTTTTTTGGTAGAAATGACATTATAAAACTATTTACACTATATTGACAAAAAATTATCAATATGATATTATGTTTATGCAAAAGTGTATTATATAAGACAAAAAGGTGCTAAAAATGACTAAATCGACACTTAATAGTGCAATAAGTTTTCTTAAAAACACAAGAATTTTTAAAGATGCTGATGAAAAAGTTCTTGCAAGCGTATTAAATACTTATGGCAAATCTGTTTCTTACTCTAAAAACGACATTGTTTTTTCAAAAGAAACTTACTCACCTGTTATTTGCATTATCATTAAGGGTGAAGCGAGAGTAAGTAAAGGTGAAACTGTTATTTCTCACCTTAAAGATGGTGAAATTTTTGGTGCAGCGTTTTTATATAATCAAAGTTATGAATTTGAAAACACAGTTACTGCTCTTACACCCCTTAAGGTTGTAATTATTGAAAAAAGTGGAGTTGACGAGCTTATAAAATGTGACAGTTCAATTTCGTTTAATTACATCAGTTATCTTTCTGAAAGAATAGGTTTTCTAAACTCAAAAATTGAGGGTTATACAAAGCCTAGTGCAGAAAAAAAACTTATGCTGTATCTCAAGAAAAATGCTGATATGAACAATGGTAAATGTGAAATATCCGTTTCTATGACAGAACTTTCCCACGTGTTGCAAATAAGCAGGGCGAGTCTTTACAGAGTCATTGAAGCTCTTGAAAACCAAGGAAAAATCTGCCGTGACGGTAAAAAAATATATGTGAAATAAATTCACGAAAGGATTTGATTTAAAATGAAAAAAGTTATTTCATTACTTCTTGTATTCGCAATTGTATTTGCTTTTGCAGCTTGTGGTACAACAAACAATGAAGACGAAACAACAACAGAGGCTCCATACCAGAGCGTTAGTATGAGAGTTGCAGGTCTTGCAGGTCCTACCGGTATTGGTATGGTAAACCTTATGAAGAGCCAAGACAACAAAATCACAAAGAATGACTACACATTCTCAGTTGTAAGCGACCCTACTGAAATTGTTGCAGGTATGACTAACAACTCTTATGATATTGCTGCTTGTCCTATTAACCTTGCAGCTACACTTTATAACAAGCTTCAGGGCAATATTCAGGTGCTTTCAGTAAACACAAAGGGTGTACTTTACATTCTTGAAAATGGTAATACAATCAACTCACTCAGTGACCTTGCAGGTAAAAAACTTTACGCAACAGGTCAGGGCTCAACTCCTGAATACATTCTTAACTACCTTCTCGACAAAAGTGGTATTGCAGACAAGGTAGAGGTTGAATATGTAACTTCACACGACGAGTTAGCAACACTTGCAGCAAGTGGCAAAGCAACAATTTCAATGTTACCTGAGCCAAAGGTTACTGCAGCAACATCAAAAAATGCAGATTTGAGAATCGCTCTCAATCTTACAGAAGAATTTGAAAAAATCAGTGGTAAAACACTTATTCAGGGCGTTGTTATTGCTAAAAAAGACTTTGTAGAGAAAAATCCTGATGCAGTTAAAATGTTCTTAAAAGAATATGAGGCATCAATCAACGCTGCAAACAATGATATTGAAACAACATCTGCACTTTGCGAGCAATACGGTATTATTCCAAAGGCAGCTGTTGCTAAAAAGGCTATTCCAAATTGCAATATTGCATACATTGACGGTGCAGATATGAAAGCATCAGTATCTGCTAACCTTCAGATTTTCTTTGATGCAAATCCTAAATCTATTGGAGGAAAGTTACCAAGTGATGACTTCTATTTCGGAGCATAAAGCAAAGGTAACAATTAAAAAACTTATAAAAATAGCCCTGACCATTGCTTTTTGGTTAGGGCTATGGCTCATTGTGTATAAAATTGTAGGGCTTGATGTTTTAATTGCATCCCCTGTTGATGTTGGAAAAAGATTATTGGAATTCTTGCCTAGTGGCGATTTCTGGATTACGATTTTCAACTCATTCAAGGGCATTTCTTTAGGTTATATAATCGGCGTTGTAATCGGTAGTGTTTTTGGTATTATTACTGCGTTTTCAAGCACATTGAATACACTTTTTAAGCCATTTTTAACTGCAGTAAAGACTACTCCTGTTGTATCTTTTATTATTCTTGCTCTTATTTGGCTTGACAAGGTAAGCGTACCAATTTTTATTACAATGCTTATGGTTATGCCTGTTGTATGGGCTAATGTTACAAGTTCAATTGTGAATACAGATAAAAATCTTATTGAAATGGCAAATGCATATAATTTTGGTTTTGTAAAAAAACTAAAACTCATTTTTTTGCCATCGGCTGTACCTGCATTCGTATCGGCTTGTAAAACAGCTGTAGGTCTTGGTTGGAAAGCTGGAATTGCAGCAGAAGTGCTTTGTACTCCACAAAATTCTATTGGTATAAACTTGAGAAACTCACAGGTATATATTGAAACTGTTGACCTTTTTGCATGGACAGTTGTTATAATTATTTTAAGTCTTATACTTGAAAAATTGCTTGTTGCGATTCTTGATTTATGCTTTAAGAAGATTATGTCAAAGGGAGGTTATTTCATTGAAAATACAGATAAATAATCTCACTAAAAAGTATGGGGACAAGGTAGTTTTTGACGCTTACTCAAATACTTTTGATTTTGATGGAATTTTGCTTTTAAAAGGTGTTTCAGGACTTGGCAAGACTACACTTATGCGAATACTCTCTGGACTTGAAAAGGCTGATAATGGCGAAATACAGAAGACTGCGAAATCAATATCTTTTATGTTTCAAGAGGACCGACTTATTCCCTTTGTTTCGGTGCTTAAAAACTTAACTGCAGTTTGTAGTGAAGAAAAGGCACTGCACTACTTAAAACTTATGGGACTTGAAAACGAAAAGGACAACTCCCCCCTCTCACTTAGTGGTGGTATGAGAAGACGCGTTGCTCTTGCCCGTGCGCTATGTTTCCAGAGTGATTTGGTTATTCTTGACGAGCCATTTAAGGGACTTGACGAAGAATTGAAATCAACTATTTGTGAAATAATCAAAGAAGAAAGTAAAAAGAGAGATTTTATAATAATCAGCCACGATAGTCAGGACGCAGAACTTTTAAATGCGAAAATAATTGAATTATAATATTGACATTTGTGGTTTCATAAGATATAATAATTAGGCTGTGAAAAACAGTTATGCTGGTGTGGCGAAATCGGCAGACGCAAGGGACTTAAAATCCCTCGGTAGCAATACCGTACCGGTTCAAGTCCGGTCACCAGCACCAAAAAAGTGGAATTGCACTCAACGAGTGTGGTTCCACTTTTTAGTTTTGTAATAAGGACTTGAACCCTTGGGTTTGTGCGTTAAGAAAATGATTCAGTGAATCATTTTTAGCACAAGACGATTGGCGGGTACCGAATTTTGCAAGAAATTGGGTCGCCAATCGAGCAGTATGCAAGGCGTAGCCGCAGCAGACTGTCAAGTCCGGTCACCAGCACCATATTGAGTATTCATAAGGGATTTGACCTGTGAATACTCAATTTTTTTGCTTAAAATAGAGTTTAATATATATTTTATAGTTTTTATGTATCGTCGCATTCCTTTCGGAGTGCGACATTTGTGTATATTAATACGGGTTTTAGGGCTGTCCCTAACAAGTGGAATTTGTATGCACAAATTCAATGCTTGCTATGACTTATGCCACGCATTTTTCCTGCTTTTTCGGTTGGTTCTAAAGCATTCTTTCACTTCCTTTATTTTAAATTTTTGTATTAAAAAATCCTCGCACTTGAACTTAAAGCACGAGGATATGTATTCAGGTTGATTTGTTTGGCAGTGATGTGATATAATTATTAAAATAACGTTTTTATGCTCGATATATCTTATAATCCACGAATCGCAGACAAATTCCACTAACAATGTGTTGAAAACCATGTCTCTTTGTTGGAGAATATAAACACAAAAACAACAAAGGAGTGTATAACATGGAAAAGAAAACTATGGGTTCATTCATGGCAGCACTGAGAAAAGCAAACGGATTAACTCAGCAACAAGTTGCAGACAAGTTAAATGTATCAAACAAAACTGTCAGCAAATGGGAGTGCAATGAAGGTTATCCTGAAATATCTATGCTGCCTGTGATTGCCGAATTATATTCAGTTTCTATCGACGAGCTTTTGCGTGGTGAAAAAATAGTAAAAGAATTCGAAGAAGAAAAATCAGATGTTAAAAGTGCTGAAAGAATTAAATTTTTAATTGAAAAGGCAATTGTTAAATTTACAAACAGCTCTATTGTTTCAATTGTTCTTAGTGGTGTAGCTCTTATAATGGCTTACATAATTTGCGATATTATTTACAATTACAATGTGTTATGGTTTGGTTATGCAATCATATTAATTTTGTGCGCTGTTTCAATAGCTGTTTCACTGATTGCTTTTAATAATTTTATTTCCGGATTACGCAGTGAATATATTACCGAAAAGGAAATAGTAGAGAAAAATATACAAAAATGCATAAAGTATATTACCTGCATTACTTTTTTGGTGGTAGTAGCATTAGAAGGTCTCATACTTGATATTCTTATGGATGCTCCTTCTTTTCTTTTTGCAGCATTGCCGGCAACATCTGTTGTTGGTTGTTTAATTGCATATTTTGTTCGTTCGTTTTTATATAAAAAGTTTGACATTTCCGAAAAAGGGCTTTCTCCTGAACAAAAGTATTATCGCGAAAAACACATTAAAACTACTGCAATTATTCTCGTTATTGTTGTTTTAGCATCATTTCTTTTACCTTTTATATTTGCTTGGCACGAAACTTCGACACACACAATTTATAGCTATCCCGACGGTGTAGGTTATCAGTACGACAGCGAAGAGGAAGCCGAAAGAGAATACTACAAGCTAAAGGGTTACGTAGCCGGAGAAAAAATCTTATATAAAATTACTTATGAGGATTATTCTGACGAAACTAAAGAGTATATTTTATATATTGTTCCGTCTGGGGAGAAATTCGAGTACGACAACGGTGTTTATAATCTAACTTCAACAGAATTTAATAACGAAGAAGTCCTGTATTTTAAAACCGAAGAGGAAGCAGAGAAATTCAAGGATGAAAATATTCTTGATGACGAAAATGAATATAATGCTGCACAGAGAAATTTACTTTTTGACGATGAAACTCTTTCGGTAAGTTATCAATTGCATAATGAAACCATCTTTAGCCGTGTTTGTGACACCCTCCCTGTATTCATAATAATCGCTTCGTGTGCTTTTATTATCGTATTAATTGTTTCTGTTGCTATTTATTTTAAAAAGAAGAAAAGTTTAAATTAACTTATATTTTGATATCTGCTCTCACATTTGTGGGGGCAGTTTTTATATACTTTATTAAAAATAATCCCTTATGAACACTCGCACCAATAAAAGAGTTTGCACTTTTGTGTAAACTCTTTTATTTTTTTATATTAAGGCAAAAATTAACGGTGAGATTGCTCTCACCGTTTTTGTTTTATTTTACTTTGTAAATGTTTACTTCGTATGGGCGAAGGCGTTCTTTTGGCTCGTCATAGTTTGAAAGCAAGCATTTACCACCTGTTGGGTTTGGTCTGTCGATTGTGTTTTCTGTAAGATTCATTTCAATATAAATCTTTGCGTCTGCACTTTCTCTGTAAAGACAGAATGTTTTATCACTTGTTTTAAGTGGTTGGAAATCGCCATAAACCATTGTTGACTTATACTCTTTTCTCAATGCCATAAGTGATTTGTAATAGTTGTATGGGCTGTTTTCATCTGCAATCTGTGTTGTTGCATTACATTCTGCATAATCGCCGTTAAGACGAATCCAAGGTGTGCCTGTTGTGAAACCTGCATTTTCAGTTGTATCCCAGCACATTGGAGTTCTTGAATGGTCTCGGCTACCTGCCATAATTGTTGCCCATGCTTCTGACTCTGTTTTGCCTTTTTCAAGCATTTCAGCATACTTATTGATTGACTCAACATCACGAAGTTCGCTCATATCATTAAAATCACAGTTCATCATACCAAGTTCTTCGCCCTGGAAGATATATGGTGTTCCACGGCCTGTAAGAAGCATTGCACCGATAAGTTTTGAAAGTGGATTTCGGAAACTTGGGTCAGGGTTAACCTTTGATGTCATTCTTGGGTTATCGTGATTTTCAATAACAAGAGTTGGCCAAGATGAGCCATAAAGTGAAAGCTGATATTTTGTGAACATTTCCTTTAAGTATTTAAGGTCATACTTATAGTCATCCCATCTTTGTTTACCACGTGGCTCAAGCTGGTCAAAAAGGAATGTTTCGCGAATTTCTTCACGAGAATCATCAACAAGGTATTTAGCCATTTCAACACCGATGCCACCTGTTTCGCCTACGCAGAATGACTCAGGGAATTTCTTAAATGAATTCTCATTAAGTTCGTGAAGGTATTCGTGAAGGTGTGGTCCCCAGAAATAATGCTCGCCACCGTAACCAATAAATTCGCCAACAAGTGGGTTACCGTCAGGAAGTCCCTCAACTTTAGAGATAAGGTTGATAACGTCCATTCTGAAACCGTCAACGCCCTTCTCAAGCCACCAGCAAACCATTTCGGCAACTTCTTTACGCATGTCAGGGTTTTCCCAGTTCAAATCCATCTGTTTTGATGAGAAAATGTGCATTGCCCACTCATCAAGTTCAGGGTAGTAATTCCAAGCACTACCGGAGAAAACTGATGTCCAGTTATTTGGTGGGATTCCGTCGCCCTTACCTTTACGGAAGATATAGTAATCTTTATACTTTTCGTCCCCAGCGAGTGCTTTTTGGAACCATTCATGCTCATCAGAAGTATGGTTTACAACGAGGTCCATAACGAGTTTCATACCACGTTTATGGATTTCTTCGAGCATCTGGTCGAAATCTTCCATAGTACCAAACTCGGTCATAATCTTGCGGTAATCACGAATGTCATAACCCATATCGTCGTTAGGAGAATCGTAAATAGGGCTTAACCAAAGCACATCTACACCTAAATCTTTAAGATAATCAAGTTTTGAGATGATACCCTGCAAGTCGCCGATACCGTCACCATTTGAGTCCATAAATGAGCGTGGATAAATCTGATAAATAACAGATTCTTTCCACCATCTTGGCTGAACTTCGTCTTTAGTAATAACCATTTCAGGTGTATAGCTTAAGAGGTTACAAAGATGCTCAATTGTTTCCATTGGCATTTTATCGCCTAAAATTTTAGGAAGCATTGAGAGTTTCATTTTACCTACAAGAGGATTGTGAATAACTGCAGCAGGAATACCTGCGTGGTAAGCAACCATTTCAATAAGGTCGTTACCTACCGGAGTTGCGAGCACTTCTTTAAGAGTGCTTTTTGGTGTGATTTTCATTAAAAAATCATCCTTTCTATTTCGTGGAAAATCCCACTATGCGAACATAGTGGGAATATTTTTATTTATTCTCATCAGGTGTTGCAACTGCATAATCAGTTCTTTGGGCTGAATAGTTAATATCAACACTCTTTTTGAAAAGAAGGAAGTCGTATTTAGGACGCCAATCGTCACCTGTTTTTACTGACTTAAACTCTTCTTCGTTTACTGCCACATTGATAGCATTAACGCCTTTAAGCTCTTTGTCTTCTTTATAGCAATCGTCCCAGAATGCGTGATGACCAATTTCAGTTACACTTTCAGGAATATACACATAAGTAAGTGTTTGGTTATAACTGAACGCGTCTGAGCCGATAAACTTAAGACCTTCAGGAAGTGAAAGATAGATTTCACCCAATGCTTCATAAGATGTAAAGTGAGAGTCTAACACAGGAGTTTCACTCTTATATGTATAAATGTTATAGAGTGAAGGTGTTGTGCTCCATTCATCCTGACGCTCGTGAAGCTTGAACACTGCAAGAGTTTCAATTCTTTCAAGACCTTCAGGGAGATAAATTTCACGAAGGTTAGCGTAGTTAAAGCACATTTCACCAAGAGTTTTAACTGTTGAAGGAACAACATAAGTCTGAATATCTTTTTGGTATTCAGGTGTTACTTCGTCTTTATAAAGTTCTTTTTCATAACCGTATTTCTGTCTTAAATACTCATCATGATTACAAGGATAACAGATAACCTCTGTCATATCTTTATTATAAAGAACACCGTCAACATCGCAGTAATTAGGGTTGTTTTCGTCAACCTCAATTCTCTCTAATGACCAGCAAGAGTAGAATGATTTACCATCAATAGAAAGCACATCAGGACCAATATTGATTACCTTGATAGTACCATCACAGTTAAAAGCATACTCTCTGATTGCAGTAACCTTTTTAGCCTCATCATTTTTAATGATAAAGTTTGTTGCAGGGTCATTGTTCTGATTATCATATTCAATAGATGAAATGTAGTTAATATCAAGTTCTGTAATATAACCGGTATTACTGAATTTATCAAACTGATAGCCAGACTCTGCCTGTGAATATTCAAACACATCACTTTGAACAGTACGGACAGAGAAATACATTGAAAGTGAAACTGCAACTATAATTACAAGTGCTAATACAATCTTTTTAAGTGTGTAATGCTTATAAGGCTTGTTAATATGAGGAGGTGCAAGACCTTCTACCTGATAAGTCCATATTTCGTCTTCAGGAATGTCGAGATGAATATCGGCCTGTAATTCAGTGCCTTTAATTTTCTTTTCTTTCTTACTCATACAACTCACCCCCATTAACCTAAATAGCTACCTGCAGTAGATTTACCCTCTTCTGCAGCACGTTTTTCAGTAACTTCAGCACGACGTTTGAGAACTTCCATAACCATATTCTGTTTCTTATTATCATAATCCCAGAACAAATATGGAATTGTCATAAGTGCAAAGCCTATAACGTCAACAATAATCGGAATAACAATAATATTTCTTCTTGAATCGTCAACAAAAAGAACTTCCCAGTTACTGTTAAAGCCGAATTTAAGCAAGAACAATGGAATAATAAGACCTACGAATGATGTAATAGGTCCTGTAAACCAACCGAAAATACCTGTAAAGCTTTCAAGGCGTTCACCTGACAAGTACATTTGATAGTCGGCAATACGAACACCCATATCGTGACCTGCAGTTGTAGGAACTGTTTTTGTCATTTCCATAAAGAAGAGAACAACTACGCAGATTGTACCACAAAGGTTAAGATTATCACCACAGAACCACATAGCAGCAGCAATAATTGCATAACCGATTGCACGGCTTAACTGATAGAAAATCATAATCTGCTTATATGAGAATCTCTTTAAGAAGTATGGAGACAGCAAATCAGGTGGAGTACCTGCAAATGAGATAAGTGATACCAATAATGAATATGGAAGACCACTTAAACGGAATGTATAGAAGTAAAGAATTGTAACAAACGGAAGCATACCGTTACCAAGTGAGTCAATAAGACCAACTATGGTATTGATAAGCAAGTATTTGTTTTTAAGAACGCCAAACAAACCGTCCCAGAATTTAATCTGAACCTTTTCTTCAATAGGTGGTTGTGGAATTCTTTCTTTAATTCGACCTGCAAGGAACATTGTAAAGCCTGCAGCAACAATAAATGTAACAGGAATAACATATCTGAAGAGATTAATGTCTGCCCATTCATAACGAAGTGCACCTACAATTACAGGAAGAACAATAGCGAGAAGAGAATGGAAAACGTGGGAAATCTTTACTGGATAGCTACGAACAAGAATTCTTTCCTGAAGGTTAGGGCTTATTCTCTTTGAGCATTCTTCAAGAACATTACCAAAACCGAATACATTGTATGTAGCAAAGAGAAGGTTTGCAACCCATACTCGAGTAGCAACATCAGGAATGTTATAAACAGGAAGCCAACCAACAAGAATAACCATTATACACTTTGGTATAACATCACAATAAAGACCATATTTATAACGACCAAACTTTGGAATAAGCTTTTTACGCCAGAAAATGTTACGAGCGCCTACCCAACCTGTATATAAGAAATGAGTACCAAAGGTCTTAAAGCAAGCAGTTGCATTCATTCCTTCAAGTCCGTTTAGAAGCGTAATAAATGAGCTTGTTGGGTCAAAAAGTTTTGAGTAATCGAAAATAATTGTCGATATACCAAATAACATCATGGCACCATAAGCCAAGTAAACTTTCTTTTCTTGTTTTTTAGGCAAAAAGCCTAAGTTATCACACACATACCACCAGATAAGAGCTGAAATATAGCCGAGAGGCATATTAAGAATACCAATAACTGAGAATGTGAGATAAGGCAACTTATAGTGGTGCATAATAAGGAAACAGCTTGACCAAAAGCCGATATACTCAAGCACCTTTGAGCCTGTGTAGTTTGCGCCGACACCAATAACTACGTCCTTGTATTCTTTGTAAGGAACATACTTACCTTCTGCCGGAGTGTTCCAATGAGTTTTGATTTCTGTACCTAAATCTTTGACTTTATCCTTTAAACTCATCTTATCACTCTCCCTTTCCAAATATATTCATAATATTTTAACATATTTTGAAAAATTAAACAATGCAAAACTAGTTTTTCTTACAAGTAAAAATACACAAAAAAAGAGACTGTTTATTGTGCAACAGTCCTTTTAATTTAATTATCTTTAAGAATATGAAGAATTTCTGAAATATCATTGATTTCAAAATCAATTTTTATATCATTTTTATTCTCGGCATTGTGTGGATTATACCAACAACAAAGGATTTCTGCGTTATTGCCACCTTTCATATCACTTGAAAGAGAATCGCCGATAATCATCACTTCTTGATTTTTGAATTTACCGATTTTTTCTTGTACTGCGTTAAAAAACTCAACATTAGGCTTTTCAAAACCGATTTCATCAGAAATGAACACATCGTCAAAAATATTTATAAGACCTGATTGTGTAAGTTTTCTTTGTTGAGCAACAATCGTACCATTTGTTACTGCGTATTGCTTATATTTACCTTTAAGTGAGTTTATAGTTTCAAAGGCGTTATCGCAGAAAAAGGCTTTATCGCCAAGACGAATTTGATATTCATCATTAAACTCATCAATAAGGTTAAAATCAATATTTTCAGATTTGAAAAATTCAATGAATCTTTCAGTAAGTACTTGTTGTTTTGTGATTTCACCTAGTTCAAGCATTTGCCAGTATTTATGGTTGATTTTTGAATATCGTGCAAGCATTTCGTCAGTACACTCGCCTAATCCGAATTTTTGGAAGCATTTACGGATTCCGTAAATCTCTGATTTACCAAAATCAAGCAAAGTGCCGTCAACATCCCAAAGTAATGTTTTAATCATAATACTCCTAGTCCTTCAAGCAAGAATTTAAGTCCCATCAATACAAGCACAAGTCCACCTGCAAACTCGGCTTTATTCTTATATTTAGCACCAAATTTATGACCGATAAACACACCCATAGCAGAAAGTAGTGCTGTAACAACACCGATAAGTGCAACTGCAACAAACACAGTTTTACTGTCATATTCAAGTGCAAAGGCAACACCTACTGCCAAGGCATCAATACTTGTAGCAATTGCAAGGGCTGTAAGTTCTTTCAGGTCTAATTTCTTTGCACAACATTCACATTCGTCATCTTTTTCAAAGGATTCCCAAATCATTTTACCACCTATAATCGCCAATAAAATGAATGTTACCCAATGGTCGATGCTTGTAATATAATGAGCGAACCTTGAACCTATAAACCAACCTATTAGTGGCATACCTGCCTGAAATCCACCAAAAAACAATGCTATAAGTGCAGTTTGTTTTTTGTCCAGCTTCTGCATATTAAGTCCTTTACACACGGCAACTGCAAAGGCGTCCATTGCAAGACCTACTGCGATAATCAATAACTCTGCCATAACTTACCTCTAAAAAAGACCCATGTAAATACACGAGTCTTATATTTGTTCAATAATAACATTTATGCTATTTATTGTCAAGGTAACACACCTTATGAAATTTTCATACGCAGACGAAGTTTATCACTAATCATTGCAATAAACTCTGAGTTTGTTGGCTTACCTCTTGCGCTTTGTATTGTGTAACCAAAATATGATGACAGCACATCAACATCTCCCCTATCCCAGGCAACTTCAATTGCGTGACGGATTGCGCGTTCAACACGAGAAGCTGTTGTTGAATACATTTTAGCAACAGTTGGGTAAAGCACTTTTGTAACTGAACTCATCATTTCACGGTCATTGATTGAAAGCATAATTGCTTCACGCAAATACTGATAACCTTTTATGTGAGCAGGAACACCAATCTGGTGCATAATTTCGCTGACTGTAACCTGTAAATCAACATTATCTTGTTTTGTTATATCACCCTGATTTTTTGACCAGCCTGTAAGTTGATTTATACGCTGAGCAAGAATATTAATGTCAAAAGGTTTAAGAAAATAGTAGTCAGCACCAGCTGATAACACCTCTTGCTCAAAGCGTTGATTATCACTACTTGACATTACCATTATAAGAGGTTTTGTATCTTTCTTGCAGAGTTCATTGATAACACCCAGTGCATCAAGATTTGACATAAAAGCATCCATTACAATTACATCTGCATTTGCACTTTCACACTTTGCAAGTAACATTTTACCGTCCTTTGCCACAAGGCTGACATCACAGCCATAAGTTCTTAACACATTCGCACAGTTCTTACCGAACTCGCTACCCTCACCTGTTAGAATTACTTTAAGATTTTTACTCATTTTTGAGACCTCCATTTTATTATGAAATCTTTGCTTGATTTCTCATTTCTGCCATATTTTACCATAAATGGTAATTATTGGCAATAGTAAAAATAAAAATAATTTGAAAACTTTTCGACAAAAGTCGAAAGCTCTCAAACATTGAAATATGTCAATAAAAATGGTGGAATAAAATAAAATCCTGCAAAAAACATACAGTTAAAAAATAACTATACAGTCTTTTCGTGGTCTTTTTTTAACTCCCCTTTCAACTTTGATATTGTTGAAAACTCTGTTGAAAATGTCAAAAACTTTGATAATACAAGGTTTTTAATGGTATTTTTATGCAGATTTTGTAAAGTTCTTCTCTTTACAGAACAAATGAGCAACAAAAAAACAGTGTATATACAACTGCATATACACTGTAAAATTTGAAGGATTTATTTCATTTTAGTTTAATCGCGACGAAGTGCCTCGATTGGTGGCATTTTTGCAGCACGTCTTGCCGGATAAACGCCGAAGATTATACCAATTGCAGAAGAGAAACCAACTGCAAGTGCGATTGTTGAAGGTTCAACTGTCAGTGGTACTTTCATTATGAAAGATACGAAGGCTGCACCTGCTACACCCAAGAGCAAGCCTATAAGACCACCTATAAGACAAAGTATTATTGACTCTGTAAGGAACTGGAACATAATTGTTCCTGTTTTAGCACCAAGTGCTTTTCTTATACCGATTTCACGAGTACGCTCTGTAATAGATACAAGCATTATATTCATAACACCTATACCACCAACAATAAGTGAAATCGCACTTACTGCTGCAATAAATATTGTAAAGACATTGATAACTGTATCAAGCAAGTCAATGTATGTTGCCATATTTGTTACTGTATAGCAATCTTTTTCGTAGTTATCATGTAATGAACGGACATAGTTTATTGCTGCATTACCGATACCGTCAAGCTGACTTTCGTCAACTGCAGTTACGTTAATTGTATCATAACGATTACTTGTAGTGCCGTTAATTGTTGAAGTAACAGATGCAGGCATAACAAGCATACAGCTTGTCATCTGCATACCACCCATCATTGAGTTCATACTGCTCATCATATCTTCAGTATCAAGATTCATACTTGACATTACATCAACAACGCCTACAACTTTTATAGAAATTGTAAGGTCATTTGATGTGCAGTAAATATACTCACCTACTACATTTTTTGTACCAAAAAGCTGTAACGCACTACCCACATCAATAACGCCTACATTTTTGCCTTCAATATATTCTTCTTCGGTAAAAAATCTGCCATATAGAAGTGGCGTTTGCATAATCATTTGCATATCAGTATTACAACCGATGCCCATAAGAAAACCGGTTTTATCGTTTGCTGACATCTGGCACATTGCCATTGACTGCATAGACGCATATTGCACACCATCAAGCTTTTTAATTGCCGCAATGTCTTCGTTTGTGAAGTAATCTTCGTCATCTGCCACATTCATATTGACAGTAAGTGCAATTGCACTATTACCCATATCGCGAATCATACCTACAATGTAATCTCTTCCACCATTACCAACAGTTACAATCGATATAACTGAAGCAACACCGATAATAATACCAAGCATTGTGAGAAGTGAACGCATAAGGTTAGTGCGAATACTGAATACGGCAATTCGTATATTTTCTTTGATATTCAAAACTCACACCTCAATTATGCGTTTTTAGGTTGAACTTTTGTGCCATCTTCCATATTTGGGTCAGGACTCTTGATTACTGTTTCGCCTTCTTTTAGACCACTTACAACTTCATAGCTTGTATCATCAAGAGTGCCTTTTGCTATTGTTCGTTTTGTAGCTGTACCATCTGCCTCGTCAAAGATAAATACAGAATAAGTACCATTATTATAAACTACTGCTTCAACAGGTACTTTAAGCACATTCTCAACTGTCTGGAGTTTGATTTTAATGTCCACATCAAAGCCTATAACAACTTTTTCATCAGGATTATGGATTTTAACTTTTACAAGTGCACCATTAGCACCACCTGCTACTCCCATAAGTGAGCTTGTAAGAGCATTTATATCAAGAGAGTTTGAAGAATCAACTGCAGTTGCACCTACATAGACTACTTCTGCCTCATATTCACTATCAAGACTTGTAACGATTGCTTCCATACCCACTTTAATTTTAAGAAGGTCTGCTTTACCAACTGTTACGCTGACAATCATATCTTCGTAGCTTTCAAGAGTAATGCCTGTGCCAGTAGGAACAGTTACAGAATCTCCCATAAGAGAAGTAATAAGATTACTATTTGCACTATCACCTAAAAGTGCTGACAAGTCAATTGAAGAACTTTGGTCTGCCACAGGTGTAAATTTTTCACCTGCTTTGATATTTACTACCGTTACAATACCGTCATTTTCGGCATACCAACCGTTTTTCATTTCATTATAAATTTTCTTTATATTTTCATAGTTTGCCTTTTGTGCATCGGCTACTGTTTTAAGAGTTTCAAGCATAGACTCGTTATCAGTTGAAGATACAACTGCATTTTCAGCCTGTAAAGAAGAAAGTTCAGAATTAAGCTGTGAGAGTTCAAGATTTTTCTGCATAAGCAATTCTTGTTTTCCATTATCAGTTGGTGTTGATGGAATTTGTGTATTCTTTGCAGATTCAATAAATGCGTTAATTTCTTCTTCACTTGCACCATTTTGTGCCATCTGCATTGCTATTGCATCAATCTGTTCTTGTGGAATAGCAACAAATTCAGTAACAGGCTCTGTATTCTGAATTTCATTTTCAAGGTCTTTTATTTCTTTTTCTTTTGCTTTGATTTTATTCTGCACATCTGCAATTTCTTTTGCTAACTCTGTTTTGCGTTTTGAACTGCTGTCAGCAGACTGCTTTGCATCATTATAATCTTTAAGTGCTTTGTCATAATCTTTTTTAACATCGTTTACATATTTAGTTGCTGCTGAAACATTAAATGTTGCAAGCAAATCACCTTTTTTAACGTTATCGCCAACGCTTATATGCACTTCTTCAACGACTACACCTTCAATAGCAGTAAAGTTTTCAGATACACCTGACTCAACAGTACCACTTACCTCAAGATA
>CALAEV010000052.1 GCA_937892525.1 uncultured Clostridia bacterium
CATAATGCTCAAGGCAACCGGGACGATACACATTCCAAAATGATTCCCTTACAAGATTTTCAACTTCTATGTGTTCTTCTTTTCTTTCTGAACGGATAATATAGTCATTTTTATTCATTGTTTTTCCTCCTGAAAATTGTTGACTTTCAATACTGGGAGGTTGGTGTGATTGCATTACCAAACCTCCCGGTTAGGATACAATCTCCAATGATACGATTGTCTTTCTCAAAAAGCAATCTCCTTTAAAATAATATTTATAATCAAACCCGAAGGCAGGATTAACTCAATAAATTAAAATTTACTAAAATAATTATACCACTCACAAAAATAAAAGCAACAGCGAAATACTGTTGCTCGTGTAGTTGTTATCTTTTTTTATATATAATCAATTCAGGATTTTCGCCATTTTCTTCATAGGTGCATACGAGCAGAAAATCCATATTAGCAGCGATGCCGAAGCATCTGTCACCACCGAATTCACACTCAAGCTGATTGCCGAGATAGGTTGCGTTATCATCAAGGAATTTTGCTGTCTGACCATTCGGAAGACGGTATTCGAGATTAATATATCCACCCACAAGGGCGTTAAGCTTTTCGACCTTGGGCATTCCGTCGATATGTAAATCATTAAACTCGCTGATGAGTAGTTGTTTGAATTCTTCAAACTTTTCTGCACCGTCGAGGTATTTATACTTCTTCCAATAATCAAGTTTCGGAAGCATATCTTTCATATATGCTCGTACCTGCTTGGGCGTAAACTGCTCATTTGCCATATGTCCGACACAGACATCAATCAAATCGTCCATATCGTGATACATATATTCACCGTCAGCATAACACCATTTGCAATATTCTTCATTGAAAATGCCGTCTTTCTCTTTGCTGATGTTTCCGTCTTCAAGTGGCATACCGCAACATTGACAGATAAGCTGTCTTGGTGAGCCAAGCAGAGTGTTAATCGAAACATCAAATAGTTTTGATAACAGCTTCAGGGTTTCTGTGTTGGGTGTAGTTTCACCATTTTCCCAACGGGATACTGCCTGACGGGTAACAAAAATCTTTTCAGCAAGTTCATCTTGCGATAAACCTTTTTTAGTTCTCAACTCAAGAATAATATCTTTAGTTTCCATATTGTTATCACCTCAGTGTTATTCTATCACTGAATGTTATATTGAACAAGCAACTATCAGTTGCTGTCAGTTCGATAAATTGGAATTTGTTGATTACACCGGTGTTCCTACTTCAATTAAGTTACCATCCAAATCGTAGAATCGGATTACTCGTTGTCCCCAACTATGTGTCATAAGATGATTTACATATTCAATCATAGGGTATAATCTTTCTAATTTTTCAATAAATGATTCGATGTCCTGCTCCTCAAAATACAATTCACAAGCGTTATTCTTTGGAACAATATCTCTATCTAAAAATTTTTTCCAATTTTTTTCGTCTTGAAGGACAAGTCCCTCTGTTAAAATCATATTACCATCGTTGTCAAGCACCAACTCTATACCAAACAAGTCGTGATAGAATTTTCTCGATTTTTCTATATCTTTAACAACAATCAAAATGTTCTTCAATTTCATATCATTTCTCCGTCAAATTATTATTTATCTGTGAGCTTTAAAATCAATTTCTGCTTTTCTTGCTTGACTGCATAAATCCTTTGTCTGCAATTTGTATTCCTTGCCATCTTTGATGAAATGTGTTCCACATTGTCTAAATTCAAAACTGATATTATTTCTGATGCATTGCTCTCGGATGTCAAGCACCCAAGCATAATCAAGAGGTCTTGCAAATTTATCCGACTCTCCACCGACAACTACAAGTTCAATATTATCAAGATACGGTTCAATATTTATTTTTTCAAGCAACGGTTGTGCAGTAATACATTTGTGCTTTATCGGAAGTGATTTGAATAATGACAGTCTTTTATCCGCATTTTTTTGATTTTCAACAGTACAGCACACAACAACATTCTCATATCCATCGCCCCAATCGTCAGGGACACAATCTGCAAATCTTTCAATGCGTTTTGTGAGAAAAAGAAATGTGCAGTCCTGTCGCTCTTTTATCATAGACCAACATTCTCTGCGCCACTCATCCGCTTCTTCTATTAAAAAATCTGTTGAAAAGCAAAGATAAACTAACCCTGCTTTCATTTTGTAATTCCCGTTTTTTAACTTCTCGGTTGGTTTATAAAAATCTTTTGTTTTAACAATTTCATTTGTATCAATGCCGTGTTTGGCATCACCTTTATGAATATAACAATGCAGACACCCATCACTGCATTTTTTACAACCTCGCCACGGATTCCACATAGCCATAATAAAATACTTCCCAAATTCTTATTTGTACAGATAATTATACCATCTATACCAAGAGAAGTGCAATAGTTTTTAGTGCTGTTGCAGGTTGTAGGGCGTGGTGATTTTTATACTCCGTACACTTGTACCCATACTCCGTACACCTTTACCCATACTCCGTACACTATTACAGCTATGGTTACAGCACCAAAAATAAAAAAGCACTCATTTTCAGAGTGCTTTTGGGTATAAAAAAGACCGAAACCCCTATATTTCAAGGGATTTCGGCTGTATTACCTAAGGTGTACTTAGGTGGTCGTCATGACAGGAGTCGAATTATAGACTCAATTCATTAATTGATTCTTATAACAAGGTCGCTTTCGGGGTAGCAACAGCAAGGATGTATGAAATTAAACTGCATATCTGCTACACGGCGCTTATCTTCGCCCTCAGGAATATAAACCTTGCCGTTTACAAGCTTACTCCTGCAGAAACCACATTCGCCTGTATGACATCTTGCAGGAACTTCAATGCCTGCTCTCTCAAAAGCGCAAAGCACAGTTTCATTACTGCTTGCTTTAATTACGGATTCATTTCCACGGTTAATAACTGTGATGTTGTATTCTTTTGGCTCTTCTTCAACCTTTTTACCGGAAGAGAAAACCTCAAAACGAATATATTTTCTTTCTATCTGGAGTTTTGGAAGCTCTGTTTCGAGGAATTTATACATACCACCAGGACCACAAACGAAAATGCTGTAATTTCCTTTTGGAGCATATTTCTTTATAATATCTGCACCTACAAAGCCTTTTTCATAGCCATCTTCGTCGCTATGGCTAAGAACATAAACCACATTGATTTTCTCATTTTTCTCAGAAAGTGAGTCAAGCTCTGATTTAAAAAGTATTTCGTCTGATGTTCTGCAGCCATAAAGCAAAGTAAGGGTGCAATCCTCGTCACCTTGGTATATTGCTCTCGCAAGTGAAAGGAACGGTGTAATACCACTACCACCTGCAATAGCAACTATGTTTTCAGCATCTCTTAAAGGACAATATGTCATATTACCCTCAGGGGCATAAGCGATAACTTCATCTCCCACATTCCAGTTATCAAGAATATAATCAGAAACGAAGCCGTCGTTGATACGCTTAACGGTAATTTGATATTCGCCGTTTAATGCGCTTGCAGGGGAGGAGGCAATTGAATATGAACGAGTAACAACTGAGTTGCCTATTTCAAGTTTAAAGGTAAGGTATTGACCTGCTTTGAAATATGCAAGTTCTGTTTCGCTTTTGAAATAATAGCTTTTTGCAATGTTTGCATGCTCTTCAATTCTGCTGATTACAAGCTTTTGCTCTTTAGGATGAATGCTTTTTGCAACCTTATTTACGCCAAAATCATCAGTACGAGTTGGCAAAACTGCTGGGGCACTATCAATAAATTGTTTTCTCTCTGTTAAAAACTTTATAGTATTAACACTATCTTTGAAAGTGCCGTTTACAGAAAATTTCTTGCTCATTTACTTTACCTCCTTTTCCATAGCGAGTATTGCATTCTTTGCTGCCATATCGCCAGTTGTATAGCTTGGAGAATAACCCATATGCCTTGTGGTGTAGCCACCAGCAAAGTAAAGTCCCGGTATCCCTTTATCTATCAAATCAAAAACAATTCTTTTAACAATACCGTCTTCCTTACTTG